>CAZTFF010000024.1:0-71654 GCA_964612485.1 uncultured Caldilineaceae bacterium
CTTACCCACCTCCGTAAGACTATTTCAACCTACCTAAAAATGGACAAAGTCGAGGTTTAAAAAGTGGTGCTGTTTTCGTTTGACAAAAACAGATGGGCGGTACAAGACTCGAACTTGTGACCTCCTCGGTGTAAGCGAGGCGCTCTAGCCAATGTCCAATTTGTCCGAGAACCACCCATCGGACTTGAACCGATAATCTCCTCATTCCGAATGATGCGCATATATATAAAATCGGAGTTCGCTAGAATTGTTCATCGTCGTCGCCAAAATTGTATTTTCTAATGACTGGCGGGAACGTCCACCGATGCTAATTGCTGGCCCGTTTTGGACACGGGGCTGTAATGGCAGCGTAAGTCGTCAAACTCGGTTTTGTCCCACAGCGGCACGCCATCTTGATAGGCGGCCCGGCCAATCAGATGGGCAGCCACCGGCGCGGTCAGCAGCAAAAAAGTAATGATAGCTCCGGCGCGGATGAAGGTGGCAAAATCGCCAAAGTAGAAAGCCACGCCCAGCAGCGTACACCCTACCCCCAGCGTAGCCGCCTTGGTTGAGGCCGACATCCGCAAGAATAAATCGGGCATTCGCACCAGCCCCACCCCGGCCAGCAGAATAAAAAGTGTACCAATAATTATAAGTAAGATGCTAACAAAAAGTTGCATGGTAAAATCTCCTGTTTGATAATAATTGGAGATATATATGATTGCCGGTTTCCTTATCCCTAAATCTTCAATTTTCCCCGGCGTTCAATGTAATAGGCAAAGCCCACCGTGCCCAAAAAGACCAGCAGGGCCAAAACAATGGCCACATCCAGCAACGCCGGCTGGCCGGTAGCCAGGGCGTAAACCGCCACAACCCCGATGCTCAACGTAGCCGTCATATCCAGGGCTATTACCCGGTCGGGCAGGCTGGGGCCGCGCAGCAAACGGGCAAAGGTTAACAAAAGTGCCAGGCTTAACACCGGCAGAATCGCCACTAAAACAAAGGTTGGCAAACTCATTCAAAAATCTCCTTGATGTAGCATTCAAATCCTTCTTTGATTTCCCGGCGGAACGTGTCGGCATTTTGCACGTGCATGGCGTGAACATAGAGCGTTTTGCCGTTGGACGCTACATCCAGGGTCAATGTTCCGGGGGTCAGGGTGATCAGGTTGGCCAGCAGCGTTACTGCGGCAGGGCGGGTCACATCCAGCGGCACGGCGACGACGGCCGGCCGCATGGTGTGGGGCGGGGTGACTATTTCATAGGCAACCCGCAGGTTGGCCAGCAATAATTGCCAGATAAAGAAGCCGGCAAATTTGATGATCCGCCATACTTTTCTAAAATAGCCCAACTCTCCGGAGGTGTGCCGAACCAGCCACAGCAACAGGAAACCCACTACAAAACCAAAGCCAAAGTTAACAGGCGTCAACTGGCCGGTAAGGGCCACCCAGGCCAGGGCCAGTAAAAGATTCAATAGTAACATTACGACACGCCTCCCAGCACGGTTTCAATGTAATCCGCCGGATTCAGCAACTGCCCGGCAGCCAGTAGCGACAAGTTGACCAACGGCTCGGCCAGCAGCCCTATGGCCAGCAAAAGAGCCGCCAGCGCGCCCACCGGCAATAACATCGACAGCCCGGCCTGGTAGGGCATCAGGCTGATAGCTTGGGCAGGCGGCTCTTTGCCGGGCTGATCTTTCCAAAAAACCTCGGCCCAGATTTTGGTCATCGAGAACAGTGTCAAAATGCTAACACCCAGCGACACGGCCACAATCAGGTACTGTTCGGCGGCCAGCCCGGCCTGGATCAGGGCAAATTTGGCCCAAAACCCGGATAACGGCGGAATACCGGCCAGCGACAGCGCCGGAATGAGGAACAGCAGGGCCAGCCCCGGATAGAGAATATATAAGCCACCCAATTGCTTCAAATCATAGGTGCCGCGCAGTTTGTAAATGATGCCGCCCACCAGAAACAGGGCCGACTTGGCCAGAATGACGTGTACCATAAAGTAGACCGCCCCACCCAGCGCCGCCGTGCTGAACAAACCCAGGCCCATCAGCAGATAACCGATCTGGCTGACAATATGGAATGACAGCAGCTTGCGAAACTCGGTTTGGGTCACGGCTCCTAAAACGCCGGTCACCATCGTGAAACCGGCAATGACCAAAATAAGGGTGTGCGTGTAGCCGGTATCTTGGGTAAAAAGCAGGGTAAATACCCGCACCAGCGCGTAAACGCCAACCTTGGTCATCAACCCGGCAAACAGCGCCAGCAACGCCGCCGGGGCGGTGTGATACGAGGCCGGCAGCCAGAAAAAGAGCGGGAAACCCCCGGCCTTGATGCCAAAGGCTACCAGAAACAACATGGCCAGCGTGGTGACCAGCCCCGGCGGCAGGCTGTTGAGTTGGCCGGCCAAATCGGCCATGTTCAGCGTGCCGGCCACGCCGTACAAAATACCCACCGCCGCCAAAAACAATATCGAACCAAACAAGTTGATGGCCACATATTTGAAGGTGCCTTCCAACTGATCGCGTCGCCCTCCCAGCACCAGCAGTACAAACGAGGCGATCAACAGCAACTCAAACCAGACATACAGGTTGAACATATCGCCGGTGAGAAACGCCCCATTGACACCCATCAGCAGAAAATGCAACAGCGCCGAATAACCAAAATGCTCGGCTCGCTGCCCTGCGGTGGCCCGGCTGTAAATGATCACGCCCAGGCCCATCAAGGCGGCCAGGAGTACCATCATGGCACTGAACAGGTCAGCCACCAGGGTGATGCCAACGGGCGCGGGCCAACCCCCTACCTGGACAACCTGGATGCCATCGCGCCAAACCAGCACCAGCAGTTCAATGGCGGCAATGAGCAGCAGCCCGGCTGCACCCAGGCTTAGGTCACGCCGGAGACGGGGTCGCTGCCGGGCCAGCAGCACGCCGATGGCGGTGACCAGGGGTATTAGAATTGGCAGCAAAACAAAAATGTTCATTGGTTGTTCCTCATCAGGTTTCGGTTGTTCGCAGCAGGTCCAGGTCATCGGTGCGCGCCGTCTGGTAGAGTCGGCGGATCAGTACCAGGGCAAAGGCTTGCAGGCCAAACCCAATCACAATGGCCGTTAGCACCAAGGCCTGGGGCAGCGGATCGGCAAAGGGTTCAACGGGTTGGGTTGCGCCCATCGGAACCAACGGCGGCCGGCCGGGAGTGAGGCGCCCCATCAGAAAGATGAGCAGGTTGGCGCCGTGCCCCAACAAAATCAATCCCACCACCAGCTTGATCAGGCTGCGCCGCAGCAGCATATAAACGCCCCCGGCAAACAGCCCGCCAATAATCAAGGCCAGTAAAATTTCCATGGTCATTCCTCCGTTATAGAGCCGGACTTGGGGCCGGTTCCGTTTTCCATCAGGGTGAAGATAATAGTCAGGGTAACGCCAATGACCACCAGATAAACGCCCACATCAAACAACAGCGGCGTGCCCAGCTTGCCGATAACAGGCAGGGTTTGGGCGCTCCACAGGCCGGTCATAAACGCCTGCCCGTTCAACAGGCCCAGCAGGCCACTCGCTACCGCGATTAGCAAGCCAACGTAAATCAGCATGCGGGGGTCGATGCCCAGCAGTTGGCGGGCGGGGCGCAGGCCCAGGGCCAGGCCGTACAGAACCAGTGCCGCCGCGGCCACCAATCCGCCGGTAAAACCGCCGCCCGGCTCATTATGCCCCCGCAGCAGCAGGAAAATAGACAACATCAGCAGCAGGGGCAGCAGGTAACGGGTCGCCGTGGATAAGATCAGGGAGTGCATGGCGGGTGTCCTTTCTGTTATGCGCCCAACTCGGCGCGCAGGCGCAGGTAGTTGGTGATGCTGTCTCGTGAGAGAAGGCCCAATATCTGGTTGCCGGCAACGACCGGTAGTTGCGATACTTTGGCCTCCTCCATCAATTCCAGGGCCGCCATCAACTCGGTAGTTGGCTCAACTTTCATCAGGCGCTCAAAGGGCTGCATCACCTGTTGGGCGGTCATGAAGCGCCATTTGCGCTCCGGGATGGCGCGGATGTCGCTGAGGGTCAACATGCCCCGCACCCGGCCATCTTCTTCCACCAGGAAAGAGCGCTGGCCGCCCTTGATGATGTCTTGCTCAACCAGTTGGCTGATCGGCGTGAGACCGGACACTCTGGGAAATTCGCGCTGCATGGCCTGGGTCACAGTGATGCCCCGCAGCGTTTCTTGAATTTGCGATTGCGTCAACGAGGATGCCGCTGCATTCTGCAGGAACCAGCCAATGAAGATGAGCCACAGGCCGTTGAAGAAATTGCCATTGAAGGCAATAAAAATGCCCACCACAATAAACCCATAGGCTACAAGCTGCCCGCTGATGCCGGCGGCCAGAGTGGCCTTGCGCAGGTTACCGGTTTTCCACCAGATGGCGGCTCGTAAAATTCGACCACCGTCGAGGGGGAAACCCGGGATCATATTGAACACAGCCAGCAGCAAGTTGATGCGAGCCAGCCAAAGGCTTGGCGCGGCCAGCAGGGGAATGTGCTGGTCGAGTTGATACAACCCGCCAAACAGACCGGCCAGCGCCAAACTTGCCAGCGGCCCGGCTGCGGCAATCCGAAACTCGGCGCCGGCGCTGCGCGGCTCCTGGGTCAGTTCGGCCACGCCGCCAAAGATGAACAGGTTAATGGCCCGCACCGGCAGGTTGTTGCGCAAGGCGATCAACGCGTGAGCCAACTCATGCACCAGCACCGAGCCAAAGAAAAGGATACTGGTGATCACGCCCAAAATCCAGTAGGCCGAAGTGGTCAACGTGGGATATTCTTGAGGAAAGTAACCCAGAGCCAGCGACCAGGTGACCAGGCCAAAAATTAAAAACCAGCTAATATGTAAACCAATGGGGATACCCCAAATGCGTCCTAGCGTAATGTTTGCGTTCATTTTTAAACCTCCGTTCAAGGTACCTATTGATCAATACCGGGGCTTGTGTTTAAGTTACCATCATCCCGGCACATTCTATTTATTTTGCTTCTGTTGTTTCAGCAGCGCATAAATGCCAATGGCGGCCACGGCCAGCACCGTGATCTCGCCCAGGGTATCGAGCGCGCGGAAATCAACCAGGATAACGTTAACAATGTTGCGCCCTTTAGCCAGGGTAACGCTGTTTTCGGCAAAAAACGGCGTGAGGCGCGATTGCATGGGTATGGCCAGAACGGTGAGCACCAGCAGCGATACCAACCCGCCAACGGCCAGCGCTACCAGCGCATCGCGAGCGCGCCCGGCGGTACTGCTCAACCGGGAAAAGCGCGGCAAATGGTATAGCGTCAGCGCCAAAATGATGACCGTCAACGTTTCGACGGCCAGTTGGGTCATCGCCAGGTCGGGCGCGCCGTAAAAAACAAACAGCAGTGACAGGCCGTAGCCGATGATGCCCAACGCGGCAATGGTCGCCAGCCGGGAGTTAGACACTACTGCCGCTATTGTGGCCAACAAAATGACGAGCGCTACCGTTATTTCATGCACCCGCACTCCCGACCAACCGGCACCGATATTCAAGCCGTAGCGAGTCAGGAGCGTGTAGCCGACCAATCCGGCGGTGACCAGAACAATGGTCAGCAAGTAGAGCCGCAAATACCCGTGCTGCAACAGGCGCGTTTGACTCGCAGCAACGGTTTGCAGCCCGGCCAGCGCCCGCTCATAAATGCGCTCCGGCCCAACGGCGGTCACGGTATTGGCGGGTGAGAGCAAGCGCCGCAGCCCGTTGCGCCCTGCGTAAAAAACAATCCCGGCCAGCAAGGTAGCCAGGCTGAGCCAGAAAATGGCGTTGATCCCGCTCCAGGCGGCCACTTTGACCTGCACCAGTTCAGCAGCCACAGCCGTGGCTGAAGTAGCCAAAAAAGGCGTCAGCAGATTGCCGGGCACAAATTCCAGCAGCATCACCAGCAGCAGCCCCAACCCGGCCAGCAGCAGCGGCCCCAGCCACAAGCTGGGGGGCGCTTCGTGAGCCGGTTTGGGCGTGGGCCGGGGGCGTCCCCAAAAGGGGCGTACAGCCACCAGCCCGGCCACCACCACGGTGAAGGTATTGGCCAGCAGCACCGATCCGGTCAGCAGCCAGCCAGCCGAGGGCGCGGTCAGCGCGGCCTCGTAAATGAGTTTTTTGCCGATGTAGCCCACAAACAGGGGCAGCGCCCCGGCCATCGAGAGGGCCGCCAGGGTGACGGCCACAAAGGTGATGGGCATGGCCCGGCGCAAGCCGCGCAGTTGGTTGATGTCGCGCGTGCCGGTTTCGTGGTCAACGGCCCCGGCGGCCATAAAGAGCGCGCCCTTGTACAGCGAGTGGACGATCAGAAAAACAACTGCCGCTTTGACCGCTATTGCCGTGCCCACCCCCAGCAGCAACACCAATGTGCCCAGCGCGCTGATAGTAGAGTAGGCCAAAATGCGCTTCAAATCGCTTTGCTGCCAGGCCAGATAGGCCCCCAGCAGCATGGTGACGGCCCCGGCGGTGGTCAGGCTGAATTGCCAGACCGGGGTATTACCCAAAACCGGATTGAAGCGAGCCAGCAGAAAAATGCCCGCCTTCACCATAGTGGCCGAGTGCAGGTAGGCGCTCACCGGGGTGGGCGCGGCCATGGCGTTGGGCAGCCAGATATGAAACGGAAATTGGGCCGATTTGGTGAACGCGCCCAACAGGATAAGCAACACGATAGGCAGGTATAGCGGGTGGTTTTGAATGACTGTGTCCTGATTGAACAGGGTTGACAGTTCCCAACTCCCGCCCACCTGCCCCAACAGCACCAGCCCGGCCAGCAGGACCAGCCCGCCGCCGCCGGTTACCAGTAACGCTTGCAGGGCCGACGCTCTGGCCTGGGGTTGGCGATGGTTGAAGCCGATCAGCAGGTAGGAACTGAGGCTGGTCAGCTCCCAAAATACAAACATGGCAATGATGTTGCCCGACAAGACCAGCCCCAGCATCGCGGTCATAAAAAGCAGCAGGTAGACGTAGAAGCGGCCTAACTGGGGATGCCCGGCCAGGTAGCCTCCGGTATAAATCATCACCAGGGTGCCGATGCCGCTGATGAGCAGGGCAAACACCAGGCTCAGGCCATCGATATAAAAAGAAAGGTTGACCCCGAAGCTGGACACCCAGGCGTAGCTGACGGTGATGATCTCACCGTCAGCCACCCGGCCAATCAAACCGGCAAAAAAGAGGGTGAGGCTCAGCGGCAGCAAGGCCACAAGCCAGCCCGGGTTCAGGCGGCGTAACCAGGATTTGCCGGCGGCGAGTTTTGGTTCGGAAGTAATGGCAGGGGTCATGTTCAAGTCTCGTTATTCATCCAGTTTAACCGGCGTAACAAATCCTTCGGGTTTCACGGCCATCACCGAGCAATTCACTTGATTGAGCACGTCCTCAGCCGTATTCCCAATGAAAAAGCCGGGAATACCGGTGCGGCCCACCGTCCCCATCACAATCAAACCAATATTGTTTTGTTCAGCCACGGCGGGAATTATACTTTTGGCCTCGCCTTTCAGGAAATGGATTTTGTGTTGTAGTTTTTCCAGTTCATACCCGGCCAGCAGTTTATCCAACGCATCTTTGTGCTCGTTTTCGGTTTGGCGTAATAACGTTTCCAATTCAGACTGCGGAATTCGGGTGCGCCCGTATGTTAAGAGTGATTCGCCGGGCAAGGTCCATGTGTTGACAATGTGCAGTTCCGCTTCATGGCGCAGGGCCAGAGATGTGGCCAGGTCCATAATTTTGATGGCCAGTTCGGTTTTCTGTTGGTCAGACGGCACCGGGTCTACCGCCGCCAGAATGCGGGCGTAATGGCCGAGTTGATCCGGTTTAACTACCCACACCGGGCAGGGCGATTTACGCATCAGGTGCATGGCGGTGCTGCCAAATACAAATTCCTTTAATCCGCCGTTGCCATTGGCCGTTACAATGACCAGATCGTGATTGTAGCGCAGCACTTCACGAATGATTTGTAGAAACGGTACGCCGGTGATCACTCTGGTGGCCACTTCAATACCTTCTTGCCGGATGGGTTCAACAAGTTTTTCCAGATCTCGCTGGCGAATCTCAAAGTTGTGCGAGCGCAGCGATGATAAGACATCCGGGGGTAACGCCAGGTCTGCTTCACGCGACAAGTCCTGGACAACATCAATAACCGTCAGGCGAGCCTGATTTCGTTTACACAGGTCTATGGCCTGGCTAAGTGTTGCTTTACTTGCTGTTCTTTCATTAAAAACCAGTAGAATATTCTTAAAACGTTTCATGGTGCCTCCTGGTTAGGTTGTGGTTGCAGTTGTTTTTCCGGTAAAGGGTACCGCAACAAACAGCCTGCACCGCCAAATTCCATTAAAATGGGGCTGTAGTTTACCACCTCAACCCGGCAATCGGTTTGGGTAGCCAGCCGCACTAATTCTTCTCGCAGGGTGAGATCGGGCATCTCTTGAGCCAAAAGCAGCACGTCGGCCTGGCCCCGTTCCAGGGCCTGCAAAATGGATTCTTCTCCCACAACGGCCAGCCCGCCGCTTTGAATCTCTTGCACCAGCGTATCGACCAACGCCTGAGATTCTTGCTCTTCCTGCTCGATGAATTGAGACAGGGTGGTGGCCACAACATCCGATATATCGTCGTTGTGGCCGGAAACAACGGTATCCACCACTTTTTCTTCCAGTTGTTTGGGCAGCGCTTTTCTAACGCGAGCCGTCATTTGCGGATTTCCCGCCAGAATCAAATGGGTGTGGCCGCCGGCAGCCATCAACTGCTGCAAGATTTTGATTTTCTCTTTGATGAACCGGTTGGTCCGTTCCCGCCGGTGATTTTGGTAATGTTCTTTGGTCCACTCCCGGCCCACGCGCTGGCGCAGTTCGGGCCGCTCGCGCCATAATTGTTCGGTCACGGAACCCAGGTTGACTTCCAAAATTCGGGCGCTTTCTTCGTTTGAGATCATCACCACATAGCGGTGGTAGGTGTCTTTTAACTCGATCAGGTGGTAGATGTTGGGGTTGGCGGTGGCGGTGATCCAATTGGGCAACGGGACCCGGAACTGAAGGGGTAGAAAGAAAGGTCCTTCTCCGGTCCGGGCAAAAATGGCCACGCCTTTGGCGTCGGGCAGCAGTTCATTGTCAATGTAGGTTTCAATTTGATTCATCGCTTCTTCAAAATCAGGCCTGGCCCGGCCCCAAAGAACCTGTCGCACCACGCGGCTTTGTTCGGTCAGCAATTGCCGGCTGGCCAGCTCATCCGACTCGCGATTAAGGTAATAGCTGATCACGGGCGAGTTGGTTTCCTCCAGCGTAGCCAGGGTACGAATATGTTGCTTTAGATTTTTTAGCTCCATTTTAATTCTCTCCTTGATTTGGCCTTTAATAAAAAGCCCAACAATCACGCCATTAGATTTGGAGAAGGATTGCTGGCCTATGCTACAACTCGCTTGCTTCCGGCAGAAGCCCACGCTTTGTTTGATATGCCAATATTTTGTCTATATATTGTCTATTATTTATGATTATATCTGGTTTTTTTAAAAAGTCAATAGGGCGCAGATAATTCTAATCAAACTCTAATATTTGAGGTGGAGACGGTGGGTATGGTGAGCGGTATCCGCTTTTTTTGACCTTGAGAAAAATGAGTTTTCAACCGTCCGGCGATGCCCTGGAAATTTACCGGATGGCCGAACAGATTTTAGCCGAAGGTTGGGATGAATAAACAAGCCGTGTTGCAACTGAATGTGATCCTCGACGGTGGTAAAGAAGCCTGGCTTACGTACGAGCAGTACTTGAGGCTGAAACAACTATTTGAAGCGCTGCCCTTACCCGACACAACAGAAACTACCAACGAGCCGCGGTATCGGCAACTTCATCAATTTCTCAGCACCGTAGCCCACTTAGACCTGCCCTTAAATGAAGTTGCTATTCACTTCAACACCTTTGCCTTGATCCGGCGCGGCTACAAAGTTGAATCCATTACCCCGGCTGAGTATGAACGCCTGCGCAACCTGATGGCCGGGCTGGAAGAACCTGCTCTGGACGATACTGATTATTAGGCCATTGCGGCCAGTTCCAGGGCGTCTTCGGAGTCTGGATTGTAGGGCATGCGTTATTCCTTCCAGATACCGGCGCATTAACGACCCCGATCATAACTCAGGCGGTTTACCGTAGTCTGCGGCCTGTTCTTGGGTCAAGTCGGCGAGGCGATTGAGCAGCGGTTGCAGGGTTGGAAACAGCTTGTGGTAGACGTCGGTGTACAGGCGATGGTAAATCGGGGTGGGCGTGAAGCGGTCAGCCGTAGTGGTCATCGCAGCCGCCGCCTGGTAGACATCGGTATACCAGCCGGCGGTGACGGCGGCTAAAATACCGGCCCCAAGACAGGTGGCTTCGGTGGTCGTGGAGCGCACAATCGGTACGCCGGTGACGTCGGCCATGATCTGGCAACACAGCTTGCTTTGGCCGCCGCCCAGGGTGATATACTCGTTAAAACGCTGCCCTGTGGCGGCCATCACCCCCTCGCCGGCCAGCCGCTGCTCAAACGCTATCCCCTCGAGCAAAGCCCGGTAGAAGTGCTTCTTTAGGCTCGCCCGACGCCCAGCGCGTTGGCCCCCAACCCGGTTCATTGACCGTCGCCGGCCCCGGCAACCGCCGGCAACCCGGCCGGAAGTCCCGTAGCCGTGGCGGCACTGTGGCTAAGTTCACCAATAATCTCGCCTGGCGGCACAAGGTCCGGGAATTGGTCCAACCGGAACCCCAACGGTTCCATCAACGTTGTGGCCCAGGTGTGGCTTTGCATATCAACCAGGCCCCTCGGATCAGCGCAAGCTAAATTATCGACAGGGACAAAACTTTCCCGCTGATGGGTCACACACAGGGCGTCGACGCCGGCTGGATCAAATTGGTCCAACAATTCTCGAAGAGCAGTGCAGGTACTGGCCCACCACGCTTCAGCATTCTGCTCGAACCAGGCCGGCTTGGATCGCAACAACGGGTAGGAAGCCCGGCCCTCAGCTACGGCCTGGCCTTGCTTGTTCCAAGCAATGGCCTTGCAGGCGGTGGTGCTGCTATCAGTGTACGACCTTATTGTGCGACGTTAATAACAGTGGCAAAACGAAGATAGATTGTTTGTGGTGAGGAAGCATGGTATACTCCCCCCAGAAAACAGAACCGGTGAGAGAAGTTATAATGACCAACATCAAACGCAATGATCCCTGCCCCTGCGGCAGCGGGAAGAAGTACAAAAAATGTTGTCTGCCCAAAGACAAAGCCGCGGCCAAAGCCCGTCAATCTATCCAAAGTGCTGTGGTTCCCCCAACACCAATTCTGCCGGAGGCGCCAGCTCTGCCGGAAACGCCGCCTGATCCCCACACCGAAGCGTTGAATGCGCTGTGGGATGCGTTTCAAGCCGCCGATTATGAAGCGCAGATCGCGCTTTTTGAAACAACGCTGGCCGAAACCCCCGATCTTATGGATCACGAAATGGCGTTTGAGTTTCTCAACACCATTTACGATGAGAGCGTAAGCCGCGATGAGCGCGACCGGTTTGAGGCGCTGGCCGATGCCCTGCAAGCCCAATTGCCGGAGGTGTACGCGCGCGAATCCGGCTACATTCTGGGCTGGCGCATCACCAATGCCCTGGCGCAGGGTCGTGATGAAACAGTCCCCGCTTTGACCCTGGCCCTGGCCGAACAGGCAGAGGATCGCATCGATGAGTTCTTCAATGTGCTGGATGAGTTGGCCTACCACAACCAACTGGAAGCGTTGATTCCGGCCGGCCGCATGGCCTGGCCCAAGATCAAAAATTCACTCAAGGTTTGGGGAGCCGATGAGCTGGCTGCTATAGCGGTGGATCATTTGATTTTTCAATATCTTTCATCCACGTCAACCCCCACCAGCAATGACCCCGATCTGTTGGAGGCCATTGCCTTCTATATGGAACTGGATATGGACCGGTTCACTGACTTTGTATCTAAGTTGTCCACCCCGGGCCAGACTTCCTGGACGATGGCCGATTTTGACTTTGGCCCGCCGCCGTCACCTCCATCGTATGGGGATGAGGATGAGGAAGAAACCGATGAACGCGAAGGGCGGCAGCAGCTCGTAACCTTGCTCTTTGAATTTCTGGGCTATCTCTACCACACCGAACAAGTGCCTTATGCCAAAGGTGAACTGGCCCGCCCCCGGCTGTACGAGTACCTTCTGCGGCGGCATGACGGCGATTTTCGCACCTCCCAACCCAAACGCATCACCAAACCCAAAAAGCGGCGCGCCCCCCACCCCCTCTGCCCCGACCGGCAGACGCTTGACCAGTTTTTGGGCGAGATGCTGGGGTTCATTAACCCACAGTTTTACAAAGCTGCCGCCACGCTGGAACTCATCCCGGCCTGGCTGCGATTTTTGGAATCCCGCCATCTGATCGACGCCCACGTGCGAGAACAAACCCTGACCAATCTGCAAGACCTGCCCGCGGCAATGGGCCGAGCGCTTGCTGATTTTCCCGATCCGGCTCTGCGGCAGGCTATGGAACGCTGGCCACAATAACACGTTGGGCCTCTTGCTGCAGCGTATCAGCCTCCACAGCATAATCGCGGCGGCCAACACACCGGGTTAGAAATATTCCCCATCAATCCAATAAGCACAGGGTTTCGGGGCGTCTGGACGATTGTTGAAATCGGCCCCTTCGTCATCGGTTTCATATTTCAGGGAAATGTCTACCCCGGCGGGCAGGTTGGTTAACTTTTGTGTCAGGTAGTGAAACCGTTATATTTGAAACTATGAGGTACGTACCCTCACTGCAATAACATTACTGAGGTGGAACAATGATAAATCTCGAATTCAGCAGGGGAGATTTTATGGAGCAAAAGAATGATATTCACTATCTTAAACTCCTGGCCGAGCAATATCCCTCTATTCACGCCGCCTCAACCGACATCATCCGACTGAACGCCGAACTCAACCTGCCCAAAGGCACCGAGCATTTTATTTCGGATATTCACGGCGAATATGAGGCCTTTCAACACGTGCTCAAAAACGGGTCCGGCTCCATCAAACGCAAAATTGAAGATGTCTTTGGCTCCACGCTTTCCGGTGAAGAAAAGCGGAGCCTGGCCACCCTTATCTACTATCCTGAAAAAAAGCTATCGCTCATTTTGCAAAGCGTGGAGGATAAAGCGAGCTGGTATCAAAGCACGCTTTTGCGCTTGATCGAACTGGGCCAAGTGGTTTCATCCAAATACACCCGGTCCACCGTGCGGCAATTTCTGCCCGACTCCTACGCCGACATCATTGATGATTTACTCTACGAAAATGCGGATAGTGAAAACAAAACCACCTATTATCACAGCCTCATCGAATCCATCATTCGCACCGGCAGCGCCCGCGCTTTTATGATTGCGCTGGCCGAACTCATCCAGCGGCTGGCTATTGCCCGTTTGCACATTATCGGCGATGTCTATGATCGCGGTCCCGGCGCCCATCTGATCATGGATGCGTTGATGGATTATCACAGCGTCGATATCCAATGGGGCAATCACGATATTTTGTGGATGGCTGCCGCCGCCGGCAGCGAGGCCTGCATTGCCAATGTGATCAGGATTTCCCTGCGCTACACCAACACCGAAACCCTGGAAAATGGCTACGGCATCAGCCTGCTGCCGCTGGCCTCGCTGGCTATTGACACCTACGGCGATGACCCCAGCCAGCAATTCATCCCCAAAGACGCCGACAAAACCGAATTTACGCCGCACGAGTTGAAATTGATGGCCCAGATGCACAAAGCCATCACCCTCATCCAATTCAAACTGGAGGGGCAAATCATCCGGCGCCGCTCTCATTACCAAATGGACGACCGCCTGCTGCTGGACAAGATTGATCACGAGAAAGGTACCGTTCGGATTGGGGATCGGGAGTTTCCGCTGGTTGATACCCACTTTCCCACTCTTGATCCGCAGCGCCCTTATGAATTGACCGAGCGGGAAAAAATGGTAATAGAGAAATTAGCCTTCTCCTTCACCAACAGCAACCGGTTACAACGGCACGTGCGGTTTTTGTATGCCAAGGGCAGCATGTATCTGGTTCACAACGGAAATTTGTTGTACCACGGCTGCATTGCCATGAATGAAGACGGTACTTTCAAACCCTTCCGGGTTGATGGCCGGGACTATTCGGCCCGGGCGTTTATGGATCGGGTTGAGCGGCTGGCCCGGCAGGGCTACTTTGCCGATGATCCGCCCCGCTGGCAGTACGGCCTGGACGCAATGTGGTATCTGTGGGCCGGCCCGCAATCGCCTCTGTTTGGCAAAGAAAAGATGGCGACGTTTGAGCGCTATTTCATTGCTGATGCCTCCACCCATACGGAAGAGCGCAACGCTTACTATGACCTGCGGGACCGGGAGGACATTGCCGATAAAATTCTGGCAGAATTTGGGCTGGACCCCCAAACCGCCCACATTATCAACGGGCACGTGCCGGTCAAGGTCAAAAAAGGGGAAAGCCCCCTCAAAGCCAACGGAAAATTGTTGGTGATCGATGGGGGGCTGGCCAAAGCGTATCAAAAACAGACGGGCATCGCCGGCTATACGCTGGTCTATAACTCGCACGGGTTGTTGCTGGCGGCGCATCATCCCTTTGAGTCGCAGCAAGAGGCCATCGAAAAAGAGGTTGATATTGACTCCGATACCAGGATTTTGGAAACTCAACAAACGCGGCTTCGGGTTAGAGATACAGACGAAGGCCGAAAAATCCAGCAGAAAATTGAGGCTTTGCAAGAGCTGCTCAACGCATACCGCGCCGGCACGATCAAAGAAAAAGACACCCAATAATAATGGAACAGCGTGTCAAAAAATAAAAACCGCCATAGATGACCTGACAAACGCGCTGTAATCCAACAAGATAAGGGCGTTCCAAAATCCAGAGTTAGGATTTGGAGCTATAGATGGTTGGGAGAGTCTGAAGCATGTTTCACCGATTTGTAAAAAAAATTGCTTCTGCTGTAATTGGACAGGGAATGCCTGTTCCTGAAATCGCGCTGAGCCGGGTGCAGGAATACGCTCAGCTAAAACGCCTGCTCGATACTTTGGCCATCAACTGCGTCATCGATGTGGGCGCCAATCAAGGCCAAACGGTGGAACTTCTTAGAGGTCTTGGCTTCAAGGGATACATTTACTCCTTCGAACCTCAAAAACATATCTTTTCGATTTTGGAACGGAGCTTTCGAAACGATCCCAAATGGAAAGGTTTCCAAATGGCCCTGGGGCATGTTTCCGGAGCCCTATCATTGAAAATAAACCCTGAATCAAATGAGATGAGTTCGCTGCTCAATCTTCATCGCCAACCTCAGGGAATATCCGAGGAGGCTGTTCAAGTTGAACCTCTCGACGCTATTTTCTCTTCGCTCATAAAACCGGTGGTTGATCCGCGAGTTTTTCTAAAGATCGATACAGAAGGCTATGATTTGCAGGTTGTGCGAGGGGCGGCAAATGCTCTGCCCCATATTCTCGCGCTGCAAACCGAAATCTTCGTCCACCCTGTTTACGAACAAGCCCCCCATTACTTAAAAGCCCTTCAAGAATATGAACAGATGGGGTTTAAGCTCGTCAATCTCTCCCTGGTTTCCAGAATAGAGTTTGGGGATATTATGTGCCTGAATGCGCTCATGAAACGTGTTCCCTGAACACGATAGCCGAACGCCGGCTCCGAAATTACTACTATCACCGAGGTTGTGTAAAGAACCGCTTGCCAACCTCTTTTA
The DNA here is from genome assembly GCA_964612485.1 of uncultured Caldilineaceae bacterium. GTDB lineage: Bacteria > Chloroflexota > Anaerolineae > 4572-78 > J111 > JAFGNV01. The sequence continues at coordinate 15,711 of CAZTFF010000024.1, forward strand.
CTATGTTGATCACCAACTCTATGATGAAGCACCGTCCGAAGATATTTGAGTGAAAGCAGCAAATTCTAGCCCAAATCGCCAATCGGTGATATAGTTCTCCCAGAGAAACAGTTGGAGAGGATTAGTTTTGTGTCCACCGATCTTGTAGGGAAAACATTAGGCCAATATCAACTGGTTGAAAAAATTGGCGTTGGCGGGCTGGCCGTGGTGTACAAAGCCTACCAGACCAACCTGGAGCGCTGGATCGCGGTGAAGGTGCTGCACTGCAAAGACCGGGAGGCGCTGCTCCGTTTTCAGCGCGAGGCGCAGGCCATTGCCCATTTGCGGCACCGCAATATTGTAATTGTCTACGAGTACGGCGAGGAAAACGGCTGGCCCTACATCACCATGGAGTACATTGAGGGCGGCTCGCTGGATCATTGTCTCTCCGGCCAACCGATGGATTGGGTCAAAGTGGCCACGTTGTCGATGGCCGTGGCCGATGCGCTGGATTACGCCCACAAGCAGGGGCTGATTCACCGCGATGTCAAACCCTCTAATATCCTGATGGCCCAGGACGACTGGCCGCTGCTGGCCGATTTTGGCCTGGTCAAACTACCCGATGCCGAATTTGTGCTGACCGGCACCGGCGTGTGTATGGGCACGCCGGCCTATCTGGCCCCGGAGCAGGCGCGGGGCGTGAATGTTGATAGTTATTCCGATATGTATTCGTTGGGCGTGGTGATGTTTGAGATGCTCACCGGGCGGCTGCCGTTTGCCTATTCCAACCCTAACAAAGTGATGCTGGCCCACATTTCTGAAACACCGCCCACTCCGCGCCAATTTAACCCCGATTGCCCCGCCGGGCTGGAAGAGATTGTGCTGACCGCGCTGCAAAAATCGCCGGAGCAGCGGTATCACGATATGCGGGCCATGGTCAACGCGCTGGAAGCGGTGCTTTCTTCATCAAAAGAACGACCCGCTTTTTACAAAGTCGCGCCCCCGCCGGGGGGTGAAGATCCGCCGGAGGCTCGGTTGTTTTTGGTGGAGCAGCGAGTCAACATCCCCCTGCCCCACAAAGACAGCCTCATCATTGGCCGCACCCACCGGCAGGTGGTGGCCGATATTGATCTGGGGCCGCACGGCGCGGCCAAAGCCGGTATCTCGCGGCAGCACGCCCGGCTGACGCGCGATAATGAGGGCTGGTTTCTGGATGATCTCAACAGCCTCAACGGCACCTATGTGAACGATGTCAAAATTACGCCCGGCAGGCCGGTGCGTCTGAACGATGGTGATCTCGTCCGTTGCAGCCACCTTTCTTTTCTGTTTCTAACTTCAGCCCAGCCTAAATAGGTGATTTGTGAATCCGACTACATCTCAAGCCTCTCCTGTTGTTGAAGATACACCTGCCCCGGTTCTCATTGACGCCGCCCAAGATTGGTTTATCACTCTCCTGCGGTTGTGGGGGTTGATTCTCCTTACCCTGCATCTGGCCGCCCCTAAGCTGCCCGAAACTGCTGCCTGGAGTGTCTGGCCCTATACTTTTTTGCCCGGCTGGATGCGATGGGTTTTGGCCCTGCTGTCCGCCGCATTAATTTTACCGGCGGCCAATCAAATAGTATGGCAGGTCCTAACCCGGCTATGGCGCGTGTGGCCGGCCAAACACGCCCGCCGGCGATGGTTTGCCCTGGCGGCCCTGCTGGCCGGCGGGTTGTTTTGGGCTGCCCGGCTGCGCCACCTGCGCTGGGGAGATTCTTACATGCTGTCGGTGGCGCTGTCTTACCCGGATCTGGAACTGCGGGTGGTGTACAACTGGCAGGCCCCGCTCACTGTCTTTCTGCACCAGCGTTTGTGGCAATTTGTGGCTGATCCCTGGCTGGGCTGGCCGGTGGAAAATGTGTATGCGGCTGTCAGCATTGGCTGTGGGGTGGTGTTTGTGTACGTGCTGCTCACGTTTATGGCCCGCCTGGGCCGCAGCGCGCTGGAGTCGGTGGTGCTGGCCGGGCTGCTGCTGACTACCGGCTCGATGCAGCTTTTTTTTGGCTATGTGGAAAACTATACCCTCGTATCGCTGGGTTTACTGGTGACAATGTTTCTGGCCTGGCGGGCGCTGCGCGGCCAGCTATCTCTCCTGTGGCCGGTGGTGGGCCTGTCCGTAACCAACGCTTTTCATCCCTCCACCGTGTTTGTCTGGCCCGGCATGCTGACGCTGGCCTGGTTGGTGCGGCAGCGGCGCGGGCTGCCTTGGGCATCAACATTGGCCCAAACTGTGCTGCCGCCGCTGTTGATAGGCGGGGCCGTATTTGCCCTGATGGAGTCTGGCGGGCACGGCCTGTCGGCGCTGCTGGGCGTAGACCGGCCCGGCGGCGGTGACGGAGTCTGGTTTGTGCCGCTGTTTGAAACCCAAACGGAATGGCAGCATTACACTATGTTTTCTACAGCCCATTTTTTGGACTGGTTGAATGTTCAGCTCTTGATTTCGCCCTTCGGTGTGCCGCTCATCATTTTGGCCCTGCTGGCCGTTTACCGCTTTCGGCTGGTGCTGTTTGATTCTCAACAAGAGAAAGATTACGCCATTTTTTTTGGCGTGTCTGCGGGCTGTTACCTGCTGCTCACCTGGCTCTGGAATCCTGATTACGGCGGGCGCAAGGATTGGGATTTGTTTGCGCCGTCGGCGTTTGTGATCACGCTGCTGGCCGGATATCTGTGGGTGCGCGTATTATCGGATCGAGAAAAACTCAAAGAAAGCAGCCTGTTTGTGCTGGCCGTCTCTTTTTTACACGCCGCAAGCTGGATTTTTGCCAATACGCACCCCCTGCCGCGAGAGTAGCCGGACCGGAGTAGGACAATCAGACAATTGACACCGGGTTGCCAGCCAAGTACAATGGGCGTAGTATCCATAATGTAACGGTGTATTGAACCTTAACCATGCAAGATACCTATCTAAGAGACTTGCAAAAAGAAACTTTTAGTGTTTTTGTTGCGTTGGCAGCGTTGGTGGCCGTGCTGCAATTGATTATTGTGGCGGTGATCTGGCGAGACACTTTGCTAACCAATATTTCCCTCTGGCTGCCCTCCGCGTTTGTTTTGCTTTCCGGCCTTCTCAGTTACAGATTAAATAAGGTTGACTATTTCCGCGAAGCCACCTATGTATTTGTGGCCGGGCTGACCCTGGCAGTGATCTCTTTTATGCTGTGGCCGGAAACCGAATTCAGCCAAAAGCAGGTTTATTTGCTGCTGTTGGTGGTGGCGATAGCGGGCCTGCTCATCAGCCCCCGCGCCACGGTAGTAGCAGCCGCGTTTGCGGTGATGGTAACGTTGCTGGTAGCCGTGATTCTTTATGGATTGTCCTGGTCTACCGTGCAGCCCCTGATTGTGCCGCTGGGCATGACCGGGGCCATGGCCTTGATCAGTTGGATCAGCGCCGCCAACCTGTTAAAAGCGCTGGAATGGGCCATCTACAGCGAGCAGGCCGCCCTGGAACGGTCGGGCGAGCTGCTGGAACGCCAGCAGGATTTGGAAAAAGCGTATGCTGTTCAGGAAGTTACCAATACGCGGCTTAAAGAGGCGGAAGTGATTGCCACCAAGGCCAGCGCCTTAAAAACCCGCTTCATCAGTAACCTCAGCCACGAGATGCGCACGCCCCTGACCGCCATTATCAATTTCTCCTACATCCTTTCCCAGGCTGATGCCGATATTTCCCCGGAACAGCAACAAGATTATCTGCGGCGCATTTATGATGCCGGCGAATTTCTGCGCGACATCTCTAACGATTTATTAGACCTGGCCAAAATCGAAGCCGGGCAAATGGAACTCTTCATGGAGCCGGTTGATCTGATTGAACTTGGCGCCAGCGCGGTCAATACCACCTCGGCTCTTATCGAAGAGCGGCCCATTGAATTGCATTTTATTCACGCCGCCAGGCTGCCCCAGATTCGGGCGGACAAGGTACGGATCCAACAGATTTTGCTTAATCTTCTGGGCAATGCGGCCAAATACACAGAAGAGGGCCACATCACTTTGCAGATTGACAAAAATAATGCTAATCTCCAGATCAGCGTAATTGATACCGGCATCGGCATCAAACCGGAGGATGTTGAGCGAATTTTTGAAGAATTTCAACAGGGAGAGGATGCGTTTAATATGCGGAAACCGGGAGCCGGCCTGGGACTGCCCATCAGCAAAAAATTTGTAGAACTCCACGGCGGAACCTTGTGGGTGGAAAGCGATGTACGCCGGGGGTCTACCTTCTGTTTTACCCTGCCCCTTCATCGTGTCCCCCATACAGAATCAGATGAGATGATTATTCAACCCGAGGCAGCCAACGCATGAGCCAAGATACAGAACCCAGGAACCTGGAAGACATCACCATTGTGATCGTAGAAGATGACCCGAACTCCTACCGGGCCACCACCAGTTTGTTGAATATGGCCGGCATTAACGATGTCCACGCTCGCACCAATGTGAAGGATGCCATGAAACTGGCCGAGAGCCTGCCCAAAGTTGATCTCTTCCTGGTTGATATTTACATGCCGGGCGAAACCGGCTTTGATCTGCTCAAACTCATTCGCGCTCATCCCCGCTTGAAAGACAGCAAGGTGGTGGCCCTCACCGCCAGCGTCATGTTCGCCGACATCCGCCGCATCCGGGCCGCCGGATTCGACAGCTTTATCGGCAAACCCACCCGCCCAGGCCGTTTCCCCGACCAGATTCGGGCCATCTTGGCCGGCGAAGCCTTGTGGGAATGGCGTTAAGAATGCGTTTCTTAAATCGAAATTGATGATGGAATCAGCCTTGCTGTGTCAGTCTGAGCGACCAACAGGAGCGAAGAGTCCCTAAAACGGCTGTTTACAAGACACTTTTGTAGGGATTCTCCGGCCTTTGGTCTCAGAATGACATTTAAGAAACATCCTCTAAAATTTGCTCTACCCTCCAACACCTCAACCGCAAGATAGGTTGGGGTGTTTTTTATTCCTTCTTTTTTGACAGTCAAATTTTGGCTTTTAGCGTTTGGTGCCAAGTTGAGTCAAGAAGGTTGAAATGTCGTCTAGCGGGAGAATTTGGTCAACCACGTTGGCTTGAATGGCGGAGCGAGGCATCATTTCCGCTTCGGCGGTGGCGGGGTCCTGGGTCAGGGTCAACCCGCCGTTTTTTTTGATCTTTTTCAGCCCGGCGGTGCCATCGTGGTTAGCGCCGGTGAGAATCACGCCAATCAAACGAGAGAGATAGGTGTCGGCGGCGGTTTCAAATAACACATCAATCGAGGGGCGAGAGTAGCACACTTTGGCATCGACGGAGAGGGAGAGGGTTCGGTCCCGTTCAACAAGCAAGTGGTAATTTGCCGGAGCCAGGTAAACATAGCCGGGTTCGATATACTCTTTTTCATCGGCTTCTTTGACCGTTAAAGCGCACGATTGGTTCAGGGCAAAGATCAAAAAATTATCCGGTACGGGAAGCCGGTGTTGCGCAACCAGAATGGGCAAGGCAAAGTTGGCCGGCAGGGGCGCCAATATTTTTTGCAGCGCCGTTATTCCACCGGCAGATGCGCCGATGACAATCGCGTCGTAGATCATAGCTCTGAAGATGCCCGGTTAATAGGTTGGTTGCCTGAGGATTTGCTTTTTACATTGATATATTTTTTCTCTGGCGGCAAATTCAATAAAGTAATCTTTAATGTTGGAAAAATGAATGGTTTCTTTGCTGCCCAGGCATAAAAATCCGTTGTAAAGCAGGCTGTTGTAAAACAGGGTCAGCACGCGGTCTTGCAAGGGACGATCAAAATAAATCAACACATTGCGGCAGAGGATCAGGTGCATTTCACCGAAAACACTGTCGGTGGCCAGGTTGTGGTTGGCAAAGGTGATATTCTTTTGCAAGGCGGCATCAATGATTACCGATTGGTATTGCGCCCGGTAGTAATCGGCCAGGGAAGCTTTGCCGCCAGCTTTTTGGTAGTTTTCGGTATATTCTTTGATGCGCTCCAGCGGGTAGATTCGATTTTTGGCTTTTTCCAGGGCCACATCGTTGAAATCGGTGGCGTAAATGTGGGCGCGTTGGTATAACCCCTCCTCTTGTAGCAAAATTGCCAGCGAGTACACCTCTTCGCCGGTGGCGCAGCCGGCGTGCCAGATGTTGATAAAGGGGAATGTTTTGAGAAAAGGCACCACTTGTTCTCGCAAAATGGTGTAGAACCACGGATCCCGGAACATTTCGGTAACAGTGACCGACATATCAAACAGAAGCAACTGAAACAGGTCCGGTTCGCGCAAAATTGGCCGTATGAGGTCGGAAATGGTTTGGAACTCGGTTCTGGCCAGGTGATGTTGAACCCGCCGCTTGACCGAGGCCCGGCTGTACTGCCTGAAATCGTAGCCGTAGCGCTGGTAGATGGCTTCGAGCAGCAAGTCAATTTCAATTTGTTCAATCTGTGCTTGTTCCACGCGGTTAGCCCTTTTTAGTTGGTGGGATTAATGGCAGGGGAGGCGGGCAGGGTAAATTTGACGGTAGTTCCCTGGCCCACTTCGCTTTCGATCCAAATTTTGCCCCCGTTTTTCTCCACCATCTCCCGGCATAAAATTAACCCCAGGCCCGTTCCCTGCTCTTGCGCCGTGCCGGGGGTGGTATGGTGATACTCAAGCTTGAACAGCAGGTCTAAATCCTCCTGGCTGATGCCAACGCCCGTATCGTTAATGTTGATCTCGATCCAGTTCCCGTCTTTGTCATCGCTGGGGACGTTTTGAGCCGAAAGCGTGATCTGCCCACCCTCCGGCGTAAACTTGAGAGCGTTGCTGGTCAGGTTGCGGATCACCAGATCAATCATATCTTTGTCGGCCTCCGCAACTATCGATTCGTCAATGGTCTGTTTCAACGTGATCTGTTTCTGTTTAGCCGCGCCCTGCAACAGGGCGATGGTATTGCCGGCCAGCTTTTGCAGGTTGACCGAGGCGGGATCATATTCGATCCGCCCCCGCTGCAACCGCGACCATGTGAGTAAATTTTCTAATAGCCGGTGGGCGGCTTTGGCCTGATTAAAAATGCTGCGGCTCATCTCCTGGATGTCTTGTTTGCTGAGTTGATCCGTCATTTCAAACATTAATTGGGCATTGCCCAGCAAAACATTAAACGGATTCCGCAGGTCGTGGGAGATGATCGAGAAAAACTTGTCTTTGTCGGCATTCAATTCTTTTTCCAGCTCATAGAGGCGCGCATTGCGAATGGCGATGGCGATTTGGTTGGTTAAGGTTTGTAACACCTGCTGGTCTTCATCGTCAAAGCGGGCCAATCGTTCGCTCTGGATGTCTACCACGCCGATGATTTCTTGCCCAGTTTGCAGGGGCAGGGCAATTTCCGAACGGGTATCGGGCAGCGCCTCCGCAGCCAAAAATTGCTCGTCGGTGCTTACATCATTGGCCCGGTAAGCCTGGCCGTTTTTGGCCGTCCCGGCGATGATACTGTGCGGGGTGTTTACATCAAGGGAGAAGCCGGGTTCTATGGGCGCGTAGCCGTCGCGCCCCAGGCCGGCGTGCAGCATCACTTGGTCTTTGGCCTCATTGAGCAGCCACAGGCTGACAAAATAGTAGCCAAACCGGGCTTGCAGCAATTCTACCACGGCGTTGAGCAGGTCGTTCAGTTCCAGCACCGAGGTGACTTGCTGGCCCACTTCGTGGCTGGCTTGCAGTTGTACGGCCCGTTTTGAGAGCGCGCTATTGGCGGCCTGCAATTCGTCGGTAACTTCAATGAGCGCTTCGTTTTTAAGGTTCAGCAGGTTGACCACTTCTTCCAACTTGACTCGCTGGTGGTACAGGTCGAGAAACACTTTAACTTTGCTGATCAAAATTTCGCCGATAAAGGGCTTGCTCATAAAATCAACCGCGCCGGCATCGTAGCCTTTGCGGTGGTGGTACTCGTCGGAATAGATGGCGCTGACAAAAATCACCGGCAGGTTGGCCGTATCGGGATTGCCGCGCAACAATTCAACCAGTTCGTAACCATCCATTTCCGGCATTTGCACATCGACAATGGCCAGGGCAAAATCCTGTTCCAGCGTTTGGGCCAGCGCCTCACTGCCCGATGTTTCCTGGATGAGGTCTACCTCAAGTTGCCCCAACAGCGCTTCCAGAGCAAAAAGGTTTTCCGGTTTGTCGTCTACAATCAGGATTTTGGGCTTTTTTGACGATTTGCTCATTGATTACTCCATCAAAATAGAACTGTTCCCCCGATGATTTTCTACTGATACAACCATACCCGCAGCATCGAGAACAGCCGGTCAACATCTACCGGTTTGGGCAGATAATCGTTGGCGCCGGCTGCCAGACATTTTTCCCGGTCGCCTTTCATGGCCTTGGCGGTGAGGGCCAAAATTGGCAGGCCGTTAAACCGGCGTTGGGCGCGGATTTTGCGGGTGGTTTCGTAACCGTCCATCACCGGCATCATAATATCCATCAAAATCAGGTCAATCTCGCCGTCGTCAGCCAGCAAATCCAGGGCTTTTTGGCCGTCGCGGGCAATTTTAACCACAATGCCTTTTTCCGACAAAAGTTTGGACAGGGCAAACGAATTGCGCATATCGTCGTCCACAATCAGCACTTTTTTGCCGTTCAACAGGTCGTCTTCGTTATATAATTTTTTAATGGTTTTCTGTTTGTCCTGGGGCATATCGGCCACCACGCGATGCAGGAACAGGGCCGTTTCATCCAGCAGTCGCTCCGGCGATTTAACGCCCTTGACAATCACCCGGTCGGCGTATCGCATCAACTGCGCATTTTCGTCGGCGGTCAGGTCTCGCCCGGTATAGACAATGATGGGACATTGGGCAATAGTTTCATCCTTGTTGATCTTGTTCAGCACCTCAAACCCCGACATATCGGGCAGGCTCAAATCTAAGATCATACAATCAAAGTGCTGTTTTTTGAGCAGGTCCAGGGCTTGCTGGCCGGTTTCAGCTTCTTTGATCTTTACATCGCTGCCATCGAGCAGCTTTTTGACGCTTTTTCTGGCGGTGGCGTCGTCTTCCACCAGCAGCAGAGCTTTAATATCTTGCGAAATAAAATGTTCGATTTCTTGAAACGCTTCCGCCAGATTTTCCTGGCTGACGGGCTTGGTTAAATAGCCCATCGCGCCTTTTTTGTACGCCTCCAAATCTTCATCATCCACCGACATTATGTGCACCGGAATGTGACGCGTGGCGGGATCGCTTTTGAGCGTTTCCAGCACATCCCAGCCGGTGATGTCGGGCAGGTTAAGATCAAGAATAACCGCGTGCGGCCGGTAGGTGTTCACCAACTCTAACCCCGATTTACCACCGCCGGCCACCAGGCATTTAAAGCTATTTTTATGGGCGTAACCAGCCATAATTTTGGCAAACTTGGGATCATCTTCAATCACCAACAGAATCCGGTCCTCGTCGTTTAACCGGTCCCGGTCATCCGCCAACGCCGGCGGCGGGGCTTTTTGTTCCGGTTCAGCCGTAACCTGCTTTTGCGCTGGGGGTTGGGGCGCGTCTTCGATTGTTGTTTCTTTTTTGGTCTGTTTTTCAAGGGGTAAATAAAGCGTGAAGGTGCTGCCCTGGCCGGGTTGGCTTTCTACCTCTATTTGCCCGCCCAGGTTGGCGCTGAGTTCTCTGGAAATCGATAAACCCAGCCCGGTGCCGCCGTATTGGCGGTTGGTGCTGCCGTCGGCTTGCTGGAAGGCTTCAAAGATCACCTGAAGTTGGTCGCGCGTCATGCCAATGCCGCTATCGGCCACGCTGATGGCGATGGCCCGGCTGGGGTCTAAACCGCTGCGCGATAGATCAGCCTTGGGTTCCGGGCGATAAATGCTGAGATCAACGCTGCCTTCTTTGGTAAACTTAAAGGCATTGGAGAGCAGGTTCTTAACAATTTGTTTGACGCGCTGCGGGTCGGTTTTAATGCGTCCGGGCAGGTCGTCGGCCAGGTTAACGTTAAAAGCAAGCCCTTTTTCTTCGGCCACGGGATCAAACTGCATCCGCATGCTTGAAACCAGATCGGTCAGGGGCATGGCTTCAAAGTTAAAGATCATCTGGCCGGCTTCCACTTTGGAGAGGTCGAGAATGTCGTTGATGAGGTTGAGCAAATCGGTGCCGCCGCTGTAGATAATTTGGGCCGATTCAATTTGCTCGTCGGAGAGATTCCCATCCTTGTTATCGGCCAGCATGCGGGCCAGAATCAACAGGCTGTTGAGCGGCGTGCGCAGTTCGTGCGACATATTGGCCAGGAATTCGGATTTGTATTTGCTGGCCAGTTCCAGTTCTTTGGCTTTACGCTCCAGCTCTTGCTGGGCCACCAGCAGTTCCCGGTTTTGTTGATCCAAAACGGCTTGTTTTTCTTTTAAGGCGGCGCTGCTTTCTTCCAGGGCGGCGGCTTTTTCTTCCAATTGGGTATTGGTGGCTTCCAGTTCAGCCTGTTGGTCTTTTAACTTGGCTTCGGAGGTGCGCAAACTCTCGGTTTGCGAGGCCAATTCTTCGTTGGCTACCCGGAGTTCTTCGCCCTGCGTTTGCAGCTCTTCGGCCTGCTGCTGGGTTTCGGCCAGCAGCTCGTTAACGCGGGCGCGGGTTTGGGCGGTATTAAAGGCAATGCCAATGTTGGTGATGGCTGCGTTCATAAAATCTATTTGCACCTGGCTGAATTCGGTGATGGTGCCCAGTTCTATCACGCCGCCCACCAGCCCTTCGTACAGAAAGGGGAAAACCATCAGATTGCGAATGGCCGTGTCGCCAAACCCTGAGCGAACCGTGAGATGATTGAGCGGAATATCGTTCAGAAAGATGGGCTGCCGTTTGGCGGCGGCCTGGCCCACCATCCCTTCCCGCAGTTGGAAGCGGGTGGCTCCATCGGCGTTGTAGGCGTAATGGCCGGCCCGGTACAAGCTGTCGTCTTCCATTACGTACAGCGCGCCAATTTGGGCCGGGAGATATTCGCACAGTTGGTCGATCACGTTGTTGGCTAGCATCTCAATACTTTGTTCGCCGCGCATTTTGTCGTTGAGTTGGGCCTGGCCTTTGGTTTGCCAAATCTGGATTTCCAGGGCCTGATTGGCCACTTCAATATCTTTTTTGGCCTGTTCCGCCTCCGCGCGCGCCTGTTCGGCCCGTTGTTGGGCCTGTTCGGCGGCTTCTTTGGCTATTTCGGCTTCTTCTTTGCTTTGGGTGGTTTCTTCAAACAGCCGGGCATTGCTCAAGGTTACGGCCACGTGGTTGGCCAGCGAGCGCAGCAGGTTGGCGTCGCCTTTATTCAACCCGCCAATTTTCTCCGACTGCACATCCAGCACGCCAACCACCTTGTTTTCCAGCATGATCGGCACGGCCATCTCCGCGTGGGTGTCGGGCAGAAGGGGGTTGGGCATCCAATCCGGCGCCAGCCGAACATTGTCAACCTTAACAATTTTACCGCTGCGGGCGGCCCGCGCCACCAACGATTGTTCCCGCTCCAGCGAAATACTCCAGCCGTCGGCCACCATTTTTCGCCCGGCTTCGCCCGCGCCGGCGGTCAGGTTTAAGGTGTCCCCGGCCTCGTTGAGCAGGTAAATGTGGGCGTGGTACAGGCCAAAGCGTTCTTTGGTCAAATCAACTACTTTTTGCAGCAGAACGGCGGCATCTAAAATGGTTGACGTGGCCGTGCTGACTTCGGCCACGGTTTGCAGTTGGCGGGTGTGCCGCTCTTCCTGCGCCATCAACAACGCCCCTTGCAAGGCGCTGCTGATTTGGCCGCGCAGGGTTTCGTAAATTTCGCCGTGTCGCAGGCCGGCGTCAAACAGCACAAAGCCCAGGGGTTTATCCTGAAAATACAGCGGCTCAACCATATAGTTGAAACGCTGTTCCGCCGGCCACAACTCGGTGGGCATCAATTGACGAGAGGGGAATCGCTGCTGATTCGGGGTTAACGCGATCCGCCCTTGCTTGTTATAGGCCAGCAGCAGGTTAGACCATTCCGGCGGCGTTTCTGTGCCTTCATACAGGGCCAGGTAGCAGCCGGAAATATCCAGCCGGGGAATTTCCCGGGCCATAGTGTTCATCAATTCCACCACATCAAACGTGGTGGCCAGCGCCTGGTTGATTTCGTTCAACAGGTGGACCCGTTGCTCGGCTTGCAGCATCTGGTAAGCTTCGGCGCGCTGGGCCACTTCGGCAATCAATACCCGCGCCTGCTGCCATAAATTTTCAGCTTGTAAGAGCGATTTTTCGTCAAGATAAGGCAGGGTATGGCGGCGCAGCGCTGATACAGCGCCATGCCAGAGGGCGATGTCCCCCTGGTTCGACATCACTTGCTGCAATAGTTGATCCAGCGTGGTCAAAAATTCGCTCGATGATCCATTTTCGGCGTCGATGCCTGCGGTAAAGTTATCAAATAACTGCCCGGCCCAGCCCGGCACTGTTTCATTCAGCAAATCTGTCTCTTGTTCTACCTGGGCCAGAATGTTTTTTCGCTGCGACGGCAAAGCGGTTTTGGCCGCGCGTTTCTTTTTAGAAAGCGCCGCCGGGTCAACCTGGGCCTGAACGATCTGCGCTTCTACACAGCCGCACGATTGCCGGACGATCAACTGCCCCGGCACATCGGTTTCCATGGGCACCGTTTCGCCGGCCAACTGCTTGATGATCAGCTCGACGGCCTGCCAGCCTCGCTCATAAAAAGCAGACCGAACCGTGGTTAAGGGGGGAAACGTGACTCTGGTCCGATTTAGATCATCAAAGCCCACCAGGGCCACATCGTGAGGTACTCGAATATGGCGTTCCTGCAATAATTCCAGCACCGACAGGATCATTTCGTCGTTGGCGGCCACAATGGCCTCAAAATCTACGCCCGGCTGGAATTTATGTTGATCCAACCAGTCTCCCACAGCTTCTTTGGCCGAAAACCAATCAATAGGGCCAATGATCAGATCATCCTCAACCGCCAGATCAAACTTGGCCATGGTTTCGGTGTAAGCGCGGTACCGCTCGCGAGCGCCAATGTGGGTATCATCCGGGCCGCGCACAAAGGCAATCCGTTGGTAGCCATGCCCGTCAATTAGATGCGCCATCACTTCGTGCATGCCCAAATAATCGCCGGCCAGCAGGGTGGGGATGCCGTCAAACGGCTGTTCCAGGCTGACCAGCGGCAGCGAACGAAATCGGTCTACAAATTCGGCCATTTCCGACTTGCTCACATACCAATCCAGCCCGGCGGTCCAAATGATCAGGCCGTCGATTTGCTCTACATCAACCAGCTCATAGAGCAGGTTGGCTTGCGCTTCAAACCCGTAGGGCGAATCCAGAGCGCCGCCGGTAAAGTAGAGGATGTTGGCGTTGTACGCCTCGGCGGCATCACCAATGCCAAAACGCAGCCCCTGGCTGTTTGATCCAGTATGAGATTCGTTGAGTACGCCAATTGTGGGTCGTGAAGTTGTAGATTTAGTTGTTTGTTTCGGGGGCATTCCTGCTTCTCCATTGAAGATATTCAATTAACAGCAGCATCTGAGGATTGTTTCCAGATTATAGCCAAAACCATTGGATGTTTAAAGCTCAAAACGTAGCTTAAGGATTAGACAATTTAGAGAATTGGGGATTAGAGATTGGGAGATTGGGTAAGCGTAAGCGGCGAAATCTCCACTCTTCACTCTTTAATATCCCGACGAATGAGGGAAGTTGATTAATTTTCACCCCCTAAACGATTATAAAATTAACCATTCTAAGCGTACAGCTAAGGCGGAATAAACACAACCCCAATTTTTGGTAGTTAGCTTTGTCACAAGCTCGTACTATAGTCCTACCCTATCTGTGGGGTTGCCTAGCACCGGCAAACATGTCATTTTGAGGAGCGCAGGAAGCAGAGCGGCTGTAGCGACGAAAAATCCCTAGATGTTACGAAAAGAGAGCCAACTTGGGCATTCTGAGCGACCAACGGAAGCGAAGAATGCCATTTCATTTTGGGTTACAACTTTGCCGGGGAAAGATTACCATCTTTGAGAAGTAAATGACATCTATCGCCCAGAATAATGACATCTGTCACTGTTATGAATCGGCCAAAACGAGTAAGATAAGAGCGTAATTTAGGCTATCCCCCCATTTTGCGCTTGTTCCCAGGATGGAACAACCTCATCGCTCCGGCACCCATCCTTTTGATGCTGTGATGGTAGTCTGGAGCGTTTGACTGCCTGTAAACTATATAAATTGTTTTTAAGGAGAACAAATTATGAGTCGAAAGCAAGTTACGATTGACGGCAACGAGGCGGCAGCCTATGTTGCCCACAAAACCAACGAGGTAATCGCCATTTACCCGATCACCCCGTCGTCTAACATGGGTGAACACGCCGACGCGTGGAGCGCCCAGGGACGACCCAACCTGTGGGGCACCGTGCCCACCGTGGTGGAATTACAGTCCGAAGGCGGCGCCTCCGCGGCGGTTCACGGCGCGTTGCAAACCGGCGCGCTGTCTACCACCTTCACCGCCAGCCAGGGCCTGCTGTTGATGATTCCCAGCATGTTCAAAATTGCCGGCGAACTGACCAGCACCGTTTTCCACGTTTCGGCCCGCTCGGTTTCCACCCACGCCTTGTCCATTTTTGGCGACCACAGCGACGTCATGGCCGTCCGCGCCACCGGCTGGGGCATGCTTTTCTCCGGCGCGGTGCAGGAAGTGATGGATATGGCCCTCATCGCCCAGGCCAGCACCCTCAAGGCCCGGGTGCCGATGATCCACGCCTTTGACGGCTTCCGCACCTCGCACGAGGTGATGAAAGTCGAGCAGTTATCGGACGATGATATCAAAGCCATGATTGACGAGAACCTGGTCCGCGCCCACCGTTCTCGCGGTATGACGCCCGAACGCCCTGTGGTGCGCGGCACGGCCCAAAACCCCGATGTCTTCTTCCAGGGCCGGGAAACCGTCAACCCCTTCTACGCGGCCATGCCGGAGATTGTTCAGGAAACGATGGACAAATTTGCCCAGGTGGTGGGCCGCCAATATCACCTGTTTGATTACATCGGCGCGCCCGATGCCGAGCGCGTGATCGTGCTTATGGGGTCCGGCGCGGAAACCGCCCAGGCTACCGTTGAGTACCTGGTGGAAAAAGGCGAAAAAGTTGGTCTGATCAAAGTTCGCCTCTACCGCCCCTTCTCCCGCGAGCATCTGATAAAAGCCCTGCCCGACACCGTCAAGGTTGTCACTGCGTTGGATCGCACCAAAGAACCGGGCGCCAGCAGCGAACCGCTGTACGCCGATATTGTTACCGCGCTGGCCGAATCTGTGGCCAACGGCGACATCAGCGCGATGCCCAAAGTTCTGGGCGGTCGCTACGGCCTGTCGTCTAAAGAGTTCACCCCGGCCATGGTCAGGGGCGTATTTGATGAAATGGACAAAGATAAACCCAAGAACCACTTCTCGGTGGGCATTATTGACGATGTGACGAACAACAGCATCGACTACGATCCCGCTTTCGACATCGAATCCCCCAACGTGGTGCGCGGGATGTTCTGGGGGCTGGGCGCCGATGGGACGGTCAGCGCCAACAAGAACTCCATCAAGATCATTGGCGAGGAAACTCCCAACTACGCCCAGGGTCACTTTGTTTACGACTCTAAAAAATCCGGCGCGCGCACCGTCTCGCACCTGCGCTTTGGCCCGGAAGTGATCCACGACACCTACGAAATTCACCACGCTAACTTTGTAGCCGTTCACCAGTTTGGCTTTGTGGAATTGTACGATGTGTTGGGCCGCGCCGCCGAAGGCGCTACTTTCTTGCTGAACAGCCCCTACGGCCCTGATGAGGTGTGGAACCACCTGCCGCAAAAAGTGCAGCGCCAGATTGTCGATAAAAAACTCAAGTTCTACGTTATCGATGCCTATGAGGTAGCCAAACAAACCGGTATGGGCGTGCGCATCAACACCATCATGCAAACCTGCTTCTTTGGCATCAGCAACGTGCTGCCCAAGGATGAGGCCATTACCCGCATCAAAGAGAGCATCAAGAAAACCTACGGCAAACGCGGCGAGGCTGTAGTGCAAAAGAACTACGCCGCCGTTGACGCCGCCCTGGAACACCTGCACGAAGTTGATTACCCCGGCAAAATCACCGGCGACGAAGCTCAAGAGATCAACATCCCGGACAGCGCCCCCGAATTTGTCAAGAAGGTAACGGCCGAGATCATTGCGGGCCGCGGCGATTCCTTGCCGGTCAGCGCCATGCCCATTGACGGCACCTTCCCCACCGCCACCACCCAATACGAAAAACGCAATATCGCCCAGGACGTGCCGGTGTGGGACCCCGATGTGTGTATCCAGTGCGGCAAGTGCGTGCTGGTTTGCCCGCACGGGGTCATCCGGGCCAAAATTTACGATGAAGAACTGCTGAAAGACGCGCCCGAAACCTTTAAGGCTACACCCGCGCGCTTCAAAGATCTCAAAGATAAAAAATACACCCTGCAAGTGGCTGTGGAAGATTGCACCGGCTGCGAACTTTGTGTGGAAGCCTGTCCGGCCAAAAACAAGCAGGAAGTGGGCCGTAAAGCCATCAACATGGAACCGCAACTGCCGCTGCGCGAGCAGGAACGTGAAAACTGGGACTTCTTCCTGTCTATTCCTGAAATTCCGCGGGTAGACGGCCTGACCTTCAGCAATGTCAAGAATATCCAACTGCTGCGCCCGCTGTTTGAATTCTCCGGCGCCTGCGCCGGCTGCGGCGAAACCCCGTATGTCAAACTGGTCAGCCAGCTCTTTGGCGACCGGGCGATCATCGCCAACGCCACCGGCTGTTCCAGCATCTACGGCGGTAACTTGCCCACCACCCCCTGGGCGGTGGATGAAAATGGCCGCGGCCCGGCCTGGAACAGCTCACTGTTTGAGGATGCCGCCGAGTTTGGTTTCGGCTTCCGTCTGACCATCGACAAGCAAAATGAATACGCGCGCGAACTGGTGGAACGGATGAAAGACACCATCGGCGCGGAACTGGCCGGCGACCTGCTCGCGGCCAATATGACGACAGACGCCGGCATTATGGCCCAACGCGAGCGGGTGAAACAACTCAAAGCCAAACTTGAAGGCGTCGACTCCCTCGAAGCCCGCGATTTACTGGGACTGGCAGATGTGCTGGTCAAGAAGAGTGTGTGGATCATGGGCGGCGACGGCTGGGCCTACGACATCGGCTATGGCGGCCTGGACCACGTGCTGGCCAGCGGCCGCAATGTGAACGTGCTGGTGCTGGACACCGAAGTTTATTCCAACACCGGGGGACAGGCCTCCAAAGCCACGGCCCTGGGCGCGGTAGCCAAGTTTGCTGCCGGCGGTAAGCCCACGCCCAAGAAAGACCTGGGCGCGATGGCGATGACGTACGGCAATGTGTACGTGGGCCAGATAGCAATGGGATCCAGCGATGCCCATACGGTGAAAACCGTTCTTGAGGCCGAATCTTACGATGGCCCGTCGCTCATCATTGCCTACAGCCACTGTATCGCCCACGGTTATGATCTGGCCAAGGGCCTGGATCAGCAAAAGTTGGCCGTAGACTCCGGTCACTGGCCGCTGTACCGCTTTGATCCTCGCCTGAAAGCTGAAGGCAAGAATCCTTTCCAACTCGACTCCAAAGCGCCGAAGGTTTCCCTGGCCGACTACATCTACAACGAAACGCGCTACCGTGTCTTGCAGCGCTCCAACCCTGAAGCCGCCGCCATGCTTCTCTCCGAAGCCGAGCAAGCGGTGAAGGAACGCTGGGCGCGCTACGAGCAGATGGCGGGTAAATAGGAAAGATAGCCGTAGGCGAGGTATGCTTACGCTACACGCACTACGCAATACGGTTTATTTCGTATTGCGTAGTGCGTAACACCTTTAACAAGGTTACGTTTTTAACGTGACAATTTGCTGCAAACGTGACCTACGATACTAATCATCGAAGGAGATTTATGATGGATTTAACCACCACCTATATGGGTATGACGTTGAAGAATCCCCTGGTTCCATCGGCCTCGCCGCTGTCTGAAACGGTAGACGGCATTCGGAAAATGGAAGATATGGGGGCTTCTGCGGTTGTGATGTACTCGTTGTTTGAGGAGCAACTTGTTGGTGAAAGCGAGCAGTTGGACCACTTTTTGAGTTATGGTGAAGAGAGCTTTGCCGAAGCCTTGACCTATTTTCCTGAGGCCGAAGATTACAAAGTTGGCCCGGAAGGCTATTTGAATTTGATTCAGCAAGCCAAACAAGCTATTGACATTCCCCTCATCGGCAGCCTGAACGGCGTTTCAACCGGCGGCTGGATTGAGTACGCCCAGAAAATTCAGGAAGCCGGCGCCGATGCCCTGGAATTGAACATCTACTACATCCCCACCAGCGTAGACATGGACAGCGCCGAAGTAGAGCAGATGTACGTGGACGTTACCAAAGATGTCAAGAACAGCGTTTCTATTCCGGTCGCGGTTAAATTAAGCCCCTATTTCAGCACGACGGCTCATATGGCCAAACGGCTGGCCGAGGCCGGCGCCGATGCGCTGGTGATGTTCAACCGGTTTTACCAACCCGATTTTGATCTCGAAGAACTGGAAGTGGTGCCCAACCTGGTTTTGAGCAATTCTAACGAACTGCGCCTACCGCTGCGCTGGGTGGCCATGCTCTATGGCCGCGTAGACGTGGATTTTGCCATCACCAGCGGCGTCCACACCTATATGGATGTGCTGAAGGGCCTGATGGCCGGGGCCAATGTCACCATGATGACGTCGGAACTGCTGCGCAATGGGGTGGAACGGCTCAGCATCCTGCTGGATGAAATCCAGGAATGGATGGATGAGCACGAATACGAATCTGTGGCCCAGATGCAGGGCAGCATGAGCCAGAAAAACGTGGCCGAACCGGCCGCCTTTGAACGCGCTAACTACATGAAAGTGTTACAATCCTGGAAACCTGACCCCGGCGGCGTGCTTATTCACGGTTAAAATCGTTCTCCTTAAAAAAAGCTCGCAGCATACCGTTCACAGTGGCGGCATCGCTGCGAGCTTTTATTTTTGCTGTTTTTATCCCATCCCATTCTTGAATGGGGCTGTCCAAGATTTTAGGATAGAGAGAGGGCGCGGGGGAATCCCCCAGGTTTGTCCAGAATTCCTAAAATTCTGGACGTACCCTTCTTGAATTGAAACTTTTGGTGATGATGTGCGTAATGTATATCAAATAGTATTTGAATTACATCAAACACACTTACAGAAAGAGGATAAAAACGATGGGATGCGGTAGAATACTTCTGGCAATCTTGCTCCCGCCGCTGGCCGTATTGGATAAGGGCTGCGGCGCCGTGCTGGTGGTACTCATTTTGACCATTGTCGGCTGGATTCCCGGCGTGATTGGCGCGCTGGTCATCGGCGCGATGGATACTTAATTATCGCCAACACCGTACACCTCTGTTTGCGGATAAAAGCTGAACCAGCCAAACCAGTAGGCCATATGCCCCGGCAACCGGGCCAATGTTTCGCCGCTTTGGTTGACGAGCGCATCATCGGTAACTTGCCATTCGGTGCCGTCTTCATCCATGAGAAGGGTGGTGCTGTAATCATCGACAGGCGTAAAAACGTGATCGCCGCGTTCATAGGCTTTGGCTCCGTGGCCGCCGTCTTCGTGGATCACCACCAGGTTTTGGCCGGCCAGGGTATCGTTAACAACCAATTCGTCCTTTAACACCGACAGCGGATAGGCTTTGGGCCGGTTGTCGATCACTTGAGTAAACACCCAGCTCTTGGTGGGCAGCAGTTGGCTGCGCCGCCAGACCGGGAACATAGTATCGGGGCTGGCAAAATAGTCGGCGTAGGCTGCACCAACGCTGTAATTTCTGCTGAAGCCGGTGTCAAAGGCCATCACTTTGGTGTCGGGATGCTCGGCGTACCAGGTTTCCCAAATGGTGAGCGTGACCGGCAGGCGTTCCAGTTGAATGCCGCTGCCAACCAACGGCCCAAATGCCGGCGTACCCCACAGTTGGTGCCACAGGGTATCGGTCTGGCGGTCGTACATTAGTTTGTTGCTGCGATAGAGAAACCCGGAGGAACCAAAGGTGAGATAATCTTCAGGTTTGGGCTGCCAGCCCTCTCCGCCGGAGAGCGTGTAACCAGACGGCAAATCATTTTCATCGATGCTTGTCTTGTACAGGACCCCTGCACCGCAGAGCGTTCAGTACGCCAGCGAAACAGGTTCGCCGCCCACCACATCGTTGAACATTTCGTGCCAGTCCAGAAAGCGCGCCGGATAGGCTCGCGTATCGCCGTTGATGCTGACCCCAAACACGCGTTCTTCGGGAACCAGGTAAGCGGCTCCTTCAGGGTCGATCATTTGGGGGTTATCGAGAGCGGGGATACCGTCTACGGGCACACCGCCCCAGACAATCTCTTCCGGCCGGGAGTCCGGGGCAATGCGCACATCTTCATGAATGAAGCGCAAAAAATTGGGGTCAATTTGAGCAAAAAGGTTGGCTTTGAAGCTCACATATCCCTCGAAACCCTCGATTTCGGGATTTTGGCCGGTCCATTCTACCCAGGCAAACCACTCCGGGGGAAGTTCTTGGCCGGTCAGGGCGTTCAGCGTTTGTCCAATCTCTACCCGGAAGCCTCGCTGGTACCGCAGCACATCGATCAACCCGGCCACAAAACGGGTGTCGCCGGAGTCTTCAATCTTATCCAATATGGCCCGCGCCTCTTCCCTGGTGGAGATTTCAAAGAGAAGCTGGTTCAAAAGATCGGCATGATCCAGCGTTTCGGTGGCCGGCAGGGGGGCTGTGGGGGTGGCCGGTTCCGGGGTAGAGGTTGGCTCGGTGTTGGACGAGGTTGCGACTGATGGTTGGGTTGGGGTGATGCGCGTTGATGTTGGCGTTGGTTCATTGTTGGCCGAGGCTGGTACAGGTGATGGCGTTGAGATCGCTTGCGGCGCGCCGGTGGCAGCCGCGCAGCCTGTGGCCCCAATAATTATCAGGATCAGGGCAATAAGTTTTAACAACACAATAACTCTCATTTGAACTCACATTTTACTATCTTGAAATTATGTTTAAATTATCAAAAAGAAATTACAGAAATCTTACCGGATGATGAAAATGAATATTATGCTCATTCACGGCCAGGGCCGCACGCCGCTTTCTATGGCCGCATTGGGCTGGCGATTGAGCCGGCAGCAGGTCAATGTTCACTATTTTGGCTACGCTACCTATTTTCAAACCTTTGACGACATTGTGCAGCGATTTGTTCGCACGATCCGGGCTGAAGTGGGTGATGCGCCGTATGCCATTGTGAGCCATTCCCTGGGCGGCATCATTACCCGGGCCGCGCTGCCCGCGTTGTCTGACCACGCGCCCCGGCATCTGGTGATGCTCGCGCCGCCCAACCACCCCAGCCGAATTGCCAAAATGATGCGCTCCAACTCGCTGTACCGCCTGGCTACCTGGGATTGCGGCCAAAAGCTGGCCGATGATGAGTTTTATGATTGTTTGCCTGCGCCCGCCGTGCCAACCACCATCATCGCCGGCACCAATCGGGTTGACGGCTTGTGGCAGCAAGTTGTTTTTGGCGACGACGAAAAAATAAACGATGGTATTTTGTCATTGGATGAGACCCGCTTGGAAACTGCGGCAGAGTTTGTGCAAGTGCCGTCGCGGCACGGGTTTATTATGAATTCCAAAGAAGTTGCCGATATTGTGCTGCGGACCTTACGGAATGGAGACGTCAAACCACCAGGCCGGTAATTTCCCCAAAAATCTTAACCCAATTTGGCAATTCAAAATCTCCCGGCTAAAATCTTTTATGGCAAGATTCTTCTGGGGGGCAAAGAAGAACTCTAACTCCTTGGCGCTCTTGTTGAGCGCTTTTCTTTTTTGCGATGAAGATACTGCATCATCATTATTCCTATCTCTTTCTTGCATTCATTCCTGTTTTCCCCCAATAAAATTTCAGAGTTGATGATTCTGAAAACATTTCTTGATGCGTTTCAATTGCAGTCGGATATATTCTTTATAATTGTGTTCTTTATTCTGCCACTGATCTTTATTCACTGGTTGGCCATAAGAACAGACCAAAAAGCAGAAGAAAAAAGGCTGTAATGCTGAAAAGTAAAGCGTAATCAATTTTATGATTCCAGGAGAAAAGATAATGAAGCGAGTTTTCATATTTAGTCTCTTTCTGTTATTTGTGGCTGCGTGCGCCGGCCCGGCGGCAACCCCGTCCCCGGCAGAAACCGGCGCTATGGACATCACCGTCTTTAGATCACCCACCTGAGGGTGCTGCGGCGACTGGATTGCGTACATGGAACAAAACGGTTACTCCGCCAGGGTAGAAAATGTGCAAAATCTGGCGGATGTAAAAGCCCGGTACCAGGTTCCGCCGCAACTTCAGGCTTGCCATACCGCCATCGTTGATGGCTACATTATTGAAGGGCATGTGCCGGTAACGGAAATTAAACGACTCGTGACCGAACGCCCCAACATTGCCGGTCTATCTGTGCCCGGCATGCCCGGGGGCTCGCCCGGTATGGAAGTTTCCGGCGCTGAAGCGCAACCGTTTGAGGTGATTGCGTTTGACACATCCGGCAACACTGAAATTTTTGCCCGTTATCCGGGTGAATAGAACCATTGAATTTTCTACAAGCAGGGCAGATAAAAAGATGAATCTCATTGGAATGAGCGTTGTCCGTCACACGCGCAACTATGAAGCCATGCTCCGTTTTTACGGGGATAGCCTGGGCATGAACGTGGTGGAAGCGTGGGATGAGCCTGAAAATCGCGGCACGCTCTTTTCACCGGGCGAAAAGGTTGGCAGCGCCGTGATCGAAATCCTTGAATTAGGGAAAGAAGCCGTGCCTGGGGTGAAGCCGGTTAACGTGGTGCTCAGCCTTGAAATTGACAATGTGGACGCATGGCACGAACAATTGCTCGGAATCGGGATACCTATTGCCCGCGGGCTGGAAGATGCGCCCTGGGGACATCGCTCTTTTGGCGTGGATGACCCCGATGGATTTCGGATATGGTTTTATCAAGATGTTGGAAACAGTTGAAACAATTTTTATCCACAAAAATGAAAGGGGAAAATTTATAATGAATAATGCACTTTGGATTTTACAATTTTTGTTGGGCATCTACTTTTTCTTTGTCGGGGTGAACCATTTTATTGTGCCCCCCGGCTTGCCCGAGGCTATGAGCTGGATGTACGAGCTTCCGCCCTGGCTGCATGTTTTTAGTGGAACAGCCGAAATTTTGGCCGGGCTGGGCTTGATCCTGCCGGCCGTCACCAAAATCCAGACCCGCCTGGTGCCTTTGGCAGCAGCAGGGTTGGTGTTGGTAATGATCGGGGCTATGGTGTGGCATCTGCAACGCGGTGAAATGGGCAATATTTTTCTGAATCTGTTTCTGGCAGCACTGGCCGGCTTTGTGGCCTATGGCCGCTGGCGTCTGGTTCCGCTGCGGGATCGGAGCGCATCACCGGAGTCTTAAAACCACAACGGTGTAGAAGGGAAATCTAGACGGAATTTGCCTGCCCATCCCCCTGTGGTTATTATAGGGGCGCAAATTTTAAAAAGAGGGTGGCTCTATGCGCTATCTCGTCGCCTTTATTCTTATTTCCCTGCTCTGGCTGGGGTATTCATTTGTCCTGAGCGCATTCTCCAGTTTTGAAATCATGAGCGGCCTTGCCGCCGGGGGAATCGGCGCGGGCGCGCTCTATTTATTTGACCGCTATCTCAAACCGCGGCATCCGCGAGCGGAGCGGTACCTGCTCGGCGCTGTGCTGGTCATTCTGTTGATGATTCTGGCAGCGGCAACATGGTTGTGGTTCAAACCGCTGCCGGTTGAAACATTGGCCACGGTCTCGACTCAACCCGCGCTTGATTACGATGAAGCGGCGATTCGCGTAGAGAAAATGCAGGCCGGCGAAGAAGACGATATCCTGCCCGCCTGCCGCACCCAATTATTGACCCACGGCCAAAAAACCGATAAAGCCATTGTTTTTCTGCACGGCCTGACCAACTGCCCCGCCCAATTCAACGAAGTTGCCCCCTTGTTTTTTGAACAAGGTTACAACGTTTTTATCCCCCTGATGCCCTGCCACGGTTACACCGACCGTATGCGTACCGACCAATCGCAACTGACCGCCGAGCAATTGGTTGCCTACAGCAACCAGGTGGCAGACATCGTCCAGGGATTGGGTAACGAAATCACCGTGGTTGGTTTTTCGGCGGGCGGGGTGCTGGCCGCGTGGATGGCCCAAAATCGGACCGATATTGACCACGTAGTGCTCATTTCGCCGGTATTGGGGCTGGCCTCGGTGCCGGTCTCTCTCACCGACTTTGCCGCTAAAACTCTGCTGGCCCTGCCCGATTTTTACGTGTGGTGGAATCCGGCGGAAAAAGAAGATTTGCCGGGGTTAGGCAGCCCCCGTTTCTCCTCACACGCGTTGGCCCACCTGCTGCGGCTGAGCGAATCGGTGCAACAGCAGGCCGAAGAACAGCCTCCGCAGGTAGACAGTATTGTGGCGATCACCAACGAATTCGATTTTGGTGTCAGTCGGGATGAGGTGGCCGATTTGGCCGAACGGTGGGAACAACATGGCGTTCCGGTGGAAACCTACACCATCCCCTGGGACAACCTGTGGACTCACGATTTTATTGACCCCAATGTCCCTCAGAATCAACCGGAGGTCGTCAACCCATTATTGCTTGAAGTCATCACCACTCAAGTGGAATGACCGTTCTCCCGGCAGGCTTTACAAAGGCCAAAGATACTGATGTGATCGGTACGGGCTTCAAAGCCGTATTGTGTTTCCAGCCTGGCTCGGACCGGCTCCAATACATCGTCGCAAAATTCTTCCACCCTGCCGCACGTCTCACACACCAGATGGTGGTGAGAACAGTGATCTTTTAGGGCAAAAAAGGTTCGTTCCCGGCCCAGGTTGGTTTGGGTCATCAGGTTGAGATCTTGCAGCAGTTCCAGGGTGCGGTAGATAGTCGCCAGATTGATGTAAGGGTTCACCTGCTGCACCTCTTCAAAAATATCCTCGGCGGTGATATGGCCGTCCAGTTTTTCAATCGCCTCAAAGATAATGGCCCGCTGCGGCGTCATTCGCAGCCCTTCGGCCTTTAATGCATTGATTAATTCACTCATTTGTCATCCTTATTGAGAGTAGCTGCAACTGCGATTCTATCACAGTTGCAACCCTGTTGCAAACGGCACCCCGGCCGCAAACGGCACCCCGGCTGCAAATAAAAATCCGAAGAGAGTTCAACTCTCTTCGGATTTTGTTTTTCTTGCCAAAATCTCTGCGCGTTTGGCGTTCTCTGCGGTCAATTTCCGACTCGTAGCAAAAGTGAGATACGCTCCGCGCTATTGTAAAATAGCGTAGGTGATCTGTAACTGCGATGTCACCGTCACGTCGCCGGGCGATATGGGGCCGCCCCCGCCGGCGCCGCCTTGTTGGGCGGCGCCGTAGGATTGCTCGCTGATGAAGTAAGCGCCCTGGTCCACCACCTCGCTGATATTGACCACCTGCCCCACGGCCACACCGTTGAGTTCGGCCAGTTCTTCAGCCTTGGCCTTGGCCGTGTCCACGGCCAAGGCCCGGGCCTCCGATTGCAGGCTGCCGGTATCAGACAGGCGAAATTCTACGCTGTTGATGCTGTTGGCCCCGGCCTCAATAGCCACACCTAAAATTTGGGTCACATTGTCCAGATCGCGGATCGTTACTTGCATATTGTTGCTCACCTGGTACTGTACCTGGTCAGACGGGCCTTGCGGGCCGTAGGGCCGCTCGACATATACGCTGTAATAAGAAGTCTGAATGTCCTTCTCGGCGATGCCCTCACCTTTGAGCGCGGCCAGCAGGTTGTTCATATCCTGCGTCGCCTTTTCGGTGGCTACTTTTACGTCGGAGTCGATCACCTGCACGCCCAGGTGAACCGTGGCGATGTCGGGTGAGGCGCTGACCTGGCCTTCGCCCACCACGGTGATGGTGCGCGGCAGCGTTTCCGCCCCTTGCTGCATTGGGCCGGCCTGGGCAACCGGGGTATCGATCTGAATCTGCCCGACGGCAGCCAGACCGATCAACAGGCCCAGGGTTAAACCAATTGTCATAAAAAATATTGTTTTAGCCTTCATGGTAAAATACACTCCTTTTTTGAAAAAGTTGATAGATGTTGAATGGTTAAGACGCCCGGAATGGACAAAAGGTTCCAGCCTGGCGTAAAAAAACAGGGATACGATTACTCGTATCCCTAATTTATGGATGATTCTATCACAAATTTGAAGGCTATGCCTGCTTTTCAACCAACGGTTCACCAATGGCCGGGGCGTTGGTTGTTTGTGGGTGATTCGTTATCCCGGTAAATGCCGGCGCAACTGTTCAATATTTTCTGGGACCGGCGCTTTGTTGTTGAATACCGCCGATCCGGCCACCAGCACGGTTGCGCCGGCGCCCGCTATTTCGGCGATGGTGTCGGTGTTAACCCCACCGTCTACCTCAATTTCAGCCGCCGAACCAATCTCATCCAGCATTTTGCGCAGCCGGGCGATTTTCGGCGTGCTGGCAGGAATATAACTCTGGCCGCCATACCCCGGGTTCACCGACATGATCAGTACCAGATCAACCTCCGGCAGCACTTCTTCCAGCGTAGAGAGCGGCGTGCCCGGGTTCAAGGTGACGCCTGGTTTGCAGCCGGCCTCGCGAATTTGCTGGAGGGTGCGGTGCAAATGGGGGCAAGTTTCCACATGGACGGTGATGTAGTCAGCTCCGGCCCGGGCAAAATTCTCCACGTAGCGGTCCGGGTTTCCTATCATCAAATGCACATCCAGCGGCAAGTTGGTTACAGGCCGCAGCGCGTTAACTACCAGCGGCCCGATAGTGATGTTGGGCACAAAATGGCCGTCCATCACATCAACGTGGATCCAATCGGCGCCGCCGGCTTCGGCCTCCTGCACGTGCGCGCCCAGCCGGGCAAAGTCGGCGGAGAGAATGGAGGGAGCAATTTTGATTTGTCGCATGGTGTATTCCTTTTTTGAGGTTTCAAAAATTCAATCAGGTCAGATCTCGTAATCCATCCCGGTCTAGAATTTCAATCCGGTGGCGGTCGATGGCGATTAATTCGGCCTCTTGCAGCTCTTTCAGCGCGCGCGCCACCATCTCGCGGACGGTGTCCAGATGGGCGGCCATTTCATCCTGGGTCCAGCGCCGGCGGCTGAGCTTGTTCTGTTCGTCGGTCTGGGCCAGCAAAAAGGCGGCCAGCCGCCCGGTGACGGATAGAAACGAGAGGTTGTAAACCCGCTGCACCAATTGGCGGCAGCGCATAGCCAGATTTTTGATAATCATATCGTTCAGCGCGGGAAATTGCCGGCGCAGCCGATCCAGTGCCTCGGCGGAGATTATCCACACGGTTGAATCTTCCAGGGCCGCCATATTGGCCGGATTGGGGCCGCCATCGACTACCGGTACTTCGTTGCAGGAGTCGCCCGGCCCCAGTGTTGCCAAAATGTGCTCCCGCCCGCCTTCAGAAATCCGAAAAATTTTGCACAAACCCTCGGCCACCAGGTGCAGGCCGGCATCCGGCTCCCCCTCTAAAAAGATGATTTCGCCGGCTTTGACCCGGCGGTCCGTTGTTTCGCCGGCGACGGCTTGCAAGCCTGCCTCATCCAACTGCTTAAAATACGGCACATTTTTTAGCAGCGCCGTGGTTTGCCCGTTGATTATAATCGATGTGGTCATTCGCCCCTCTTTAGGTGCTCTATTATCGCTCCACCCTGCCCTGCTGTCAAAAATTTGCTGTCAGCGTGAGAAAAGTCGCATACATTCTTATAAACATTTGTTATAGTAATTGATAAGCCGAACTCAGTGCCGTATGCTCCTCTGATTAGACCTTTGTGAATAGATGATTTGTCAGGATTAAAAAGAGAAAAAATCTTGTTCGTCTTGGAAATCCTGTCTAAATTCCAGTCAAAAAGGAAAGATATACGGTATAAAAAAGCCGAAAGTTAAGTTGTGTGGTATGTATTCCGAATTTCTTCCTCAAATAGATAGCGCGCGCTGCATTGGCTGCGAGTTGTGCCTGAAGGTCTGTCCTCACGATGTGCTGGCCGTGGTGGATAACATTGCGGTGGTCAAAAACGCTCCGGCCTGCGAGTATACCGGCGCTTGCCAGGAAATCTGCCCTACCGAAGCCATCACATTGGTTTACGAGATTGTTTTTTAACGGTTCAAATTTAGTTCAAGGAGAGAGTCATGCAAAGGAACATTTTAATTTTAGCAATTTTGTCCGTGTTGATTGTGGCCGGCTGCTCGCTGGTGCCGCAATCTACCGAACCCACGCCGGGGGGCGATACCGACGCCGACGCCGCGGCGGTTTCGGGCCTCAGCGCCGATGCGGCAGCCATTGCCCGGGAGCGGGGTCTCAGCCCCGACGATATTACCGCCGCGCTGAAAACCTATGTGCCCACCGGCATCCACGATGAGTACGTGATCGTTTCATCGGGAGGACATTCGGGGCAAATGTTGGTGATTGGCGTGCCCAGCATGCGGCTGCTCAAAGTGATCGGCGTCTTTACGCCGGAACCATGGCAGGGCTGGGGCTACGGCGCGGGCAACGAGGTGCTGGACCAGGGCAACGTGAACGGCAATGAGGTTCGCTGGGCCGACACCCACCACCCCGCCCTGAGCGAAACCGAGGGCGATTACGACGGCCAGTTTGTTTTCATCAACGATAAAGCCAACGCCCGCGTGGCCGTGGTTGACCTGCGGGATTTTGAAACCAAACAAATTCTCAAAAACCCGGTGGCCGTCAATGACCACGGCGGCACCATGGTTACGCCCAACACCGAATACGTGATTGAAGGCGGTCAATACGCGGCCCCGTTGGGGTGGGAGTATGCCGCCCTCGACACTTACGATGATAATTACCGGGGGCTGGTAACATTTTGGAAGTTTGATCGTGACCGCGGCCGCATCGATGCCGGGCAATCGTTTGCCATTGAACTACCGCCCTACTGGCAGGATTTATGCGATGCCGGCAAGCTGGCCAGCGACGGCTGGGTGTTCTGCAACTCCTTCAACGCCGAGCGCGCCACCGGCGGCATTGAGAAAGGCAATCCGCCCTTTGAAGCCGGCGCCTCCCAGGCCGATACCGATTATATGCACCTCATCAACCTGGTGAAGGCTGAAGAAGTGATGAATGCCGGGAATACGGAAATGGTGAACGGCTTCAACGTCATCAGCCTGCAAACCGCCATTGATGAAGGCATCCTGTATCTTACGCCGGAACCGAAAAGCCCGCATGGAGTGGATATTACGCCGGACGGCCAGTTTTTAGTGGTTTCGGGCAAGCTCGACCCGCACGTGACGGTTTACAGTTTTGACAAAATCCAGAGCACCATCGATGCCCAAAAATGGGACACCGATGATTACGGCGTGCCGGTGCTGGGGCTGGACGACGTGAAAGAAGCCCAGGTTGAAGTGGGCCTTGGCCCGCTGCACACCCAGTTTGACGACCAGGGCTACGCCTACACCAGTCTCTTTTTAGACAGCGCCGTGGCCCGCTGGACCCTGGGCGGCGATTTTGCCGACCTGCACCCCGAAGACCCGTGGCAGTTGGCCGGTAAAATTTCGGTCCATTACAACATCGGCCACTTGCTGGCCGCGGAAGGTGATACCGTCAGCCCCGATGGCCGCTACCTGGTGGCTATGAACAAGTGGGCCATCGACCGCTTCCAGAATGTGGGGCCGCTGTTGCCGCAGAACTTCCAGCTCATCGATATCGCCAACACCGGCGAAAATATGCAGTTGCTCTACGATATGCCCATCGGCATCGGCGAGCCGCACTATGCTCAGATGATCAAGGCCGATAAGCTGGAACCGTGGGAAGTGTACCCTGAAATCGGCTGGGACCCGCACGAACAGGCGGTGTCGCCCAACGCCGTGCAGCCCGGCGAGGAAAAAGTAGTGCGCAACGGCAACAAGGTCGAAATATTTATGACTGCGGTCCGCTCTCACTTTACGCCGGAACACATTGAAATTCAGGAAGGCGACCACGTGACCTGGCACATCACCAACATCGAACGGGCCTACGACGCCACCCACGGCCTGGCCATTCCCGCTTACAATATCAACCTGAGTCTGGAACCCGGCGAATCCCAAACCATTGAGTTCACAGCCGACCAACCCGGCGTTTTCTCCTACTACTGCTCCGAATTCTGCTCGGCCCTGCACCTGGAAATGGCCGGCTATATGCTGATTGAACCGGCAGATGAGAGTGCGATGGTGAAATGATGTGAGAAGTGATGAGTGACGAGAATCCTCACTCGTCACTCATCACTCGTTACGTATGAATTTAGGTGAAGTTATGTCCTCTGATCGAATGAAAAAAATTATCGGGCCGCGTACGCCCGAAGATGCGTGGGGCGCGCGCCGTACGCGCTATCTCTGGCCGACCTTGTTTTTGGCCTCGGCGGCGCTGCTGCTCATCATTTCCATATTTCTGCCCTACTGGAGCCTGGTACTCCACGCGCCGCAGTACCCCGACGGGCTGGTGGTTCACGCCTACATCAACCACCTCGAAGGCGATGTGCAGGAAATCGACGGCCTCAACCATTACATTGGCATGCGCCCGCTGGGCGAGGCGGCGCAATTGGAACGCACCATTTCGGTGTTTGCCATCATTGCGCTGAGTTTGTTGGTGTTGGCCGCCATTTTTATCCACTCGCCCTGGGCCGCCTTGTTGAGCCTGCCCGCCATCACTTTGCCTGGGGTCTTCCTGGCCGATCTCTACTTTTGGCTCTACAACTTTGGCCAAAACCTCGATCCCAAGGCCGCCCTGTCCAATGCGGTTGACCCCTTTGTGCCCACCATCCTGGGCGAAGGCGTCATCGGCCAGTTCAGAACCGTGGCCTACGCCGACTACGGCCTGCTGCTGGCCTCGGCGGCTTCCATTTTGATTTTGATCGGCCTCTACTTGCAGCGGCGCGCCTACAAGCCCCTGGTTGATCGGCAGCAAAAAGAGGCGGAATCGTAAATGAAACGCTATCTTTTTCTGGCTGTTGTTTTAATCGCAACAATGTCGATAACAGCGTTTTGGATTCGAGATACACTCGAACTGGCAATGGGCTTGCCCCCCTCTAACTCCCCCCAATGGGTGGAGAACCAACCTGCGTCCCCCCCTGCGGGGGGGATTGAGGGGGGGGGGTCTGTATCAACTATTAATTCACAATTCGAAATTAATACTTCTTTCAATTTACAAGCCGCCATCAACACCGCCCAACCCGGCGACGTAATAGAGGTTCCGCCCGGCCACTACCGGGGTAATTTCATCATCGACAAACCTCTCACCCTGACCGGCGTAGATTGGCCGGTGCTGGACGCCGGCAACCACGGCCACGTGCTGGAGATCAAAAACGCATCCCACGTGACCATTCGCGGCCTGTCGCTCCGCAACAGCGGCGCCCGGCTGGATAAAGAACACGCTGGTATCGCCGTCGATCAATCGCCCTACTTGGTGGTTGAAGACAATCGGCTGGATAACACCCTGTTTGGCATCTACATCAAAGATTCGGCCAACAGCCGCATCGCGGGCAATATCATCGGGGCCAAAGATTTGGCGGTTCCGGCGCGCGGCGACGGCATCCGGGTGTGGTACAGCGAAAATACGCAGGTCATCGGCAACCGGGTAGACCGGGGGCGCGATGTGGTGTTGTGGTACAACAACGGCGCGGTCATTCGGGATAATCACATCACCAACGGCCGCTACGGCCTGCATTTTATGTACTGCGACGATAACGTGGTGGAAAATAACACCATCCGGGGCAACTCGGTGGGCGCTTTTCTGATGTACAGCCGCCGCCTGACCCTGCGCCACAACATTTTTGCCGAAAATCGCGGCCCCAGCGGCTACGGCGTCGGCCTGAAAGATATGGACGGCGTGGAGGCCACCGACAACCTGTTCAGCAGCAACCGGGTTGGGGTTTATTTTGACAACTCGCCGGCGGCGGTGGATGTGATCCAGCATTTCCGGCGCAACGCCTTTGTCTTCAATGATATTGGCCTGCTGTTCAACCCCTCGGTGGAGCGCAATTATTTCAGCCGCAACAGTTTTATCGATAACCTGGAGCAGGTGGGCTTGACCGGCTCCGGCACTTTTGAAGACAACAAATTCACCGTGGCGGGCCGGGGTAACTTCTGGAGCGATTACCGGGGCTACGACGCCAATAACGACGGCCTGGGCGATTTGCCCTACGTCTCGAAAAGCCTGTTTGAAAATATCATGGACCGGAATCCCGCCCTGCGCCTGTTTCAACTCAGCCCGGCCCAACAAGCCGTAGACCTGGCCGCCCGCGCCTTCCCCATTTTCCAGCCCAAACCCAAATTCACCGATGACGCGCCCCTGATGTCGCCGGTGCTGCCGGTGGTGCCCTTGCCGCCAACCTCGCCGGCATGGCCGATGGGGGCGCTGAGTTTGACCCTTCTTGTCTTTGCGGTGGTGATCGTTCTCATCGGTACGAGAGGAAAATGGGCCAAAGAACCGGCGAGGCCGGACAGAGCCAAACGAGTGGCGGGCCATTCGGCGCAATCCATCACGCTGGCTGCGCTGGCGGCAAAATATAGGGAGTTTTTTCATGATCAAAGTTAGTCATCTGACCAAAAAATTCGGCGATTTTACCGCCGTTGACAATCTATCGTTTGACATCGCGCCGGGCGAAGCGGTGGCCCTGTGGGGACCCAACGGCGCGGGCAAAACCACCATTATCCGCTGCCTGCTGGGTTTGCTGGCGGCCCAAGGCGAGCTGCGAATTAATGGCTTTGATGCGCAAAAACAGGGGAAAAAGGCGCGGTCCGCCGCGGGCTACGTGCCCCAGGAACTGGCCTTTTACGATGATTTATCGGCTCGAGAAACGCTGCACTTTTACGCCGGCATCAAAAATGCGCCCCCGGCCCGGATCGATCAGGCGCTGGCCGAGGTAGGTCTTTCCGACCACAGCCGCAAGCCGGTATCGGCCCTGTCGGGGGGGATGAAGCAGCGGCTGGCGTTGGCCATTGCCCTTTTGACCAACCCGCCGCTGCTCATCCTGGATGAACCGACCAGCAATCTGGATACCTCGGCCCGCGATGAGTTTGTGAATTTGTTGTTACACCAAAAGGCCGCCGGAAAAACCCTGCTGTTTACCTCGCATCGGCTGGAAGAGGTAGAACAACTAGCCAGCCGGGTGCTGGTGCTGGAAGCGGGCCGCCTGAAGCAGGTGTGCCAGCATCCGGTGGAATTAGCCGGGCAGTTGGGCATGGAACTCAACCTCAAACTGGTGGTGTCTCCATCTATGCGAGAAAACGCCCTGGCTGTGCTGCGGGGGCAGGGTTTCCAGGCCAATCCTAATGGCATCGGTATTTGGGTTGCGGTTGCGCCCTTGGCCAAAGCGGCGCCGCTCAAGGCGCTGCTGGCCCAAAATATCGAGGTAAGTGATTTTGAAATTGAAAGCAAATAGACAATGGAATTGAGAATCATTACCACCCTTTTTAAAAAAGAAATTCGCGATTCCTTCAACAATCGCTGGTTTATCCTGTACGCCGCGGCTTTTACCGGGCTGGCGCTGCTGCTGTCGTGGTTGTCGTTGAGTGGGGGGACCGGCTACAGCGGCTTTGCCGGCTTTGGCCGGACGGCGGCCAGCCTGGTCAACCTGGTGCTGCTGATTGTGCCGCTGATGGCGCTGACCATCGGCGCGGGCAGCCTGTCGAGCGAACAGGAACGCGGCACGCTGGCCTATTTGCTGGCCCAGCCGGTCAACCGGGCCGAAGTGCTGCTGGGCAAATACCTGGGCCTGGCCGCGGCGCTGCTGGGCGCGCTGGCCTTTGGTTTTGGTTTGTCGGGCCTGATTATTGCCGGGCGCGGCGGCCAAACCGATGCGGGCGCGTATGTTTTGCTGGCGGCGTTTGCCTTTGTGCTGGCTCTGGGCATGCTGAGCGTAGGCTTTTTGATCAGCGTACTCACCCGCAAAGCAGCTGTGGCTACGGGCGTGGCCCTGTTTTTGTGGCTGGCGCTGGTGTTTTTGGGAGATTTGGGTTTGATGGGCACGTCGATTGCCTTCAAACTTCCCATCGACGCGCTGTTTAACTTGGCCCTGCTGAATTCGCTGCAAGTCTTCAAAATGTCGGCCCTGCTGGGTCTCAACGCCACGCTCGATGTGCTGGGGCCGGCGGGCATCTACGCCATGCAAACTTATCGGGAGAGTTTGACCGCCTTATTTCTGGGATCGCTGGCCCTGTGGGTGGTGCTGCCGCTGGGCGGCGCGTATCTTGTTTTCAGCCTTCGGAGGGAAATATGAGCCGGACACGATGGATTTCGCATAGTGAGATGCGTGAGATCGCGCGAAATACGCGCTGCGTCATTCGATTGGCCGGTTTTGCCATCATTCTGTTATTTTTGGCTGCTTGTAGCGGCAAGGCCAACGCCGGCCCCACCCCACCCACCATCCACTACGGTGAGGATGTGTGCGAGTTTTGCGGCATGATCATCAGCGAAGAACGGTTTGCAGCCGCCTATCTCACCGCCGACGGGCACAGCCATATGTTTGATGATATTGGCGATATGGTGCAGACTCATTTGCAAATGCAGGAAGACGTGACGGCTTTTTTTGTTCACGATCATGACAGCCGCGATTGGATTCGGGCCGAAACCGCCCATTTTGTATTGAGCGACAATTTACCCACGCCGATGCTCTCCGGTTTGGCCGCCTTCAGGTCGGTGGAAAAGGCCAATGCAATGGCGGCGGGGTGGGGTGGGAATGTCCTCACCTTTGAGCAATTGCTCACCCATTATCGAGAGAATCCGCCCACCCCGTTTTCATCCGGTTAAAAGCGAGTGGCTTTAATTGATAATTACGCTTGTCATGGTATCATGGGATAGGAAGATTCTGAATTTCATTCACCCAAGGAGACATGATGAAGCTGAACAGCAAAACGCTGGTGAGCATTGCGCTTGTTGCGCTGGCGATTTTTTTGGCCGGGTGCCGGTTGGGTCAATATGAGTACAAAGGCGGCTTGATCGATCCACCGATTGAGTTGCCGGATTTTGAATTGACCGCAACCGACGGGCAGCCTTTTCGTCTGAGCGATGTTGAAGGCGATATTGCCCTGGTCTATTTTGGTTACACTTATTGCCCGGATGTTTGTCCTTTAACAATGTGGGAAGTCAAAGAGGCGCTGGCCAATCTGGAAAGCGGACGGGACCGGGTTCACGTGATTTTCATCTCGGTTGACCCGGAACGCGATGCGCCCGAAACGCTGGCCCGGTATATGGAGGCCTTTGGCCCGGAATTCATCGGCCTCACCGATGATTTTGAGAAAACCCAGGAAATGATGAAACCTTACGGTGCCTTTGCCGAAAAGGAAGAGGTAGAGGATTCGGCGTTGGGGTATTTGGTCAGCCACACTGCCCGTTTGTATCTCATCACCCCGGATCGTCAGATTTTGCTGCAATATCCCTTTGGTTTTGCCGCCGAGGATTTAACCGATGATTTAGAATATCTCTTGCAGCAGGAAGGACTCTAATCACCAAATAGAATCAATTTAACCCAAAGGAAGGGAAAATTTTTACAATGAAAAAGCCTGCAATTTTGTTGTTGGTGATCTTTGTTGGGGTGATGATGGCTGCCTGCGCCGCCGCATCGGACGCCGGTACCGGAAATGGCGCGCCGGAGATCAAAGTGCTGGATCCCTGGTCCCGGCCCTCGCCGATGACGGCGGGGAATGGCGCCGTGTACATGATGTTGATGAACGAAGGCGGCACAGGCGACGCTTTGATTGGGGCCGAAACCGATGTTGCTGCCGTGGTTGAACTGCACGAGTCTAAGATGGAAGACGACGTGATGAAAATGAGTCCCGTAAATAAAATCGACATTCCCGCCGGAGGGTGGGCGGAACTCAAACCGGGCGGGCTGCACGTAATGCTCATTGATCTTCAACAAGAACTTGTGCCCGGAGAAAAAATAACCTTAACCCTCAATTTTGAAAAATCCGGCCCGCAGACCATCGAAGCCGAAATCCGCGATATGAGCGCCGGGATGGACAATATGTAACCGATTGAAGGTAACGTAAAGAAAATTTAGGAAATCCGGCGTGTTTACCATCAAGCTAGAGCGCCTGGAGTGCCAATGGGGGGCAAGATGGCGATCTTAAAAAAAATTCGTTCTAACTATAAAACTTTGATTCCTGTCGTTTTACCTTCGGTGATACTGCTGCCGTTGGCCATTATCACCGGCTGGTTCGTTTTGATGGGCTGGGAAGAGATGCGTACCGTGAGTTATGTTATTCCGCCCGGCACCAATGCCCGGCTGGCCAATGGCGAAGACGTGCTCGACATCCCCGAAGAAATCAAACTGACGGTGGGGATAAAGGATACCCTGGTTATCGAAAATCAGGATAATGTAGTGCATACCTTTGGCCTGTTTACCATCTTGCCGCAAACTACCCTGACCAAACGTTTTACAGCGCCTCGCGTTTACCAGAATATTTGCACCTTTCACGAAAATCGTGAAATGAAAGTGGTGATCAACCCGGCGCCATGGGATATTTTCGGTGAAGTAGAAAATCAATAAATCATAAAATTTATGGAGATAACTTAAACATCATGAAAAACTATCTTTTTTTGACCCTCATACTATTGTTAGCTTTAGCGGTGAGCCTTTCCGCCTGCGGCGGCGGTAGTGAATCCGAACAAGCCGCCGCTCCGGCATCTCAAGGAGACCCGGCCCAAGGCAAGGAAATGTTTACAGCCTGTTCCGCCTGCCACGGCCCTGAAGGAAAAGGTGTTCCGGGCCTGGGCAAAGATATGACCCAAAGCGACTTTATAGCCGAGAGAACCGATGCGGAATTGGTTGAATTTATCAAAGAAGGCCGTGATGCCAACCATCCCCTCAACGATACCGGCGTGGCGATGCCGCCCAAAGGCGGAAATCCCGCCCTCACCGATGAAGACCTGCAAGATATTGTCGCTTATATTCGCACCTTGCAGGAATGAAACGTTTTTTGAAATGTAATTGGATTTGAGAAAGGTTGGCCGGTGGGTGTGTTGAAACTCAACCGGCCAACCTTTTTTATAACCCGCTGTTATTGTGACAAAAGTCACTGTCTGAACACGTAGGTTTCGGTACAATGGGTGCGTTCAAATCGAAAGGAGATTTTGATGTCAGAAAAAAATACTCACCAATGCTTAAACTGTACCCGCCCTGAAACGGAAATCCCCCTGGTTAGCCTGCGCTTTGCCGGCAACGAAGCCTGGATTTGCTCTCAATGCCTGCCCACGCTGATCCATCGGCCCGAACAACTGGCCGGCAAATTAATTGGCGCTGATAAATTTGGCCCGGCACCTGGGCACCACCACTAAGTTCGGTTGATGATGTCTTTCAAACCACCGATTCCCAAAGAACACGGCTCCTGGGCTATGCTCACCGTGCCGTTGCTGTTGGGGTTTATGATTGCTCCGGTCTGGCAGTGGCACAATCTGATGCTGGCATTGGCCGCATTAGGCTTTTTCCTGGTTCGTTATCCGCTGGCGCTGCTGGTAAAAACGCGAAATCGCAAACGGGCCAAGTCCAATAGAGCCTGTCTGTGGCGCTGGATGGTTATTTACGGGAGCATAGCCGCGTTATGCGGCGGTTGGCTGGTTTTGGCCCGGCAGTTATGGTGGCTCATTCCTCTGGGGATGTTGGGTAGCTTGCTGCTGGGGTTCCACTTGTGGCTGGTAGCGCGCCGGCAGGAAATGAGCGTGGTCGGTGAACTGGTAGGCATTATCGGTCTGGCCCTGGGCGCGCCGATGGCCTACTACACCGCTACCGGCTTGCTGGATGGCACCGCCGTCATCCTGTGGCTGGTCAATACGCTCTATTTTGGCGGTACCGTTTTTTACATCAAACTCAAAGTGCGCCGCCAGCCCCGCGAACCCGCGCCGCCTGATTTTAGCCGGCGGCTGGTCAAGGCCAAAGCTTGCTTGACTTACCAGACTGTGGCCCTGACCCTTGTGATTCTCTTGGTGACGCTGCAATACGCGCCCACGCTGACGCCTCTGGCCCTGATTCCGGCCACTATCAAAATGGTTTGGGGAGCCTGGCAGTGGCAGGATAAACGGTCGCTCAGCCTGATGCGCCTGGGCTTGATCGAAACTTTTCACGCCGCACTTTTTGCAATTTTAATGATCGTTGTTTTTTTGTAATTATTCAGAACACGGCGTTACGCAAAGGGCCTTCTTACGGAAGGAGTCGCAAAGGTACACAGAGAATTTTTGAGTCCGCTAAGGGCGCGAAGTTATACGAAGAAAAAAACTTAGCGTTCCTTCGCGTCCTTCGCGGATTCTATGACTATTTTGGTTATTGCACAGATCGAAAAATTTATAAAAAGCTCTGCGTGTTCTTTGAGAATCTCTGTGTAACCTGAATAAATACGTATTTTTTAGAAAGAACAGATGTGAGGGTATCAATGACTTCATCTTACACCTATATTGCCGATTTAAGCCAACAAATCCCCGACATCCCGGCGGATAGCATCATCAGCCGCACGGTGCATAACGATGAACAGGTCAAAGTAGTTTTGTTTGCGTTCGCTGCGGGGCAGGAACTTTCGGAGCATACCGCCGCCATGCCCGCCGTGCTGCACTTTGTGCAGGGAGACGCAGACCTGACCCTGGGTGCGGACTCTATGGCCGCCGGACCGGGAACCTGGGTGCATATGCCGCCCCAATTGCCCCATAGCATTGTGGCTAAAACGCCGGTAGTGATGCTGCTGTTGCTGCTGAAAAACGGCGCGGAAAAATAAGAATGGCTAAAACCAACTCCCGGCTCCGGTTCCCACTCCTGGCGCTGGCCATGGCCGCGCTGCTGGCCGCGTTGTGGGCCGGTGTTGTTCGATTGGGCTGGGGCTGGCCGCCGTTACAGCCGGCCTTGCCGATGAGCCACGGCCCGTTGATGGTGGGCGGTTTTCTGGGTACGCTCATCGGCATCGAGCGCGCTGTGGCCCTGGCCGCTTTTCCTCATACCGGCATTGATTCCCGCTGGTTTTACGCCGGGCCGCTGCTCACTGCTGTGGGCGCGGTGCTTTTGCTGGCCGGTGTGCCGGGGGTGTGGGGGCCGTTGTTGATAACGCTCGGCAGCGTGGGGCTGGCGCTGGTCTTCGGCCTGATTGTGCGGATTCAGTTGGCCGCCTACACGTTAATTATGGCCGGCGGCGTTTTGTGCTGGCTGGCCGGTAACATCTTATGGTTGTTTGGCTGGCCGGTTTATCAGGTGGTGCTGTGGTGGGCCGCTTTTCTCATTTTGACCATTGCCGGGGAACGTCTGGAACTCAACCGCGTTCTGCGCCTGTCGAGTCGCGTACAGACGATGTTTTTGATAGCCCTGGTGCCTTTTTTAGTCGGAGTCATTTTCAGCTCGATCACCGGCCTCTTCGATTTGGGGATGCGCCTGGCCGGCGCCGGCATGGTGGGGCTGGCCTTCTGGCTGCTTCGTTACGACATCGCCCGCAAGACGATCCGCAAAAGCGGCTTGAGCCGCTTTATGGCCGCATGTCTGCTGGCCGGTTACGGCTGGCTGGCAGCAGGCGGGGTGTTGAGCCTGTTTTTTGGCGGCATCACCGCCGGCCCCTATTACGATGCCGTTTTGTACGCCATTTTTGTCGGCTTTGTCATTTCGATGATTTTTGGCCACGCGCCCATTGTATTCCCGTCCGTCCTGGGGCGGCCCCTGGCCTATCATCGCTTCTTTTATCTTCACCTGGCGCTGCTACATCTCTCGCTGGTGTTGCGTGTGGCCGGTGATGTGCTGTTCTGGCTGCCGGGCCGGCAGTGGGGGGATTGTTGAATGCGGCGGCCGTGATCTTATTTTTGTTGGTGACGATGGTATCGGTAGCAACGGCTAAACCGGGAAAGAGAGCCTGAAATATGCCTGTACTCACCCGCTGGTTCATTAAATCCGGGCTGGTCTGCCTGGTGCTGGCCTTGCTGGCCGGCGTGTTGCTGGCGGGTCGCTCCTTGTGGACGCTGCCACCCCTGCTGGCGGTGCTCTCGCCGGTTTACTTTCATTTGTTCATGGTCGGCTGGGTCACTCAGATTATTTTTGGCGTGGTTTACTGGATGTTCCCCAAATATACGCGGGAAAACCCTCACGCCGGCGAAGCGCTCTGGTGGGCTACTTTTTGGCTGCTCAATGTGGGGCTGGCCCTGCGCGTTTTGAGCGAACCGCTGCAAACGGTGCAGCCTGCTCCGGTGTGGGGCTGGCTGCTGGCCGCGTCGGCGGTGCTGCAATGGTTGGCCGGAGTGGGCTTTGTGGGCACTACCTGGCTGCGGGTAAAGGAGCGGTAAGATGCCGCGTTTGAGCTGCTGGTTTATCCGCGCCGCGTTGATTTATTTGTTGCTGGGCTTCACTCTGGGCAGCCTGCTGTTATTCCATAAAGGCGTGCCGCTTCATCCTCTCCTCTGGCGATTATTGCCGGCCCACATCGAGTTTCTGCTCTTTGGCTGGATGGCCTTATTGATCATGGGCGTCGGGTTTTGGATTTTCCCTCGCTTTTGGCGGTCGCGGGGCAACGTCAAACTGGCCTGGCTGGCCTTTGTTTTGCTGAATATCGGCTTGTGGCTGGTGGTTCTGGGCAGCGGGTGGATCTTTCTGTTGGGCCGGCTGGCCGAAATCGCCGCCGTGGTCGCTTTTGCCCTGCACGCCTGGCCCCGCCTCAAACCGCCCGGCGCGTGAAGAAACGCCGACTTCACCTTTGAATTTGCCGATTTATTTTTCTCCCTCTATTATACGCTCCGCTCAATACAATAACGATGAGGGATGAGCTTATGAAAATCGCCCTGGCCCACGACTGGCTCAATCAGATGGGTGGCGCCGAAAATGTGCTGGAGCAGATGGTGGCCATGATTCCCGATGCGCCGGTATTTACCACCATTTACGCCCCGGATTTGATGCCCGACGCCTATCGCTTATGGAACATTCGCTCTACGTGGTTGAATCGCGCGCCGGGCATTCACCGCCATCACCAGCCCTACCTGCCGTTTTACCCAATGGCGGTCGTCGGGATGGATTTCAGCGGCTACGATGTCATTCTCTCCAACAAAAGCGGCTTTATCCACGGCCTGCACCACACGCCGCAGCAACTGCACATTTGCTATTGCCTGGCCCCCACCCGCTACGTGTGGAATTACGGCAGCTACGCCGCCCGCGAAGGATTTGGCGCGTGGTTAGGTCGACTCATCAGCCCGGTGATCAAACACTTGCAACGGTGGGATTTTGAGGCCGCCCAACCGCCGTCCCAAGAAACGGGCAAAGGTGTCGATCATTTTATTGCCATCTCCCGCGATATTCAGGCTCGCATCAAAAAATATTACGGGCGCGATTCGGTGATCATCTATCCCCCGGTCGATACCGGGCGCTTTCAGCCCTCGGAGCAACCGCCGGGCGATTACTATTTCATTGTGTCGCGCTTGATCCCCTACAAACGCATTGATCTGGCGGTGCAGGCGTGCAGCCGGTTGAGCCAACGGCTCATCATTGCCGGCGATGGCCGCGACCGGGCGGCGCTGGAAGCTATGGCCGGGCCAACCGTAGAGTTCAAAGGCCGATTGCCCTGGGATGAGGTGGTGAGTTTGATGGCCCATTGCCGGGCCTTTTTGTTCCCCGGCTATGAGGACTTTGGCATCACCCCGCTCGAAGCCCAGGCCGCCGGTCGCCCGGTGATTGCCTTTGGCCGGGGCGGCGCGCTGGATACCGTGGTAGAAAATGAAACCGGCCTGTTTTTTCGCGAGCCGTCGGTGGAAGCGTTGATGGTGGCCATCGAGCAATTTGAAACCATGTCGTTTGATCCCGCCGCCGCCCGCGCCAACGCCGAGCGGTTCAGCATTGCCCGCTTCAAACAGGAGTTGGATGATTTTGTGGCAGAGAAGTGGCAGGATAGCAGAGTAACAAAGTAGCAGGGTAACAAAGTAGCAGGGTAACAAAGTAGCAGGGTCAAACCTGCTACCCTGCTACTTGCTACCTTGTTACCTTGCCTCAGTCTCTTCTTCCGGCTGCGGTTCGGGCGACGTTGTTTTGATGAACATCAGCCAGATAATACCCACTACAATAAAACTATCGGCCAGGTTGAAAGCCGGCCAGCGCGTTGCTGCCACACCCACATCAATAAAATCAACCACGCTGCCGTCCAATAGTCTATCCACATAGTTGCCGAGCGCCCCACCCAAAATAAAGCCCACCGGCCATGCCGCCAAGAGCAGCAATTCTCCCTTGCCGAAGGCGTTCAACGCCCAGATTGTCAACCCTAAAATAATCAATGGCGTGATGATAAGCAGCCACCCCCCGCTGTTGGTAAACAGGCTAAAGGCTACCCCCGTATTGAACCCCAGGGTCAACCGGAAAAAATTTCCGATGATGGGAACAGGTTGGTAAGGGATGAGGGTTTGCAGCGCCCATAATTTGGTAAGCCCATCCAAAATCAGAGCAACAATAAAAGCAATCAATAACCGGCTGTATAGTTTCACTATTTTATCCTCAGTTTGAAGTAAACGCCTATGGTATCGGAGCCGGGGCAGTTGTCAAATTTTGAGGCGTTTGCTCGAACGCATCTTGACAAATCAGAAAAAAGGATTATTATGCTTATTGCGATTGTTTGCAACAACAAGCTAATGCAATTTTAAGAGTTCAGGAGGCACTTCTATGTTATTTTCACCTATTCCCCCGGCGGTACCCGAAAGCGTGGTTCCGGCCTTGCATATCCCCGATGGTTTTTTGAACCTGGCTATTTCAATTATTTTTTGGATTGTAACGGTCATTTTATTAGCCATTGCCACCCGGCGTACCCAAAACGCGCTGGGCGAGCGGCAAATTCCGTTGATGGGCGTGATGGCCGCCTTTATTTTTGCCGCCCAGATGATCAATTTTCCCATTGCTGGCGGAACATCCGGCCACATGCTGGGCGGGGCGCTGGCCGGCATTGTGCTGGGGCCTTGGGCCGGAATGCTGGTGATGGCCAGCGTGATCGGCTTGCAGGCGCTGCTGTTTCAGGATGGCGGCTTGCTGGTGATGGGCGCCAATATTTTTAATATGGGCCTGCTGCCCGCGTTGATTGGCTACGGCCTGTACCGCAGCGCATTGGGCCGGGGCCGGGGCCTAAGGTTGGGCGTGGCCGGGGTCGCCGCCTGGCTTTCGGTGATGGCGGCGGCGCTGGCTACGGCGCTGCAACTCTGGCTCAGCGGCACGTCGCCCCTGCAAATTGTGATGCCCGCGAT
This sequence comes from uncultured Caldilineaceae bacterium, assembly GCA_964612485.1. Lineage (GTDB taxonomy): Bacteria > Chloroflexota > Anaerolineae > 4572-78 > J111 > JAFGNV01. The sequence continues at coordinate 58,907 of CAZTFF010000024.1, forward strand.
GCTGGGTGTTCACGCGCTCATTGGCCTGGGTGAGGCGCTGATCACGGTGGCGGCACTGGCCTTTATTATGCGCGTGCGCCCCGACCTGCTGGAAACCGAAGCGGTTGCAGCGCGCGGGGGCCGTGGCTGGGCGGTAGCCGGATTGGTCATTTCGCTGATTGTAGTTCTGTTTGCACCGTGGGCCTCGGCCAACCCCGATGGCCTGGAGCGCGTAGCCGAAGATTTGGGATTTTTAGGTGTTGGGCTGGATGCGCCGTACCAATTGTTGCCCGATTACACCATCCCTCTCTTGGGCGAAACCGGCCTGTCTACCATTGTGGCCGGGGTGGTGGGCGCCTTGATTGTGGCCGCCGTCGCTATGGGGATTGGTCGATTAGTGCGACGTTCGCCCAAAACCGCGCCCGAAAGCAGCGGCGGTTGATCCCTGCTTGCAAGATTGATTAAGTAGCGAGTGACAGTCACCGGTAAATGTGACTGTCACTTTTGTTTTTGGTACAATACGGGTATGCACTTCAATACATTTGATCGCTATGTAACCCAGGAAAGCCTCATCCACCGGCTCGATCCGCGAGTCAAAGTGGTGATTACGATTCTGTTTATTGTCTCCAACGTGCTGCTGCCCGACGGCGCGTGGACGGCCTTCTTGCTGGCCTGGGCCTTTATCTTGTGGATCAATCTTTTGGCCGAATTGCAAATAACCTACGCCTTGAAGCGCTCGTTCATTGCCCTGCCGTTTGCGCTGGCCGCCGTCACCGTGGTATTCACCCTGCCGGGCCAACCTGCTTTTAGTTTTTCTCTCGGCCCCTGGCTATTCACCGCCACCGATGCGGGGTTGATCCGTTTTGCCAGCATCGTCATTCGCAGTTGGCTGTCGGTGCAGATGGCCATCTTGCTGGTGGCAGCCACCCGTTTCCCGGATCTGATGCACGCCCTGCGCCATCTGCGTTTTCCCAACCTGCTGGTGGCGGTGATCTCGTTTACCTACCGATACCTGTTTGTACTGGTTGACGAAGCGCTGCGTTTACTTCGCGCCCGAGAAGCGCGTAGCGCCCGTTTGGATAAGCAGCAAGGGGGTGGATCGATTCTGTGGCGGGCCAACGTGGCCGGCCACATGGCGGGCCAACTTTTTTTACGCAGTTACGAGCGCAGCGAGCGGGTTTACAACGCCATGCAATCGCGTGGTTATCGCGGCCATTTTCAAACCCTCAATCCTCACGTGATGAAAGCCGGTGATTGGCTTGGGGGGACGGTGGCGGTGGTCATGTTGGTTATCCTGCAACTGGTGGGCCGGCTGGCGTAAGCTTATCAAAAAAAGGGATATTCATGCCAATTGTTCATGATTCTCCACAGCAAAAATTACAACAGCAACCCACATCGCTTGATGGCCGGCCCATTCTGGCGGTAAGCAATCTCCATTTTGCCTATCCTGATGGGCGGGTGGCGCTGCACGGCGTTTCGCTGGAGGTCAACCGGGGCGAGAAAGCGGCCCTGGTGGGGCCAAACGGTGCGGGCAAAAGCACGCTAATGCTGCATTTCAACGGCATTTTAGCCGGTGAAGGCGCTATCCGGGTTGGGGAGCTGCCCTTGACCAAATCTAACTTGCCGTTGATCCGGGCCAGGGTGGGGCTGGTGTTTCAAACGCCGGACGATCAGCTTTTCTCGCCTACGGTCTTTGAAGATGTAGCCTTTGGCCCGCTGCATATGGGCCTGCCCGAAGCGGAGGTGCGGATGCGGGTTGATGAAGCTTTGCAGCAAGTAGATATGCTCGATTACGCCGACCGGCTCTCGCACCATTTGAGCGTGGGCGAGAAAAAACGAATTGCCATTGCCACCGTTTTGTCGATGAAGCCGGAAATTTTAGTCCTCGATGAGCCATCGGCCGGGTTGGACCCCCGCGCCCGCCGGGGACTCATCACCCTGCTGCGCGATTTGCCGCTGACCATGCTGGTTTCCACCCACGATATGCTGATGGTGCAAGAACTTTTCCCTCGAATGGTGATCATGGATGAAGGCCGCATTGTGGCCGATGACGCAACCGAGGTTTTAATGGAAGATGAGTCCCTGCTGGAAGCGCACGGTTTGGAAAAGCCCTGATACTGCATTGCGTAAATTCATTCCGGGTTCTTGGTAACTGAGGTAGAAAACAATCCGCGAAGTTACGCGAATATGCGCTAAAATCTTTCCCCTTTGCGTACCTTCGCGCCCTTCGCGGACTCTAAAAATGGGGACGTAATGCAGGTGCGTATTTGATTTATCGATAGGCTGTGGGGCGCAATACGCGGGCCAGCCAGCGCTCGAACCGGCCCCGCGAGTCGATGGTGTGGGCCAGCCCCAGCAGCCATTCAATGACGTATTCTCGTATGGCATCAAATTTGACCGGCATAGAGTTTTGAATAATATCTTCTAACTCCGGCCGCAAGTCAACATAATGCGGCGGAAAGGTGATCTCCTCCAGAATGTCAGGATGAACAGGGATCACATCAGCATGGGAGAGAATTTCGTTAAAATAGCGTTGGGCGCGAGGCGCGTGGTAAAGGTGGGTCAACACAAAAATCTGAGACAGTTGGTACGTCCGGCTTAAGACCCGCGCCGCTCTTACCTCTAACAGGGTGCAATTGGCCTGACGCCGCAGAACCAGGAAATCGATGGGGATTTCAAACAGGTCTACCAGCATCTGTTTGACCAGGTCGGTATCGGGCGCGTGCTGCGCCCCGTGAACATCCCTGGCCACAAACATAAGGTAAGGTTTGGGCGAGGGAGCGCTGTGCCACAATGCCGCCGCCATCGCCACCCGTCCTTTGAGTTGTTTGTGCTCTTTTTGAGTCCCCTGCCGTTTGCCCAAAATAAAAATAGCCGAAGGCGTTTGGGGCCAGGTGATTTCCTCTTCAGGGGCGTCTGTATTGTTCGGAAGCGGATTGTCTGTTTCCATAGTCTTGTAGGATTAGTTTTCCCCCCAGGATAGTCTTTCATCCGACCAGCCGTCTGCGCGTAACGTTCCCCATTCTGACGGCAGATCAAACATCTTTTTGGCTGTTCCGCCGGTAATACTCATTGTCCACACGGCCAGAAGACCGCTCCGGTTGGAAAGGAATGCCACCGTCTTTCCGTCGGGTGAGATGGTGCCCAGGCCATCCGATGCGGGATTAAGTGTAAGTTGCCGGGTTTGGCCGGTAGAAAGATTCAGGGTATAGATATTTCGGTCTCCGGCCTCATCCGAAGTATACACCACTATGTCCTCATAAATATCGGTGGGGATGTGGTTGGGATTAAACGTGAGTTGCGTGGGTTCATTCAAATTCCCCTGCATCATCCACAATCCGCACTGCCCGCCGCCGCTCCAGGTGCTACATCCTCTAAAAATGAAACGGTCATTGGTTGCCCAGAGGGGATAGAGGGGATTAGGATTAACAATAGGTCGATTGTTGGTCGCATCCAGGCGCTCTCCTTCGCCGGTTCGCTCCCCGCAGCCGCATCGGAAGATATGCCAACCGGCAGGATCGATGGTACCGTCATCATAAATTAGTTGCGTGCCGTCGGGCGACCATGCCGGGTGGCTGTGCCCGCCCAGGCTGGGATCGCCGATTTCAACCCACTCTTTGCCGAGGGCATTGGAGATGCGCAGTTTATCCAGACCGCCGCCGTCACCATTGACCACTAATTGGGTTCCGTCCAGGGTATAGTCCGGCTGGCGAGCCATATCAAGGTCTCCCAGCAGATTTCCCTGCATGTCAGAAATGTAGACTTTCGGCGTTGTATTCAAAACCAGGGGAATAGCCAGCCGGCCGGTTAAGTCTGGCCCTGTTGTCGTTGCTGTAGGGGGTTCTAAGGTTGGTGTAGCGGTGGGAACGGGGGTATCTGTGGGGGTGGATCGCTGTGTTGCGGTAGGCGTTGGTGGAGTAAACTTTGTCTCTTCGGTAGTTTGTTCCGTTTTCGTAGGCGGTAAAGGGTTCAGTGTTGGTTGTTGTTTGGTCAGAGCAACCGAGTCTGAGGTTGGTTCGCCGGCAGAGTCTGGGGGTGATGATAGGGGGGACAGCCGGATCATATCCGGTAACATTTCTTTTGATAGATTGATTTCTTGCCACTGTTTCTGATACCCTTCGGCTTCGACGAATAATCTGGCGGCTTTGCCTGCATAAGTCGTGTCAAACGGAATTCTGACATAGCCGTTGGCGTCCGTAAATCCTTCCAGCGGCGCTCGGTTGGATACGTGGATTGTCACCTGTACATTGGATATATCTTCCCCGGTTGCCGCCGATTCAACATAGGCGGAGAAAATGTAGTTTTGAGTAACAGGCGTGGTTCCGGCTGTTGGCGCGGCAACGCCACAAGCCGTAATCCAAATAACAGTGGCTAAAGTTAGTAAGATCGAGACAAGATGAAATTTTTGAAGGCCTCCCATAACTTCTTTTCCTTCCTTAGTGGTGTGGGGTATTACTTTTGAGTCTATTTAAGGTTCTGTGGGTTCAAGTGGAATCCGGTCGGGTAATCGATCCGGGTATAGATCGATTTCTTGCGTGTGCGGATGAAACCCCTCTTTTTCCACGATCAAGCGGGCCGGCTCTCTGGCGTATGACGACTCGATAAAAAATCGAGCAAATCCATTAACATCGGTCACTTCGTCTAACGGCGCTTTCCCGGCCACCTGGATCATAACGTGGGCCTCGGGTAGATTTTCGCCGGCAACACTCACTACATGAACTTCGTAAGTAAACTCCGCGGGCTGCATTTCTTCTTCCGGGGGTTCTACCGGCGAGAAAGGATTTCCCCACACGGTGGTAAAAATTACGCCGGCCAATCCAATAAGCGCCACCACAATGGGAATCCACCATTTTTTACCGTCTCCCTTCTGATCTGGGGGGGCAGGCGCAGGTTCCGGCGCAGCCGTTGGCAGCGGTGTACGGGGAACCCCTTGCGTCGGGGGGACAACCTCCGCTGGCGGCAGCCCGGATTCCTGACGTAGTTCCCTGATTTCTGCCTCCAGCGTTTCTATTTCCATCGAGATGTGAGCCGGCGTGTGCGGCCCGAAGGTAGCCTGCTGTTTTCTAAGTTCCTTGAGCCGGCGCGTTTTAATATTCAACAGTTCTTGATTTTCATCTGGCATGCTTTTCTATCCTCCCATTGAACGAGGTTATGGCAATGAGAAAGCGTGGCAAAAAAACTGTCATCTGACAAACTGAATCTCTTAACATTTTCAGTATACCAACGAAAATTGATTTGGTAAAATTCAACAATATGTAAAATCAAAATAACTTGACATAGTCTTAAAACACCTGTAGACTATTAAATAACTGACATTATGGTAAGCTGGCGCAATGTATCAACAGCTAAGAATTTGTTGGGAACGACCGGATGGCGGCTCGAAAAAAGAAAGCCAAAAATAACTCATTTCAAGATTATTTATCGCTGGATGAACTGATAACCCGGCTGCATCCCTACCGCAACGAGATCATCGGCGGCATTTTGCTGCTTTTTTCCGTTATCACCCTGCTCAGCCTGTGGTCCCTCACCGGCGGCAGCCTCAGCGCGTGGTGGGCCGATGTGTTTGCCCGGCTCTTTGGCTGGGGAGCCACGGTTGCAGCGGTGCTGTTGGGGCTATTGGGCGGCTTACTGCTCTTTGGCCGTTTGCGAGATGAAGAAAACCCCTTTCCCCTGGACATCATCGTTGGCATTGAAATCCTCTTTTTGGTGGGGCTGGCGGCCATCCACCTGACCCTGGCCGCCGACAGCGACCACGGCGTCTACCTGGCCCGCGATGGCGTGGGCGGCGGATTTGTGGGTTGGGGCATCAGTACCTTTTTTGTTGATTTGATCGGCGGCGTTGGCGCCGCCATCGTGCTTTTTGTCATTGGCCTGATGGCCATCGGCATTATGTTTCGTTTTGATGGGGTTGATGCCGCCGGCTGGGCCGAAAAAATCAACCTCTGGGCGCAGCGCCAGCGGGAACGATTGCAGCCTGGCAGCGATAAAATTGGCGAACAAGAAACTGAACTGCCCCAAAGCAAAAAACAGAAAAAAGCGCCCAAAGAAAAGCTGAAACCGCTGCAAAAGCCCACGATGTCGGCTAAAGATGCCCTGGCCGTGATGCCCAAAACCCGGCACCAACTGCCGCCGTTAGATTTGTTGGCCCCGCCCACGCAGGACCCGGCCCACAGCGCCAACGCCCGCTACCAGGCCCAGATCATCGAAGAAACGCTGCTGGGGTTCGGCATTCCCTCCGAAGTCGTCGAGATCAATCGCGGCCCTACCGTCACCCAATTTGGCCTCAAACTGGGTACGATGGAGCGTAAATTGCCCGACGGCACCATTGTGCCGCAGCGGATCCGGGTCAACAAAGTGGTAGCCCTGTCTAACGATCTGGCGCTGGCGCTCTCCGCCGCGCCCATCCGCATCGAAGCCCCGGTACCGGGCCGCCCATTGGTGGGCATCGAAGTGCCCAATACCGACAAAACCATGGTGTCCCTGCGCGGCGTGATGGAGGCCGACAGTTTCAAAAAAGGCAAAGGCGCGCTGCGGGTGGCCCTGGGCAAAGGCGTGTCGGGGCTATCCGTCTCGGCGCCGCTGGCCGAAATGCCCCACCTGTTGATCGCCGGAGCGACCGGATCGGGTAAATCGGTCTGTATCAATGCTCTCATTTCTACCCTGCTGATGACCCACGCGCCGGAACAGCTTCGATTTCTCATGGTCGATCCCAAAATGGTGGAACTCACCAATTTCAACGGCATTCCCCACCTCATCGCTCCGGTGGTCACCGATTTTGAGCAGGTGGTGGGCGCGCTGGCCTGGATCACGCGCGAGATGGAGCGCCGCTACAAATTGTTTGCCGCTAATGGCGCTCGCAGCATCGCCACCTACAACCATAAGATTGGGGCCAGAGGCGAGCGGCTGCCCTACCTGGTGGTGGTGATTGATGAATTGGCCGATCTGATGATGCTGGCGCCCGACGAAGTAGAGCGCCACATCTGCCGCATTGCTCAGATGGCGCGGGCCACCGGCATCCATTTGGTGATCGCCACGCAACGGCCCTCGGTAGATGTGGTGACCGGCTTGATCAAAGCCAATTTCCCCACCCGGATCGCTTTTGCCGTCACCAGCCAGATCGACTCCCGCGTTATTTTGGATACCCCCGGCGCAGAGCGATTGCTGGGGCGGGGCGATATGCTCTACATGGCGCCCGATTCGCCCAAACTGGCCCGCTTGCAGGGCTGCTTTGTCTCCGATGCCGAGATCCAAAACCTGGTCAATTTCTGGAAAGCCACCAAACCCTCTCCCACGCAGGCCGTGAGCCACTCCGAGGATGAGGAAAAACAGCCCAAACTTCCCTGGGCCGATATTATGGAAGAGGCCAATAAAGACGATATGCTGGAAGAGGCCATCCAGTTGGTGGTGGAGGGAGGCCGGGTGTCTACCAGCCTCTTGCAGCGCAGGCTGGGCATTGGCTACCCCCGCGCCTCCCGTCTGATCGACCAAATGGAAGAAGAAGGCGTGATTGGCCCCGCCGACGGCAACAAACCCCGCGACGTCCTCTGGCGCGAAGAGCGCGACGAAGCTGACTACGCAGGCTTTGAAAAAGATGTGGCCGGCGAGCCGTAACCGTTCAGCCCACGGCTGATGGTTATGTATTATATTTTTGAAAGCGGGCGCCAACTGCCGCTGCTCTGCGCCTGCTGCGGGCAGGGGCTATCTGTGCCGGATTTGGACAACGAGGTGCAAACATGTGGTGGGTCGCCGTCTGGAAGTGATGTCTATGGCTGCTGAAGAGTTGGAGGGTCGCGTATATAACCAATTAGTTCTGGAGTTTTCCAAAAAAGGAACTTTAAAGAAAAAGAAAAAATCTCGCCGGAAAGGCCGGCGCAAACGAAAGTAGACTATGGCTAAAAAATCGAAACGGCCTACATCACCTTCTGGTGATGCATCACCTCGTGATGACCGGCCCCGCAAGTACAATTTTGTACTCAATCCTTACCCGGATGAGCGCGTGTCTCGCTGCCCCTATTGCGGGCAAAAAACCGGGCAGCGCAAGGTCCCTTTGTTTATTCATATTGACCCCGACTACCCGGTGGCCCTTAATTATACCTGTCGTTACTGCAAACAATGCGATCTGCTCATTGGGCATAAGCATGAAATCGAACATGTGCTAACGGAACTTTTTCGCCAATCCAAACCAGACATCATTGGCAATGATTACCTGATCATGGGAACCGTAGAAAAAAAAGTGTGGCGGGAAGGTTTCAAAAAACCCAAATTGCCGGCGGAGATATTAGAACACACCGCCATCTTCAAGGTTTACTATCAAGAACTCCGGCACACCCGACCGGGTTGGTATCCGTCGGGCCAGGAACCGCCGGTACAAGAACCACCGCCTTCGCAAGAATGGGTCAAATCCGGCAAGCGGCGCTGATGTCGATCAAAAAAATGCTCGACTTATACCGGGAACTGTGGTATAATGCCTAACCAATCAAAGTATTTTTGCATTTCAACCATTACCCTGTAAAATCGGGACAGGAAAAATGAGCAGCAATACCATCACCAAATTCACAGTTGACGAAATTGGTAACAGCCTGCGCTCCCTGCGTGCAGGTCGTCCTGTGTTGCTTCTTGACCTTAGCAGCTCGAAAAAAACAGTGTCCCGACGGCTCCCCCGGTAGGGGGATGACGAATTTACCTGTGTGAATCAGGCCGGTCGGGAGACCGGCTTTTTTGTTGGAAAATTTTGGCTTGTCAGACAACAGGCTTGCCGGAACAAATCCTGTCAAAAAGAAGAGAGAAAATTATGAGCAACAAATACAACCCGCAAGTGATCGAAAAAAAATGGCAAAAAAAATGGGAGGTCGATGGCCTGTACCGCGCTGCCATTGATAGCAGCAGAGAAAAATATTACGCGATGACGATGTACCCCTACCCCAGCGGCGATTTACACATGGGCCACTGGTACGCCATGGCCCCCAGCGATGTGCGCGCCCGCTGGATGCGGATGAAGGGTTACAACGTGCTGTTCCCGATGGGCTTCGACAGCTTTGGCCTGCCCGCCGAAAACGCCGCCATCAAACGCAACATCCACCCCAGCGAGTGGACTTACGCCAACATCGAACGCATGCGGAACCAACTGCGCTCCATGGGCGCGATGTTTGATTGGGAACGAGAGTGCATTACCTCCGACCCCAGCTACTACAAATGGAGCCAGTGGTTCTTTTTGAAATTGTACGATATGGGCCTGGCCTACAAGAAAAAATCGCCCGTAGATTTCTGCCCCACCTGCAACACCACCCTGGCCCGCGAGCAGGTGTGGGGCGAAGACCGCCACTGCGAGCGCTGCGGCACGCCCGTTATCAAGAAAGATTTGGACCAATGGTTCTTTAAAATCACCGCCTACGCCGATAAACTGCTGGACTTTTCTCACCTGAATTGGCCGGAACGGGTTCACAGCATGCAGACCAACTGGATTGGCCGCAGCGAGGGCGCGGAAGTGGTCTTTAGAACCGAAATCGGCGGGCACGAGCTGCCGGTCTTTACCACCCGGCCCGATACCCTGTGGGGCGCAACTTTTATGGTGATGGCCCCGGAGCATCCCCTGGTGGAAGAATTGACCACCGACGAGCAGCGGGCTGAGGTAGAAGCTTACGTGGCCCAGGCCGCGCGCCAAACCGAAATCGACCGTCTGGCTACCGACAAAGAAAAAACCGGCGTTTTTACCGGCGCGTACGCCATCAACCCGGTCAACAGCGAGTTGATTCCCATCTGGATTGCCGATTACGTGCTGATGTCGTACGGAACCGGCGCGATCATGGCCGTGCCCTGCGGCGATGAGCGCGACTTTGAGTTTGCCGAAAAGTATGGCCTGCCCATTCCCGTGGTGGTAGCTCCGCCCGATTGGGACGGCGAACCCTTTAGCCAGGCTTACACCGGCCCGGGCCTGATGCACAACAGCGGCCCCTTTTCCGGCTACGCCACCATCGGCAAATACACCCTGGACGAGTGGACGGATGAGCTGGCCGATGAATACAATCTGCCGGGGCCGGCGGCACTGACTCCCGATACCGAAGGCCGCACCGCCGTAACCCGCTGGCTGGAAGAACAGGAGGTGGGCAAATTTATGGTCACGTATCGCCTGCACGATTGGCTGATCAGCCGGCAGCGATATTGGGGCGCGCCGATCCCGATGATGACCTGCCCCACCTGCGGCATTGTGCCGGTGCCGTATGAAGAGCTGCCGGTGGAATTGCCGGAAGATGTGGAATTTGTGCCCACCGGCGAGTCGCCGTTGAAATTTCACGAGGGTTTTAAAAGAGTCACGTGCCCCCAATGTGGCGACGAAGCCGAGCGGGAAACCGATACCATGGACACTTTTATGTGCTCTAGTTGGTATCAATACTCCTACATGGATCCTCACTGGAAAGACGGCCAGAAACTATCGGCGGACGATGTGCCGTTCAACCCGGAAGAGGGCGATTACTGGCTGCCGGTTGACCAGTATACCGGCGGCATCGAGCACGCCACCATGCACCTGTTGTACACCCGCTTTTTTACCAAAACTATGCACGATATGGGGCTGGTGGATTTTGATGAGCCGATGAAATCGCTGTTCAATCAGGGCATTATCCTGGCCGAAGATGGCTTTCGGATGAGCAAGAGCCGGGGCAATGTGATTGCACCGGATGAACTGGTGCAAGAGTATGGCGCCGACACAGTGCGCGGCTACCTGATGTTTGGGTTTCGCTGGGATCAGGGCGGCCCGTGGAGCAGTACCGGTATTTTGGGCATCGAACGTTTCCTGGAACGGGTGTGGGAGTTGGTGACCAAAACGCAAGCCGCCGAGGGTACGCCCACTGAAGCCCACCTGCGCGACCTGCGGCGCAGGCAGCACCAGGCCATCCGCCGGGTGACGCGCGATTTGGAAGATTTCAGCTTCAACACTATGGTTGCCGGGCTGATGGAGTATGTCAATGCGTTGAACGATCTGCGCTCATCGTCACCCGCCCTGCCCGGAACGCCCGCATGGGCGGAAGCCATTCAAACGCTGGTGCTGCTGATGGCGCCCGGTTTCCCTCATATATCCGAAGAAATGTGGGAACAAATTGGGATGCCATACAGCGTTCACCAACAAAGCTGGCCGGTGTGGGACGAAGCCCTGGCCAAAGAAGATGTAGTGGAGATCGCGGTGCAAGTCAACGGCAAAGTGCGCGACAAGATCGAAGTGCCGGTGGATGTGGATGCCGAAGCCGCCAAAGCCCAGGCCCAGGCCGCTGACGGCGTAGCCCGGCATCTTGAAGGCAAAAATGTGGTCAAAGTGATTTATGTGCCGGGGCGGTTGGTCAATATTGTGGTCAAATAATGGAAATGTAACGATCACAGTCATATTTAGTTAAAGTGGGCCGGTATTTTGCCGGCCCTTTTTTTAAATCAGTAGATAATTGGCCTGTTCCATCGAAAATCAGTACACTTCATCGACAAAAAGGCCCTGAAAACGCCAATTGACAAATTATGTGGGAAATTCGTCTTGACAAAACGACAAAGATGATTTATACTGTTTTTATCTTGTCTAGAACAAATGTTTGGAACTAATGAGCGAGCTAAGCACGAAAGACCGAATTACCATCCTGCTGGGCAAATACCAGTTGACTACCGGACAGCGCCTGTCGCCGCGCGGGCTGGCGCAGTTGGCCGCGGTTCCCAAAGACCTGGTCTACCGCCTCGACGCCGGTACGGCCCGCTATGTTGATTTGCAGGCCCTGGCTCGCCTGTGCCGCGTGCTGGATTGTCGTGTTGAAGACCTCCTGGTCTGGCAAAACGGGCAGGAAGATACCCCATCCCCATTAATCGAGGCGGAAACGGAATGACAGTTTTAAGCAATCCTTTCGATATTTTGCCGGCCAATCTCTTCAACCTGTTCAGCACCCAGGGTCAGGGAGATTGGCAGCGCCATTACATGGCCATTTTGCTGCGCATCTACGAGCTGGCCGAGTTCAACCGTTTTGGCCTGACCCGCGAGGTGGTGGTAGCCGAGATCAAAGATTACCTGAGCGGCGAAGATATAGACACGTCGAATTTTAGCAGCGAAGAGGCGTCTGTCGCAGCCGGCGATGACGCCCAGGATGATGCCAGTTGGCTGCTGCGCCGGCTGGTAGAAACCGGTTGGCTGGAGCGCGAGCAGCAGGCCGACTACACCGAACTCATCATTTTGCCCGATTACGCCTTTACGCTGCTTGAGGCGCTGCGGGCCATCCAGCAGCAAAAACCCCGCGAATACACCGGCCAACTCTACACCGCTCACCAACTGCTCGCCAAACAAGACGATGATTTCTCTCCCGCGCTGGCCCTTTCTCAAGCCTATGAAAATGTGCGGCAGGTGGTGCGCGGCCTCAACGAGTTGAACCAGAACATCCGGCGCTACACCGAGCGTGTCACCCGCGACCGCCATGTAGCCGATCTATTGCGCTTGCAGTACGAGGATTACGCCCAGGTGCTTGGCCCGGCCTATCACGCGCTCAAAACTTCCGATCACGTGTCCCGTTACCGCCGCGACATCATTATGCAGTTGCAAAGCTGGCAGCTCGATGCCGGCTGGCTGGACCGTACCGCCGATGAACTGGCCACGCAGGGCCGTCTTTCGCCCGCCCAGGCCACCGATGAGATCGGCCATTACCTGCGTTTTATCATCGATCAACTGGAAAGCCTGGACCCGCTGTTAGAAGAAATCGTAACAGTTTAGTTTTATGAGCAGGCAGCGGTCAAGATGTCTTGGCCCAAGGTG
>CAZTFF010000025.1:0-3291 GCA_964612485.1 uncultured Caldilineaceae bacterium
ATGGTCCCATCCAACTCCATCTTTTCGTCAATTTCTAATCGGTATAATGTCTAATGAATTAAGCTCTAACGCGGACAAAGCCGCAACCAAAAAGAACTATACTACCGGAAATTCTTGCACAAAAAACAGGATTTTAACTGGTTAGGCCTAACCCGGACAAGCCGGAACTAATGAGATAAATCCGGTTGGAAATTCTTACACAAAAAACAGGATTTTAACTGATTAGGCCCTATTATACCATATCTCCGCCAATTAGACATAATCTTTTAATAAAAACGAGTCATCTCATCCTGTTGGCTTTCCAGATAGAATATTTTATGATAATCTGCAACCGTCGTCTCAGTAGATTCAAACTTTAAATTGAGGAAAAGGAACCTTATGAAACCAGGATTGATTATCCCCCAAGATTACCAACCGCTGTTGGAGATAAATGATACGGAGATGGCGATCCGTCGTATCAAGGCATACTTTCAGGAGAATCTGGCCTTTGAGCTCAATCTGCTGCGGGTCACTGCGCCACTCTTCGTTCGGAGTGGAACGGGCATCAATGATAACTTAAATGGGGTGGAACTCCCGGTCACTTTTCGCGCCAAAGACCTGAACACCCATGCGGAGATCGTCCAATCGCTGGCCAAATGGAAGCGCCTGCATTTGGCCGACTTCAACTATCGGCCCGGTACCGGCATTTACACCGATATGAACGCCATTCGTCCCGATGAAACACTGGACAATCTTCATTCGCTGTATATCGATCAGTGGGATTGGGAGCGGGTGATGTCTCCTGAGGAACGAAACCTGGATTTTTTGAAGGACATTGTCCGCCGCATCTATGGTGTCATCCATCGCACCGAAAGATATATGGGCTACCTGTACCCGGTCATCAAACCGATGCTGCCGGAGCGGATTGTTTTTTTCCACAGCGAAGAGTTGGAAGAACAGTATCCTGACCTGGAGCCGCGTGAGCGTGAACTGGCGGCCTGCCGGGAACATGGGGCCGTGTTCGTGATCGGTATTGGGGGAGCATTGCGTAATGGTCAACCCCACGATGGGCGCGCGCCGGATTACGATGACTGGTCTACCCCGGCAGGCAAAGGTTATCAGGGATTGAATGGGGATATTTTGGTGTATTATCCGCTGCTGGATTGTGCCTATGAGTTGTCATCAATGGGGATAAGGGTTGATGAAGCAGCCCTGCTGCGGCAGTTAGAGTTTTGTGGCAATCAGGAACGTAAGACATTGTGGTTTCACCGGCGCTTGCTGGCAGGTGAGCTGCCGCAGTGTATTGGCGGGGGCATCGGGCAGTCGCGCCTATGCATGTTCTATCTACGCAAGGCCCATATCGGTGAAGTTCAGTCGAGCCTGTGGCCAGAGGAAATGATCCAAACCTGCCGCGCCAGCAACATTATCTTACTCTAACCAGGAGAAAACATTTAGAAAATTGGGGATTAGAGATTTAGAAGACTTTCGGCTGAAATCTCTAATCCCCATTCTCTAATATGAGGCTTATTCTTCCTCTTTCTGCCGCCTGTTTTCAACCAGGCCCATAAAGGCCGTTATCAAATCCATCGGCACCGGGAAGATCACCGTGGAGTTTTTCTCGGCGGCGATTTCGGTAAGGGTTTGCAGGTAGCGAAGCTGGAGCGTGGCCGGTTCGCCTCCAATAACTTTGGCCGCTTCAGCCAATTGTTCGGCAGCGCCATATTCGCCCGAAGCGTGGATAATTTTGGCCCGTTTTTCCCGCTCGGCTTCGGCCTGCCGGGCCATGGCTCGCTGCATGGTTTGGGGTAATTCCACGTCTTTGATCTCCACCACGCTTACCTTGATGCCCCAGGGTTCGGTCTGATCGTCGATAATTTGCTGCAATTGATCGTTGATTTTTTCTCGCTGGGCCAGTAATTCGTCCAGTTCGCTCTGGCCAATAACATTACGCAAGGTGGTTTGAGCAATTTGCCAGGTGGCGCGCCGGTAATCTTCAACCTGAATAATGGCGCTACCGGGATCAAGCACCCGGAAATAAACCACGGCGTTAACCTTCAACGTAACGTTATCACGCGAGATGGCTTCCTGGCTGGGCACATCCAGCGTCACCGTACGAAGATCAACCTTCATCATTTTGTCGATAAAGGGAATGATAAAGAACAATCCCGGCCCTTTGGCCCCGACAAAGCGCCCCAGCCGGAAAACAACCCCGCGTTCGTACTCCTGCACAACCCGGATAGCTGAGAAAAGTAGAAATAGAACAATAATAAACACAAACCCTAAACACGGAATTAATCCCAGTATAGCATCCATAGCTTGCCTCCTTAAGCCTAATTTTTAATGGGTGTGAATGATAGTGGTGAATCACCTGCCGTGGCTTTAATTATAACGCAAGGTAGCAAAAACACAATTTGCCAGATATAAGGCGGTGAATTTGACGGCGCGACAGCTTGAGATTACCATACCCCGTCTGTTAAAGTTTCCACCCGTATTCCGGAAAGGTAATTTTAGTGAAAAGACTCAATGCTATGGTGGCCTTAGCAATAACATTTTTGTTGTTTTTGATGATTTGCATCTTGCTCTCCATCGCCGGTGTTGGCTCGGGGCTGGCTTTGTGGTGGGATACCGGCGAAGAAAAAGCAAGTGCGGCGGGTGGACGTTCCACCCGGCTGTTGGCCCTGGCTCAGACATCTCCGGCGCCAACATTCTCACCCACGCCAACCGCCACCCTCATCCCCACGCAGGCCGCCACGCCGCCGCCAACCGCTACCGTCACGGCTACGCCTGTTCCGGCTTCTCCCACGGCCACACCCGTTCCTCCCACCGCCACATCAATCCCCACCGATACCCCGCCACCTGCGCCAACGGCTACCGATGCGCCTGCCCCCACCCCAACACCGGCATTTGTATTTGACGTGGTTGAGTTTGATAAATTCTCCACCAACCACACCAATTTTGATGTCTACATCGCCATCACCGATGCAGACAATCGTCCGCTGGCGGGGTATCGGGTGGTCGGCCAACACAGCGGCGGCATGCAAAAAGAAAGCGATGTCAGCGCCAACCGGTGGACGCAGAACAGCGGCGCCATGCATTACAAAGCCGGCAACATCAAATACGAGGTCTTCAACTCGCCGGGCGGGGTGTGGACCCTGCAACTGGTGGATGAAGGCGGGCAGCCGATGGCTCCGCTGCTGGAATTTCCGTTTGATACCAACAGCCCGGCCTGGTATTTTGTTTTGTATCGCCGAAATTGAATGGCGGCAGTGTAAATAAGATGGCGGCAGCGTAAATAAGATGGCGGCAGCGTAA
>CAZTFF010000025.1:3391-69965 GCA_964612485.1 uncultured Caldilineaceae bacterium
ATGGCGGCAGTGTAAATAAGATGGCGGCAGCGTAAATAAGATGGCGGCAGCGTAACAGTAGTTCGGTTGAGTGGGTAAAAAGGAGTCCTGGTGATGAAAAGCGCGCTCGTAAAAACTTTTTTCTTTGTTTTGTTGATGGTTGTTGCCTGCCGGCCAAATGCGACATCCAATGTGACCACGTCACCCAACACCCCCGAATCGCCAGAACAAACACCCACACCTGAGCAGGCGGCGATTGTTACCCCGGCGGTATCGCCTGCCGTTGCGGCTTCCCCTACCGTCACTCCTGAAGCGGTAGCCGTTTCAGACCCAACCGCCACGCCCGCGCCGCCGCTTTTTGCCGTGGACGCAACAGATCGGACTGTTTTTAAACAAGGGTTGGTCGCCACTGAGCAAAGCGTGCTCGACCGGCTTCCCGACGCGACGGTTTATTACCTGGATGTTGAGATCTCCGCAGATAGGCTGCGCGTGACCGGGCAGCAGGAAGTTTTTTACACCAATCGGGAAGATGCTGCCCTGGATGAAATCTATTTTCGCCTGTTCCCCAATATCGCCGGGGGCAAAGCTGTGATTTCTGCGGTAACGGTCGGGGGCCAAAAAATCGAACCGGAATATCAATTTGCCAACAGCGCGGCGCGGGTGCCGCTGCCGGAGCCGTTACTACCCGGTGAGTTGACCGTGATCCATTTGAATTTTGAGGTGGATGTTGCCCAGGAAATGGCCGGCAACTACGGCTTGTTTGGTTTCTACGAGGGAATTTTGGTGCTGGATCAATTTTATCCCACCATTCCGGTATACGATGATGAAGGATGGAATGTGGAAACGCCGCCGCCCAACGCCGATTTAGCTTATAACGATGCCGCCTTTTACCGGGTTCGGGTCACTGCGCCGGTTGATCTGCTACTTCTGGCCTCTGGCGTGGAAATTGATCGAGAAATTGCCGGAGACACGCAAACTGTCATCTTTGCCGTCGGTCCGGCCCGGGATTTTTACCTGGCCGCCGGCAGCGATTTCACCCTTCTGAGTGAGACGGTGGGTGAAACAACCGTGCATAGTTATGCCCAGCCCGGCTACGAGGATCACGCCCAACTGGCCCTGAACGTGGCCGCCGAATCGCTGCGCCATTTCAACGAGCGCTTTGGCTTGTACCCCTACACCGAATTTGAGGTGGTGAGCACGCCCATGCAGGCCCTGGGAATCGAATATCCCGGTATTGTGGGCATTACGCTGGCGGTTTATGATCCGGCGGCGCAGGTGGCCGGCTTGCCGTCTTCGGTTCTATTGGAGAGCACGGTGGCGCACGAGGTGGCGCATCAATGGTTTTATAATACTGTAGGCAGCGATCAGGTTGACGAACCCTGGCTGGATGAGGCCCTGGCCCAATACGCCACCTGGCTTTATTATCTGGATACGTATGGTGAGAATGCGGCGCAAGGATACAAAAATTCGTGGGAAAGCCGCTGGCAGCGGGTCGATGGGGCGGATATTTCCATTGGTTTGCCGGCAGCCGCATACCAGGGACGAGAATATGGCGCGATTGTTTACGGCCGGGGGCCGCTATTTATTGATGCGCTGGCCCAAAAAATGGGCCGGGAAACATTTGATGCCTTTCTGCGTGACTACGCCGAAACGTATCGCTGGGACATTGCTACCGGAGAGGCGTTTAAAGCATTGGCCGAAAGCCATTGCGGGTGCGATCTGACCAATCTTTTTGAGGAATGGGTTTTTAAACCGTAAGATTGATGTCACACCATAAAATCATCCGTCGGTTCCGACTCAGCCGCGCCGCGAGCCGTCAATTCTTCAAATACAATGGCCGATACCTGCCCCAAAATAAGCATCAGCACGATATCCTGCTCGTTAAATGCGCTGCTCTGTTTATTGAGCAATTGAATCACACCCTGGCATTTCCCGCGCCGCATGATGGGCGCCGACACGATGGATTTGGTAAAGAATCCAAATTCTTTGTCAACAATTTGTGAAAATCGTTTGTCCTGCCGGGGGTCGTTGACAATGATCGGCTGTTGGTTTTGGACTACCCAGCCGGCAATACCGGTATCACTTTTGAGACGGTAGTCGGGAAGCTGCCGTCCCAGTTCACCATGTACCAACATAAAAATTAATTCCCCGGCAGATTCATCCAGACGACAGACTGACCCGTCTTTTGCCCCGACCGCGCTCATTACCTTGAAGAGTTGCTGATTGAGTTCATAGAGCAGGTTGTCGGCCAGGGCAATCTGCTGGCCGGCCCAATAAAGCGACTCGATGGTATTTAAATAATCTTTTAGGGTGTCGTTTTCTTCCTGAAGTGACTTAACTTTATCCGCTGTGGATTCTGTTGGCGTGTTCATGGTGGCCTCCTTATGCTAGTATAGCAGAAAACAACATTTAAGGCTATCGCTCATTGAATTAATGCGCCTGTGCCAATAGCACTCACGGTTTGCGCGGCAAAATTCACCCCGTTTGAGGCTGCGGCGGGCGCTGTTTCTCCCCGCATCAAACCGGCCAGCGTGGCCCCACAAAATGTATCTCCCGCGCCGGTTGGATCAACTTCTCCGGCGGGTTGGCCGGGAATATGTGTCTTGTGAGTGCCGTCAATCACTAAGACTCCTTTTTCGCCTATGGTGACAAACAAAAGGGCATCGGCGCGTGTGGTGGCCTGATCCATGCTGCCGAACAAACCATTGGCCTCATTCTCATTCATGAAGAAAATATCGGCCAGATCAAAAAGTTGGCGGACTCGATCCTGGTCATTATAAACCAGACGGGCATAAGTTCCCACCGAAATCAATGGTCGTTGGGCTTTGGTTTTGGTGGAAAGTTCTTTGATGCGTTGCAAAAAATCAAGTTGCCGCTGCGCCGAACTCAGGGCGGCGATATGAACCACCCCGGTTTCGGTTATGGTCGAAGGCAGATCGGCGGGAAGCAGTTTTGCCTCGGCGCCCCACGATGCGTTTAACAAAGTAGCGCTGCCGCCGCCGTAGTGTTCAATTTCCAGCCGAGGCAATTCGTTGGCCGTTACCGTTGGCCCCGCCCAATGTACCTGCCGGGCCGCCGCTTGCAGCGCGTCGGGCATCGGGTTGGGATACGGCGCAAATAAAGCCGCCCGCGCGCCCGCGCGCTGCGCTGCCAAAGCGGTATACAAGCCGGCGCCTCCGGCAGTACGAACCGTTTGCCCGTCGGGTAAATGCAGCACATCCAGCGAGGCGGTGCCGATGACGGATATGCCAAAATTAATTTGTGTAGTCATTTTTTGTCTATAATCCCATTCAAATCAGAATTGTCATTCTGAGACCGAAGGTCGAAGAATCTCTATGATGGTTCTACAAAAAGTTATTTCTTTGGCTAAAAATCAAGATCGGTTCTGCCTTTTTACAACGAACCTTGTTTTCCGGCCAGGATTCGAGGGATTCTTCACTTCGCTACGGATACTTTGCTTCCAAGCTCCGTTCAGACCTGCTTCATCACTCATCAGCAGTATATCACCATGCAGCAGATTGACAAGCTTTCGAGCACCGGGTACACTAGAACAGATGTCGTTTAGAAATTTCACATCGACGTGCCGCCATCATGAACAATTCCTCAACAACAGATGTACCCTGGTCAACTTTATTGCCGCGATTGGCGCGTTACCTTCCGGCCAACCGCTTCAATGTCTTAAAATCTTTGTCCCAAGAAACCGGAGATGTTGATGATGATCCAACACAGCGGCATCTTGCCCGCGAACTTCTGGCGGCAGCGCGATCCATGGACCCGCTCTACCGGGTTCTGGTTCACTATATGCCCCGGTACCAACTTCAGGTAGACCCCACGCCCGGCCAACCTCACGGCGAGTTGCTGGAAGGCACTTTTGTTTTTGCCGATGTCACCGGCTTTACCGCTCTGACTGAACTTCTCTCTAAACAAGGGCATATCCGGGGGCGGGAAATCATGAACCAGATCATGAACCGGCTCTTCACCAGCATGTTAGAGCCGCTGACGGCCTCCGGGGGCGATCTTTTGATCTTTGCCGGCGATGCCGTGCTGGCCTATTTCCCCAAGCAAGAACAGGATAATGATGTTTTTCAGGCCACCCGCGCCGCCCTCCGCATGGAGCGCGCCATTGCGCCGTTTGCCAACTTTGATACTGAATACGGGGCGTGCAGTTTAACCATCAGCGTGGGTGTGGAGCAGGGCGTGGCTTACGCCGGTTTTGTCGGCTCCGCGCATCGGATGGAGTTGCTCGTCAGCGGGCCGGCCACCTTTGGCGCAACCGAGGCCGAGGAGCAGGGCGAACCGGGGCAGGTGATTGCCGGCCCGCAGGCGCGCGCCATCATCAACGGCCATTTTTCTTTGGATGGGGCCATTGTGGTTGACGATTTGGGCGAGGAACTGGGTGATTATGAACTTTCGCCGCCCAAGCGCCGGGCCGGGAGTTCGGCGGTGTTAGGGTTGGATGTAGCCGAGGTTTTGGCGGCCCTGAATTTCAATTTGCAGCGGGTCGAACGGCTGGCCCCCTTTTTGCCGGAAGATATGCTGGCCCGCCTGGTCAACAGCACCGACCGGCGCCGGCAATTAGAGGCCGAATTTCGCCCGGTGGCCGTGCAATTTATTTACATTGTTGGCCTGGAAGAACTGGCCGTAATCCAGGGCGCGGATATAGCCACCCGCGTATTCCAAAAATATTTTATCCAGGCTCAAGAAATTATTAATCATCACCAGGGCGTTATCAGCCAGATCGATACCTATGGGCACGGCTTCATCTTGCTCAACACCTTTGGCGCGCCCCGCGCTCACGAAGGCACCCGCCTGTACGCCATGGCCGCGGCTTTAGAGTTGGGCCGCTTGCTGGACCGGGTTAACGACGAATTTGAACTCGATCCGCCTTTGCAACAAAAAGGGGGTATCACTCACGGCCTTGTTTTTACCGGAGAAATTGGCGCCACTTATCGCCGCGAGTCGGTGATTGCCGGCCCGGCGGTTAATCGCGCCGCTCGCCTGATGAGCAAGGCTAAATTTGGTCAGATCATCCTGGATGCCGATATTTATACCGAAATTTGCCATGCCTTTGTGGGCGAAGCACTCCCCTCGGTAACGCTCAAAGGCATTGAGGGAGACGTGGTCATCATCAATGTCCGCGAGATGCGGCGCGGCTCTCGATTGCCGGTGCCAGAGCATCCCCTGGCGGGCCGGCAGCAGGAGCAGGCCCAACTGTCCCGCCTCCTGGAATTTGAACAAAATCGTGCGTCGCAGCGGGAGCGGGCCTGGCTGGTCAGCGGCGAAACCGGCCTGGGCAAAACTGCGCTGGCGGCCTGCGCGGCCGAACAGGCGCGGCAGCGAGGCATCAACGTGGAGGTGGGGCGCTGCCAGCCGCACGGCCAACAGATCCCGCTTTTCCCCTGGTTAGACCTGCTGGCCGGCTGGCTTGGCCTGGATCAGCCAACCAACAGCGCCGACCAACGCGCTCGTTTGGCCGCCGAGTTGGCGGCGCTGGATATGGCCGGTTCAGAGGTTGCCCTGGCCAACTTGTTGGGGATACCGGTTGATGAAACGTCTCCGCAGGTTGAAAAGCCGGTACCTGCCGATTCAGGCGAACAAAACACTTCCTCTATGTTTGCCGCCTTAAATCAACGGGTTAACCAAAAAGAATCTTCATCTGCCGGGGGAGGGCTGGCCGGATTGCTCCAACAGCAACTGGATGATCAACCCGATCAACCCGCCAACAGAACCGGCTCGATGTGGCAAAAATTGGCGCAGCGCGTGAGCGGCCCGCGAATTATTGTTGATCTGTTGGCCCGGCTGGCGCAGCGCGCGCCCACGCTGCTGGTGATTGAGGATATTCACTGGCTGGATGCGGAGTCCTGGCAGGTGCTGGACGCCCTGCCGGAAGCATTGCAAGACACCGCCTCCATTGTTTTGTTGACAGGGCGCTCGTCCCTGGATAACGAATTCATTTCTTCATTACCCTTACCCCCGCTGGCGGACCGCGAGTTAACCGAGGTTGCCGGGCGCGTGTTGGGCGGGGATTTTTTGGATGACTCGCTGGCGGATTGGATTTGCAGCCAGGCCGGGGGAAATCCCCTCTACGCTGAAACGTTGTGCCGCGCCTTACAGCAAGCCGATGCTGTGTTGCTGGATCGGGACACGGGTCAGGTTCGCTGGACCCGGCTGGCGCCCGCCCTGCCGGTCTCTTTACACGAGTTACTGCTCTCCCGGCTGGAAGAATTGCCCCTGGTTGAACAGGATGTGCTCCGGCGGGCGGCGGTGCTGGGGCTGTTGTTTGCTTACGATGGTTTGGTTGCTTTATGTGCGGGACAGGTTTGTGAGCCTGAAGTTTCGGCGGCGATGCATCACGCGGTACAGGCATCGTTCATAACTCAGGTTGATGAGACAACCTACCGCTTTAATCACGCCTTGTTTCAGGAAACCCTTTACGAAACCCTCTCCTTTGCCCGCCGCCAACAGTGGCATACTCAAATTGGTGATTGGCTGGCCGGCCAACAGCCCGCTGCGCCCCTGGAACGGGTGGCCTTTCATTACCTGCGGGGCGAGGATAGTACAAAAGGCGCGGAATTCGGCTGCCGGGCCGGCGATAAAGCACGTTACCACGGCGTTTGGGTGGGCGCGCTGGAATATTACCAGCAGGTGCTGGCCCTGGACACAGTTCCCCCGGCGCTGCGCTGTCGAGCGGCGGAAGGCCGGGCCGATGTGTTGGCCCTGCAAGGCGATTATTCCGCCGCTCAGGCTGCGTATGCGGAGGCGGCGGCTTCAGAAAGCGCGCCCGCTTCAGAAAGCGCGCCCGCTTCAGAAAGCGCGCCCGCTTCAGAAAGCACGTCTGCTTCAGAAAGCACGTCTGCTTCAGAAAGCACGTCTGCTTTGGATAAACAGATTTTGTTACAGGGCGATATGGAACGCCTGGCGGGACATGAATTTGTGGCTGAGCTGCGTCCCTGGGCTGCCGGGAGCCGCGCCTGGCTGACCGCGTTGGCTGGCGATATTGAAACTGCGCTGGCTATCGCGCAAGATGCTTTATCCGGCAGTGAAGATGAAGTGGTTCGAGCTTCTTTACAGCAGTTGGTGCAGGATTTGTCATCAACTTCTCAAAACTTGGGCGATTACTCCGTATGGCTGGATCAATTTGCCCATTGCGCGCTGCGTGAAAATCAAAAACATCATTTGCAAAATTAGAAAACTTCAAGTAGGCTAATAAATATTGTCACACCTCAATGATTAAGGAGACTTCCGTGTCAAAAATAGTATCGATTCACTCATTTCGTGGCGGGACAGGCAAATCCAATACCACAGCCAACATCGCCACCCAGGTCGCTTTACAAGGAAATCGGGTGGCAATTGTTGATACCGACATCCAGTCGCCGGGCATTCACGTGCTCTTTGGGATGGAAGAAGACGATGTTGGCCTGTCGCTGAACGATTATTTGTGGGGTAACTGCGCCATACACGAGGCCGTTTATGATGTAGGCGCCCGGCTCAAAATGAGCGATAATTCCGTAGGGTTGCCGCAGGGGCAACTTTTTTTAATTCCTTCCTCCATCAAACCCAATGAAATTGCCAAGGTTTTGCGAGAAGGTTACGACGTGGGAATGTTGAGCGACGGATTTCAGGATGCGATTGAAGAACTTGATCTGGATTACTTTTTTATCGATACCCACCCCGGCCTGAACGAAGAAACCCTGCTCTCGATTGCCATCTCTGATGTACTGCTGCTGATCATGCGGCCCGACCGCCAGGACTTCCAGGGGACAGCCGTCACTGTCGATGTCTCCCGCAAGTTGGATATTCCCACCCTGTTTTTGATTGTAAATAAAGCCCTGCCCGATTATGATTTTGACAGCCTGGCCCAACAAATTCAGGAAACGTACAGCACGCCAGTAGCCGGGGTCTTGCCGCTTTCCACCGAAGTGGCCCGGTTGTCCAGCTCAGATGTCTTCTCCTTACGGTTCCCGGATGCTGATTGGTCGCAAACTATCATAAAAATTGCTGCTACGGTGATGGCGGCTGATTAACCATCAGCGGCTGATTAATCATCAGTGGCTGATTAACCATCAGCGGCAGACTAACTATCGATTGTCGAAAAAAATTGAAATTAAGTGAGAAGTGGCGAAGAGACTCATCCCTCATCACTTCTCACTCGTCACTTAATCATTAGCGGGCGTCTCCCTTTGAACGTCCACCTGGATAATCTCTATGCTTTGTCATAAATGCGAAAAGCCGGCCCGGGGTGTCTGCAAATTTTGTGGTCGCGGCGTGTGCGAGGATCATTTCAGCAAGATGCCCATCATCTTATCGGTTTATGTTGGCGAAAATCAGACGCCAAAAACAATCGTTGTATCGGATGTGCTCTGGTGTGGCACGTGCAAACCGCAGCCGGAGCCTATACCTATGCCGGAGATTTACTGATGGGCAGTCTTTTTGATCGGTTGCAGGATGAAATTGATTCCCGGGAACATCAACCGGGAATCTCGCCGGCTGATTTGCTCGATATGCCCCCCTCGTTGGCCTCGGTGGTTAAACAGATCGTTCGCAAAAACGGGATGAAATTGAGCGAGGTGGCGGAGTTGCTGGAAGAAACCCCAGAGTCGGCCCAAAAAATGCTGGACGACCTGGTAGAAAAAGGTTACGTGCGCCGGGTGGAAGTAAAAGATCAAATCTGGTACAAGGCCCACTTTGGCCGCCGCCGCAGCCGGCTCTCGTCAGATTTTTGGTCGGCCCTGGATGAGGCGGTAGAGACTGACGATGAATAAACATCTTTACCGAAGAAGGCCGTAGCCATTGTGCCTGCGGCCCTGTTGTTTGGTCCGGTTGCTGCAAACTTCGTATCCTTACAACACGACTGAAACTGTTATTTGAAAATATGATATGAAGCGAATTCTGCAACGAAGCGCGCACTTGCTGGATAGATTGTTCAATATTCGGGCAGCCGAACGGCCACGGGTCACGCTGCTCTTCATTATGATCGCATTGACCAGCGCCGCCTACGTGTGGGGCTCTACCCTTGCCTATGCCACGTTTCTGCAACAGGTCGGCCTGAGCGCCTTACCCTGGGTCATTGTGTGGGCCGCGGCGCTTTCTATTTTAGCCAACGCCGTTTACAGCGCCTTTGCCGACCGAATTTCCAATGAGAGATTGTTGATCGCCATTTACGGCCTGGGAGCCGCCGGTATTGGATTGGGCCTGCTGCTGTTGTGGCTTCAGTTTTCATGGTTTGCCTTTCCGCTGCTTTATTTATTGTCTCAAGCCTGGCTGGCCGTGCTCAACCCCCATTTTATCACCTACGCCAACAGCTTTTACGATACCCAATCGGCCAAACGGGTTTTGCCCGTTATTACCGCCGGCGCGCGGGCCGGCGCAATTGTAGCCGGGGTGAGCATGTCGGTCTTGACCGCCTATTTATCATCCGGCTTGATCGTGGTGGGCTGGTTATTGATCTACCTGCTTGTCATCGCGCTCATTATCGCCGCGCCCTTTCTCCTGAAAGAGCGCAAATTCGGTACCGGCGCGTTGACAATCATCCCTCCCGCCGGCACTGCCCGGCAGCAAATCCCCTATCTTGACAACGTGCGCGAGGGATTTCGGTACACTTTGCAATCCAGTTTTCTGCGCTGGATGGCCGCCGGCATTCTTCTTTTGATGATTTTGATGAGCGTGATCGAGTATCGCTCCAACGACTTGTTGTTGCAGATTTACGGCTCGCCCGAAGCGCTGGCCAATTTCCTGGCCATGCTGGTGGGGGTGGGCAATGTGTTTGTGCTGCCCATGCTGTTACTGGGCATCAGCCGTTTGATCTCAAAGATAGGGCTGGGCAATGCCAAACTCGTTTTCCCCGCCGGTAATTTGTTGATTTGCGGCGGTCTCATTTTTACCCCCGGCCTGATCACGGCCTCGCTGGCCTATCTCGACCGTACTTCTTTTCGGATGGCCTTTCAAGCGCCCATTGACAACCTGCTCTACAATGCCGTGCCCCTGCGGGTCAAGGCGCGCGCCCGGGCTTTTGTCGAAGGGCTGGTCTCGCCGGGCGGGCTGTTGTTGGGCGGGTTGCTGCTGTTTTTGCCCTTTTTATCGCTGGAATGGTTTATTTCAACGTTGATTGCGGTGTTGGTCGTTGGCTATGCAGTGAGCGCCTGGTTTACGCGCCGCCAGTACAGCCGGGCGCTGGTTGATATGCTGGAGCAGGAAGATTTCTCAACGCTTTTGTTTCAAGACTCGGTGGATTTGACCGTCACCGACCCGGCCGTATTGAACCGCCTCCGCGAAAAATTGGCGCAGAATACCGGCCCCGAATTTACAATTTTTATGGCCCAATTGATCGCCCAGGTCGGCGGCGAGCAGGCTACGACTATTCTGAGCGACGTTGTCCGCCGGACTGACAATGGGCGGGTGCGGGCCTCTATTCTTGATATTCTCACGGCGGCTCACGCGCAGGGGGAGACCGCGCGCCAGCTTTACACCACCGCGCTATCCGACCCCGACGGCCAGGTCCGCCTCTCCGCGGTGGCGGGGCTGGAGCAACTGGCCGGGCCGTCCAACCAACAGTTTACCGATCAGATACTGCCCATGGTTCACGACCCGGATGTTCACGTCCGGGCCGGCATTCTTTCTACGCTGGCGCGTGCCGGAGATTTTTACCGGCTGCCCGCCGCTGAAAAGGCGCTGAATGAATTGCTGGCCAATCCCGAACCCTACCAGCGGGCCTATGGCGTCCAACTACTGGGCGAAATTCGCACCCCCCGTTCGATTCGAGAACTGCCGATCTATCTGGATGATCCCGCCGATGAAGTTCGTTTGGAAGCGATTAATGCCGTAGATACCCTGTCGCGCGAGGTTTTGCCGCGTCTGCAAGCCAAAAATCAAAACCTGATCCTGTTGGTCATCAAAAAGATCACGCCTTTGCTGCAAGACCCCATCGAGCGGGCGCGCGAGGCAGCCGTTGAAGTTTTGGGCCGTCTTGGCACTCAGGATATTTATCCCGATCTGGCCGGCGCATTGGCCGATCCCAGCCCGCAGGTACGGGCCGTGGCCGCGGAGATTTTGACCCAAATTGGTAAAGCCGTGATCCCTACCGTGCATCCCCGGCTCGATTCGCCGGACCCCCAAATTCGGAAAATGGCGGCGGTTGTGTTGAGCCGGATCAATGAGCACGAGTTTGGCCCCCTGGTGAAAACGCAAATTACCGGCAATCTGGTAGCCATTTATCAAAATTACAGCCATCTGAAGGCCCTGAGCACTTGCCACAAAGGTCCCGGCCTAATCGTGCTGCAAGCCGCGCTGCGCGATCAGAACCAACAATTTATTGATGAGATTTTTTTTCTGCTCACGGCCTTTCACGACGCTCACGCCATTGAAACTATCACCGACTCGCTAAAAAGCGAAACAGCCCACGTTCGGGCTAACGCCATAGAAGCCCTCGAATCGCTTACCAGCCCCGAAACAGCTCGCTTGATCGCCCCCCTGTTTGAACCGGACCTGCCCCCGGCTCGACTGCTGGCGGTGGGCCGGGAAGTCTGGGAGATGACCGACCCCCAACCGGCGGCCACACTCAAACAACTGGTCAAATCCGAGGTGCCGTGGCTGCGGGCCATCACCGTTTATGCCCTGGGCGAACTGGGTGCGAATGGCCAACCTTCGCCACGGGCTGAACCTCAACCGGATGCCGGCCAAAAGACGCCCAAACGCCGCCGGCGCGGCCCGGCCAAATTGCTCGATGTGCTGGACGAAGTGGGTAAGCCGGAGGCAGATCAGGAAGACGCTCCAAAATCGCGCCGCCGCCGTCCGGTAGACGTGCTGGGCATGCTGGCGGGCGACAGCGACTCTCAAAGCGATGAACCGGCAACCGCCGGCCAGCCCGCCGCCCCCGAAAGTTCCGCCGAAACCGTCCTCCCCCGCGCCGAGATTGAAACAATTGTGATGCAGGCGTTGGATGATCCGGCGGATACCGTGCAGGATGCGGCCCGCATCGCCCGGAAAATGCTTGAGGGCCGCTACAATCTGGAAGCGCCCCCCCAGGAGGAAATTATGCTCTCTGTGATCGAAAAGATTATCTTCCTCAAAGAAGTCCATTTTTTTGAACGGATGACCATCAACCAACTGGAAGTTCTGGCCAACGTAGCTGAGGAAAAACTGTTTGAAGAAGATGTTCGTATTTTCGATGAAGGCGATCCCGGCGGAGTATTGTACGTGGTGGTCAACGGCAAGGTTGCTATCGAACGTGAAGGCGCGCGTAAAGGCTCAACTATCCGCCTGGCTACCTACGGCCCCCACTCCTACTTTGGCGAAGTCACTCTGTTTGACGGCAGCCCTCGCTCGGCCTCGGCGATTGCGGTTCAGGATACGCTCACCCTGAGCCTGCGCCGCGAACCGCTGATTGCGCTGGCCCGCCAGTATCCCGATCTGTCCCTGGAATTGATCCACGTGCTCAGCCTGCGCCTGCGCGAGGCCAGCGATCAAATCAGTAAATTAACCCGCACCCGTCCCCGCGAGATTCATAAACTGTTCGATAAATTTGATGATGATTAATGATTGACCAACGCATTGAAGACTCTTACCCGCTTTCCCCCTTGCAGCAGGGAATGCTGTTCCATAGCCTGTATGCCCCGGCCTCCGGCGTAGACATCGAACAAATTGTCTGCACGCTGCCCGAACCCCTGGAGGCCGAATTGCTGGAACAGAGCTGGCAGCAGCTTGTCCGGCGGCACCCCATCCTGCGAACCTCCTTCCGTTGGGAAAACCTGGACGAACCGGTGCAGGAAGTCCACGCGCGCGGCAACTGCCCGGTGACGGTTGAGGATTGGCGCGATCTGCCGGCGCAGGACAGGCAGGAACGGCTTGATTCCTACCTGCGCCGGGATCGCGCCCAGGGTTTTGCCCTCGATCACCTGCCCTTGATGCGGGTGGCCCTGTTTCGCTTGGCCGGCAATGAATACCGGCTGATCTGGACCTTCCATCACATTTTGCTCGATGGCCGGTCCTTTCCCCTGCTGCTGAACGAGTTGTTTGAGATTTACGAAGCCCTGGAACGCGGCCAGACGCCGGCGTTAGACCCATCGCGCCCCTATCGCGATTACATCGATTGGCTACAGCAGCAGGATTTTTCGGCAGCCCAACCCTTCTGGCAGCATTTGCTGCGCGATTTCAGCAAACCCACCCCCTTTGTGGTGGATAAGCGTATCGGCGATGAAACAGCACGTCCAGATATACCCTCCTCAAACTCTGCCCAACGGGGAGAGTACCCGTCAACACCCCCCCCCTTGGGGGGGAAAGAGGGGGGGCTTCCCCTTGATGAGAGAACATACGAAGTTCAACACCGTCACCTCTCCGCAACATTAACCGCAACCTTGCAGCAGGTGGCCCACCAGCACCAACTGACGCTCAATACCCTGGTGCAGGGAGCCTGGGCCTTGCTGCTCAACCGTTACAGCGGCGAGCCGGATGTAGTGTTTGGCGCTACCCGCGCCGGTCGCCGCTTGGCCCTGGGGGGAGAAGGCACGGAGGAGATGGTGGGCTTGTTCATCAACACCCTGCCGGTGCGGGCGCGGCTTTCCCCCGAAGCTTCAATCCTGAGTTGCCTCAAAGCGCTGCGAGCGCAATCGGTGGTGGTGCGGCAGTTCGAGCATACGCCGCTGATCGAGATCCAAAAATGGAGTGAGGTGTCGCCCTCGTTACCCCTGTTTGAGTCGCTCCTGGTTTTTGAATCCTACCGTTTAACCGACCGGTTGCAAGCGCAGGGCGGGTGCTGGCAAAATCGCCATTTTGAGGTGTTGGAACAAACCAACTATCCGCTCACCCTGGCGGTCTATGGAGGAGAGCGGCTTTTGCTGCGGTTTGAATACGATACGGCCCGCTTTGACCCCGACACCATTGCCCGGATGCTGGGCCATCTGGAAACCCTCTTGCAGGGCTTTACCGATGATATCACCCGGCAGGTGTCCGATATTCCGCTGCTCACCGAGGTTGAGCAGCAGCAAATGCTGGTTGATTGGAATGCCACCCAAACCACTTACCCCCGCCATCAATGTTTCCACCACCTGTTTGAAGCCCAGGCCGCGCAAACGCCCGACGCCGCGGCCGTGATTTATGAGGATCAAACCCTCACCTATGACCAACTGAACCGGCAGGCCGGCCAACTGGCCCGCCATTTGCAAAGTCTGGGCGTGGGGCCGGATGTGCTGGTAGGCGTTTTTCTGGAGCGTTCCTCGGAAATGGTGGTCAGTTTGCTGGCCATTCTCAAGGCGGGTGGGGCCTATTTGCCCCTCAATCTTGATTACCCCACCGAACGGCTGGCCTTTATGGTGCGGGATGCCGGCGTATCGATTTTGATCACCCGGCGCGAGCTTTGGCAAGCGGCCAATCTGGCCCAGGCGCTGGAAATCGAGCATCTCGTCAACCTGGACACCGCCTGGCCCCAAATTTCATTGCTGGATGACTCTCTCCTGGCCGGCAAGGTTACGCCGGAGCACCTGGCCTATGTGATTTATACCTCCGGCTCTACCGGACAACCCAAAGGAACCATGATTTCTCACCGGGGATTGGTCAATTATTTGAGTTGGGGTGTGGAAGCGTACGAGGTGGCGGCAGGGAACGGCACGCTGCTCCATTCTCCATTGGGGTTTGATTTAACCGTGACTGCGCTCTTTTCGCCGCTGCTGGTGGGGCGCAGCGTGCAGCTCATTTCTGAAGATGGAAGCGGCACTTCTCCCGAAGCCTTCCGGCTGCCGGCGGCCCTGCGCCAGGTCCATAACTTCAGCCTGGTTAAAGTGACTCCGGCCCATCTGGAAATTCTGAACCAGCAAATTCCCGTGACTGGCGCTGCCGGATTGACCCGCCGCTTTATCATCGGCGGCGAGGCGTTGATGGGCGAAGCGTTGGCTTTCTGGCAGGCTCACGCCCCCGAAACAAAACTGGTCAACGAATACGGCCCCACCGAAACCGTGGTTGGCTGCTGTATCTACGAAGTTGCGGGCGATCAACCCATCTCCGGCCCCGTGCCTATTGGCCGGCCCATCGCCAACACGCAGTTGTATATTTTAGACTCCCATCTGCAACCGGTCCCGGCCGGCGTGCCTGGCGAGTTGTTCATCGGCGGGCACGGGGTAGCGCGCGGCTATCTTCACCGTCCCGATCTGACCGCCGAAAAATTCATTCCCGATCCCTTCAGCCCGGAACCGGGCGCGCGGCTCTACAAAAGTGGCGATCTGGCCCGCTACCGGCCCGACGGCGTCATCGAGTTCCTGGGCCGGATCGATCATCAGGTCAAAATTCGCGGTTTTCGTATCGAATTGGGCGAAATCGAAGCGCTGCTGGCCCACCATCCGGCGGTGCAAGAGGTGGTGGTCGAGGCCAGAGAAGACATCGCCGGCCAGAAACGCCTGGCGGCCTATGTGGTGCCGGTGCCGGGGATGTCGTTCACCCCCCACCAGATGCGAGACTACCTGCAATCAAAATTGCCCGACTACATGCTGCCTGCCGCCCTGGTACTGCTGGATGCCCTGCCGTTGACGCCCAACGGTAAGGTGGATCGCAAAGCCTTACCCGCGCCCGATATAGCCCGGCCGGAATTGGACGAAACCTACGCGCCGCCCCAAACCCACACCGAGCAACTGCTGGCCGAGATTTGGGCCGCCCTGTTGGGCGTGGATCGGGTCGGTATTCACGATAGTTTTTTTGAGCTGGGCGGTGATTCGATCATCAGCCTGCAAATTATCGCCCGGGCCGGGCAGGCCGGTATCCGACTTACGCCCCGGCAGATTTTCCAACATCGCACCATTGCCAAACTGGCCGCCGTAGCCGATCAGACCCCGGCCATTGCCGCCGAGCAGAAATTAATTACCGGCGCGGTGCCGCTCACGTCCATCCAACGTTGGTTTTTTGAGCAGAACCTGCCCGATCCCCATCACTGGAATCAAAGCATGCTGCTGGAAGTACAGGAATCGCTCGATCCGTCGCTGCTGGCGCAGGTGGTGGCCCATCTGACCACCCATCACGATGCCTTGCGATTGCGCTTTAACCAAACTCAGGAGGGCTGGCGTCAGGTCAATGCCGCGCCGGACGCCTCGGCTCCCTTCACCCGCATTGATCTATCAAACCTGCCCGACTCTGAGCAGGAAACAACTTTCACCCGGCTGGCAGCAGAGATGCAAGCTGGCCTGCATCTGTCCGATGGTCCGCTGCTGCGGGTGTGTTTGTTTGAATTTGGTCCCGCCAAACCGCCCCGGCTGCTGATGGTGGTTCATCACCTGGTGATTGATGGCGTCTCATGGCGAATTTTGTTGGAAGATTTTGAAACCGCCTACCGCCAGTTGCGTGAAGGGCAGGCGGTCAAGCTGCCGCCCAAAACAACCTCATTCAAACGGTGGGCCGGCCAATTGGCGGCCTATGCCGGGGCGGGGCTGGTGGAGCGGGAACTGGACTTCTGGCTCGGTCAATTCCGGCAGGGCGCCCCCCCACTGCCGGTCGAGCAGCCGGCGATTGCAGGCCGTAATACCCAGGCCCTGGCACGGGTTGTTTCCGTTTCTCTTTCTGAAGAAGAAACCCGCGCCCTGCTGCAAGATGTGCCGCCGGTCTACCATACCTACATCAATGACGTGCTGCTGACCGCGCTGCTCCAGGCGTTTCAGCCGTGGACCGGTTCGCGCTCCTTGCTGCTTGATCTCGAAGGGCACGGCCGGGAGGAAATTGGCCCGGAGATTGATTTGTCCCGAACTGTCGGTTGGTTCACCACTATTTTTCCGGTCTATCTGGCCTTGCCGGATGACGATGATCCGGGCGAGGCGTTGAAATCGATCAAGGAGCAGCTTCGCTGTATTCCCCATAAAGGAATCGGCTACGGTGTTTTGCGCTACTTGGCGCATCAGAGCGTGGTTCAGCAGCTCCGCAATCAGCCCCGACCCCAGGTCAGCTTTAATTATCTGGGGCAGTTTGACCAGATTTTGGGCCAACGCGCGCTGCTGTCATCCGCTTGTGGCGATTCCGGCTTGTTCGGACTCAATTGTGAGGCAGCCGGGCCGCCTCGCGCTCCGTCGGGCAGCAGAGCCTATTTGTTGGAGATCAACGGCAGCATTGCCCAAGAGCGGCTGCAATTCGATTGGACGTTTAGTGAGAAAATTCATCATCCGGCTACCATTGAACGGCTGGCGCAACGTTTTTTAGATTCGCTGCGCGCGCTGATCGCCCACTGCCAATCGCCCGCAGCCGGCGGCTACACCCCTTCCGATTTTTCGGAGGCCGGTTTGACCCAGGCTGAACTCGACGCCCTGCTTGATAGCCTGCCCGGCGAAACGGTTGAAGATATTTACCCGTTATCGCCCGCCCAGCAGGGAATTTTGTTTCACACCCGTTACACGCCCCAAACCGGCGTGTATTTTAACCAGCGTGTTCTTTCGCTGCACGGCCCGCTGGATGTCGATGCCCTGGAGCGGGCCTGGCAGCGCGTGGCCGCCCGTCACCAACCCCTGCGCGCGTTGTTCCGCTGGAAAGATACCGAATCTCCCTTGCAAATTGTGCTGCGGCAGGCCACAATCCCCTGGGGCGTTCACGATCTGTCCGATGAGCTGGATGTCGATCCCGCCGCGTGGCTGGAACAGTGGCTCCAACAAGACCGGCAGCAGGGGTTTGATCTGAATCACCCCCCGCTGACCCGCTTGAGTTTATTCAAAATCGACGATGACCGATTTACCCTGGTATGGAGTTTCCACCATATCATCCTGGGCGGTTGGAGTACAGCTTTAATTCTGAAAGAAGTTTTTTCGTTTTATCACACCTTTTCCCAAGGCCGGGACCTTCAATTGGAACCTGCCCGCCCCTACCGCGATTATATTGCCTGGCTGCGGCAGCAGGATTTAGCGGCGGCGGAAACTTACTGGCGCGACATCTTGCGCGGATTTACATCGCCCACGGTGGTGGGGATCAATCAAAGGCGGGAAACGGATACAACAGCGGTATTCGATCAACAGGATTTTGAAATTGATGCTGCTACAGCCACCGCCTTGCGGCAAGTGGGCCGCCAGCAAGGTTTGACATTGAATACCATTTTTCAGGGCGCGTGGGCTTTGCTGTTGAGCCGCTACAGCGGTGAAGTTGATGTGGTCTTTGGCACGACCGTTTCGGGCCGCCCGGCTGAATTACGCGATGTGGAGCACATGGTGGGCTTGTTCATCAACACTCTGCCGGTGCGGGTGCAGGTTGCGCCGCAAACGCAATTGCTGCCCTGGCTGAACGCGCTGCAAAACCGGCAAGTGACCATGCGCCAGTACGAATCCACCCCGCTGGTAGAAATTCAGCAGTGGAGCGACGTGCCGGCCAACCGGCCCCTGTTTGAAACCCTGCTGGTTTTTGAAAATTATCCGGCCGGCGCCATTAAATCGCAAAACAAATCCCAGGCAGGGCAGATTGAAATTCACCACAGCCGCGATATTGAAATGACCAACTATCCCTTGAATGTGGTCATCATGCCCGGCGAAACAGTGACCCTGCGGATCATGTTTGATCGCAGCCGCTTTGAGCCTGAGTCGATCACCCGGCTGGGCGGCCACCTGCAAACGCTGCTGGCGGCGATGGCCCGCGCCCCGGAGCAGTCTCTGGCCGATCTCCCCCTGCTGACCGAAGCGGAGCGCCGCCGCCTGCTGGTTGAGTGGAACCACACCACCACCGATTATCCGCGCCGGCGCTGCATTCATCATCTCTTTGAGGCTCAGGCGGAACAAACACCGGATGCCGTGGCGGTCCGTTTTGAGGATCAGCATCTCACCTATCGCGCTCTGAACCACCGCGCCAACCGGCTGGCCCGTTACCTGCGCCGGATGGGCGTGGGCCTGGAAACGCCGGTGGGCCTTTGTGTGGAACGCTCGCTGGAAATGGTGGTGGGACTGGTAGGCATTCTCAAGGCGGGCGGGGTCTACGTGCCGCTGGACCCGGCCTATCCGCAGGAACGGCTGTGTTTTATGCTGGAAGATATTGATGCCCCGGTGCTGTTGACTCAGAAGAAATTAGCCGCGAACCTGCCGCCGCATCAAGCCAAGATGATTTATCTGGATGCCGATTGGCCCGGCATCGCTGCCGGAGATGATGAAAACCTGTCCGTTGCGGTGGAGGCCCATAATCTGGCCTACATAATGTATACGTCCGGCTCGACCGGGCGGCCCAAAGGCACGGGCATTTGCCATCGCAGCGTAGTGCGGCTGGTCAAAAACACAAACTATTTTGAAGTTACGCCCGATGACCGGTTTTTGCAATTAGCGCCTATTTCGTTTGACGCCGCCACCCTGGAAATCTGGGCGCCGCTGCTGCACGGCGCTGAATTGGTGGTTTTTTCCGCCCGCCCGCCCTCACTGGCCGAGTTGGCCCGGACGTTGGAAACGGCCAACATCACCACCCTGTGGTTGACCACCGGCCTGTTTCACCAGATGGTCGAGGCCGAACCGGAAAGCTTGAAATCGATGCGTTATTTGATGACCGGGGGCGATGTGGTTTCTGTATCGCACGCCAAACGAGCGCTGCAACTTCGGCAGGAGCGAGGGCTGTTGAATTGTTACGGCCCCACCGAAAATACCACTTTCACCACCTTCTACCCGATGACCGCGCCTGATCAAATCGGCGCTTCCGTATCGATTGGCCGGCCCATTACCAATACGCGGGTGTATGTGCTGGATCATTGGTTACAGCCGGTTCCCGTCGGCGTGCCCGGCGAGTTGTACGTGGGCGGCGATGGGCTGGCCCGCGATTATTGGAACCGTCCCGAACTGACCGCCGAAAAATTCATCCCCGATCCTTTTGGCTCGGAACCGGGCGCGCGGCTGTATAAAACCGGCGATCTGGTCCGCTACCTGCCCGACGGCAATCTTGAATTTTTGGGGCGCATCGACTCTCAGGTGAAGATCCGCGGCTTCCGGGTGGAGCCGGGTGAAACCGAAATGGTGGTGGGCCGGCACCCGGCGGTGCAGGATGCGACGGTGGTGGTGCGGGAGGATCGGCCCGGCGAAAAACGGCTGGTGGCCTATATTGTCCCCCGGTCGGGCGAAACATTTGCGGTGGCCGATGTCCGTGATTTTCTTCAGGATCAATTGCCCGATTATATGCTGCCCGGCGCCTTTGTCACCATGGAGTCGCTGCCGCTGACGCCCAACGGTAAAATCAACCGTCAAAAACTTCCCCAGCCCGATCAAATTCCTTTGGGCGGGAACAATGCTCCGGTGGCCCCCCGCACCTGGACCGAAACAATCCTGGCCGAAATGTGGGCCGACCTGCTGGGCCTGGAGCAGGTCGGCGTGCAGGATAACTTTTTTGAGTGGGGTGGGCATTCGCTGCTGGCTGTGCGCTTGATGGCCCGGATTCAAAAAATTTTTGGGCAGGAGCTGCCTCTGGCGGTTTTATTTGAAGACGGCACAATTGAGCAGTTGGCCCGCGTGCTGGATCGGGGCGGTCAACCGGACGCGCCTGGTTCGCCGCTGCTGGTTCCCATTCAACCCTCCGGCGTAAAACTGCCGCTGTTTTTTGTTCATCCGGTCGGTGGGAATGTGTTGAGTTACGTGCCGCTGGCTCGCACACTGGGGGCGGAACAACCCTTTTACGGCTTGCAGGCCCGGGGACTCACCGGAACAACTGCACCGCACACCCAAATCGAAGCGATGGCGGCGG
Source organism: uncultured Caldilineaceae bacterium (assembly GCA_964612485.1). Taxonomy (GTDB): domain Bacteria; phylum Chloroflexota; class Anaerolineae; order 4572-78; family J111; genus JAFGNV01. The sequence continues at coordinate 24,014 of CAZTFF010000025.1, forward strand.
ATTATATTGACGCCATTCGAGAGGTTCAACCGCAGGGGCCGTACTGCCTGGGCGGCTGGTCGATGGGGGGGCTGGCGGCCTTTGAAATGGCCCGGCAGCTTCAGGCGCGGGAGCAGCGGGTTTCGCTGCTGGCGTTGCTCGACACCACTTTTCCAACAAACGATTCTACAGCCGTCGATGATGTTGACCTGTTGATCGCGTTTCTAACTGATTTGGCTCGCACCCTTGCCAAAGACCTGCAAGTAACATACAATGATATGCAGGGTTTAACATCGCGGGCCAGGCTGGATTTTGTGTTTGAGCGGGCCAGACAAGCAGATTTGTTACCACCGGATGTCGGCCCGGAAGCGTTGTCCACCTATTTTGATGTTTTTAAGGCCAATGTTCAGGCCATGGCCGCGTATCGACCGCAGCCTTACAAGGGGAAAATCACTTTGTTTCAAGCGGAGAAAACGCCCGCAGACTCGCTGCAAGGGTGGAAAACCGTTGTCGATCACCCACCTGCCATTTTTACCGTGCCGGGCGATCATTACACCATGCTTACCCAGCCCGAGGTCAAAGTTCTGGCGCGTCAGTTGAGCGATAGTTTGAGTCAAGCGACAGATATCGAAAGCTGAAGATTATCGACAGGATGAACAGGATTGGTAGAAGCAAAAATCTTGTCTCCTGTAAATCATGTCAAAATTTAACGGTTGCTAAACTTTGGGGATTTTTTTGAAGTGACAGAAGATCAAACGGATAGCCTGGTTTACAAAGTAGTGATCAACCACGAAGAACAATATTCAATCTGGCCCAGCCACCGCCAAAATCCGGCAGGGTGGCGCGATGCCGGAAAAAGCGGCTCCAAGGCGGCGTGTCTGGCATACATTAAATCTGTCTGGACCGATATGCGGCCGTTAAGCGTACGCCAACAAATAGATAATCGGAATCCTGGCTGAACATCGCAATACGCAATACGCAATACGCAATACGCAATACGCTATGGAAATAGCCCCTGGAGGTTATAACTCGTATGACAAAATACAGCGTCATAGGGATCATTATAATGTTGTGGCTGGCCGGTTGCGGCGGGCGGCAAACACCGGTTCCGGCTGAAATGATGGCGGAGGAGCCAACACTTGCGCCAACCGAAGAAACCAGCCGGCGCGGCACGGGCGATACGTTGCGGCTGCTTCATCCAGAAACGCCCTCTATTCTCAATCCGCATCTGGCCCGCGCCGTGAAAGATCGGGAGGCCAGCCGGATTACGTACGAACCGCTGGCCAGTTTTGATAAAGACGGCAATTTGGTTCCCTTCCTGGCGTCGGAAATCCCCACGCTGGAAAATGGCGGGGTGGCGGCGGATGGCAAGTCGGTTACGTGGCAGTTGAAACAGAATGTCCAATGGTCTGATGGCGAATCCTTTACCGCCGCCGACGTGCTGTTTACCTACGAATTTGTCACCAACCCGCAAGTCAATGCGGTGTCAGTGGGTAACTATGTGGCCATTGAAACGGTCGAAGTGATCGATGATTATACCGTCAAAATTATTTTTAGCGATGTGAACCCGGCCTGGGCTGTGCCGTTTGTGGGCGTGCAGGGATCGATCATCCCCCGGCACGTGTTTGAGCCTTACAATGGCCCCAACGTGCAGGAATCGGCTGAAATTTTGCCGGTGGGTACCGGCCCGTACCAGGTGATGCCGCCGGGAATCAAGCCGCAAGAGGTGCTGCTGCTGGGCACCCAACTGGTTGAGACCAACAAAATTGTCTACGAGCCGAATCCCTATTTTCGGGAACCGGACAAACCTTATTTCAGCCGGGTAGAATTTAGAGGCGGCGGTACGCCCAGCGAAGCGGCCCGGCTCTCGCTGGAAGATGGCTGGGTTGACGTGGCCTATACCCTGGAGCAATTATCCCCGGAACTGCTGGCCGAAAAGGAACAGGGCGGTGAAGGGCGGTTGGTGACTAACTTTGGGGCCAGGGTGGAGCGGGTGCTGCTCAATCGCACTGATCCCAATGTTCAAACAGTAGACGGCGAACGTTCCGCCGTGGAAAATCCACACCCCTTTTTTAGTGATGCGGTAGTGCGCCAGGCCTTTGCTCACGCCATTGATCGGGAGACGATTGCGGCCTTGTTTGGCCCGGTGGGGCGTCCTACCACCAATAATCTGGTGGCGCCGCCACAGTATAGCTCGCCAAATACATTTTATACGTATGATCTGGACAAAGCCAAAGCCATGCTGGATGTGGCCGGCTGGGTTGACACCGACGGGGACGGCACGCGCGATAAGGATGGAGTGGAACTAAAAGTGGTTTTCCAGACCTTTGTGGGCAGTATCCCGCAGCAAATTCAGCAGATCATTCGGGATGATCTGGAAGAGATCGGCGTTGATGTGGAACTCAAAATTACCGATTCCAGCATTATGTTTGGCCCCGGCTCGGCCAACCCCGACAGCGCCTGGCGGTTTAATGCCGATATGATGCAGTTTTCCATTCGCAGCGCCAGCCCCGACCCCAGCGCCTATATGCGCTACTGGACGTGCGATCAGATCCCTCAACAGGAAAACAACTGGTCGGGCAATAATTTTGAACGCTGGTGCAATCCAGATTATGATGCCTTGCTCCGGCAGTCAACCACCGAACTGGACCCCGAAAAACGGGCCGAATTATTTATCCAGATGAACGATATGCTGATTGAGGATGTGGTGATGATCCCCATTGCCGACCGCGCCGATGCGACCGGCGTGAACCGCACTATCGAAGGCATCGACCTGACCCCCTGGGATAGCAACACCTGGAATATCAAGGATTGGAGGCGCGCTTCACAATGACCACGCAACCTTCGCCGCAGGAGAAAAGTTCACTATTGGACCACTTGACCGGCATGAAGTTTTTTAGAAATTTGAATATTGGCCGCAAATTGACCATCGGGTTTGGTATTTTAGTTGTTCTGGTTTTTCTGGGCGCGGGCATCAGTTATTTGGGCAGCGGTCAGGCCACGCAAAAGATCAATGTCACCGATGATGTTCGGGTTCCGGTGGCCCTGGCAGCAGCCCAGGCCCAGGCCGACCTGCTGCGGATGCAGGCCGATGTGCGAGGCTACCTGGCGCTGGGTGATCCGGTTTATCGAGAGCGATACTACCAATCTCAGCAATCTTTTGAAAAAGATTTAGCCAGCCTGGAGAGATTATCTCCGTTTTTGGACGATGAAAATCAACTTCGCCTGCAAGAAATCAAATCGACCTATCAAAACTGGGTTGAATTGCCGGACCAACTTTTCGAGTTGCGGGACGACAAGCTGGAACGAGAACCGGCCTATCGCCTGCTGGCCACCGAAGGAACCAAATACGCCGGCCAGGTACTGATCGACATCAGCCAGTTGATTGAATTGCAGGGCCAGCAGGAGCCGACGGCTGAAAATCTGGCCCTGTTGCAGGATATGGCCAAGTTCCAGGGTAATTTTGCGGCGATGTTATCGGCGCTGCGGGGGTATGTGACCACCCGCAATCGCATTTTCCGGGGCGAATATGAGGTGAACCTGGCCGACAATGAGAATGCCTGGGACCGGCTCGGCGATCAGTATGACCAGTTGACTCCCAGCCAGCAATCGCTGTTTGATAATATGGCGGACGAACGGGAAGCGTTTTTGGTTTTGCCGGATCAAATGTTTGACAACCTGGAAGGCGAGCGCTGGCGCGAAGACCTCTACATCTTCAGTACCGAGGCCGTACCGCTCACCGATCAAATGCAGCAGCAGCTCAATGATCTGGTGGCGGACCAGCAGAATTTTTTGGAGCGCGATCTGGCCGCCGGGCGGGCCGACCTGCTCACTGTCAACCGGCTGATTTTGGCCAGTGGTTTTGTGGCCCTGGCGGTTGGCGTTTTGCTGGCCATTGTTTTTCGGGCCACTATTGCCGGGCCGATTCGCCGCCTGACCGGGGTGGCCGAGCAAATTCGGGAAGGAGATCTGGAAGCCCAGGCTCAACAAGAGGCCAATGACGAAATCGGCACGTTGGCCGGTACCTTTAACAGTATGACTGGGCGGCTGCGCGGAACGTTAGCGCAGGTGCGCCGCGAGAAACAGCGTGCCGACGACCTGTTGGAAGTGGTGATCCCGATTGGCGTGGAACTGGCCTCGGAAAAAGATTTTAACCGCCTGTTGGAAAAAATGCTGTTGGAGGCCAAAGAGTTTTGCCACGCCGATGCCGGTATTCTCTTTTTGCGTACGGAAGATGACCGGCTGGAGTTTGTTCTGGTGCGGAACGACACGTTGGAAATTGCCATGGGTGGTTCCAGCGGCAAAGAGGTAACTTTTTCCAATTTGCAGGCTCCCCTGCCGCTGTACGATGCCGACGGCCAGCCAGACGAAAGCACCATCCCCACCCGGGTGGCGCTAACGGGCGAATCGTTGAACATTCCCCACATCGATCAAACTGGCGCGTTGGCGTTATCCGGCACGGAAGTTTTTGGCCGTGGGAAATATCGCTCTGTTTCCCATCTGGCGCTGCCCTTAAAAAATAGCCGGAATGAAGTCATTGGTGTGATGCATTTGATCAATGCCCAGGACCCGGAGCGTGAAGAGATCATTCCGTTTGATCAAAATCTACAGCAGATGATGGAATCTTTCTCCTCGCTGGCGGTGGCCGCGCTGGAAGCCTATATTCGAGAACAGCGCCTGCGTCAGGAAATCAAAGAGCTTCGGATCGAAATCGATCACGCCAAACGCGAGCGTGAAGTCAAGCAAATTGTCGAAGCGGACACCTTTCAGACGCTTCGGGCCAAAGCCAAAGAGATCAGAAGCCGGCGTCGATCGAAATCTGAGGATGCGGAAGATGCTGATGATTGAGAGGATGAATAACTAATGGCCGCTGATATTGCCACATTTACCGCTAAAGTTATTGATAATGTAGAAAAAGTCATCATCGGCAAACGGGAGCAGATTGAACTGCTGCTGGTGGCGATACTGTGCGGCGGGCACGTGCTGCTGGAGGATGTGCCCGGCACCGGCAAAACAATGCTGGCCCGGAGCCTGGCCATCAGTTTGGGGATTGATTTTAAACGCTTGCAATGCACGCCCGATCTACTGCCCAACGATATTACCGGCGTCTCTGTTTTTATGCAGCATGAAAGCCGGTTTGAGTTCCGACCCGGCCCCTTGTTTGTCAATATTTTGTTGGCCGATGAGATCAATCGGGCCACGCCGCGCGCGCAATCGGCGCTGCTGGAAGCGATGCAGGAGCATCAGGTGTCGGTTGACGGCCAGACCCGCGGGCTGCCCCGGCCATTTTTGGTGTTGGCCACTCAAAACCCGGTCGAATTTGAAGGCACGTTTCCCCTGCCCGAAGCGCAACTGGATCGTTTTTTGATGCGGCTGTCTGTCGGGTATCCGGCCCAGGAGGATGAACGGCAGATGATCAAAAGCCAGCGGCAGGGACATCCCATCGAAACGCTGCAGGCAGTGGTTGATGGAGCGGATTTACTTGCCCTGCGGGATCAGGTGAGTTTGATTTACGTAGAAGAATCGTTAGAGGATTATATTTTGCAAATTGTTCAGGCCACCCGCATGCATTCTGATCTGGCGTTAGGAGCCAGCCCGCGCGGCAGCCTGGCGCTGTACAAAACCGGCCAGGCCCTGGCCGCCGTGCAGGGGCGCGATTACGTGATTCCCGACGACATCAAAAAACTGGTGCCGCTCACGCTGGCCCACCGGATGATCCTGAAACCGGAGAGCCAGCTCAGGGGCCGCACCACGCGCCAGATTTTGCAGGATATTATCGAGCGAACGGAGGTCTCATTGGAGAGTGGAGATTAGAGATTTCAGGCTAAACAATTTCCCTATCCTAAGTACAGCGTTGCATAAATTCGTTCTGGGTTTTTGGTAACTGAAGCAGGAAAGAACCCGCGAAATCACGCCAAGTTACGCTAAGATTTTTGCTTGGCGTACCTTCGCGCCCTTCGCGGACTCTAAAAAGTCGGAACGTATTTATGCGATTGTGTACAAAGTTCTGTGTTAATTTTGTTTCAGCAAATCTATGTAGGCTTTGTTAACCAGGTCCCTGGCCTCAACTCCTAATTTTTGCATTAAATCGACGGCAGTACGCTCGCCGGCGGTGTGAGCATCATCGGCCTCAAGAACCACCTCAAGCTCTAAAAAGTTGCCCAGCCCCTCAACCTTATCCAGATGAATCCGGGTGTTACCGGCCAAATACAGGTAACGCTCTTTTTTGACGATGCCGCGAATTCCCAACGCGGCGCTGAGAAGCGCCTTTAGATTTTGCGTTTCCGTTTTATCCTGCGTGCGGGTGATGAGGTAATTCGATGCTTTAGGGCCGGAGACATCGGCCCGTTCGTAATAGATCAACTGGCTGTGATCGGGCAGCTCGCGCAGTTTGAGCCGGCCCTGGGGCGTGTGAAAAAATGTGTCGGTCTGGCGGAGGATGTCAACCGGCGTGTCGCTGATGCGGGCCGCGCGTTGTTGGGCACCATCAAAATCTTTGAGGCGCGCTTTGATTTCGATATTAGTGGCCATTAAATTTTGCCCTGCAAGGTAAAGAGAATGATCTCCGGCGGACACAGCAGCCGTATCCGGGGCGCGCTCAGTCCTTCCAGGCCGATGCCCCGGCTGATGTACAGCGTGGTGTCTTGTTCCACATACGGCCCCATTTCGTACTGTTTGCCCAGGGCGCTGCTGGTGAGAAGCGCGCCGTAGCCCGGCAGCCGCACCTGGCCGCCGTGCGTATGGCCGCACAGATACAAGTCAACCGGATAGCGCTGAACCACCGGCATCAATTCCGGCGAGTGGTACAGCAGCACCCGCATTGAGTCCGGCGGGGCCAGCGCCACCAGATTTTTAAAGGCTTCGGCGTCAATGTCCAGATCGTGCTCGCAATCCATTCCCAACAACGAGAGAGTACGTCCATCGCCCAAATCAAGGACGGCTACTTCATCCCGCAGCAGGCGAATATGGTCCAGCCCGTCAAACAGCGAAGGAGTGGTGCTGCGGGGGTCTACGGGCGGGCTGCCCAGCGTGGCGTAAACGCCGTAGGGGGCGTGAATTTTTTTTAGCAGGGCGCGGACTTCCTTGCGGGCGGTAGGTTCATTCACGTAGGAGAGATTGAGGTAATCGCCGGTGATCACAATAACATCAGGCTGGGCTTCTTGAATTAACTCCAATAGATGATCCTCGCGGCGGGTCAGTCGTTCAACATGCAAATCGCTCAGATGAAGCAGCCGGATAGGAGGCGCGTTGGCCGGCAGGTAAGGGGACGTGATGGTACGGCGCGTCATCCCCAGATCAAACGGTTCTTTGACCATTCCCCACAGGTAAAACAATGTTCCGGCCACCTGCAAAAGAAAATGAGTCCACAAACCGGCGGCGGGAGTTACCGCCACGGCAATGATGATGCCCAAAATCACCACCCCCAGCCGGGGCGCGGTCAGGACAAATAGTTGCGGGCCAACCGGCCCAAAGGAGCGGCCTGTTTTGGGCAGCCGGCGCAGCAGCCACCAGTCGCCCAGGGCAAAGACAAAATAAATAGCCCCCGCGGCTAGAGAAGCCGCCGGCCCCAGCAGCCACCACATCAGGCTCACCAGCCAGGTGATGATTAGCAGCCCGGCGGCCAATTTCCAGGCGGGCCAGGTATCGGGTTTATGGGTCAGTAAAAACAGTTGGTGCAGCCAGCGATTTTCCAGCACGTCTTGCCGGGGCGCGCTCCGGTTTTTCCCCAGGGCGCGAAAAGAAACATTGAAAGGTTTAGTTTGTTCGCCAAGCATATATATTCCTTCTGGTAAAATCATTGTTTTATTGGGTGGTCAAATGTCCAAAACCGGGATTATGCCGGTGATGGCCAAAAACGCAAATTGGCCACAGGACGGGTTAAGCCCGTTCGGCATTTTGCGCCCGATCCAGGGCGTGCGCCATCAACATTTGGTGGAAGTTTCGCTCTGGTTCGTTTTCGGCGGGGTGCCGGAGACAGTAATGGCCTTCAACATCCAGGTCCCAGGCCAGCCGGTTATCTTGTTGAGCATCTTCCAATATCTGGACGAGCCGCTGCTGAAGTTCCGGCTCTTCAACCGGGGTGGTCAGTTCAACCCGCTCGTTGAGATTGCGGCCCCGCCAATCGGCGCTGCCAATTAGAATGGCGGGTTGGCCGTTGTTGTGAAAATAAAAGATGCGGTCGTGCTCCAGAAAACGGCCCAAAATACTGATCACGCGGATATTCTCGCTGTAGCCTTTGAGGCCGGGCCGCAGCCGGCTGTGGCCGCGAATGATGAGATCAATCTGAACGCCGGCCTGCGAGGCGCGGTACAATGCCTGGATAATGCCCACATCGTCCAGGGCGTTCATTTTGGCGATGATGTGGCCGTTGCCGTATTTTTGTTGAAATTCACTTTCCCGCCGAATGAGCCGGTAAAACGCCTCTCGCATATCGCGGGGGGCCACAATGGCTTTGCGGTAGGGCTGGCCCGGGGAGTAGCTGGTAAGATAATGAAACAGGTTGACCAGATCGCGGGAGATCTCTTCCTGGCAGGTGAGCACGCCTAGGTCGGTATAGAGGCGGGCGGTTTTGGTGTGATAATTGCCGGTGCCGATGTGGCAGTAGGTTCGCAAGCCGCCTTCTTCTTTGCGCACAATCAGGGTGCATTTGGCGTGTATTTTTAACCCAACCAGCCCATAGGCCACGTGGACGCCTGAATTTTCCAGCATTTGGCCCCATTCGATATTGTTGGCTTCGTCAAAACGGGCCTTCACTTCAACCAGTACGGCCACTTGCTTACCCTGTTCTGCCGCGCGAATGAGGGCTTTGACCACCGGCGATTCATCCGACGTGCGATACAGGGTTTGTTTGATGGCCAATACGTCCGGGTCTTCGGCGGCCTCTTCTACCAGGCGCTGCACGCTGGCTTCAAAAGAGTCGTACGGATGATGAACCAGAAGATCACCCTGCCGGATGACAGAGAAAATATCGGGTGTTTCGGGCAGGTCGCCCTCGTACGCCAGTCGCTCCGGGATAATGGGTTCCCAGGGTTCATATTGAAAGGCCGGCATCGGCAGCCCGGCCAGTTGAAAGCAGTCGGCCAGATCGAGCAGCCCATCAATTTCATACACATCCTCAGTGGTCAATCCCAATTCTTTCCTCAAAAATAGGCGGATGGCATCGGGCATATTTTGGGCCACTTCCAGCCGCACAACCGGAGCGAATCGCCGCTCGCGTACTTCTTCGGAGATCATGGCCAGCAGGTCGGTGGCCTCTTCTTCATCGCGCCGCAGGTCGGCATTGCGGGTAATCCGAAAGGCGTAAACGCCTTCAATTTCCATCCCCCGGAAAAGTTCTTGAATATGGTGGATGATGAGATCTTCTACGGCGATAAAACATGGCGTATCCTCCGGCCCGCCGCACACGGGCAGCCATCGGTCCAGGTTGGAGGGAACTTTGAGGCGGGCAAAATGCGGCGATGGCTGGTCCGGCTGGCGGACGAGGATGGCTAACGACAAACTCAGGTTGGAAATAAAAGGAAAAGGCCGGCCTGGATCAACCGCCAGCGGAGTGAGCACCGGATAGATTTCTGTTTGAAAGTAGTGGCGCATGGCCTCCTTTTGATCGGAATCCAACTCCTCATAGCGGTAAATGATAACGTCGGCTTGCTCGTGTAAGGCCGGTTTAAGTTTTTTCTCCCAGGTTTCGGCCATCGCCCCGTGCATCACCAGCAAGGCCTGCCGAAGCAAGATTAACTGCTCCTCTGGCGTGCGTCCATCGGGTGAGAGTTTACGTACGCCGGCGGCCTGCTGACGTTTCAACCCGCCCACCCGTTTCTGCACAAATTCATCTAGATTGCTGGCCGTGATAGCCAGAAACTTGACTCGTTCCAGCAGGGGGATACGTTCATCCAGAGCCTGGTATAAAACGCGCCAGTTAAAATCGATCCAGCCGAGTTCCCGGTTAAAATAGAGGGCGGGATGATCCAAATCTGCATCAGGCGGTACCGGCTGCGGCGAGACGGCGGTGGGCACCGAAAAATTTGAGGTAAATGTATCGACGGTCAGGGTGTCAGCCGGCGGCTTTGTTTTTTTCGGCATAAAAAATCCTGTAGGATATGTTTTCCTCTACAGGATTATAATGCGAAGGCGTGTCAGGCCAAATTTTTAAGTGGAAAAAGGAATGTGTGTCTATTGCAAAACGTAGTGCGCCAGAGTGCGCTGGATACCCACAATATCCATTCCCTTTTTGAGTTGGTGTTGAATCGGCGCGTTTGAGCCGTAAAGCCATATTCTCAACTCAGCATCCCGATCAAAACTACCGGCCGTTTCCACCGAAAAATGCGTGATGGATTGGTAAGGAATGGAGTGATAATCTACTTTTTTCCCGCTCATGCCTTGTTTATCAACCATAATCAGCCGTTTGTTGGTAAAAAGAAACATATCCCGTACCAGTTTGAAGGCTCGCGTTATTTGTTCATCCTCAACCAGCAGCGGGGTAAATTCATCCCCCAATTTTTTAACATCTACTTCTTCAGCATTGCCCATGATTCCATCAAGAATACTCATTCTGTTCTTACGATCCTTTCTGTTACTGCGTTAATATCACCAATCGATCTACTTTGTCTTTGCCTCGAATGGCAATCACATCCTTACCACGTTGGTTACGTTTGAGTTTGGGTAAAGATTTGGCGTAGACGGTTTTGTTGTTGCCTTTATCGGTCACTATCATTACCCGGTCATTCACATTCACCGTGTCAGCCGTAGCCACGGGGCCCATAGCTTTGATGAGCGAAATTGCAATCACCCCCTGGCCGTAACGCCCCTGTTGGGGGAATTCGCTCAGAGAGATGCGTTTGCCCTGGCCCTGCTGGGTGACTAAAACCAGATCGCCGCGCGGTTTGACCGCCCCGCCGCCCACCAGGGCATCGTCAGCACCCAATTTCATGCCCCAGACTCCGGCGGCGCTCAGGCCCATAGGCCGGACATCCTCTTCAACAAAACGGATAGCCTGTCCCTGAGCGCTGGTCAGGATCACATCATCTTTCCCCTGGGTGACAAAGGCGGTCAGCAGCGAGTCACCTTTTTCAACGCCCATCACCACCGCTTCCTGCCCCCGAATATTGACCAGGTCTTCCAGCGTAATGCGTTTGATCCGGCCCAGCCGAGACACCAGGCAGAGATACCCCTCCGGTGTTTCTTTGCTGTTGGGGATAGCTACTCCGGCCACAATGCTTTTTACCGGGTCGGCGCTGAATTCGTGAACGCCGGCCCCCTCGCCCGGTGATTTTCCTTCGGGGACCTGGTGCATCGGCACCACAATAGCCCGCCCGCCGCCGGTAAAGAGATAGAGTGTATCGTGAGTGTGAGCGGCGGTCGCCGCCACCAGCGGGTCTTTCTGGCGGCCCCGGGCCGGGTCCAGGCCGTTGTCGGCGGGCCAGCGGCAGACCTGCCCGTTTTTGCTGGCGCAGACAACCACCTCTTCATCGGGCAGCAGATCGCCCGCGGTAATCAATTTACCGTTGGCCTCTTTGTCCACAATCACTGTGCGGCGCGGCGTACCAAAGGTTTTTTTTAGTTCAACCAGCTCTTCTTTGATAACATCCAGGATTTTTTTCGGTGTCTTGAGCAGTTTTTCTAGGTATTTGATGCGCTGCTGAACTTCTTTATATTCCGTTTCGATTTTCTTGCGTTCCAGCGCGGCCAGGCGGCGCAGCGGCATATTCAAAATCGCGGCGGCCTGGATTTCGCTTAGTTTGAATTGTTTCCGCAAATTCTTTTTGGCCGTATCGACCGACCGTGATTTGCGAATGGTTTGAATCACTTCATCCAGGTTATCCAGGGCAATGCGCAGGCCCTCCAAAATGTGAGCGCGGTTTTTAGCCTGATCCAACTCGTACCGGCTGCGGCGGGTAATGATTTCTTGCCGGTGTTCGATGAACAGTTGCAGCGAGCGTTTGATCGGCAGCAGCCGGGGTTCGCCATCCACCAGGGCCAGCATGTTGATGCTGAAAGTGCCGCGCAGCGTGGTCATTTTGAACAATTTTTTAATGATGGCTTCCGGGTTTACGTTCCGCGTCATTTCGATGACCAGCCGCATGCCCTGCCGGTCCGATTCATCGCGCAGGTCGGTCAGTCCATCGATTTTGCCGTCGCGGGCCAGCGTGGCAATTTTTTCAATCAGGCTGGCTTTGTTGGTCTGGTAGGGCAGTTCGGTGATAACCAGCCGGTGGCGATTACGGCTCATTTCTTCAACGTGAACTCTGGCCTGCACGGTGATGCGGCCCCGGCCTTTGGCATAGGCGGAACGGATCAAGTCATTTTCATCGCTGGAATTTTTGTCATCGTCTGCGTAGCGGTAGATGATGCCGCCGGTTGGAAAATCCGGCCCCTGGATGAATTTCATCAGGTCATCCATCGTTACATCCCTGTTGCGTTTCTGCCGGTCGATCATAAAGGTCAGCGCATCGCAAACCTCACCTAAATTGTGGGGCGGCACGCTGGTGGCCATGCCCACGGCAATTCCCGCCGCGCCGTTGACCAAAAAGTTCGGCGCGCGGGCGGGCAGTACCGTGGGTTCCAGCAAACTGCCGTCAAAATTTTCGGTAAAATCAACCGTATTTTTCTCCAGGTCGGCCATCATTTCGCTCGACAACATGGTCTGGCGGGCTTCGGTGTACCGCATAGCGGCGGGGGGGTCCCCATCAATCGAGCCAAAATTGCCCTGGCCGTCAACCAGCGGGGCGCGCATTGAGAAATCTTGGGCCATACGAGCCATGGCATCGTACACGGCGGCATCGCCGTGCGGGTGATATTTACCCAGCACTTCGCCCACAATGCGGGCGCTTTTTTTGTACGGTTGGGTGGGGCGCAGCCCCATATCGTGCATCGCGTACAAAATACGCCGGTGGACGGGTTTCAGCCCGTCTCGCACATCGGGCAGGGCGCGGGCCACAATGACGCTCATGGCGTAATCCAGATACGCCTCCTGCATTTCCTGGTCGATGTCTACCTGGCGTACAATTCCAACTTCCATAACAGCCTCCACCTACATCTAGTATCAGAACATAAATTCTACACAAAATATGCCTGCTATTATTATAGCATTTTTGAGAGGGATGGCAACAAGAAAAAGGGTCTGTCCAAGATTTTGGACAGACAAGGGGGCGCGGGGGAATCCCCCCGAATCCCCCAGGTTTGTCGAGAATTCCTAAATTTCTGGACGCACCCAACAAAAAGAGGGCAACTATACTTTAGTCGCCCTCTTTGCAGAAATATAAGATGCAGTTAATTGTTCCGGCTTTGCCGGCGTAACATCTTGCGGCGAGCTTTACGGATAGCGCGTTGCTTGGCCAGCCGGCGCTGCTCGCTTTTGGAAACGTACCATCGTTTTTTGCGATACGTGCTCAAAATGCGAGACTTGACAATTTCTTTGCGGAATCTTTTCAGCAGAGACTCTTGCGATTCACCATCTCTTAATTCTACGCTCAATTAACCCACACCCCCCTTCTGTTTGAGAATTCTATGTTATGCATCCAGGGATACCTCACCGTCTTTGCCGTCTCCATCTGGATCAATTGGCAAGTCAACCAGGGCTTCGGCGGCTTCAAGCATCAGATCATCGTCGTCGGCCTGGCTGTCGCCGTTGGCCGGTGTTTCCTCATCTTCTTCGCCGCCGTGGTAATGGCTGTAGCCGGTTCCGGCGGGGATGAGTTTACCCAAGATAACATTTTCTTTCAGCCCGAACAAATCATCCCGTTTTCCTTCAATGGCGGCCTGCGCCAGCACATTGATGGTATGCTGGAACGACGACGCCGACAGGAAGCTGTTGGTGCTGAGAGCGGCTTTGGTAATCCCCAGCAAAATTGGCCGGGCGGATGCCGGGCGTTTGCCTTCGGCGCGCAGCTCCTCGTTCATAGTTTGGAATTTCTGGTAGTCCATCAGTTCCCCGGCCAGGTAGTCGCTATCGCCGCCGGTGACAATCCGCACTTTGTTGGTCATTTGGCGGATGATCACTTCGATGTGCTTGTCGTTGATCGGCACACCCTGCGAGCGATACACTTTTTGCACCTCTTCCAACAGGTACAACTGGGAGGCTTCGCGCCCCAACACCCGCAGGATGCGGTTGGGGTTGAGCGCGCCTTCGGTGAGCTGCTCGCCCACTTTTACTTTGTCGCCATCCTGCACCCGCAAACGGGCGGCGGACTCGATATCGTATTCTTCTTCTTCGCTGAATTTCCAGCGGATGGTGATTTTGGTGTCTTCGCGGTGAATTTTACCGCCGTTTTCAGCCAGAATTTCCTGATCGCCGCGTTTGGCCAGGCGGGTTTTGGCGGCAACTTCATCACCGTCTTCCACCAGAATGGCCCAGTTGCCGGGAATATCGTACTCATCTTTACGCATCTGCGAAGAGACAACTTTGAGCACCCGGCTGCCGTCATCCCGGTTAACAATCTCAACCCGGCCATCCAGATCGGAGATGATGGCTTCACCTTTGGGAATGCGGGCCTCAAACAACTCTTGCACGCGGGGTAAACCGTGGGTGATGTCTTTGCCGCCGGCCACGCCGCCGGTGTGGAAGGTACGCAGGGTTAGCTGGGTGCCGGGTTCGCCAATGGATTGGGCGGCGATAATGCCAACGGCGGCGCCAATTTCAATCAGGCCGCCGCGCGCCAGGTCTTTACCGTAGCACATGGCGCAAATGCCCTGTTCAAGCTCGCAGTGCAGGGTGCTGCGAACATCAACTTTGGTCAGGCCGGCTTTTTCGATCAGCGCAAATTTCTTTTCGGTGATCATCTCGTCTTTTTCAACCAGCACTTCGCCGCTTTCTTTATCAACAATTTTCTTGAGCGGGAAGCGCCCTATCAGCCGTTCGCGGAAGCTTTCGCCCAGTTGGGCGCAGTCGGTTTCGTCGATGGTCAGGCCGGTTTTGGTTCCACAGTCAATTTCATTGATGATGACCTCCTGAGAAACATCAACCAAACGGCGGGTCAGGTAGCCGGCGTCGGCGGTGCGGAGGGCGGTATCGGCCAGACCTTTGCGGGCGCCGTGCGTGGAAATAAAGTATTCCAGCGCGGTCAAGCCTTCGCGGAAATTGGACCGGATGGGCAGGGCAATGATACGACCGCTGGGGTCGGCCATCAGGCCGCGCATGCCGGCCAACTGGCGAATGGGCTGGAAGCCGCCTTTGGTAGCGCCTGAGTCGGCCATAACTTTTACCGGGCTGTTGGGGTCGATGGCAAACCGGACGGCTTCAGTCACCCGGTCGGTGGCGTCGGTCCAGAGTTGCACGGTTTTGATGTACCGTTCTTCATCCGTGATCAGACCGCGCCGGAACTGCTGTTCGGTTTTGCCCACTTGCTCGGTGACTTCATCCAGAATGATTCTCTTTTCTTCCGGAACGGTAATGTCGGATACGGAAATAGTGGTGCCGGAACGGGTGGCGTATTTAAAGCCAATATCTTTGATCTTGTCCACCAGTTTGGCCGTTGCTTCCGTGCCCAGCGTATTGTAGCTTTCGGCAATCAGGTCTTTCAGCGCGCCTTTATCCAGCACGGTGTCGACAAACCGGATATCTTCGGGCAAGACGCTGTTGAAAATCACGCGTCCCACAGTGGTATCTATCGGTTTGGTCCGGCGAGATTTTTCGGTGTAGTGCAGCAGTTTGATTTTGGCATGGAGATCAACCTTGTTCAAGGAGTAAGCCAGAATCACTTCATCGATATTGGAGAAAATCTTGCCTTCACCCTTGCGTCCCTCTTCTTCCATGGTGAGGTAGTAAACGCCCAGCACCATATCTTTGGTGGGTGAGACCACCGGTTCGCCGTTGGAGGGAAGGAGCAGGTTGCGGGTGGAGAGCATCAATTCTCGCGCTTCTTCAACAGCCTTTTGCGATAGCGGAATGTGAACCGCCATTTGGTCGCCGTCAAAGTCGGCGTTAAAAGCCGAGCAGGCCAGCGGGTGAAGCTGGATGGCATTGCCTTCAACCAGCAGCGGCTCAAAGGCCTGGATGCCCAGGCGGTGCAGGGTGGGCGCGCGGTTGAGCAGAATGGGCCGGGTTTGGATCACTTCTTCCAACACCTCCCAAACTTCGGGCCGGCGCTGCTCCACAATACGCTTGGCGCCTTTGACGTTGTTGGCGTAGTTGTATTCTACCAGTTTTTGGATAACAAACGGGCGGAACAGTTCCAGCGCCATGCCTTTGGGCAGGCCGCATTGGTGCAATTCCAGTTCCGGGCCAATCACAATCACGGAACGGCCGGAGTAATCAACCCGTTTCCCCAGCAGGTTGCGGCGGAAACGGCCCTGTTTGCCTTTGAGCATATCGCTGAGGCTCTTGAGTTGGCGGCGTCCGCGTGAGGACACGGCTTTGCCTCGCCGGCTGTTATCAATGAGCGAATCGACCGCTTCCTGGAGCATCCGTTTTTCGTTCCGCACAATAACATCGGGCGCGGCCAGATCGAGTAGCCGTTTGAGCCGGTTGTTGCGGTTGATGACCCGGCGGTACAGATCGTTCAGGTCTGAGGTGGCAAAGCGCCCGCCGTCAAGCTGAACCATCGGGCGCAGGTCGGGCGGAATGACGGGCAGCACGGTCAGAATCATCCATTCGGGACGGTTGCCGCTTTTGCGCAGGTTTTCTACGACCCGCAGCCGTTTGATGGCTTTTTTCTTGAGCTGTTTGGAGCGGGTGCTGCGGATTTGCGTATGCAGCTCTTTGGTCATTTTATCCAGGTCCAGGTCCTGGCAAATGTCGTACAGGGCTTCGGCCCCCATGCTGGCGCTAAAGATATTGCCCCAGCGGTCTTCCAGTTCCCGGTATTGGGCTTCGTTGAGAAACTGCATTGGCTGGATGTTCATCAATTCCTGGCGCTGGTCTTGCAGTTCCACGGCCAGTTTGTTGACTTCCTGAACGTTGCCCTCATCCAGCGAGTCGATTTCCTGGTTGGAGGTGTGGCGCAGCCGCTCGATTTCGGCATTGATCCGGTTTTGCTCGCGGCTGATCTCTTCGTCTACTTCAGCTTTGATTTCGTTCAGCCGGGCCTCAACCATGCTGTTCAAGGTTTTAAGGTGATCTTTCTCGATGGTTTGTCCTTTGTCCACCAAAACTTCATCGCTGCCGCTGAAGACAATGGCCGCTTTGACGGTGGAGCCAACTTTATCTTCGAGCCGCTTTTGCAGTTTTTGCGCCTCTTGCATGGCGTCTTCAATCTGCGTGTTCTGGCGGTCGTTGGCGGCATCAACCAATTTTTGCTCTTCGTCGCGCAGTTTGGCAATTTCTTCGTCTACCCGGCCGCGGATTTCGTCGGCCCGTTTTTGCCGGCTTTCTTCAAGCCGTTTTTCTTCGCGGCTCAATTCGTCGTCGAGCCGTTTCAGGGCGCGGGCGCGCGCCTGCTCATCAATCCGGGTAATCACGTAATGGGCAAAATAGAGTACCCGGTCTAAGTTACGGCGAGAAATATCCAGCAGCAGGCCCATATAGGAAGGCACCCGGCGGGTATACCAGATGTGGGCTACCGGAGCCGCCAGTTGGATATGGCCCATCCGTTCCCGGCGCACCGAAGAACGGGTTACCAACACGCCGCATTTTTCACACACAATGCCTTTATACCGGACTTGTTTGTATTTGCCGCAATAACACTGCCAATCTTTAGTGGGGCCAAAAATAGCCTCGCAAAACAGGCCGTCTTTTTCCGGGCGCAGGCGGCGGTAGTTGATGGTTTCCGGCTTGGTCACTTCACCGTAGGACCAACCTAAAATTTCATCGGGTGAAGCCAAGCTAATACGTAGGGCGCGGAAATCTTTTACTTCCAAGGTAAAACCTCCTCAAATAATAAATTTAGAAATTAGAGGAACTGTATCTGCTCGAACAACTTATTACGTTTGGAGAAGATACGTGAAATTAGAAATAGATACGGAAGCGGGTTTCTAACTTCTAATTGTTTTGATTTTCATGCACTGCCAGATATTGGGCAGTGATTGCACTATTTTGATGCCCTAACCTTTTGGAAACGAGGTCAAGATCGTTCGTTTCCGTTAAGAGTTGGAGGGCAAATGTTCTTCGCAGCGATTGGGCCGAAATTCCTTCCAGGCCGGCGGTTTTGGCCGAATCGTTGATAATGCGCTGGATCGTCCGGTCGGAAACGGCATGGCCCTGTTGGTTCAGAAATAGGTGTTCGGTGTGTTCCGTTCGCGGGCGGATTTCCAGGTAGTTGTTCAATGTTTTGCAGACCTCGTTGCACAGGGGCAGGTAACGTGTTTGGTTATTGGCCCCGTTCCGCACCTGTAACCGCAGGCCCGGATTATCAAAGATCATATCTTCCCGGCGTAAATCAGCAATTTCGCTCACGCGCAAACCGGTATGCAACAATAATGACAAAATGGCTACGTCCCGTCGGGCCAGACCGGCGCGCGAACCATTACCGGCAGCGGCCAATAATTTTTCCGCCTCTTCCTTGGTTAAGGGCCGCGAAACAGCCTGCCCATCTTGTTGAACCAGGGCCACCCCCCCGGTAGGGTTGATTAGTATCGCGCCGGATTCTTGAGCGTAGGCGAAAAATTTTCTAAGGGCCATCAGGTGTCGGTTAACGGTGGAGGGGGCGCGGTTCACCTGTTGGGTTAGATAGTACCGGTAGAGCCGGATATGTTCCTGGTTGACGCCGGTCAGCGCGAATTCAGGCCCAAATTCAATATGGCCCCACCGCAGAAACGTGCGCAAATCGGCCAGATAGTTGACTATGGTTGACGAGGCCAGCCGTAAATCGGCCAGCCATCGTTCAAATTTTGCCAGTATAATTTCATCCTGTTCCTGAGACATCGTCCAACTCAATAAAAGACCGGAGCAGCCATACGCGCAAGCGATGTGTGGCGCTCCAAAATTGGGTGTAGATCCTCACCACATTAACCCCGACAATAAAAATACGCCGCGTCAATGGGGCGTGAATCTTCCATCAGTCAAAAGTATGGAAATATGATACGGTGGGGATATTTGTTTAGCCAGCTTTTTGTATGTTTACTTTATACGCAATAATTATAATCAATGATCCCTGATCGGTCAAATTACGCATTTAGAAAATTGGAGATTAGGTCTAATCCAGGGATTTAGGTCTAATCCAGGGATTAGAGATTGGGAGATTTTTAGCCTGGAATCTCCCCTCTCTAATCTCCCGACAAATTGGGAAAGTTGGTTAATTCTCATTTCTAAGCCGTACAGTTTCTGTAGGATTCTGGCCCCCGCCTGCCAATTTTTGTTCGGTATAAAGGTACTATGCGCTTTTTGCGTACTATATATTGCGTATCTAGCGTTGGGAATTCGTAGGCTAAATAGCCTATTTCTTGTTGGTAAAACGTAGGCTATTATGCTATAATGTTTCGCGGTGTTTGGGATGTATGACAAATTACCCAATGACAACAATCCAATTTAATCATATAATTTCAATGAAAGAAGGAAGGAGCTTTATCCATGTTTACACGTCCCAGGAGAACAAAAAAAATGAAAAAATATGCAAAATCGCTCACGGTAGTAAAAATTACAACCCTTGTGATGGCCCTGGCCGTCGTCTTATTAATTGTTTCAATCTCGATGGCCGCCGGGGGTGGCGGCGGCGACACGCCTGCGGAGGCTGTTACGCTTGATGCCGAAGTTAATCAGGGCAAACTCCAGCCATTAGAGCAGCACTGGTTTAAGTTTGTTGCCGATCCTGAAGGCCGCGATATTGATATCGAAAAAACCCTGACCTTAATCTACACCCCAAATCAACCATTTACGGCCCAATATATTAACCTCAGAATCTATGAAGAAAATCAAATTGCTCTCTTTGATAATGGCGATGTAACCGCCATGGCCCATATGGGCGCCGGCAGCCCCATTGAACGGGATAGTAACCCGGAAACCGGCGAGCAGGTATGGACCGGTTGGGTATACGGCCCCAAAACCTACTATATTATGTTGGCCAACAACAGCGACTTTCCCATCGACTATTATTTCTTTAATGCCGATGTGAAGCAAGCTGAACTGGGCGCGATTGAACCACCCCCGGAAGCTGACCAGCCCGAAGCTGCCGAGAGTGACGAGCCGTATTATGAGATCACCGAAGCCGGCATCGATCCGCTCAGCCCGGCGGAACTCTCTGCCGACGGCGTGACGCACGGTAAACTTTCTGCTAACGAATCCGGCTGGTATACCTTCGAGTTCCCCGACCCTGACAATCAACGGAGTATCAAAGAAGTAGAGTATACGCTCTTCTACACTCCTATGGACGGTAACCTGCGCCATTTGGTTAACTTTGAACTCTTCCGGGCCGGTGAAGCCGACTTCTGGGCGCGGGGCGATGGCGCGGAAGGTATGACCAATTTTGGCGCCGGCGCCATTGTTGAACGGGACCGCAATTATCTGACCGGCGAACGGTTGTGGAGCGGCGCGGTTCTAAACGGCGATACCTACCTGTTGTCTGTTAAAAACGATACCGGTATTGAGATCGATTACTGGCTGGTGGAAGGCGATGTCTACGATTTTGAGTTAGAAGGCCCCACCTTTGCCGCAACCAAGGTTTATGCGCCGGGCGCGGCCCCTACTACCTCTCTGCCGTTGGTATTAGGTGAAAATGTGGGTAAATTGATGCCGGGCGAGCAAGCGTGGCACAGTTTCTTCATTACCGATTTTGACAATGAAGCCTTTGAGCAGATGGCGCTCACCATGGTGGCCACCCCCGCCGACGGCAACCGCGATCACTATGTAACTTTTGAGGTGTTCCGCGCCGGACCGGATGTGCAGTACTGGTCCGAAACCGACCTCGACAACACCCAAATCAACAATATGGGCGCGGGCAGCCTGGTGGTACGGGATGATAACCCCTGGACGATGGAGCGTTTCTGGAACGGCTGGGTACTGGATAACAACCTGTATCTGGTCCAGGTTCGGAACGGTTCCGATGTGCCCATTGATTACCACCTCTTTACCGGCGATGTTTACCGCCCGCCATTGGGCGAGGAAGAAGCGCCTCAGGTTGAAATCACCGCCGATCCCGGCGAAGCGCGCGAAACCGCGTTTGATCTGGCGCTCGGCGTTAACCGGGGCCAGTTGGATCCCGGCGAAGAAACCTGGTACCGCTTCACCCGGGCCGATGTTGGCGCTGCGGGCGATGAAACCAATTTCACCATGGTATTTACGCCCAACGATGGCAACCGCGTTTACAACGTAGCCCTCGATCTCTATTCCGGCGCGGAGCGCAATCGCTTTGGCAGCGGTCAGGTTGTGGAACGCGATAACGATGTTACTACCGGCGAGTTGCTCTGGAACGGACAAGTAAGACCCAATGAGGTTTATTACATGCGCGTTGGCAATGACAGCGACACCCGCATCAACTACTGGATCTTCCCGGATGATGTAATTAACGCCAATCTGGATTAACTAAGTCGCTAATAATCTTACAGAAATAAAAGTAGAGTGGCAATTGAGCCACTCTACTTTTTTATTTGGCTATTTTTCTGTCTAATTGTCGCCAATCGTATGGCGCAGGTAAGTCTCAATAAAATCGTCCAAACGACCGTCCAGCACCGCTTCGGCGTTGCCCACCTCGTGGTCGGTGCGGTGATCTTTGACCATTTTGTACGGATGCAACACGTACGAGCGGATCTGGTTGCCCCAGCCCGCTTCCACATGCTGGCCCTTTAACCGGGCTTGTTCTTCCTCCTGCTTTTTCAACTCCATGTCATATAAACGGCCTCGCAAAATACGCATCGCCATTTCCTTGTTTTGAGACTGGCTGCGCTCATTTTGGCAGGTGACTACCGTGCCGGTCGGTTTGTGTTTGATACGAATAGCCGTGGAGTTTTTTTGAACATGCTGTCCACCGGCCCCGCCCGATTTGTAAACATCAATTTCCAGATCATCGGGGTTCATGTCAATTTCAATATCGGTATCAATATCGGGCACGGCTTCAACCAGCGCAAACGAGGTGTGCCGCCGGTTCGAGGCGTCAAACGGCGAAATCCGCACCAGACGGTGAACGCCCCGCTCCGCTTTAGCGTAGCCGTAGGCATATTCACCATCGAGTTCCATGGTAACGCTCTTGATGCCGGCCTCATCGCCATCGGTCCGGTCGATAATGGTGGTCTGGTAGCCTCGATTCTCGGCCCAGCGGGTATACATCCGCAGCAGCATTTCGGCCCAATCCTGGCTTTCGGTGCCGCCGGCGCCGGCGTGAATAGACAGCAGCGCCGAGTTCTTATCGTGCTTGCCCGACAGCGCCAGTTGAAATTCTAAATCTTCAAACTGCGCTTCTAATTCTTCAACCTCTTTCGTCAGGTCTTCCAGCATCGACTCATCACCTTCCGCCTCGGCCATCTCGATCATTTCCAGCGAGTCTTTTACCCGGCGCTCGATGCCCTGCCACGTTTCTACCGTTTCCCGCAAATCCGAAAGCTCGCGCATTTTCTCCTGCGCTACCTGTTGATCGTTCCAAAAATCGGCCTGTTGCGATTCTTTTTCTAACGCATCAATCTGTTTTTCTTTGCCCGCGATGTCAAAGACGCACCATGTTTGAACCGATATGATGGGCCATATCGGTAAGTCGGCTGCGTAATTCTTCCATCAGAAACTCCTTGAATCATTAAATAGTTATAAATATGATTGAACCGCAAACAGATATTATAGCACCAATCAAGCATATCGGCCAAGCCTAAGATCAAGCTTCGACAATTCTCATAATGACTTTGCGTCAATAAACGTGTCGGTTTCATTCGGGTTTTAGTAAAATATTCACTCCAAAACGGAGCTGTTCACTTTCTAAAACGGAGCTGTTCACTTTCCAAAACGATACTGTTCATTTTACCGGAGGAACAGCCGAGTTGGGGTGCAGCCAAAGGCATCCTATTTTCCCCGGCCAAATTTCATCCTTCATCCCTCCCGATGGCCGGACGGGCGCTATTGTTCTCGACCACCCGGTACAAAATTGTATTCCGCTGTTTCCCCACCGGCTCAATTACCCCCATCTCCCGCAAACAATAGACCATTTTTTGCATCAACCAGCGGGGTTGGCCCAACGCTCTGGCCAGCGTGGCTGTAGTAAAAGGTTCGGCCAGGGGGCTGGGCAACAGCCGCAGCATATCGTCCGGCAAAACAAAGCGATCTTCCCCCACCACCGCCAGCAGCCGGCGCTCGTGCGTTACCCAGCCTTTGCGCCGCCAGCCCTTCTTCCCGTCAAACCGGCGTACTTCCTCTTCTTGAATCAACAGCACCGCCAGCGAAAAATTGGGATGCGCCAGCAGGGTGGGAAAACTGACCAATTCTCGAAAAAGCTCAAACACGCTGCCCCGTTTGGGCGACTTGCGGCGGCTGACCTCGGTTGTTTCATCGTCCGCCACTTTCAGAATCCATTTTTCCTGGGCAATGGGATAGACCAGCCGCACCGGATGGTGGTCAATCAGTTGCAGCAGTTTACGTTTCATTGATGAGAAACTGCGCGTTTGGATTTCAATCAACAGGTCGTCTCGCACCAAATCGATGACAAATCCATCGACCGGCACTTCCAATTGATCGTTGGGCTGGGCCAGCCACGTTTTCAGGGCAGCGTGCAGCGCTTTTTCGTTGAGCGAGCCAATATGCGGCGGCACGAAAGCGTATCTCCTTTCTTTTGACCATCATACCCCAGATACGCCGGGCTGCCAATTTGTTTGGACTCGCGCCAAAAATCGGGTAAGATTGACGGATGAACGCATTTCTATCCGTCTTTTTGATTACATTAGGGCTGGGCCAGATCACCGCCGCGATCTGGCGGCTGCGGGGCGCTTCGCTGGTGGGGGGGCGTCGTTGGGCGGGATTTCTGGCCGGCGCGGTTTTGCTGCTGGGGGGCGGCTGGCTGCTGCCTAACTTCTGGGCTGTGTTGGGCTGGACGCTTTTGGCCGGACCGCTGGCGGTGCTTGTTTTGCTTCTGGCAAGTTCGTATGTATTCCCGCCGCCGCATCCCAATCATATCTTTGACCCGCAACACCCGGCCCATGCAGGCTGCCAAGCGGTTCGGATTTCTGACGGTGACAGTTATATCCCCGGCCTGTGGCTGATGCCCTTGCTCCCTGCGCCGGGAACTCCGGCCGTGTGCATTGTACCCGGCGCGGGCGATAATAAAACTTTTTTCAAGTGGCGACTGGTGCGGGCCTTGTTGGCGCAGGGATTTTACGTATTGGTGATTGACATGCCCGGCCACGGTGACGACCGCCACCGGCAATTGGTCTATCCCGATTGCTTGACTGCCGTTCCGGCGGCGGTTCGATTTTTGCGGAACCAACCGGAGATCACCCAGGTTGGCCTGATCGGCATCAGCCTGGGCGGGGCCTTGGCCATCAGAAGTATGGTGGAAGATCCTGCCACACCGGTCGATGCCCTGGTGGTGATGGAAACCTCCACCGAATTGAATTACACCCGCGCCCTGTTTTACCGGGAATTGTGGCGAACGCTGTACGGTTCGCCGGCAATGTCATTGTTGCAAGAGGTCAGTGTGCGGCAGCTCTGGCAGGATTGGCATAGCGGCGGCTACCACAGCCGCCACACCGTTGGCGAGTTGTTTGGCCTGTTAAACCCCCTGGATAATCTCAAAAAATTAAAAAAGCTGCCCCTTTTATTGGTTTACAGCCGCCGCGATTCAATTGCCCCACTGTCGATGGGCCGGACCATGCTTGCCGCCGCGCCGCACGCCAAATTGCTGGCAGCAAAAAGGGCCAGCCACGTGATGCTGACCCTGTTGCCCCGGCTGAACAGCCAGATTGCCGGC
Source organism: uncultured Caldilineaceae bacterium (assembly GCA_964612485.1). Classification (GTDB taxonomy): domain Bacteria; phylum Chloroflexota; class Anaerolineae; order 4572-78; family J111; genus JAFGNV01. The sequence goes on from CAZTFF010000025.1 coordinate 48,736, forward strand.
TGGCTGCGCGAACAGTTTGATTAATAATGGGTGCTGCCGTCGGGCATCACCGCCCCTTTGAATTTGGTGCCTTCGCTGGTCGTGCCTTCCAAATTGGCGTCTTTCAGGTTGGCGTTGCGCAGGTCGGCGTTGGTCAGGTTAGCGCCGCGCAAACTGGCGCCTTCCAGGTCGGCGCCGCGCAGGTCGGCGTCTTCCAGGTTGGTCCAGCCCAGGTCGGCCTCCCGCAAATTGGCCCGGCTGAGCATCGCGCCGCTTAAATCTGCGCCCAGCAGCCACAAAGGGCCGGTTGTTAAATTAACCAGTTGGTATAGTTCTTTTTGGGTAAAGATCATAGATGGTTTGGTTTTTTCCTCGTTTGTCATATCAAAAATTTCTACGGTCTTGGCCAGTTGGAGTTGTAGCCATGATACGCCAGAGTTTCCTGGCCCTTCACCCCTTACCTGGGGTGGATGTTCAAGTTACCGTAACCTTTCCCCGTCAGTTAAATTTAATGAATTCTTTATTATGAGGAACGCTCAACACGGTGGCTTCTAATTTGAGTCGTTGTTGTGTTTGCCAGGGCTGGATGGATTTTCGGCGGTAGAGCAGTTCCAAGGCGGTCACATCAAAGGTAAATTGCGCTTCAAAATTTCTTAAGGCGCGTTTGGCTCGTTCCAGATCATCTTTGCTGGCAAATCGCCCTAAGGTGATATGGGGCCAGTAGGGTTCGTCTGAGTCTTTTATGTGGCTCAACGGGCCGGTTTTTAGATCTTTCCGTAATCTTGAAAATTCGAGCCGCCCGGTCACAAGCGGAAGATGGAGGTGATAGTCGGATTGGGTGTAGGCGTCCCACCCCACCAGTGATACTTTGATGGGAGCGTGAGTTTCACCAATTTCTTCAAGATGGTTGTAGAGCGGTTCTATCGAGCCGGAAAACTCAAACGGCTCCAAAACCGTAATGTGGGGAGGAATAATATGGGCCTGGGGATCATATTTTTGCCGGTGTGGTTGCAGCGCGATGATCAAATTCTGGGGGAGAAGCGCGACAATTGTATACATTTTCCATCCATCCTAGTATCCTCTCAATATTTCGGGGGATCGAGGTCTGAGCCTGTCGAAGGCCGTTGGTTTCGACAAGCTCAACCAACTCTGCCCCAGATTATTGAGAAGGTACCCATCCTTGGTTAATTGAAACCACAAACGCCGTCGAAATAGCAGACAACCTTTGCGGTCTTCATTCCGCAATCAAGTTACCATTTTGTACTACTGTCCCTGGTAGGTCCTTATTATATCATGAAGTCCGCAAAGCGATAAGTGTTAAAGAGAAATCGGATGCTTTTCTCCCAGGTTTTGCAGGATACCGGCGGTCAGGAAAAAGACAAAGGCCAGATCAACCAAAAATAACGAGTTATCGACCAGCCCGTGGCTCAAAAACACGGCCATGCTGCCCATCAGCCCCAACAGCAGCGAGGCCGGTATCCTGGTATACAATCGCCAACTGTTTATCCAGAAAACGAGTTGCACCCCCACCAGCCAGACGATACCGCCGATTCCTAGCCGGGTGCCAAAATCCAAAATCAGATTGTGGGGATGGCTCAGGTTGGGTTCGGCCCAGGCTTCGGGCAGGATGTAGCGGGTGCGGTATTGATACAGAAAATTATCCAACCCCACGCCCAGGGGCCAATGATCGCGCAGCATATTGAGCGACGCTTCCCACAACTTCAGGCGGAAAAAACCGGTGCTGCCGGGGTCAAAATTGAAGGTGGTGCGAAAACGTTCGGTCTGGCTCAAGGGCACCAAGGCCATCGCCAGCAGCGCGAACAATCCGGCGGCCAGGCCAACAATTCTTCGCCGGTGAGATGGGTGGCGGATCAAAAAAAGAATCGTCATCACAATAATCGCAGCCGGTAGTCCAAGCAGGAGCGCGCCTTTGGAAAAGGTCAGCAACAGCGTCAGGCTGACCAGCGCCAGCCCGCCGCCGTACAGCCCGCGCCGGATAGAGCCTGGATGTCCGGCGGTTTGATCGGGGAACAGCGCTACGGCCAGCAAAATGGGCCAGGCTCGATCCAGGAACAGAGAAAGGTTGTTGGGCGAGCCGTACACCGGCCCCAGGGCGCGGCGAACGCCTTCGGCGGTAATGGATTGGTTGGTGAAGAAATAGAGGGCCAGCGCCAGCAGAGCGTGAAAGGCGGCTCCGGCAACCAACGCATCAACCAGCCGCCACGCCTTGCGCCAGTTTGAGGGCGTTAACGGGCTGTAATCGCGCCCCAGCCTGACCAGAAAATAGAAAATCACCGCTTCGGCCACCACCAGCCGCCATTCGTGCATGCTGACTCCAAAGTTGGGCGCGGCCAGCGTGGCCAGCAGCCCCAACGCAGCCAACAGCAGGGCGGCCCAATCCATCGACCGGAGCTTGAGGCGGGGCAGCGTGGTCAACTTGAGACCTTCTCTAAAAATAAAGCCGAGGGTCGTTAGCAGCAGGCCCAGTTCAACCGGCGAAAAACTTTTTAACGGGAGTTGTTTGGGAGCCTGGAAAAACGACAGGCTGAAGGCGATCAGCATCAAGCCGAAATCGGGCCGCAAAAAAATTGCCAGGGCCACTGCCGGCAGCAATAACAGGGCCAGGGGGCCGGGCGCAAAGTAAAAGACCAGGGCCAACCCAATCGTAAGGGCAAGTTGGCTCGCTTCGCCCAATTTGTTGTACCGGGTGATGGCTTGCTCAACCTTGTCTTTGGCCCAAATCAGCAAAGCTATCAACACCGGCCTAAATGACCAAAGCAGCCCTGCACCACTGACTACAACCAGCGCGCCGGTCAAAATCAGCCAGGCGCTGGGGGGCGCGGAGGCCGGTTCATTGAACACCGTCCAGCCGGCGATGGCCCACTGGCCCCAGCCGCCGTCGGCCTCGATCACAGCGGTGTGACGTCCGTAGGGCAGGTTTTGGGCCAGGGTGACGGTATCGTTCTTGTGCAGCGGATCGTACAGAACCACGTAACTTTGGCCTTGATTGTTTTGCGGCAGGGCGTTGGCCGGTTGGCCGTCGATTGTGATCCATAAATAACCTTTGTATGGCCCCCGATTTACGGACAGGTCAAGCCGTGTGCCTTCAAACAAAATGGTCAGCGCGCGCGGCTCGTGGCGGGGTACATCGGCCAGGCCCCGCGCAAAACGCCAGCCGGGGCCGGTTTGCCCGCTGGGGTGATCGGCAGGGTAGCGGCCCGGCGTGGCAATAGTCTGGGCGGCTGCGGCTTGAAATTTCTGGGCAATTTCTGGTGTCTCGCTGAGAGCGAAGCCGCGGGCGGGGTCATTCCCGGCCAGGCCGGCGGCATCCCAGCGGATGGCCAGCATCGGGCCAAGCCACGGCCACTCGCGGCGGGCGTAGGCCAGGGCATCGGCGGTGCGCTGGGCCTGGATGGCGGGGGTATTGCTTTTCCATGGCGAGGGCTGTCCATCCCAGGTTCGAGGCAAGGCGTTCCAGCCAAACGCGGTGGCCCAAATCGGCGTGTCAGCATCCCCGTGACCGAGCATGACGTCTCGCAGCAGGGTGATCCGGCTGAAATTTAAGATGCCGGGGTGGGCCGGCTGGCCGGGCTCGGAATCAAACCCGTAAGCTTGCCCCGCCACCGCATCGAACCACTGCCCGGTTTGCGCGTGATAGAGTTGATCCAGATAAGTTGGTTCGTTGAGGTTAAGCGGGCCGTTTTCCAGGGTGGGGGCCAGCGCCGCAGTGAGAATCACGGCCTGGGGCTGAACTTCTTTGATGTTAAGACTGGCTTCGCGTAGCAAGATATTGTATTGAATGGGGTCTACATAGGCGTTGCCCCAGTTGGCGCTGAGGTTGGGTTCGTGCCAGATTTGGTAGGCATCGATTTGCGCGCCGTATCGTGTGGCCAAGGCGTGGGCAAAGCGGCCAAAATCGCTCACTTCGGCGGGGGGCGTCATCGGCGGGGTTTGATCCGGTCTGGCCCAGGCCGGACTGGTTTGCAAGACAGCGATAATTTTGAAGGGAGGATGAGTTTGGTTATGGCGGGTGAGGGCGGTAAAAATTTGGTCCAGTTGCTGCCAGTTGAATTGGCCGGGAGCCGGCTCGATGTCGGCCCAATTGACGGGCTGGCGGAGCCAGGTTAGATTGTTTTCGCGGAGTGAGTTAAATATCTCCGGCAGGGAATCGGTCTCGTAATGGGTCAGATCAATGGAGACGCCATAAGTTTTGTCTGCGGCTAACAGCCCGGCGGGGCGCGGTGAGTCGCTGCCAAGGCGTCCCCATAGGAGATAGCCGATGGCTGCCAGGCTAACGATCAAAATGATGCCAAACAGAATGCCCCAACGATGGTGGTTCATAGTCTTTTTTACAAGGTTGATTGGATTATAAAGTAAACCACTACCTCCGGTAGTGGAACAGAAAATGGACAGCACCCTGATCGCCAGCAATATTCGTGAATGAGCCGGTTACAGTTGTTAGTGGAAGTGCTGCAACGGGTGCATCGGATGTTGGATGAGCCAGACCAACAACAATAGAATGAACCATGCCCTATTTTGGCCCAACCATCTTCTCAGGCCGGACAATCTCATCAAAATCTTCGCCGTTGAGCAGGCCTAATTCAATGGCCGCCTCCCGCAGGGTAGAATTTTCGGCAAAGGCCTTTTTGGCCACTTTGGCCGCGTTGTCGTAACCAATGTGGGGGTTGAGCGCCGTCACCAGCATCAGCGAAGTCTTGAGATAGCCGTCCACCACCTCCCGGTTGACCGCAATGCCCACCGCGCAATTGTTGTTGAACGATTCGCAGGCATCGGCCAGCAGGCGGATGGAGTTGAGCAGGTTAAAGATCATCACCGGCTTGAACACATTCAACTCAAAATTGCCCGACAGCCCGCCAATGTTAACGGCCACATCATTGCCCATCACCTGGGCGCAGACCATGGTCATCGCCTCGGATTGGGTGGGGTTGACCTTGCCGGGCATGATCGAACTGCCGGGTTCGTTGGCCGGCAGCGCCAGTTCGCCGATGCCGCAGCGAGGGCCGGAGGCCAGCCAGCGTACATCGTTGGCAATTTTCATCAGCGAGGCGGCCAGGGTTTTCAGCGCGCCGCTGGCAAACACCACGGCGTCGTGCGCGGCCAGGGCCTCAAATTTGTTGGGCGCGCTGCGGAAGGGCAGTTCGGTCATTTGGGCGATATGAGCGGCCACTTTTGCGGCAAAATCAGGGTGGGTATTGAGGCCGGTGCCCACCGCGGTGCCGCCCAGGGCCAGATCGTACAGGCCGTCGAGCGCAAATTCAATGCGTTTGGCATCATTATCAAGCTGCTGCACGTAGCCGGAGAATTCCTGCCCCAGCGTCAGCGGCACGGCGTCCATTAAATGGGTGCGGCCAATTTTGATGATGTCGGCGAACGCCTCGGATTTTTCCTGCAAGGTATCACGCAGCAATTTAACCATCGGCAGCAACCGGCGGTTGATCTCTTCGGCGGCGGCGAGGTGCATGGCGGTGGGGAACGTATCGTTAGAAGATTGGGCTTTGTTGACATCATCATTGGGATGAATGGGGTCTTTGCTGCCCAATTTACCCCCGGCCAGTTCGATGGCCCGGTTGGCAATGACCTCGTTGGCGTTCATATTGGTTTGCGTGCCGCTGCCGGTTTGCCACACCACCAGCGGAAAGTGATCGTCCAACTTGCCCTCGATCATTTCCTCGGCGGCCCGGATGATGAGATCGGCCTTGTCCGGCGGCAGTGTGCCCAGCTCTTGGTTGGTCAGCGCGGCGGCTTTTTTGAGAATGCCCAGCGCCCGGATGAGTTCGTGGGGAAATCGGTCGCTGCCGATTTTAAAGTTCATCAACGAGCGGGCCGTTTGAGCGCCGTAATACCTGCCGGCGGGTACCTCAATTTCGCCCATGCTGTCGGTTTCAATGCGATAGTCCATCGTTTTTTCTCCTCGAAATAGGTGGCTTGAGTATTGTACGTCAAATCCGGCTATTTTTTACCGCTGAGCGCAAAGAACGCAGAGTTTTTAAAGGCGTTCTCAACGCACCGTTACCCACGCACAAAAAATACGCTGCGAACTCAGCGCTCTCGGCGGTAGATTTATTCACCAATACTTTAGCAGGTTACTGCCAATAGGTGACACTCACTTTTTAGATTCTGCCGGCCTAAATGCCAAGCAGTTCGGCCAGTTTCTCTTGCGATTGGGCCTCTACCTGCTGGTGGATGCTCTGGCCGTGGCTGTCCATGGTGACCACCACCGGAAACTCTTCAACACGGATCACCCACATCGCTTCCGGCACGCCAAATTCCAGCTTGTGGACGGTGATCACTTCTTTGACCGACTGCGCGATCAAACTGGCCGCGCCGCCAATGGCGTGAAAATACACGGCGCCGTGTTCCTGGCAGGCCCTGAGCGTGTTTGGCCCCATTCCCCCCTTGCCGATGACGCCCCGTAAATTAAAATGCTCTATTACTTCCGGCTGGTACACTTCTTCGCGGATGCTGGTGGTGGGTCCGGCAGCCACAAACGACCACGAGCCGTCATCGTGCTTTTTGACCACCGGCCCGCAGTGATAGATGACGCCGCCGTCCAGCAGCTTCTTCAGTTCCGCATAGAGGTCTGCTTCGGCGGGCGGGGGCGAATTGCGGATGAAATTTTCGATCATAAATTTGTGCGCGGCGTCGCGGCCCAGCACAACCACGCCGTTCAAAGTAACGGTATCGCCCACGTGCAGCTCGCGGATTTCCTCTTCTGAAATGGGTACGGTTAGATCAGGCATAGCTCACCTCCATTTGGTCGTCATCAAAGGTTACGTCCATGCTGGCCCGGCGATTGGCCCAGCACATATAGGCCACCGACACAAAATAGGAGGCCGGCAGGCGGTGCTGCACGCCAATTTTCACGCCAAGGGTGGTGGTCTTGCCGCCAAAGCCCATCGGCCCGATGCCGAGCTGGTTGGATTCTTCGTAGATTTGTTTTTCCAGGGCCGCCAGTTCTTCGTTGGGGTTTTCGTCGTCTATTTTTCGGAACAACTGCTGTTTGGATTTAATGTACGATGATCCCCGGTCGCCGCCCACAGCCACTCCCAATACGGCGGGGCCGCAGCCTTTGCCTTGCGCCTGATGCACCGCGTCGAGCACCACCCGACGCACGCCGTCCAGGTCTCGCCCGCCTTTGAGGCCGGCGTCGGGCAATTTGTATTGGGTCGATACATTCTCGCAGCCGCCGCCTTTCAACAGCAGGTCCACGTGGATGGTGTCTTCCTCCCACTCATGAAAATGTATGGTGGGAAAATCCTCCCCGGTGTTATCGCCGCTGTTTTTACCGGTCAGGCTGTCTACGGCGTTGGGCCGCAGGTAAGCTTGTTCGGTGGCAATGCCCACCGCCTGCCGAATTTGCTCGGCCAGTTTCCGGGTGGAGACGCCCAGGGGGTGGTATATTTCAAAAATGGGGGTGCCGGTATCCTGACAAATTGGCGTGGCGTGCTCTTGCGCCAGTTCAACATTTTGCAGGATCGTATCCAGCGCGCCCTCGGCAGCAGAGCCGGGAGATTCATTATCTTTGGCGCTGCTCAGAGCCTGTTTCATATCATCCGGCAGAACGGTTGCCGCCCGCCGAACCAGTTCAACAAACTCATCAGTCAGATGGGGTGTTTTTGTTTGCATAGCATTTTCTCCTTTGAAAATAGGGTTAGGGGCCGGGGGATGGGGGGAGAGAAAAACTAACTCCTGATCCCCAGGAAATCCCCTAACTGTTAATATACGTCACATCTATGTGACGCAAAATTTCTTGCCGGATATGTTCTTTGATGTTGTTCGGGACTTCGCTGGGCCGGGTGGTGTCGTAGGGGTCGCCAAAGCGGGGGTCGTCAAACTGGTAGCCGTTAAATTCAATGGGCTGTTCAAAACGGGTGATCACGTGCCAGTGAACGTGAGGATTGGGCTGCCCATCTTTAAATGGCGGAACGGGATCATCTTTGCGGTAGGCCCAGTTCATCAGGCACAAATAGTTGATCAAATCGATGGGAAAGGCGGCTTTTAGCGTCTGCTCCAGGGTTTTGATGATGACCAGGAAATCGTTGCATTCCGCCTGGCTTAAATCGGTGAGTTGGCCCACGTGGCGGCGGGTGGTGACCAGGCAGGAGCCGATGTGTTCCTGATGGGGATGCAGCACGATTTTCCAGGTGTCGGTGAAAGCGATCAGAAATTTTTCATATTGTGGTTTGGTGCAGGAGACACAGTGTTCGTGCTCCGGCCCGTCGTGTGGATGTTTGTAGCTTTGAAACATTTTTTCCTCCCACATTATTACCCAATGTGCATCACTCTGAACTCTTCGCGCAGTACTTCTCCGCCGTATTGATCGGTGGCAATGCTTCGCGCTCGTATGCGTTCGTCCAGGTCGGCGCGCCCCACGATCTGGCTGGCGTGGCAGTGAATGGCCTTGAGTTTGGTATCGAACACATCTGAAACGTTGACCCACAGGTTGGGGTGATCGGTGCCGGCCAGGTACACGTCTTTGACGGTGTGGGGATCCAGCCTCAAATCCAGCAGTTCCGGGTGGTACATCCGGTTGCGGGCGGCGGGGAACACGGCGTCGATGGCTACTTCGCCGGCGGCGCGGTGATCGGCGTGGTTGATATACTGGTTGGCAAAAAAATAGCGGCTGGGGTCCAGGGTGATGATCACTTCCGGTTTGTGCCGCCGGATCTCGGCCACTACGCGCTGGCGCAGGCCCAGGGTGTGTTGCAGTTCGCCGTCTTTTTCTTCAAAATAGATCACTTTTTTAACACCTAATACATCGGCGGCGGCCTGCTGTTCTTCTTTACGCAGGGTAGCCAGTTTTTCGGGCGTCATATCGGGATCATCGCTGCCTTTGTTACCGTTGGTCAGGATCAAATAGGTGATTTCGGTGCCGTTGGCGCACCACAAGGCGATAGTGCCGCCGCAGAAAAATTCGGGGTCGTCGGGGTGCGCCACTATGACCATGGCGCTGTTGGGAATGTTGTTGTCCAATTTTTTCTACCTCAGTTTACGCAGGGTTTTTAGAAAATAAAAAGCGGCACGTCCGATTTCCTGGCGCGGTCCGCTTTTTGGTATCATTTTTCAAAGTCTTGAGGTCAGGAAAAATTATTCGTAACCTGACACTCGCTCATCACGCGGGATACTCTCGCCTTTGAAGGTTTCTCGTTCTTCGTCAAAGTCGTAATCCCAATAGCCGGGGCCTTCGGTGAAGAATCGGGCGTTGCGTTCCGTATCGCTTTCAAATTCGGCGGGAACGTCTTCTTCGGCAAAAATCGCTTCGGGGGGGCACACCGGGATACAGGCGCCGCAGTCGATGCAGGTATCCGGGTCGATAAAGAAAAGGTCGTTCCATTCGGGATCATTGGTCGGGCCGGGGATGATGCAGTCAACCGGGCAGACTTCTACACAGTCACCTTGACGGGTACATAAAGCAGTAATTGTGTGGGTCATAAAAAAATCCTCCTGAGATTTGCTATATTTTGCTGGAAGTACGTTCTCATTTTAGTCCCTTCGCTGAAAAATGTCAACAACTTTGAATTCCTATAAAAAAAGCCTCCCAAACGATACGGTTTGGAAGGCTTTTACGTATCAATTTCTACCTGACGGCGGCGAAATTCTTAGCCACCTGATCCCAGTTGACCACATTCCACCAGGCCGAAATATAGTCCGGTCGCCGGTTTTGGTAGTTGAGATAGTAGGCGTGTTCCCACACATCCAGCCCCAAAATCGGGGTCAGGCCCTCAGATAGCGGGCTGTCCTGGTTGGGCGTGCTGCTGACAACCAACCCGCCGCTGGCATCAACCGAAAGCCAGGCCCAGCCGCTGCCAAAGCGGGTGGCGGCAGCGTTGCTGAACTGCTCTTTGAAATCGGCAAATGAGCCAAAGGCTTCGTTGATCGCTTTGGCTAAGTCGCCGGTGGGTTCTCCGCCGCCGCTGGCGCTCATGCAGGGCCAAAAGAGCGAATGGTTGGCGTGCCCGCCCCCATTATTGCGGACGGCGGTGCGAATGCTTTCGGGAACGGCGTTCAGGTTGCGCAGCAGCTCTTCAACGCTCTTGCCCTGCAGGTCCGCGTGCCCTTCGAGCGCGCCGTTCAATTTGTTCACATACCCCTGATGGTGCTTCCCGTGGTGAATTTCCATGGTACGCGCGTCAACATGCGGCTCCAGAGCATCGTGCGCGTACGGTAAATCTGGTAATTGGTGAGCCATAATAACCTCCTCGTAAGTTATATAAGATTGTGAATAGTTTGGAATATCAGCGAGGGCTTGTACTGCCTGTCACCCAATTGGATAGTATAGACAGCGCCATACGGCTTGTCAAGCGAAATTTGCTGATTGACGAGATGGCGGCGGTGAAGTACAATAAGGCGGCAGTTGTTTATCAACATTAAACGGGAGGTCCATTTTGATACACCATACTTGTTTTAAATGCAAACGTCGGTTTGAGTTAGACCCTGTGTTTGTAGGGTTTGAGTTAAAAAAGTTAAAAAAGAAAAACCCGTCTCATTATCAGGCGGTCTGTCCGGCCTGCCGAACGGTGAACAAGGTTTCGGTCAACGAGATGCAGGATGAACTGGATCAGGTGGCCGACGAGATCAAAGAAATGACCGCCGAATACGAGGAGCAGAAAGCCAAAGCCAAGGCCGAGCAGCAGGCTAAAGCCAAAGAAAAACGGGCCGCTAAAAAAGCCGAGAAGAAAAAATAACCTGGTTGAGACACAGGTTTTTGATTTGGGATCCTATGACTGAGCCGGTAGAGCCGTTTAAAAAAATTATAAAAGCGATCCACGCTGCTCCCCTGATGGTGGTAATCAATTTTGCCGGAGCCGGATCGGAGGCGTTATGCCGGCTGCATGAAGTAGGGGGGTCTTCGCGCACCGTGCTGGAGGCCATCGATCACTATGCGGCGGCGTCGTTGGTGGATTGTATCGGCTTTAAACCGGAAAAATTTGCCGCCCAGGAAGTGGCGCGGGCCATGGCGCTTCATGCCTATGGACGGGCGTGCGAACTGGCCGAGGTAAATACGCCCGTGGCCGGTATTGGCAGCACCGCCACCATTGCCACCGACCGCACCAAACGCGGCGATCACGAAGTCTATGTCGCCGTTTGTGATGACCAGAGCCTGACCGGTTATGCCTTAAAAATGGTCAAGGGGCGTCGCTCCCGGGCCGAAGAAGAAGCGTTGGTGAGCCGCCTCATCCTGGGCGCTGTGGCCGATGCCTGTGGTATTTCCGGTCTTCCACCCCCACCGCTGCTGTCTGACGAAATAGTAGATCATGATTGCAAACCCGTTGACTGGTTGGATTATTTATTGAACGGCACGGTGAATTGGGTGTCTATTGCCCCCGATGGCCGGGCCAGACCGGGACATACCTGGCCCCACACCGCGTTGTTATCCGGCGCCTTCAACCCGCTCCATTACGGGCACCGCCAGTTGGCCCAGGCGGCTGCCGAAAAACTGGGCCGCGAGGTTCATTTTGAACTCCCCCTGGTGAATGCGGATAAAGCGCCGCTTGATCTGGACGAGGCCCACCAACGTGTGGCCCAATTTGTAGATTTTGCCGGCGTGATTGTAACCCAAATGCCGCTCTTTAATCAAAAAGCCCGCTTTTTCCCTCACAGTACCTTTGTGATCGGCGTGGATACCGCCCAACGGCTGTGGCAGCCCCGTTTTTATAATGATGATCCGCTGCAAATGTATGCGGCCTTCAACGAGATTCGGGCAGCGGGATGCAGTTTTTTGGTAGCCGGGCGGTCGGAAGGCGATCAATTTATCACCCTGTCGGATATTGAGATTCCTCCGGGCTACCGGGATTTGTTTACTGAACTCCCCGCCGATGAGTTTCGTATTGATATTTCTTCCACCGCCATCCGTACCGGCGCGGTGGATACCTAAAAACCCGAAAGGATAATTGAATATGGCAACTGTCGCAATTGTAGGCGCCGGCTTTATGGGCACGGCAATGGCCTATCCTCTGGCGGATAACGGCCACACCATTCGGCTGGTAGGCACGCATCTGGATCACGAGATCATTGAAAGTTGTAAAAGCAAACATTTTCATCCCAAACTGAAGCGGGAACTTCCCCCCGGTGTGGCAGCCTATTTTGTTGATGAGATCGCGGCGGCGCTGGATGGCGTCGAAATAATCGTCAGTGGCGTCAACTCGCTGGGGGCGCATTGGATTGGGCAGGCGATTGGGCCGTATTTGCAACCGGGCCAGTTGATCATTGCCATCACCAAAGGGCTGGAAGCCGCCGGCAACGGCGGTCTGCAAATTTTACCGGAGGTGTTGGCGAGCGAACTGCCGGACGACATTCGTTCCCAGGTGAAACTGGCCGCGGTCGGCGGGCCGTGCATTGCCGGCGAATTGGCCGGGAAACGGCATAGCTGCGTAGTGTTCGGTTCCACAGACCGCGCGGCGCTGGAACTGTTGGCCGGTGTATTTCAAACCGATTATTACCATATCTGGCTGACCACCGACTTGTTTGGGCTGGAACTTTGCGCCGCTTTAAAGAACGCCTACACCTTAGGCGTGGGCCTCGCCGCCGGGCTGCTGGAAAAAACAGGCGGGCCGGACGCCGCGCAGGCCCATATGCATAATTTAGCCGCTGCGATTTTTGCCCAGGCGTGTACCGAAATGGCTTATCTTTTGCAGACGTTTGATCACAGCGTGGATTTTGCCTACGGCTTACCCGGCGCCGGCGATCTATTTGTCACCACCATGGGCGGTCGAACCGTGCGGCTGGGCCGGTTGTTGGGGTTGGGCCATACCATGAGCCAGGCCAGAGAGATCATGGCCGGCGAAACCCTGGAGTCGGTTGAAATTGTGCGCACCATGGATACGGCCATCCCCAAATTAAGCGCGCGAGGAGTGTGTCAAATTGAAAATCTGCCGCTGATCCAAACCCTGACAGATATTGTGGTGCGGGAAAAGCCGGCAGATGTGCCGTTAGACAAGTTCTTTAAAAATAGCGCCATGCTGAATTGGAATAGTTTCAGAAAGAAATAGATGAAATCCTTCGTTTGAGACATAGATTATGGTATACTATCCCCCAGAGGGAAGAATAACGCATGCCGAAACAAACAATGCAACATCTGAATGTTCACGACCTGATTCAGGGTTGCCGGAACGAGTCGAAACAACCTCGTCAGCAAGAAGAGGGGTATTGTTTTGAGTTGTTTCGCCGGGCTGTTGAGGAGGGTGATGAAATTGCCTGGCAGGCGATTGATGAACAATATCGAAATTTAATTATCCGCTGGCTGAATGACGGTTCAGCCAGCGTACCTCACGAACATGTGGAAGAAATTGCGCCCGAAACGTGGTCTAAATTTTGGCGGGCGCAGTTCAATGCGGATATGCCGCTCTCCGACCGTTTTGCTCATGTGGGGAGCATTTTGAAATATCTCAAGCAATGCGCCGTGAGCGTGGTCAAAGAATACGAGCGGCAAATCTGGCGGCGAGAGCGAATCCAGCAGCGAGTGGAAGGAAATGGCCGGTTGGTGGTGACGTTCTCTGAAGAAGAGCTGCTCTCCAAGATCGACCGGGAAAGATTGTTGCAGCAAATCTGGCATTGGATCCATACCTATGTAACCGACCGGCAAGAACTCCAGGTGTTAGTTTTGTCTTATGAACATGGCCTGACGCCGGCAGAGATCGCGCGCCATTATCCGCAAGAGTTTGCCGACGCGCAGACCGTTCGCCGGCTTAAAGAGCGGATTTTGAAACGCGCCCGGCGGGCCATGCAAAGTGAGCGGGATCAATATCGTGTAAACGGCAGCAACGGTAACGGCAAAAACAGGCAAAACCATCGCAACACCAAACATCGACAGGGGCAGAAAGAGATTGCCAATGACTGACCATTGTATTGCGCCGCATCAAATTCAAGAAGGTGACCTGCTGGCTTATCTTGAGGGTGATGCTTCGCCCGTTGTCATCCAACATATCAAAAATTGTTCCGCCTGCGCCCAAGAAGTCGAAGCGCTGCGCCGGATGGATATTTTGTTCAGTACCGCGTTTCGGGTTTTGGAGACATCGCTGATTACCGCCGGCCCCCCGGTAACATTCGGGAAGTTTGCACCGGCCAGATCGGCCCCCCAACCGGTTGATGTTCAGAAAGAACAGCGCAAGTCCAAAGTTGGGGAGAACCGGCCTGCCTGGCCGGGAATGGCCCTGGCGATGACGGCGGTGTTGATTTTATTGGGCGTGGCCTATGGTTTTAATCAAGTTATCTGGAATAATTCTTCTCAACGCGCAGAGGATTATGCCGCCGCAACCTTGCAGGTGACGCAGGAAATCGTCAATTCGCTGACGATTGAGGCGGAAAACCCGGCCCGGACGCCATCGGGCACCGATCAAAAGCCGGTCAAAATCGCCGGAACCACGGGCGGCGTCATCGAAAACCCGGCGGCCATTGCCCCTCCGCGCAGCCTGTTGCTTTTGCTGGAAGATGAATGGTCGGGCCTTATCGAAGAATCAACCGCCATTATGCCGCCGCGCGATCTTTTGGTGAGTTTGCAGGGTGAACTCGATGCGCAATTTGATTATAGCTTCATCCGTTCTCCGGTCAGAACCGAAGCCTACTGGACCGAAACGTATATTTCAACGGCAGAGAATAATCAAACTTACTTTATCTGGATTGAAGAGGCGAACGGTTTTTCCATGGTGTACGCGGCGTATTCTGCGGCGCATTCTGGGGATAAAGGCCAGACATTCAGCGAAAGTGCCCTCCTCAGCCAGGGTGTGGATCGCGCCTTTAACCCTATTCTGGCTGTCGACTCAGAAGGGCGCCTGTATGCCGTCTGGCGCACGCGCCACCATCTGGAAATCGATATATTCTTCACCCGCTCTATCGATGGCGGCCAAAACTGGAGTCCGGTGGTTCGTATTAATGATGACATCCGGCGCGCGTTTAATCCCAGCCTGGCGGTTGATACCCGGGGCCACCTTTATGTTGCCTGGCAAAATAATCCCGGAACCGTCACCGATATTTTTCTGGCTCAATCGTTAGATGGCGGGCAGACCTGGAGCAAGGAACGCCGTATGGCGAACTAATTATCTATTTGCAAAATAGACGCGAAACTGTTAAATTTTTATGTAAATTTCTATTTTGCGATAGAGGTACTGCCGTGATTTCTCTTCAAAAATTTGCGCGTCTTAATTTCATCATTGTTGTTGGATCACTTTTAGCTGCATGCGGCTCGGCTGACCGTTCAGGCGATATTGAACCGGTGCAAGTTTTGCCGGCGGCCACCGCCGCTACATCGCCGGAAACGGCTTCATCAGAAACAGGGCCGGCTACGGCAGACCCCACCACCGCGCCGCCATCAACCACAACAGCCCCAACGACGCCCTCAACAGTAATTGAGTTTGAAATCTCCGGCGGCATTGCCGCTTTTTGCGATTCGTTGGTGGTGGATACTCAGGGGAACTATGCGGTTCAATCTTGTGAGCGGGATGAGATCACCGGCACCCTGGCACAGGCTGATTTAGAAGTTCTGCAAAATTGGGACATAAACTTTGGCGTGTTTGAAACTACGTTTGAGGATAATCCCGGCGGGTCGGATAATATGACCACCCGCCTGAATTTTGCCGGCCACGGGAACGCGCAGCCCGACGAGGCCCAGGAGCAGATGATTTTTGATTGGGTCAACGGCCTGTTCATCCGGCTGTGGCCCCAGGCCGTCGAAGCGCCGCCCACGCCTACCCCCACCGAAATTGGCGCCGGCGGCCTGTGCCCCGATGTCAGCCGCCCGGCCATGATCATTGCCGATTTTAACAATCCCGGCAATTTAACCATTGTTGATCCCGATACGCTGGTTGAATGTAACGTGACCCTGGCCCATCCACCGTCGGGCCGGGTGCTGGCGGCGGCAGGCAGCATCTATTATCCCGTGTTTGATGAGAGCGCGGAAACGATGACCCTCTGGCAGCTCAGCGCCACCGGAGAGCAAACATCTCTGCCGTTTACCACGGTGACGATGGAAGGAGTGGGGCCGTTTACCTTTGCCGTGGCCGACGACGCCTCCCGAATTGCCTTGGCGCGCGCTTTTATCGATCCTAATGTTGAACCGCCCCTCTATCGTAATGATTTGTGGGTGGCGCATATAGATGGTTCGAATCAGGCCACCATCCTGGATCAAGTTGAGAACTCGCAAAAACAACTCGCGCTGCCCATCCGATTTGCGCCCGATGGCTCCGAACTGTTTTACGCGATGCAGCCCGATGTGGCAGGCGGCGGGTTTGGCGGGCGGTTTGGCAGCGTTTACGCTGTATCGGCCTCCGGGGGAGAGAGCGAATTGATCTTTGCCTGCCCCACCGCCGAGAACCCCATCTGCATTGGCGACATCACAGCCGATGGCTCGACCCTGGCCTACACCGCGCCGGATACCGGCCAGGTGCGCCTGATCAGCCGCCAGGGGAATCAACTGACAGCATTGACCGCCCCGGCTACGGATTACGTGGGGTCGGCGGTGTTTGGCCCCACCGGGAACCTGGCCTTTGTCTCGGCCACCTTTACCCAGGCCAATGAGGAGGCCCCGCCGCTGCCCGACCCCGGCTATATCACTTTTCTGGCCGCGCCCTACACCGGCGAAGCGCAGATTTTGTTATCAAACAATACCATTGTGACCCTGTGGGAATGGCTGGACGAAGCGCGCCTGGCCTACGGTTCGCTGGACGAGGTGGGCAACCTGGGAACATCCATTGTTACGTTAGAGGGGCAGGTAACGGACGTATCGCCCAATTACGCGCTGGCGGTGCTGAGGTAGAATCGTGTAGCGTATGTGGTGATCTCAAAAACGCCGTTTCGGTAGAGGATGGCCTGAAAGGTGAAGGTGGCCTGGGGTTGGTAGTAGGCCGGCAACTGATTCCAGGTAACGATCAGCCGTTCCGCCGGCGCGTCGAGACGCACGTACACGTCACCGGGCGCGGATCGGCGGCAATAGTTTGGCGGATAAAGGCGGTAGGGGCCAGCAGCATGACCAGGCCCATAATATAGGCGGTACTATGGGGGCGGTAATAGACCATCCCCTGGCCGAGTAACGCTGCATAGCGGTAAACCATAAAGCCCGCTTCCCACAGAAAATAGGCCAGGGTGACGGCCAGGCCGGCGTGGCATTCCCCTTTGTGGCGGGGAAATTGGCGGGGAAAACGATAGGCAAACAGCAGCAGAAAGATCAGACCCAATGCCAGCGCTATTTTGAGCATAAACCACCAGCAGGCGCAGAAAGGGCGACAGGGCTGCGTCGAGGAACAGCAGCCCGATAAAGAGGGTGGCCGCGGCAAAGAAGCCGGTCAGTAGCACCAGTTGCGGGTTGCGGCGCCGCAGGCGGCGGGCCAAAAAAAGGGTAATAGCCAGCGATAGGATAAATTGGGTCAGGTAACTGATTGACGCAGGCGTGAGGTACATGGCTTCATCCGCCCATCATAAAGAGATCACGGCAACAGCCCGTAGTGTCTCTTAAAATAGATTTTCCATTAGCCGGTGAGATAGGATGGAAAAAATTGTAGCACAGCCTCCAACTCCGGGCAAGCGGGCGCGGTTTGTAGTTAGAAAAGGTATCTATTGGGCAGATTGTGTTGAGATTTACAGATTTTCATCCAATAAGCCCTCCAATGTTTAGCGGCACATCCTTAACCTCGTAATTTTTCAAATTCTTCCAGCATTGCAGCGATATTCTCCATAGGAATATCCGACATCATCCGGTGCGACGGCCCCAGCAGCAGCCCGGTGCCGTCCGCAGCCAAAACCTCAATACATTGGGCAATTACCGCGCGCACTTCGTCGGGGGTGCCAAAGGGCATGACGGTTTGAGTCGACATCCCACCGTAAAAGGCCAGTTGGCGGCCAAAGGTTTGTTTGAGCCAGGCATGGTCTAAAATTTCGGGCTGGACCGGGTTGAGGGTGGTCAGCCCAATCTCGATCAAATCAGGCAGAATATCGCCAATTTGGCCGTCGGAGTGCATAAGGATGGGGACACCGGCGGCTCGAAATTCGGCAAACATCCGGCCCAGGCGCGGTTTGATCATCTCTCGCCAGCTTGCGGGCGAAAACAACATGCCTTTCTGCGCGCCGTAGTCGTCGCCAAAATAGCCGCCGTCCATCCCCAGGGCAGTGAAACGTTTGATGACTTTGACCTGGATGTTAGTGATGCGTTCCAGCAACTCGTTGGCAAAATCGGGGTTGAGCAGCATGTCCATCATAAAGTTTTCCAGACCGCGCAAGGCCCAGGCCCGCTCAAACAGGGCAAAGCCAAAATTGGGGGTGATGAAGTGTTCGCCTTTATCGGCGGCAATGATTTTTTCGGCCTCGTCCAGCAGGCGCGGGTCATCGGGATCGGGCCAGGGATAATCGGCCAGATTATCCCTGCCGGCCAGCGGGCATTCGGCGGGCAGGTAGCCTTCTTCGTGGGTACTCCAGCCCACGCCCCACCAATCGTAGTAGAGCGAGCCGTCTTCATTCAGACGTTTATCGTAGGAGATGTCCACCCGGATCATATGGTTATCGACCACGGTGGGCAGGTCTGACAACGAGACGCCCAGGTGGTGGGCAATTTTGTGGCCCATATCGGTGGTGTAGCTCATTTGGGTGGGGATGCGATCAACCGGCCGGCGTTCCAGGGCCAGGCGCATTCGTTCTTTATGGGTGAGTGACATTGATGAAACCTCCATTTTTTTATCAACAAGGTAACGGTGATTTGTTTCAACGTTGCGTGGCCGTAGGCTTGCCGGTGTAAATACGTTGGTTTGTCGTCAAGAAAAATGTGGCGCGGGCGTTTATACTTGAGGGCGTCAATCGGTGGGGGCGGTTGCCCGGTTGGAAAGGGCAACCGGCCCCTGCTGTCCAAAACGGATCACTCCGCCGGATGGCTCGCCGGCAGCGTAACAATAAATGTTGAACCTTCTCCCGGCCTGCTCGTGGCCGTAATCTCTCCCTGGTGACGAGTTACAATTTTCCGACAAATCGCCAGCCCGATCCCGGTTCCTTCATAAGCGCCTCTGCCATGCAATCGCTCAAATACCCGAAAAATTCGTTCCAGATGTTTTTCATCAAAGCCAATCCCATTATCACTGATGGTCAGCCGGCATATCTCGTTGTCGATGGCGGCCTTGATCTTTACAACAGGAGGCGCTTCGGGGCGATGGTATTTAAGCGCGTTTCCAACCAGATTGAGCAAAAGCTGGTGCATCTGGGTAGTATCGGCTTCAATGGTTGGCAGCAGGCCAATAGCCACCTGCCCTTCGGTTTCCTGAATCAACACATCTAAATCCGACAGAACATCCGACGCGATGCTGTTCAGATCAACGGCGGCAAAGGGTTGGGCGTGGGTGGTCAGGCGCGAGTATTCCAGCAGGTCCTGGATGAGATGCTGCATGCGCGTGGCCGCGTTAAGCATGCGGTCAAGATAATCACAGCCCTGCTCGTCTAAAGATTCGGCGTGCCGGGTTCTTAAGCGGTTGCTGAAAAGCTGGATTTTTCTTAGCGGTTCCTGCAAATCGTGCGAGGCAATGTAGGCAAAATTCTGTAATTCCCGATTGCTCCGTTCCAGGTCGGCGGCATAAGTTTGCAATTGGGCCTCAATCCGCTTGCGCTCTTTGATTTCGGTCAAAGCCTGATCGCGCATGGTGCGGTAATCTTGAATCCGGTTGGTCAGGTCGGTAACATCCTGGATCACAAACAGCGCAAAAAAATCGTCTCCATACGGATTGTTGACAGCAGTCACGGTGCTGTGTTGAATCCGAGTCTGGTTGTCGGGCAGGGTAACGGGAATAATATACTTGTGTAATTGGGAAGAAAAAATGGCGGGCGGCCCGCCCTCAAAGATATTTTGCAGCCGGCTGGTATAACGGGGGTCTTTGAGATGGGGAAAATGATCGCCGATATTGGCCCCTAAAATAGATTGGCGCGGGATGCCGGTCCAATCTTCCAGAGTACTGTTCCAGAAAAGGGTGGTAAAATCTTTGCTGATGACAAAAACGCCGACCGGCATGTGATCGAGAATAGTAAATTGGGCTTCGATGTGTTTCATCTGCTCCATACACAATACCCTACCCGTCAGGCGTCGATATTAATGGCATCAATGGCTTCCAGCAGGGCATCAAACGAGCCAACTTCAAACAGCAAAATAATATCGCCTTCTATTTGCAATTTCTCAATCGTGAAACGGGTGTGGGCCAGCAAAATAATGGTCTCTGCATCCACATTATCGGCCAGCAGCAATTGCTCAATATTATTTTCCAAATAGGTAGGTACAGAATAGTTGATGTGTTTTTCCAGCACATTGCCGATAGACCCCATCACCCCGTTGAGAATGATGTTGCCCACTTCGGTGAGCGTGCCAATGCGGATGGAATCCAGGTCGGTTTCGCCGGCTTCTTCGCCGGTGAGCACATCCACCAGCTTGCCCGCACTATCCGGCGGAAAAACCAGCGAAGCAATACCGGAAAACGGCCCTTTAAACGATAACCGCACGGTAGATAATTTGCCGCTGCCGAGCTTATTGATTTCCTCCTGGAGCGTATGCGGAGTGAAGATTTTTACGTAAGGCACTTGCAGCAATACCCGCGATTGGATCATCTCGTTGAGCATCCCGGCGGCGCGCCCCACGCCGATGTTGATCAGTTCTTTGAGAACATCTATCTGCTCAGGCGTTGGTTTCATGAGGCGGCCTCCTGATCAAAACCGGACCGGCTGTTAAGAACGTCAGCCAGTGTTTGTTTTAAGGTTTTGCCGTCAACCGGCTTGTTGATGATGTCGATAGCGCCCAATTCCAGGCATTGCCGGTGCGTGCTGGATTGAACATCGGCGGTAACAACAATCGCGGGGATATTGACATTCTCTTTTTGAAGATTTTCAAGCAGCTCAAACCCGTTCGACTCCGGCATAATTAAATCTAAAAAGATACAATCGGGGGAATGCGCGGCGATCAAATCCCACCCCTGCCGGCCGTTAACGGCTTCAAATACCTGGTGCCCTTCGATTTCAATGAGTTTTCGCAGCAATCGGCGCTGGAAGCCGGAGTCATCAACAATTAAAATTTTGGCCATGGATCTCTCCTTGAGGTATTACCGATTTGGCTGAACGCTGGAGGCTTTTTGACAATTATAACATGCCGCCATTACAATGTCTACGCCCTAAATTTGGGGGTTTTTTTACCTTTATGGTGTATCTTCTCAATAAACTGGGATAGAGTTGGTTGAGCCTGTCGAAGACCGTTGGTTTCGACAGGCTCAGACTTCGTTCCCCCAAAA
>CAZTFF010000026.1:0-68560 GCA_964612485.1 uncultured Caldilineaceae bacterium
TTGGGGCCTCTCACCCTGGAATGACCGGCTAATATTGAATAATCAGGCGCGGCGGGTCGCTGCCCTCTTCCAGGCTGTTGAATCGCACCTCACCTTCGTCGCCGGTAGTGGTGGAGCGCATCAGCAGGCCACGGTTATTCGCGGAATTATCAACCCAATATTGGGCCAGCGATGTGACCGATATTGTTCGTAAACCCACACTATCGGGCGCAAAAGTGGTCACTTCTGATGTCACGTAATCACCGCCGGGCGTTGCCCACGGGCTGTTCCATGTGGCCGTAGCCGCCGACCAACCGGTGGTTACTCGATGAATATAAATTGTCTGGTCCGTATTACTATCATTTTCGTACAACAAAAGATCCGCCGCACACAACGTGGTACCGGCCGAGATTGAACTTAAATCAAACTGGATCAAGGCGCGCTGAGCCTGGGACGAATCCGGTTTCACATTGAGGTTGGTGGCCCCTCCCTGGTTATTGTCAGGCGCGGAAGACTGCAACCACGTGTCCCCGGCGGCGGTCAACGTGATGGTCTGCGTGCAGGCCAGATCATCATTTTCAATCGTTCCTATCCCCTGGCTATCGCTGATGGCGGCATTCACCGGGCTGCTCAGGTTGACCAAGAAGGTTTCGTCCGGTTCAACAGTCGTATCGCCGTTCACCTGCACCGTGATCGTCTGCACCATTGTCCCGGCGGGGAAAACCACTACGCCGCTGTTTGCGACATAATCGTTATCGGCCAGCGTGGCGCTGTCATCAGCCGTGGCAAACGTAACCGTAACCACCTGCGAGGTACTGCTCGACAGGCTCACCGCAAAGTCAAAACCGGTTGTGCCGCTGTCTCCTTCCTGGCGGCTCACATCCCCAATGGTGATAGATGGGATCACATCCACGGCGGCTGTATCGGAATCATTGCTGCCGTCAGGATCAACCTCATTTCCCCCAACAACAACCGTATTCACTAACGTCCCTGGTGATGTAGCGGCATCTACGTTGACCACAATGGTGAATGTGGCGTTATCGCCGCTGGGAATATCACCCAGGTTACACACCAGCGTGGTGCTGCCGCTGCAACTTATGGAGGTATTCACCAGGGTGATGCCGGCGGGCAGGGTGTCGGTCACCACCACGCCGGTGGCATCGCTGGGGCCGTTATTATTCACCACAAGGGGATATGTAATATTGTTACCGTTGACAACGGTGGCCGGCGTGCCATTTTTGACAATCGACAAATCAGCCACGGGCGTAACGGTTGTACTCTCGCCGGCGGTGTTGTTTGAAAGGTCGGGGTCCACTTCGTTGCCCGACACGTTGGTGGTATTAGACAGGCTGCCCGAGGCGGCATTCACCGTCACCACAATGGTGATCGTCTCGCTGCTGCCGTTAGCCAGATTCCCGATATTGCAGGTGAGCGTAGTGCTCCCGGTACAACTTCCGGCAGGCCAGGTGGCCGACACCAGCGTAACGCCGGCGGGTAACGTATCTACCACGGTTACGGCCGTGGCGTTATCCGGGCCATTGTTGCGAACATTCAGGGTATAGGTCAGGTTATTGCCCGGCAGCACCGGATCCGGCGAATCGGTTTTAGTGATTTCCATATCGGCGGTGAGGATAGACGCAATTGCGGTGTTGGCCGAGGCCGAGTTATTGCCGGTCACAGGATCAGTCTCATTGGCCGAGACAGTGACTGTATTGTTGAGCGTACCCGAGGCCGCATTCACCCTAACCTGAAGAGTGACCCAGGTACTGCCGCCATTGGCCAGCGAACCCAGATTGCACGTGGTGCCGCTGCAACTTCCCTGGCCGGATGCGATGGTCAGCAGCGTAACCCCGGCAGGCAACGAATCGGTAACGGTCACGCCGGTGGCCTGATCCGGGCCATTGTTGGTCACGTTGAAATTGTAAGTCAACACTCCGCCCGACATTACCGGATCGGGCGAGTCTGATTGGGTGATGGCCACATCGGCTTGATTTTGAGGCAGCGGCACGGGCGTGGCGGTAGGTGTAGACGTGGGCGGCGGGGAGGTGGGCGGTCTTGATGTTGGCGGAATGGGCGTTGCCGTAGGCAGAGGAGTTGGGGTAGGCATCAGCGGCGTGGCCGTGGGCGTGGGAACAAGGATCGTGGGTGTGGGCGAAGCCGGCGGCAACGTTGGTGTGGCGAGGACCGGAGTCGGTGAGGCCAGGGCCGTGGTTGTACTCTGAACGGTCGGGCTGTTGGGCGGCGCTGCTGCCGGGGGAATGGCATCTTCCGGTCCAGGGGAAGGGGTGGGGGTGGCGGGTGGCGCGGGCGCTTGCGCTACGGCCTGGGGCGGGCCGCAATCAATCACGATACGCGGGGCCAATTCCGCATCGTCCACCTCAAAATTTACGCGGGTATCGGCCTCGCGACTGAAGTAGCGCAGGGCCAGGTTGCTGCCGGAGGAAAGTTCCACCATCAACCCGTTATTGGCGTAATGGCCCAACAGCCAGCTTCGTACGATAGCGGTGACGTCCCAAGTATGGATCGTGCCGTTCCTGATCGCCGGCGGCAGGGAATCGATATGGGTCTCAGGCTGATTCAACCAATGGGTAGTGGTTTCATCAAAAGAGGATTTCAAATTGTAAATATGCAGGAAATTCGGCGTGGATTGCGTTGGATCGGTCGGACGCAGTTCCAGCCGGGCCTCAGCAATAAATGTTCCGGGGGGCAAATAGTCCGTTACCGGCATCAAAAGCAGGATACGTTTGAGTTCATTATCGGAACTACGCGCTACCTGCAAAATCGTATCATCACCGGCGGCCAATGTTGGCCGGGTCGAGTCGATCCAGGTATCCAGCGAAACAGGAATGGTGTAAGTTCCCCGGCACGCCGACGAAGAAACCGGGATCGGCGCATCCAGGCCGGCCAACAACGTCGATTTGCGAACCGCCAGTTCGGCGGCGGCATCCGGCTCCCGGTCCAGAATCGCATCCCAGATGATGTCCAGGCTTACAGGGGGGAGCTGCGGCGGGTTTGGATTCTGATTGTAGTTGGCGGTCACTTCAGGATGGAGGCTGACATTGACAAAGCGGCTTTGAGCTTCGAGGGGCCGGTGGGCAAACAAATAGCCGGCCAAACAACAGACACCCACCAGCAACGGCAGCAGCAACACCACCAACGGCCAGCCGCGATATTCTTTGTCCTTCCACCGTGTAAAATTCACCACCAAACCCAGCCTTTACCCGTCTGCTTTGAACGACCGTAAATGGTAAACCAACAACTGCTCCACCTTGCCCCGCAGCGTATGCGCGCCCAACGGCTCCAGCTCGAACTCCCGGCGTTTGTCGCGCAGGGCAAAGAGCGTGTGCTGGCTGACAATGGCGCTGCTCCGCTGGCCGAGCTGTTGGGTCAGAGTTTCCAACCGGAAGGTAGTGTTGACGGTATCGCCGATGATGGTGTAATGCAGCCGGTCCGAGCTGCCCAACGCCCCGGCCGTCACCGGGCCGGTATTGATGCCAATGCCCACGCTCACCGACGGCTCGCCGCGCTGAGAACGATTTTGGTTGAGGCCGTCAATCGCTTCCAGCATCGCCAGGGCGGCGACACAAGCCTGGTAGGCGCTTTCCTGGGCGGAAAGCGGGCGCGGCAGAATGCCAAAGAACACCAAAATCGCATCCCCTTCAAAAGTGCTGATCACGCCGCCGTGGGCCGTGATCAGGGGCACCAACGTATCAAAATACTCATTGAGCCAGTTCAATACGGTGGCCGGTTCTTCGTTTTCGGCCAGGGTGGTAAAAGCCCGAATATTGCAGGTTAACACCGTGGCCATCGCTTCCTGCCCCTCCAGGCGCACATTGCCGGAGGCGAACCCATGGCGGAGTTCCTCACGCACTTCCGGCGATACGGTGCGCCCCAGCAGGTCGCGGTAGAGAAATCCCTCTTTGAGGCTGGCCACCATCTGGTTGAACGAGTAGGCTAAAATAGCCACCTCGTCGTTGCCGCGCACATCAACCTGCGCATCCAGGTCTCCCTCGGCCACCCGCGCCGACGCATCCACCACTTGCAGCAGCGGGCCGGTCAAACGATTGGCCAGCCAGACGCCCAGCCCCACCACCAGCAGGATGGCGGCTGTGGTTAAAACAAAAATTTGCAGGCGCGTAATGCGGGTGGGATTCACCAGAAAGGATTCGGCCAGGGCAGCGCCCAGCAGCCCCTGATCGTTGTTAGCGCGCGTTGAATCGGCGCTTCTTACATATTCGCCCACCTGCCACGGGCCTAGAATTTCGGTGTAATCAATACTTGCTACCGACAGCGGGCGAATCAACGAGTCTGTATCCTGACGCGCTACTATCTCGGCAGTCGAGCCGGCGGTCAGGGTCAGATTATCGCCGCTCTGGGTTAACAGGGTGGTCTCAACCGGCTGGCCGTTCAGATCGTAGAGGGTGATGTGGGCCAGGGTATCTTGCCGAATTTGACGAACCAGGGTGTCCAGAGATTTTCCGATCAAAACAAGGCCCACGCGATCACCGTCTGGATCGACAATTGGCCCGGCCACATACAGGTAATCGCCCCAGGGCGCGCGGGCCAGGCCGGCGTATTTATCGCGGCCTTCTTGCACCTGACCGGTTAAAACATTGTTGACAAAATCCCACCGGCTGAAAATCGTTTCGCCCTGCCACGCCAGATAATCTTCAACATTGCCGCCTTTTCGATGGCGCAGCGAAAGCACGCTGACGCCCTCGTTATTCAAAATCTCAATGGCTTCCTCTTGATAATTTACGGCCAGCGGCAAGGCCAGTTCCCGCAACCGGTCCGCATCGCCCGCCGCTACCGCCTGGGGAACGCCTTCCGTGTAAGATAACAGGCGCAATGTTTCCAGCAAACGATCTTCTTCCTGAACCATCCAATCGTTGGCCAATTTACCGGCTTCAATCAATTGATTGGTAAACCGCTCTTCGATGGTATCCAGCACCACCCGGTTGACCACGTAGGCCACGGCCATAGCTAAAATGATGGCCAGGATAATATAGGGCAACGTAATTTTGATCCGTACCGGAAAACGCACGCGGGGGCGGGCGGCGGGCGGGGCTGTTTCTGCCTTCTTTTCCAATTTTTGCAAAGCAGACGAAATAGAGGCGGGGGTAAATGGCGTTTGTAAAAGGGTGGAGGTGGGATATTTTTTTTTGATGGCCGATTCTTGGTCCGGATCGGGGTAACGCGTGGTAATCAGCACGCCGGCATTCAGCCTTTTGGCCCGCCACATCACGCGATGCCGGCCATTCTCCAGCAGGTGCGCATCAACAACAACCAGGGTCGGCGAGACCTGGTTCAGCAATGCGTTAGCCTCATCAAAATCGGGCGCGTGCCAAACCTGATCGCCCTCGGTTTCAAAATAGTTCAAAAAGGGTTGCGTTCGTTTTTGATCGGGTTGAATGAGCAGAACCTGGCGAGCCATCTAGGAATTCCAAACTTGACTATGTCAATAACCGATTACGTTCTTATTATAACATAGTTTGGTTGGTTTTCGGTTTGAATCGCTGCCGTAAATCTAGGAATAAGTTCCTACATCAGCGCCGCAGGCCCTCGATTGACCGGCAGATTGGATAAGCGGGAACAAAAAAGGGACGCCGTGGGGCGTCCCTTGTGAAGTCAAAAAAAAGTAAATTATGAAGCCATGCGCATCCTGCGGGCTACAAAGAACACGCCGATCAACCCGCCGGCGATCAACACCAATTCAAATGCGCCCAGGCCGGTTTCCGGCACGGTTTGGGTGGCGGCAGTTTCGGCGCTGGGGGCCACCGGGGTAAACGTGGGCCAGGGCGTATTCTGCTTTTGCGGGCGTCCGCCCGCGGCGGCTTCTTCACCGCTGCCGGGAATGACCACCGGGGTGCTGGTTGGCGTGGCTGCCGGGGGTTCGGTGGGTTGGGCAGCCGCCGCAGCCGGTGTAGCGGTTGGAGCCGGCAGCCGGATGATCAGCGTTGGCGTTGGCCGGGCAGCCACTTCTTGCTGGTACAAATTTTGCCGTACCAGAAAAACACCACCCACGCCCAGCAGGCCCAGCACCAGTAACCCAATCAAAGAAACGGCTAAAATCACAAAGAGTCTGTTTGGTCCACGGCCTTCTTCTTCCATGGTTGGCTCCTTCCACTAACGCGGCCCATTCTACAATGAAACAGGGTTCTACATTTAAAATATTATGTAATGTATATTTTATGTCAAAAAGGGAGATTTTGCAAATGAAGTTTTGCTTTTGGGAGTATCTTTAAGGTTGTTAATCTGGACTTACACAAACATGTCATCCTTCGGCTCCGTTCAGAATGATATGCGTAAGTCCCATTAATGCAATTGTTCTAAATTAGCCCAGGGAATAAACTGCTGCTGCCCATCGATGGTGACATTCGCGCCCAAGGCGTAAATTCCAGACTCCATCGGCTGGGGGTCCGACGGGAGAGAAGTGATGTGGCCGGTAGCTCCCAACAGCCTGCCTCGGATCACCCGCACCCGGCTGCCCACGTTGATATCGGGCGTTTCTTCTTCATCAAGCGGTTTAGAATAAGTGCTGCCGTAAGTAGTTGTTGCCAGGATGATGGGCGGAAGTTTTTCCGAGGGGCGGTCAGCCGGCAGCAGGGGCGTATGGCCGCGGATAGAAATTTCCCGGCCAATCAGGGCATTCAAAACTCCAAAGGTGTAGGGCGACATCGGCCCGCTGCCAAAGCCTTCGGTGGCTACCACCCGCACTTTGACCGGCGGGCGAAGGTTGAGCAGCGAAACATCAATACTGCCCACAATAATGCCGCGCACCTGCAATTCTTCAGCGCGGCGCAAAGCGGTTTCATCCACCGAGCGCCCGCCCACCAAAATACTGTGTTCGATACCGGGTTTGAGCATCTCCAGGCTCAACGACTCGGTAGGAGACCCTACCAATCGCTGCAAGCGGCCATAAGCTTCGCCGCCAAAACCGCAGGCGGCTTCGATCATCGCGCCCTTGGTTTCAATCACCACGCCCCGTTGGGGAATCACCCTGGTCACAACGCCGTTGATAAACGCCTGAACCTCAACCACGGTTCGCTCGGTTTCCAGCAGCGCCCAGCCCGGCCCCAGGGCCGTAATCACGCCATTTGCCGGGGCGCGCGCGCTCCGTTGAAAAAACGGCAGGCTGCCGGGAGCAGTAGCGATCACCTCATTGGCTTTTACCGAGTCGCCCATCCCTTTTAACATCACCCGGCTCATATCAACCTGGGGAGCAGCCAGTTGGCGGGCCACGTCGATCACCTGGTACCGGCGCGGAAGTTCGGCCCGGGCCACTACATCTAACGCTTCCACGCGCAGGCCGGGATGGGCCAAAAGCTCGCCATCGGCAGGCAGGGTACGGGTTACAACAATTTGGCTGGCGGTGTTGATGATTCTGCCCGGCAAACGCATCAAACCACCTCCCTCGGGCTATCAACCTGACCGGCCAATCTTTGTTCCCACCAGCTCAACCGTTCCTGCCGCTGTTGATGATTCCGGGGAAGCCGCAGCGGGCGGCCCCGCGCATCAATGATCAATCCCAAGATGCCGCCCTCAACCTCAGCCACGACACTCCGCCCCGGCTGGCCCACTCCAATATCAAGATAGCGGGCCGGGCGCATTTCCACCGTCGCAGTGTGACCTGGTGGCAGTGGAACAACCTGTAACGCGCCGTAGGGTACGTCCAGTTCTTGCGAGAGGCCATTAGCCGTATCAATTTTGAGGTTCAGCGCCGTCTGCCCCACCACGCCGTGCCCCAGCGGCGCTATCAGGGTTCCTAAATTGAGCAAAAAATCATCTTCGGTCACTTCTACGGCAGCCACCGGGTCTACGGCGGCAACAACTCCCAGTTTATTGAGCAGGTGATGGTGATCCAGCGCCAGGGTGGTGACACCCCACGGCTCAACGGCATCCAACAAAATCATGGCGGCATAGTGCGGCGAGGGCGCGCGCGTCAGCGTTTGGCCGGCCCCAACCAGCATATTCCATGGCAAATCGGGCTGCCCCGTGGCCGGGTGCGGCGGCCATCCGGTGCGGGAACGGGCAACGGTCAGGCGCAGCGCCTCGCGGGCCAGGGCATATTCTATCATCAATTCTTCATAGGTTGTTGGAATCGTGCCGGGATGCAAGGATTTATTGAGCAGGTGGCCGTGTAACACCGTCGCTTCAATATCAAACGGCAGCCAGCGCCGGAACTGCTTGAGCGGCGCGGTTTTGAGCAGCCGGGCCACGCTGTGGCCTACCCCGGCATCGCTGAGAATAGTGGTGCCTTGATATACCGGCGTCCAGGCCGAAACCATCGTCGCCCCGCTGCCGATATTTGCGCCCAGCACGTTGAGATGATTCTGTTGGCCAAGGTAGGTAATGGCCTGTTCAAACGAGCGTCCGGCGGGAACCGGGGGAAAGCGGGTCCATTGCCTTAATTTATCAAATCCCGGTACCTGGAACATCTTCCGCTGCCGGTAAAGGGTTTCCAATTCAAGCTGGGCGGGGATCAAATTCTCACTTTCCAGGGTGGGGCGCACGTTGTTTACGGTTTTCAGGTTGGCCGGTTCACCAAGAATCTCAACTACCTGATCCTGTGTGGCCTGATTTCCGGCAAACAACACATCCGGTTTATCCGGCGATAAGACGTGCAGCGCCATCAATACGGCGTTAGCCATTTCGATCACCGGGCGTTGCGCGCCGCCGTCGGTACCGCCCGCCAAAAAAATCACATCGGGCGGATCGCTTTGAAGGGCCTGAATCTGGGCTTCAACGCTTTTGCGCCGGTTGCTCGATTCGCTGTCGAGGGCCAATTCGGTGGTGATGTGAGTGTAGGCGGTGGCGGTGGCCCGGCGGGCGCTGGTCAGCGAGATGTTGTGCATCAAACCGGCCAGGGCTACCGCCAGCGGCGGCCCCGCGCTGGAGACGGCCACAAAGGCATCCACCCCGGTCTGGTTCGGCTGGCGGGGCGTCACCGGCCAGCCGCCCGGAGCCAGCAGCGTACGTTGGGTGACCGCTTCAATTTGTCGCACCGCCTCTTGCAGCCCCACCGTAATATCGTGCCACGGCGAGCCGTAGCTGCTGGGAGCCTGTCCCGTAGCCACCAGGCGATAATGGTCGTCAATGGATTCAATTAAGGCAACCGTGGTGGCAGTGCTGCCACACTCCGCCGCCAGAATACTGCTTGTTTTTGATTTGGTCATTGGACAGGTAACAATTTAGCTTTTTGTCGAGAATAATCAAACCAGGGTAGCAGGGTAGCAAGTAACGATGTAACAAGTTTGTTACCTTGTTATTTTGTTATCTTGCTACTCTATCACTCTGTTACTTTGGACACTATCGGAAGGCTTGCCACTCACCCCCCACCTCCCAACAAAAATTGCAGCCGGGAAATGAGCAAAGCCACCCGCGAACTTACCGTATTGGCAAAAAGCGCGCCGAGGGTGAAAATAATCATCAAACGGCCCATACCGGCCCAGAAACGGACCCACGCCTCTCTGAAACCGCCTAAAAAGCCGCGCGCGCGCACGGCAAAGGTAAAGTAAAAAAGCGTGCCCAAGGTGCCCAACACAATGATGATATTGTTGAGCCAATTGACCAGCCCCACTTCATTTTCCGTATCCGGGTAGTGGTTAGGATTCCAGGAAATAGTGGCCGTAGCCGAAACCTGCGGCACGAGCGTGCCAAACAACGCGCCGCCAATAGCCAGCGCCACGCCCACGCCCAAAACAAACGCCAGCGCAATTCCGGCCAGCGCATTGCTGGTGGGGCTGCGCGTGGGGAATACTCTGAAGATCAAAAGAACACACAAAATCAAGGCCGGTAAGACCGTGCTAATAGGCTCTTCGGAGGTGAGCCGGGGGATGAAAACTTGATGGATCACCACCAAAATGGCGTAACCCACCGCCACGCCCACAAAAATATGGGCCGCCAGCTTGAACAGAACGTTATCGCCAAAAATATAGCTGAACACCATCAACGTGAGTACGGCAGCAATGATAAAGCCAATGTTTTCCAGCACTTAAGTCTCCTCAGAATCCGGCCGGGATGCGATGGACTCGGTAGTGATTTTGGGCATCCAGCCGGCAATGGTTCCGGCGGCAATCAGGATGACAATGAGCAAATGGGCGATGCTCTGGCTATCGAGCATTTGCCGGGCCGGGCCAAATTGTTGGCGTCCGGCCTCAATCGCCGCCGCGCCATTGATGCCGGAAATCAGCCCATCCAGCGGCACATCCGCTTGATCCGGCAACGTCTGGCTGTCATTTAATAAATGGCTGGGGTCGCGGTAGGGGCGTAGAAACGGCTCGGTCACGGCACTGGTGGCCGCCAGCAAATAGCGCTTGCCGGTATCGGGCGGCGCGGCCATCGACATCTGCTCGATCCACCAGCGGGCGGTAGCCGGATTATCGGCCAGGGTCACAATCACATCCACCTGGTTCAGATTGTCCACATCCTGCCAATTTTCCCGCTGTTCAATCGTCAACCCATTCTGATAATCAGCAATGGCAGATAATGATTTGCGCCCGGTTGCCAACTCTCGGATGGCGGTTATCTGGCCCGGCAAATAACCCAGGTTGACCACATTTTCGCCGTAGGTTTCTTCCCGTTTATCCAATACTTGTTGGGCCAGGGCCGCACCTTCCGGCTCCAGGCTGGTGACAATCACCCGCATGCCCTGCCCGCGCAGCCGGCCCAAAATCGCTTCGGCCAGCGGCTGCATTTCGCCCTGGGTGCCGGTGGAATAATCAAACGAAACCAGGGCCACAGCGCCGGGCTGCTGCAAATCGATGAGGCCCAGTTCATTGCCGATCAATTGGCTGCGGCGGCGGCTCAACACCTCGCTGAGTTCCCCGCCCGGTTCGGCCCACGGCGCTCTGAGATCCGCTGCGGGATCGGCAACTTTTTGAAAATTGGGCAGCAGGGGTAGCGCCACCAACAGCATAAACACCAGAAACAGCCCGGCTCGAACCACATTTCCCATCAACTGTTTCCGGCCCGGTCGGGCAACAGGCGCGGGCACGGTGGCCGGCTGCGGGGACTGGGTGGCAATGGCGTAAAAATTCCGGGCCGCTTCTAAAACAGCGTCTTTGCTTTGGCTGTTGCCGGTTTTTTGCTCACCGGGAGGAACAGTGGTGACCATTTTTTCAGCCGGCAGCAAACCGGTCAGGCCGGCCAGCATGCCGGTCGATTCGGTTGAGGGGGCTTCTTCCACACCCACCGCGGTTTCCACCGCATTCGATGGCTTGAGCGCTTGCATCCAGCCGGCCGGTTTTTCGGCTGCGTCGGATGAAGCCGCGGGAGGCGGTGTCTCGCCGGTTTCAGGTGTCTCAGGTGACGCCGGCGGCTCAACTGAATCTGAGGTAGAGGGATCATGCAGCAGGGTCTCGGCGGAAGATGTCGATTCATCGGCCTCACCTGGATGGCGTGTCTCAACCACCTGACCCGGCATTTCAGATGAAGGTATTTCCGCCAGTGGAGGATCGCCGGTAGAAGCCGGACGTTCGGATAGCTCGGGGTCATCGGAGTCCTCATCACTTTGTTCTGACTCGGATGGTTCAGCAGGCTCACCGGTTGACGTTCCCTCTGTATCCGGCGCAGGTTCCTCATAAGCCCGGCTCAAAAGGCCGGTCAATCCCGTTCGCCGGCCCCGAAGTTCCGATATTGATTGGGGATGCGTTTCCGCCGGTTTGGACGGCGACTTTTGCTCGGCAGCGGTTGAACCAGCTTCATCTTCCGAATCAGCTAACCATGGCGGCAGAGGGGGTTCCTCTGACTCAAATTCTTCCCAAAACAATTCCGACGTTGTGGGTTTAGGCTCGTCGGTCAAAAAATCAAGAGATGTCTCTGGGGGTACGCCTTGCTGTAGATCAGGAATTTCTTCGGATTGAATAGGTAATTCAGCCAGCCAGTCGGGGACTTCCTCTTGAGGTTCAGCTTCTGCCTCTGGTTCAGCCTGGGACAACTCCGACAACCAGTCGGGCAACTCGCCCTCAATCTCAGGCTCAACCGGCGCGGCTTCTTCCGGCTCCGGCGCTTGTTCGGCCAACCAATCCGGTATCTCTGATTCCGGCTCAGGTTCTTCCACGGCTTCCGGTTCGGCCGGCGCTTCAGACGCCATTTCCTGGCTCAACCAATCCGGCATCTCCACCTCAGTCTCCGGCTCAACTTCAGCCTCCGGCTCGGCCTCAGGCAACTCCGACAACCAATCGGGCAACTCACCCTCAATCTCAGGCTCAACCGGCGCGGCCTCTTCCGGCTCCGGCGCTTGTTCGGCCAACCAATCCGGTAGATCTGATTCCGGCTCAGGTTCTTCCACGGCTTCCGGTTCGGCCGGCGCTTCAGACGCCATTTCCTGGCTCAACCAATCCGGCATCTCCACCTCAGTCTCCGGCTCAACTTCAGCCTCCGGCTCGGCCTCAGGCAACTCCGACAACCAATCGGGCAACTCACCCTCAATCTCAGGCTCAACCGGCGCGGCCTCTTCCGGCTCCGGCGCTTGTTCGGCCAACCAATCCGGTAGCTCCAACTCAGACTCTGACGCCGGAGATACAATAGTTTCTTCGGATATTTCTGCCGGCGGTGTTTGATCGGAAAGCCAGGAAGGAAATTCAAGTTCCGGTTCCGATCCTGCTTCACCTTCAACCGGCTCTTGGGCTTCCGCCGGAACTTCTTTGCCGGCCAGCCAGTCAGGAATCTCTACCTCCGGCATGGGTTCTTCTGCCTCAGGGGAGGTAAATGATTCTTCAGCCGGTTCGCTGGCTTCGGCTCGCAGCCCGGCCAGCCAATCCATTGAGTCGGGCGCTGCTTCTTCATCAGGCTGTGCAGCCGTTTCCGCTGGCCGGGCTGGTTCTTCTGGCGGTGTTGGCTCTTCGGCAGCCCGGGGCGTCATTGATAAACCGGGCGGCATGCGAAGCTCAGGTTTAACCGCCGGTTCATCCGGCGGGGATGGCGGCGGAGTTTCAGGTTTTTGGGCATCGGGCGGAACCAGGTCATCCGCCCAATCGGGCAGGGTTGGATCGACCTGTTCGGCTGTGGCAGCATCGGGCGGAACCAAATCTGCCGCCCACTCAGGCAGAGTGGTATCTTCAAGCCCGGTTTTCGCAGCACCGGGGGTTAAATCCGATATCCATTCAGGTATTTCCGGTTGTTCTGCGCTCTTTTTTTTGGGTTCAAGCCGTTTGAGGGGTTTGAGCCGTTTTAATTTGGGAGAAGGTTGAGCTTCTTCCACTTTTTCTTGACCTTCAACAGTCGCCGCGATACCGGCAGCCATCCCCGCTTCCAGGGCCGATTGAGCGGTGGATTCATCAACCTCAGGCTCCAGCGGAGCGGCCACAGCATCGGGGTCGAATTCCAATTGTTCCAACCACGGCGGGAGCTGGCCGGGTACAGGCAATGGCGCTTCAGACGTTGTTTCCAAACTTTGCAGCCAGGCCGGTACTGCCGTTGAGGCAGCGGCGGCTACAGCCGTGGCCGATTGAAGTTGATCCAACCAGGGCGGCACGTCCACGTCGGACGGGGGTGGTTCGGTTGAGAAAAAATCGTCCGGTTGTTCGGCTGATGAGGGTTCTGTTTCTGTGGCTGCGCCGGGCATATCAGAAGTGTCAAAGAGCCAATCAAGCGAGTTATCTTCTGCCGGGCCGGATTCTTCATCATCGGGCCGGGTTGATGTTTCGGGATCGGCCAGCCAGTCGGGAACATCGCTGCTTGCTTCAGGTTGTGAGGGAACATCCTCGGCTAACCAATCGGGCACATCTGTCTCTGCTGCGGGTTGAGCGGGCGGCGCTTCCGCCGGCCAGCCAGTTGCGCCGGCCTGGGTCTCCGGTGGCGGCGGCGCGTCATCGGCCAGCCAGTCGGGAACATCGCCATCTTCCAAACCGGGCTGGGGCGGGGTTTCGCCGGCCAACCAATCGGGAACGTCATCCACTAATTCTGTGGGGAGAGTCTCATCCGCCAGCCAATCAGGAACATCATCCCCTTCCTCCGCGCCGGGCTGGGGCGGGGGTTCGCTTGCCAGCCAATCGGGAGTTTCATCCGCGGCCTCTGTTTGCGGGGGCGCATCATCGGCCAACCAGTCGGGGACATCTGTTTCAACTGGGGCAGGTTCGGCAGCAGGCGTTTCCGGGGGTTGCGCTGCGGTATCGAGATCATCCATCCCTTCGGTGATCCAATCGGGAACATCCCAATCCATTTCATCGACAGGAGCGGATTCGGAGAACGCGGTTGTGTCGGGGGTATCGGGCGCGGGTTCCGCACCTCCCAACCAGTCGGGCACGTCATCGTGCTGTTGCACCGGCGGCGTCGATTCCGCCGGTGCGGAAGGCTGTGGCGCATCGCTCAACCAATCAGGAACATCTGATTCTGAGATCTCGGGGGATGTCGGCGTGGTATCCGGGGCACTCTCATCCGGCGGCTCATCAAGCGCTTCCGTTAACCAATCGGGAACCTCATCATCGCTGA
Source organism: uncultured Caldilineaceae bacterium (assembly GCA_964612485.1). Classification (GTDB taxonomy): domain Bacteria; phylum Chloroflexota; class Anaerolineae; order 4572-78; family J111; genus JAFGNV01. Next base: position 14,413 of record CAZTFF010000026.1, read on the forward strand.
TAGCAGATTCCGCGGCAGCAGGCGGGGAAGCGGGAACCGGGGGCGTTGTTGTATCTGCCGGCTCGTCCAACGCCTCATTGAGCCAATCGGGCACTTCGCCGCCGGTGGCGGGCGGGGGTGGCGCCGGTTGTTCATCTGGCTGGGGGGGGATATCAGGTGCGGATTCGGTGAGCCAATCGGGGATGTCATCATCAAACGTTTGGGGCTCTGCTTCCGGCTGGGTTACATCCATATTGGCCAAGAAATCATCCAGCGGAGCTGCATCTTGCGCGGAAGATGAGGCGGCAGGCGCGCCCCACTCCACCGACGAATAAGAATCTTCGCCAATGGTGGGGTCGATGCCGGTTTCGGCCATTTGCTCTAAAAGGTTGGAAAGGCCGCCCGCTTCCTCCGACGTTGGCGGCGGTGGGCCAAGTTGCTCTTCTTCAACCGATTCTTGCTCTAACCCCACCAACCGGCCTTCGCTTTCACCGTATTTGGCCAGCAAAGTGCTTAACCAGCCCGGAACCTGTTCTGGAACATCGGGCAGGCGGGCCGATTTGGCCGGGGCTTCGCTTGTTTGCTTTGGTTTAACCCGTTGTAATCTTTTGACCATAGTTCACTCAATCCGTATAGGGGCGATCCGATCCAATCAATACCCGCAGGCCGGTGGCAATCGTGCCCAGGGCCACGCCCAACAAAATACCCCGGACCCCGGCCAGCGTAGGGACGTTAATAATCCAATCTTTGATAACAGGCAGTTCCGGCCAGATATAAATGGCGACCGGAACCTGCCCCAGTAAAACAATCACGGCAAATAAAACAAAAAAGAAGGTTTCCAGATTGCGCACCCTGAAGGCGCGAAAGGCTGCCGTAGCGATAAATACGGCCAGCAAGGCAAAAAAGGTTGCTTCCAGCGGCTGTAGAATATATTCAAAAATAAATTGGCCGCTGGCAGATGCAGGGCCGCCCAACCCAAAAATCAACGTGCCGGCCAATGAAACCAACAATACCACGCTGTAAATCGCGCCCGCTTTTTGGGTGCGGATACGGTCCCAATGCACGGTTACTACATTGGCAAAGCCCAGCAGCAGGGCAAAGGCGATCACAATGGTGGCCCAACTTACCAGAAAATATCCCACGCCGTTAACGCGCTGTTTTAAGCCTTCGATGCCAAGAATTTCGCCGCTCCATTGGGTGGCAAAAAGATCGGCCAGAACAAACAGCCCCACCACAATAGCCACCACCGTGGCGATAATTCGTCCAATTCTAACCATAGTTATCTCAACGATGCAATCAGGATACCGGCCAGGATAACGCCGGCCACAATCCAGCGCATGGCGTCCTGGCTCATCAAGCTGCCGATATGCGCGGGCCGCTGCTGCAAGTACGCGCCGGCGGCGTAAATCTCTTCGCCCAGCAGGGTCTCTTCTGCGGAAGCATAGATAAAGGGCAGGGTGTTGGGATTGCTGGTGCCGCCAATATGGCCGGCGCCGCGCCGGGCGGCGGTTTCGCCCATCAGCAAATATTCATCGCCAAAATCACCGATCATCACATTGGCTTCCGCCTCGTCGATGTTCATCAGGCTCATCACTCCGGCGGCGTAGGCGGCGGGCTGGGGCGCGATCCAGCGCACCTGGCGGTAGGCTTCTTCCGCGCCGGTGGGGTCATCGGCGTGGGCTTTGCGCAGCGCGTTTTGAGCAAACAACATCACTGTTGGATCGGCCATCGACACGGTGGGAGGTACGCCGGTGGTGGCTCCCTGCCGGGCCAGATAATCCAACACCGATAAACCGGCCAGGCTATCGGCGGTGGTTTCATTGGCCACGCTGCCCACACCCACCGATAAATGCAACGCGCGTCCGGCTTCGATGGCCCGGCCCGTGAACCCTTTGAGCGCCTCAAAAGCCCGGATGCGGCGCAAGGCCGGCAGGTGTCCGGCGGTGACGCGGCCCGTGAAGAAGAAGATCAGGCCGCCAAATATCAACAAAAACGAAACAGCCCAAATGAGCGGTTCTTGAGTCATAAATGCGTTTCCTCCGGGGCACGCGTTCCCGTTTCAAGCGAGACTATAAGGTGTTCCAATTGTTCGGAGTCGGCCAGCAGATTGATGGTTTGTTGGGTAAGATGGGGGGGGAAAAGAATATCGAAGGTTGGCTGCGCTACCAGGAACACCTGACTACCCAGAAAGGCCAAGGGCTTGTATGCTTCCAGCAATAAAATAGCGGGACCAACCAGCCCTAAATCTCTGATTTTGCCGGCAACTTCTTGGACAAAGTTAGGGTTCATTTTTTACAGACCAGAGCTGCGGGTTAAAGATCGGAGATCAAACAACTTCCGCATTTAGGAAATTAGAGATTAGGTCTAATCCAGGGATTAGAGATTGGAAGATTTTTAGCCTGAACTCTCTAATATCCACTTTCTAATCTCCGACGAATTGGGCAAGTTAATTGATCCTCATTCCTTAAAAAACACAGGCTACTTTATACATCTTGATGCAAATTAAGTATACCATATGACCGCATGGGTGTAAAATTGACATAAAATCATCAGGGTTATACGAAAAATTCGAGATGGCCTGATACTTTTTACAAACTAAACCTGCACAACTATGATGGTGATGTCATCGTGAACTTCTGCCGGGCCGGTGAATTCAACCAAAACTTGTTTGAGATGGTCCATCATTGCTTTGGCGTTTGTAGCCGGGCCATCGGCAATGGTTTGAGCCAACCGGTCAAAGCCAAACATATGGCCATCGGCATTGGTGGCCTCGGCCACGCCATCGCTGGTAAGGATGATGAGATCACCCTTAGAAACGTATTGGGTGATTTGTTGGTAGCCGGCAGCCGCGCCCAGGCCGTGACCCAACGGGAACCCACTGGCCGGGGGCCACTCAACCTGGCCGTTGCCGCGCCGGATGTAGGGGGGGATGCCGCCGGCATTCACAATGCTCAACGTTGCCGAAGAGGGTCCGTTCAGTTCTAACTCCACATAGCATAGGGCGCAATTTTTGCCCTGGGGTTGGGTGTAGGGCGAGATGGCCTGATCCAGATGAACCATTCTTTGACGGGGACTCCACATCTGGGCCAGCGTGGCGTCGAATTGGGCCAGGCTGCTGGCCATCAACAAAGCCGCCGAAACCCCCTTGCCCGATACATCGCCAATGGCAAACGCAAATTTCCGCCTGCCTTGCTCTTTCCAGGTATGGTAGCGATAAAAATCGCCGCCCAGTTGGCGGGCTGAGGCGCTGTAACACATAACATCGGGGGCGGGCCACTCCGGTTGAGGCGCGGGCAGCAAGCCTTGTTGGATTTCGTAAGCCAGAGCCAGTTCATCATTCATCTGGCGGTTAAGGGTTTGCAGGGTGGCCTCCACTTCCTGACGTTTGGTAACATCGTGCAGAACAATCAACCGCCCCCGTATGCCTTTTCTGCGCCCGTATAACGGCGAGATGAGGAGATCATAATACCGTTGCTGGGGGCCATTACCCAGAACAATCAGATTTCGGGTTTCCGTAGAATCACTAATGGCGGCGATCAGGTCGGAATGGCCGGCCAGCAGATTATCCAATGAATGGCCAATAATATTCACCAGGGGATAGCCAATCATGCGTTTGGCGGCGGGATTAATATCAACAATGCGGTTCTGGGCGTCCAGCGCAATCACGCCGTCGCGCATGCTTTCCACTACTTTGTCGCGGGCAATGGGCGCTAAATCCAACAACTTGTGCCGAAAAAGGCCGTAGCCCATCACCACCCCGGTGAGGGTCAGGGCCAGCGGGGTAAGATTCAGCCGGGGTACCGGATTGAGGCGTAAAATGTATAAAATATTGGCCAGGAAGGGGATCATAGCGCCCATCACCACAATGCCAATTTGGTTTCGATAGGGAGGCACCGACCGGAAAAACATCAATACCAGGATTGCCGCGCCGGCCAGCAGGCAAACATAAGAGTACCCCACACTGACCCAATACCAGGGGGCGGTGGTGAAATCCAGCATAATGAACGGCCCGCTATTGTCCAATCCAACCTGGGGATAATAAAAATGATGAATTTCATTGGTCCAGTTCAAGGTAAGCGTAATCGCCGGCACAATGAATAACACGGCCACTTTGCCGCGAGTCAACCACTGCTCCCGCCCGGAATATTCCAGGGCAAAAGTCAGCCAGAAAACCGGCGCGCTGACCACGCCTATATAACTTATTTTGACCCAAAAAAGCATCGCGCTCAGACCGGTGTTCCATAGTTCCAGCGCATACCCCAGCGACCAGACCGTAACTGCCGCCATCAGCAGGGCAAACGAGGTGGCGCCAGGGGTTCCCCGGCGGCGCCAGGTATAAACTGTAATCCCTCCCGTTAAAAATACCGAAACAACCAACGCTGAGATGAAGAGGATTAACGGCAAGTACATGGTTTTGCTTCTTAAATGATGCTATGGTTAATTGGCTAACCCTTTTGCCTAATACTAACACCGGCCTGATATTGTGGCAATTGTTAAAAACTCATTGCGTGGAGCCAGAAGGAGGAAAAAACTAAGATTGCAGGTAGCCCAATTCGATCAAAATTCGCCGCACTTCAGCGATGTTTTTTTGAGGGATCACAATTGCCTGAGGGCCAACACTTTCACCCAACAACGGGCAGAGCGCGGAGTTGTTACGAAATTCCTCGATAATGGCGGGATTCTGAACTCTCAACAGCGTGATTTGTTCCATACGAGCCGCCCCCTGCCGACGTTCCCAGGTTCGCATGGTTTCCACCACTTTAAGCGGGGTGCGATTATTGGTGACCCGCGCCAGAAACGCCACCATCTGGTCGGCGGTGACGCCGTTGCGCAGGGCGCGGCCCACGCTGCTTTGGGTGATGCGGTACACCACGCGGTCGGCCTCGCGCCGCTCCAGGGCAGCAAAGCGGGCCAGTTGAAAGCGGTCGTACAGGCTATTTCCCGGGAAAATCTGAACCGAAAAGTTAGGGTTCACCTGAAAATAGCGCGGCTTGGGGGCGTCAACCGGCGGCGGCTCCCGTTCCGCCAAAAAATCGGCTCCCTGTTCTGTAATTTTGAAACTGGTTGGCGATGCAGTTTCTGCGGGCAGCCCCACTTCCACCACGCCCAACACGGGCAAAAGGTGAGCCAACACGTACCGGATCAACGCGCCTTCCACCTTATCCCAATTTTCAAAACCCATCAAAGAGTTGCCGGCTGCATCTTGAAGATACCAGCTTTGATAATCACCATGCGGGCGTTGAAAATCCGGGTCTACGCGCTTGATGGCGGCCACAAAATCGGCCAATCCATACCAGGTGCCCGGCGACGCGGTTAGTTGCGAGAGATACGCCAGAATTTTGGAGCGGGCCAGCAGGGGGCTGTTTTCCCAGCCGGTGGGTTGGGGCACCAGGCCGGGCACGTGCCACAGATCATTCCAGGTGGGGTCGGCGCGCCAGGTATTTTGCAATACCCGCGTTTGTTGCCGCGGCGAACTTTGCAGCCAGGTTCGGGCCGAATCACGGTGGGGCCGGAGCCGCCCGCGCGCCTGCACCAGCAGGTTAGCACGTTGGGCCAGATGCAGCAGAAAATCCAGTTCGGCGGCGAGGGTAAGGCCCGGCACCGGCGGCGGCAATAATGCAGCCATCAGGCCCTCTCTATCTTTTTTTATCAACGAGCCTTGCTGTAACCGAACCGGATTGATTTGCAGGTAAACCAGCAGATTGAACACATTTTCTTGTAGATGGCCGCTCCCCGAACGGACAATTTCCGGCTCCGGCGCACCGGCAACATCAAAGTCAGCCGTGGGATTGGCCGGAACCTCAACATCTAATCCGGCTTGTTTCAGCAGCGCCAGCAGATCATCGGGAAGGTAAACAATTTCGCTGCTGCCCTGGGGGGTGATCCTGATCGTTTTGAAGATCAAACCACGATACCATAACCCTTCGGCTACACTGGCCGGATTTTCCCATGGCCGCTCTCGTTCCAGCCGCGCCTGGCCCATCGGCCGGATTGCGCCGTAATCGCGGGCAAAACGGGGTTCATCCACCCACCCGCCGTTGGCCAGCAAAAGCTGAAGCGCCTCTTGTTCCGGTTCGGATAGATCGTCCAGCATGATGGCCGTTTCGGCAGGGGAGAGCAGGCTTTCGGCCAGAATATCTACCGCCGCTTGTTGGCTGGGCGTGATGAGAGAAATAGCTCGACGCGCGGCAATGGCTTGCAGCAGGGCCATTTCATAATCAACCAATGCCTGATAGACAGTTTTCATAACGTTACTTTCACTTATCAACGGCCGGTTCTCTGAAAGCTTATTATAATCGCAGTAGGCGGTCTATGTCCAGAGCATATCGCGGCTGTGTTTAAACAAAAAACGCGCGCTGTCTATTTCAGCGCGCATTGATGCACCTTCTCGATAATCTGGGGCGGAGTTGGTTGAGCTTGTCGAAACCAACGGTCTTCAACAGGCTCAGACCTCGTTCTCTCGAAATATTGAGATGATACGCATTGATTGCCACAAAACAACTATATCCACTCGAGGTTTTCTTCGGTTAGTTCCCCACCGGCGTCGCCGGTGTTCACCGTGCCGGCCGGTTCAATCAATAATATCTTGCACTCGGCGGCAGCAACCGGCTTATGTTCCACGCCTTTGGGAACCACCGCCATCTCGCCGGCCTTTAAATCGACCTGGCCGTCCCGAAAAGCAATCGACATTTCACCTTCGATGACCATAAAAACTTCATCCGTCTCGGGGTGGCTGTGCCAGATAAATTCGCCCTGGATTTTAGCCAGCTTGAAATGGTAATCGTTAAGCTGGGCAACTATTCTGGGCGACCAGTGTTCGGAGAATTTTTCAAATTTTTCGGCAAAGTTGATGGTTTCACAAGCTATTTTTTACGACTCCTGCCGGTAAATTTGCTCTAACAGCGGCATTGCTGCCCGGGCGGCCCGGCTGCGGTGGCTGATGCTGTTTTTTTCGGCGGCGGTCAATTCCGCCATCGTGCGATCAAACCGGGGTACAAAGAAGATGGGATCGTAGCCAAAGCCTCCGGTTCCTTTGGGGGCAAAGGTGATATAGCCTTCGACGGCGCCCTCGGCTGTGCCCACCACCCGGCTGCCCGACGCCAATGCCACGACACATTTAAAGCGGGCGGTTCGTTTTTCCCGGGGAATATCGGCCATCTTCTCCAGTACCAGCCGGTAACGCTGCTGGTGATCTGCTTTGGCGGTGTTGCCGTATCGGGCCGAGTATACGCCCGGTTCTCCGTTCAGTGCGTCAATTTCCAAACCGGAGTCGTCGGCCAGGGTCAGCGCTCCACCGGCCCGGGCAAAGGCTTGCGCTTTGATAACAGCGTTGGCTTCAAATGTATCGCCGGTTTCCTCCGGGTCAAGCTGAAGCGACAAATCGGCGGGCGAGACCAATTCCAGCGGCAGGCCGGCCAGAATTTCTTTGTACTCCCGTAACTTGCCGGGATTGTTGGTGGCAATCAGCAGCCGCGTCATCAGCGCAATTCAACATAGCGCGAGGTGCTATCCCGGGATTCCCAGGCCAGCACCAACAACGGTTCTCCGGCCAGCACCTCAAACACCAACCGGCCTTGCATGCCTTCTCCCGGCGCAAGCGTGCCGCGCACTAACGCGCCATCAATCACGTTGGGGTCTGAAACCGGCACATAAGCCTCTTCGAAATTGTTAAGCAGCAAAAAATCGCCGGCGTTGTAGGTGATATCCGTATCGGCATTCAGGTTTTCCAATTCGAGCGTGACAATGATGATCTCACGCCCTTCTACCGGCGGGAGCGTGGGCGAGAGGTCGGCATTTCTATCAACCCGCAAAATGGTTAACCCTGCATTTTGATCGTTAACCACCTGCTCGTTCAGGTAAGCCGGGGTATCAAATGTTAAGCCCACATCGCTGCCTGGTATCGGGGTGGCGGCCAGAGAAGCATCCAAGGTCCACAATCCGCCGGCCAGAAGGAAACAACAACTCATGCACAAAAATACCAGGCAACCTCCGGCAAAAAAGAACAGGGCATACCGGAGGGTGGTATTATCCGAGACGTCCTCATCATCTACATATTCATACTCATCGTAATCATCCTCGTAGTAATAATCCTCTGGAGGACCCTGCGGCGGATAAGAGGGGGGTTGGGGATTTTGAGGATAAAATTGACTCATCAGATCTCCTTCCAAACAAAAGTCTGGGTTCGCCATCGTGCATTTATAGGTTTTGGCGATATTGTACCTGCAACAGCCAGGCATTATAACATAATTTCACACGCATTCCCAAAAAACAACCCGGCATATTGACGCCGCATATTCCAGGCAACCGAACCAACATGCGCGCGCAGTACGATTGACTAACCCTGTTAATACAAGTATACTGTGTTGCTGTTGAAAGATTTTTGAATTGACCTGGAAGGGGAGCTTTGATGCGGCTTATTGCTAGGGGCAGTATTGCTGTTGTATTGATATTTTTTATCATGGCCTGCCAGGCTGAACCGCTACCAACGCCCTATCCCACCTATACCCCGTATCCCACCTATACTCCCTACCCAACGTACACACCGGCCTCTGCCGCCGGCCAACTGAACTCCGCCGACACAGAAAAACTAATATGGCCCCACGGGCCACGCGATGATGTGGTTCCCTTTGAAGATGCGGCAGCGTTTATGGGGGAAAAAATCATTGTGGAAGGCACGGTTATCAAAACCCACAATTCCGGGAAGGCCGTATTTCTTAACTTTTCGCCGGATTTCAACGGCTTTACCGCCGTGATTTTTGCCGATGATTGGAATAAGTTCCCTACTCCGCCGGAAGACCTCTTTTACGGCAAACGGGTCAGAATAGAAGGCGTTGTTGAAGAGTATCAAGGCGCGCCGGAAATTATTATCAACGATCCCTGGCAAATTGAAGTTGCGCTTACGTGGGGACAGCCTATTTCTGTCGACGGTGACTGCGCCGCAGGAAATCCTGCGGTCACAGAAAACAATGCGGGCGCAGAAAGCAATGCGGGCGCAGGTGAGCCGCTACAAGAGCATCAAGCCCAACAGCCGGCCACAGAAGCACCGACTCCCAACAAACCTACTCCCACCCCAAAACTTGTTGTGGAACCGGATGTGGAAACACCCCCGGCAGCTTCGGATAATCAGGCGTCATCAGTTGATGACGCGGCGTCAAACAATGATGTAAATACCACCGATACCCAGGATACGGTTATTTCCTGGCAGCAAGCTGCGGATTACCAAGGGCAAACCGCCACAGTGAAGGGTCAGGTGGTAGATACGTACAATTCAGGGAAGGTTGTGTTTCTTAATTTTGACGAAGCGTACGATGAGACCTTTAAAGTGGTCATTTTCCCGGATGCGTGGCCTCGTTTTCCGGCACCCCCGGAAGAGTATTATCAGGATAAAATCATTCAAGTCACCGGCCTGGTAGAAATGTATCAAAACGCGCCGGAAATTATTGTTGAATATCCTGAACAAATAGACATTATGGAGTAAGTTCTGTGGACCTGCCAACCCTTCTATTGATATTATCCGCTATAAGCATTGGGGCCACGGTCATTGCCGTGCTGGTTGCCCTGCGGTCGGCCCGCGAGGCTCGCACCGCCATTTTTCCCATTGTCAAAGAAGAAGAAAGTTTGCGCGCGCGCCGGGCAAGAGTATCTATTTTAGTGTGGCTGGCAGTTACCGCAATTCTGCTGGGAGGATGGTTGGCCGCTTTGCAACTAACCAATAATACAGATGAAACGAATGCAATTACACCCACCGGCCAACCCGCCGACGCCGGCGCCGTACAATTTGCCACAGAAACTCCCACCGAAACGCCACTTTCCGTAGAACCGGCCAATACACCGGTAGAAGCGACCAACGAAACCGAACAACCGGCCGATTCCCCGGCCACCGCCACGCCGCTGCCCACCCCCACCAACGCGCCAGATGTAAACCCAACCAATACGCCCGCGCCTACCACACCGCCCAACACCCCCACCGCTACCAGACAACCGCTCGGCCCGGCTCCCGACGACGCCGAATTAGGCCCCATTGAATTTGCCACCGAAATCAGTTCGTCTCCTATCGCCGCCATCAACCCGGCAGAAACATTTCCCCCCGGAACAACAATTTACGCCGTTTACCCCTATAGGGGGATGCAAAACGACATCACATTTACCACGGTCTGGTATCTCAATAATACTGAAATCGCCCGCGACGATAGCCAATGGGAGTGGGGCTGGCAGGGACGTTCTTACAGTTTTCTGCTGCCACCGGGGGAAGGAACCTATAAACTTGAACTTTATGTAAATGATACGCAGCTTGCCTCTGGATCATTTGAAGTGCGCTGACACCGGATAGACCTTATCCGCAACATAACACAACCCGCCGACGATGACGCCACTAATTCGTTTAAGTATAGCCTGGATTGGGGGAATTGCCCTGGCGCGCTGGTTGAACGCGCCCTGGGGACTGGTTGCTTTGCTGGCTGTCTGTGCGGCAGCCGGCTTGTTGCTGTACCGGCACGATAGCCGCCCCCGCTTTTGGGCAATTCTGGCGCTGGCCGTAGCAGCCGGAGCCGCCCGCTTTGTCTGGTCTCAACCCACTATCGATAAAAACCACATCGCCTTTTATAACGGTACGCCGGAGCCGGTAACCATCACCGGCGTGGTGAATGACGAACCGGATATCCGCGATTGTTATACAAATCTTCGCATCCGGGTGGAATCCATTCATATTGATGATTCTGCTGAACCCATTGCCGGGCTGGTATTGGCGCGCGCGCCCCGTTACCCCGAATACACCTACGGCGACCGTCTCAAAATCACCGGTCGCCTGGAGACCCCGCCTGTTTTCGATACGTTCTCTTACAAAGACTACCTGGCCAGGTTTGGCATCTACGCCATGATGCGCCGGGTTCAAATTGAGCGCGTGGCCATCAATCAGGGCAATCCGCTCTGGGCAATGATGCTGGCTTTCAAACATCGGGCATCCCAAACCCTTAATCAAATCCTGCCCGAACCGCATGCCTCGCTGCTGAACGGCATCTTTCTGGGCATCGAAACCGCCATCCCCGACGAATTGTATGAACTATTTAATCGCACCGGCACGTCGCACATTATTGTCATTTCCGGCAGCAATATAGCGATTGTAGCCGGGCTTCTGCTGTTACTGGGCCGAAGGATTGTCGGCAAGCGGTTGGCCCCGCCCCTGGCCATTGGCGGAATTATCATCTACACCTTGCTGGTTGGGGCCGACGGCGCGGTAAGCCGAGCCGCCATCATGGGCATTGTCTGGGTGATAGCCATCTGGGTGGGACGACCATCGTATGCCCTCCACGGCCTTTTTGCATCGGCCTTGGTGCTGACCATGATTAATCCCTTGATTCTATGGGATGTAGGATTTCAACTCAGTTTTATGGCCACGCTGGGCCTGATTTTGCTTGCCCCCCCGCTGGAACGCGGCATCTTTGGCCTCCTGCAGCGCCGGCTGCGCGCCGATCAAATTGGCCTGCCCATGGCCTTGCTCAGCGAACTGTTGATCATCACCCTCGCCGCGCAAATTGCCACCGGCCCCCTGATTGTGTATCATTTTGGCCGGTTTTCGCTGGTTTCCCTGTTCAGCAACTTGTTGATCCTGCCGGTGCAGCCGCCAATTATGACCCTGGGCGCGCTGGGCGCGCTGGCGGGCATGGTGTGGCTGCCGCTGGGGCAACTGCTGGGCTGGATTGTCTGGCTGCCGCTGGCCTGGACGGTTTGGGTGGTAGAATTAACCTCAAACTGGCCTCATGCCTCTCTGGAATTAGGGCAATTTCCGTTCTGGTTGCTGATTTTGATGTACGCGCTGCTCGGTTCGGCAATTTGGTGGGCCAATCAACCCAGAACAAACAGCCAGCCCACGCCGCGCTTCCGCCTCCCGCCTATCGGCTCGCTCATTACTCGCCTCTCGGTGGGGGGAATGGGCGTTATCACTTTGCTGGTGTGGCTGGCAGTGAGCAACTTGCCCGATGGCCGCCTGCACGTGGCTTTTTTAGATGTAGGCCAGGGCGATGCCATTTTGATAACGCTGCCCGATGGCCGGCAAATGCTGATCGACGGCGGGCCGGCGGCCACCCAACTCAATTGGCAATTGGGCCAGGAAATGCCTTTTTGGGACCGCTCGCTGGATGTGGTGATCAACACCCACCCCGACCTGGATCACCTGGGCGGGCTGGTATCCCTGCCGGACCGGTATGAGATTGGTCAAACAATTATGTCTGATGTTGCCGGCAACAGCGCCCATTACCACGAATGGGAGCAAACATTGGCCGATACCTCTCAAACTACGATGATCGGGCAGGCCGGCATGCGGCTAACCCTGGGATCGGAAATCACAGCCACCATTCTCAGCCCCGGCCCCTACACCCCCCACGCAGGCGAGGCCAACAACCATTCGGTGGTGCTGCACCTTCAGATGGATCAGATCAGTTTTTTGTTTCCCGGCGATATTGAGGCCCCCATCGAACAAAAGCTGGTGCAAAGCGGCGCGCCGCTGGCGGCCACCGTTCTCAAAAGCCCGCACCACGGCAGCGCCACCTCCTCCACCGGGATGTTTTTAGACGCCGTAAATCCTCGAATTGTGGTCATTTCGGTGGGAAAAGATAATTCTTTTGGACATCCCTCCCAGGCCGTGCTGGACCGGTATGCCGAACGCGGCCTGACGATTTTACGCACGGATCAACAGGGAACCATTGAATTGGTAACGGATGGAGAGAAATTGTGGGTGGAAACTGCCCCATAAAAAAAGAGACGATGTTTGCATCGTCCCTGTCGAACAGCCTTCAGAATCAAACTTACAAATAACTGGTCAGCAAAACTTTATTCTGCCCCGGCCTGCAATTAACTTTCACTTCATCCATTAACGTCTGCATTAAATACAATCCCAAACAGCGGCGATCATTCTCAAGCGGCGTATCAGGCAAAGGAATCGGGATAGGGGTATGACCCGTATCCTCAATCTGGACACTGATACTACGGGGGTCGGTAGATAATAAAACCCAGACCTGGGTCTGAATACCCGGAGCGTTACCGTATTCAATGGCATTGGTACACGCTTCCGCGACGGCTGTTTTCAAATCTTCAATTTTTTCGGCGGAAAAACCCATTCTCCGGGCCGCATTCTCTACTACGGCCCGGGCAATTTTCTCGTAGCCCAGCTCGTTGGGAATGGCAATTTCTACGGTTTGGGAGGTTTGGCTCATTCTACATTTCACTCACAAAAACAAGATACCGCGGAGTAATTTTGATTATTTGGTATCTTTTCAATATTTCGAACGAGGTCTGAGCTTGTCGAAGACCGTTGGTTTTCGACAAGCTCAACTAACTTTGCCCCAGATTATTGAGAAAGTACATTATTTGGGATAAAAACCAATGTTCTTGTAACTCCGGGTAGGGAAAAAAACGTCCGTTTTCAAGCGGCGCTCGTATAGCCGATGCCACTCCGCCTCCAACACTAACTTGACCCGGCCATACTCATATTCAATGTGATCCAGCTTTCCGGCAAGGTCCTTTTCGGAAATGTTGTTGCCGCGCAACTCCTCGCATAAAGAACAAAGTTTGGTCGCGCCAAACGTCAGGCTGCGGCATTTGAAAGTATAGGCAATTCGGTCCAATTTCTCTTTATCACATGCCTCGTGGCGCAGTTCCTTCAAAAAATGAGGCGCGTGCTCAAGATAATTTTCAATCAATCCGGCCAGCACATGGGGCGTATCAACACCCAGCATCAGCCGAAGTTGTTCCAGAATTTCAATGTCAATGGCCGGTTGTTCGGGCATATTCGAGAAGGAGTCGTTGGCGGGGATATTCCGGATTCTCATAAAATTTGTCCTTTGGAAGATGGTCTCCTGGTCCATTAGATTTCGAAGGGGGGCTATTATTCAAGGTGGCTGGCGAAATCGAAATAGAATAGCCGGCCAGAAATAACGGGTTGCAGTGTTGATGAGGGTTCAAGCGGCCAGCCACCTGAATAATAACCTTCCTTCTGCCCTTATCTTACACCTTTTATTAAAAGCTGTGAACCCCAAAAAATGGGGGGCTAAATTACTCTGAGAGGGGGTGTTTGCTTTGAGCCTGGAATAAGGTAAAATAGAAGTGTTGCAACCTTAAAAGGAGGTACGTGCCGTGACCCGCGAACAAATTAAACTAACCGCGCTGGCCAAATGCGCCGGTTGAGCCAGTAAAATGGCCCCGGAGGCTTTGGCGCAGGTACTGCGTCCTTTACATAATTTATTTGGCAGCAATGCCCCCCACCTGCTGGTTGGTTTAGGCGCATCGGGAGACGATGCCGCCGTGTACCAGATTACACCGGATCAGGCCATCATCAGCACCATCGACTTTTTTACGCCAGTGGTTGATGATCCTTACGATTACGGCGCGATTGCCGCGGCCAACTCCATGAGCGATGTGTACGCCATGGGCGGCGACGTAACGTTTGCCCTCAATGTGGGCGCGTTTCCGGCCAATATGGATCCGGCCATTGTTTCCGAAATTCTGCGCGGCGGCGCGGAAAAGGTGATTGAAGCCGGGGCCGTGATTGCCGGCGGCCATACCGTGACCGATGATGAACCCAAGTACGGCCTGGCCGTCACCGGCATCGTTCACCCGGAAAGATTTTTGACCAAAGGCGGCGCGCGGCCTGGTGATTTGCTGCTGCTCACCAAACCGCTGGGCACCGGCACTATCAGCACCGCCCTCAAACAAGGCATCGCCGACCCCGGTCACGTGTCGGCCATGATCGAGTCGATGAAGCAGCTTAATCGCCCGGCAGCGCAGGCGGTGCAAATGACCGGCGGCATCAAATCGGCCACCGACATTACCGGCTTTGGCCTGCTGGGCCACGCCATGGAGATGGCCGAGGCGTCGGGCCATAAATTTATCTTGGAAATGAGCCAGATTCCCCTTTTGGATGGCGCCGCCACCTACGCCGCCGATTTTGTTTTTCCCGGCGGCATGGCCAACAACAAAATGTATTTTGAAAAAAATGTGCGCTTTGATGCCAGCATCCCGGAACACGCCCAATGGCTGCTGTGGGACCCGCAAACATCGGGCGGGCTGCTGATCGCTGTCCCCGCCAACCACCTGGCCGACTTTCAGCAGGCCTGCCGCACCAACGGACGCAGCCAACCGGCGTGGGTCATTGGCCGCGTCACCGAAGGCATGGGCATAGAGGTAGTACCTTAAATGACAAGCAAAGAGTCTGGTAAACCAGAACCGCAAAAACCAACCGAAGATGACGACGAATTGATTATGACCCCGGTCAACATTGCCCGGGCACGCTACGCCAGCTCGCAAAGTTCTTCGATTGTTGACAAAACGCGGCGGGTGATGGCCGTCCGGGGCAAGCCGTCCGCCTCACAGCCGGCAGCCAATGCCCGTCGGAATGAGCCAGATGGCGTTTTTGGCGGCGTCAATACCTGCTTGTTGGTTTCTTTACTGGGGATATTTTTCCTGGTGGGCAGTATTTTGGGCGGTATAGCCGGCGGCAGCATGGTGATGTGGGCCGGCTCGGAAGAAAGCGCGATGGCCCGCGAAACGCCAACCTCTACCCCGCAGCCAACGCCCACCCCCGCGCCCGTAGAAACCATGACGCCTACGCCCACCCCGCAGCCCAGCGTAACCCCCGCCCCGGAAGACATCATCTCGCAGATTGTGCCCTCCGTGGTCACCGTGATCAACCGGCAAAACAACGCCTTTTCCCTCAACCCGGAAGATGACCGGGTGCTGGGATCGGGCGTGATCATTGATACACGCGGCTACATTGCCACCAACCACCATGTGGTGGAAAACGCCAATGGATTGAGCGTTATTTTGTCTGATGGGCGGGAGATTGTGGCCCAACTCATCACCTCGGACCCCGCCGAGGATTTGGCCATCATCAAAATCAGTGTTGACGGGCTGGTGCCCGTGCGCTGGGGCGACTCGCTGGTGGTACGGCCCGGCCAAACGGTTTACGCCATTGGCAGCCCGCTGGGCGATTTTCCCAATTCGGTGAGTTTTGGCATTATCAGCGGCCTGAACCGCGCCCTGGAAATGAATGAGCACGTGATCGACGGGCTGATCCAGACCGATGCGGCCATCAACCGGGGCAGTTCCGGCGGCCCGCTCATCAATGGCCGCGGCGAGATGATCGGTATCAACACCTTTATTATCCGCGAGAGCGAAGACCGGGGCGTGGCCGAGGGCATTGCTTTTGCCATCCCCTCGGAACGAGCCAGAAATCTGCTGTTTCCCTGGATTGCGGCCCACAGCGGTGAGGCCGCGCCTATTCCCGCTTCGGGAGAAACGGGACGAAATTAATGCGACGGATGTTGATATTTGTGCTGGCAAGTTTGGTTTTTTCCGCATGTAGCGGCACAGCCACCGAAGCTCCACCCCCATCCCCCACCGAACCGCCTGCCGCCGCGCCAACCGAGACTCCTCTAACCCCTGTGCCGCCTACGGCAACTGTTACCACCGTACCGCCCACTGCAACATTTACCCCGCTTCCCCCCATCCCCACCAGCACGCCGGTTCCCGAAACACCGGCAGACAGCTATAACTCCGATCTGGATTACGCCCAGGTAATTTTTGTTGAGGCCCGGCAAGGAGATGACGGGCTGTGGCAATTTGACACCACCGTCCGGCACAATGACGAAGGCTGGGATCATTACGCCGACGCCTGGCAGGTGGTAGACTCCGCCGGCAATATTCTGGCCGAACGGATTTTGGCCCATCCCCACGATAACGAGCAGCCCTTCACCCGCAGCCAGAGCAATATTGGAATACCGCCTGATGTGCGTACGGTAACGGTCCGGGCCAAATGCAATGTTCACGGCTTTGGCGGGCAAGAAGTAGTTATTGATTTGTCTGTTAGCGAGGGGGAAAATTTTGAGGTTACGCGGCCATAGCCGGTAAGCAGCGGCGTCTATTCACCAATCACAAAAGCAACGGCATAATCTTCGGTATGAGAGAGACTGACGGCAAACTCGGTGATCCCCAATTTCGCGGCCAGTTCCGCCGCGGCTCCGTGAAGAAGCAGCGTGGGCCGTCCGTTGTGCTGGCCCACTACTTCAATCTCCTGCCAGCCGATCTCACCAATGCCGGTTCCCAAAGCCTTGGCCGTAGCTTCTTTAGCGGCCCAACGCGCCGCCAACGAGGTAGCCCGCCCATTGCAATAGATCAATTCTTGCGGTGTATACACACGCGCCAAAAAGCGGTCGTCGTAGCGGTTTATGATTTCAGCGATCCGTTGGGTATCGATGAGGTCAACGCCAATTGCTTTCATAAGCCAGCATTGTACCATTGCCTGGGCCGGAACCAAAATTTAGATAGTATTATCGAAATGGGGGAAAAATGGAAGAAAAAATTTTAACATTGCACCCGGAAGGTAAAAAAGGCATCAACATAAGCCGAACCAAGTATGATCCCATGCGCCAGACAATTTTAGACATCATTGACGCGCGGGGGGAAATTACATTTCAGGAGCTGGTGGCCGCAGCAGAAGAAAAATTGGCCGGAAAATTTGAAGGATCTATTCCCTGGCACACCACCACTATCAAGCTCGATCTGGAAGCCCGGGGCGAGATCGAGCGTATTCCTAACAGCTCGCCGCAGAAACTCAGGCTGGCAAAAAATCAGTAATAGACAATAGTTTTCAAGATTGATCTCAAGTAGGTAGGCTGATTAAAAACCTTATCTTTTGTATGGCTTATCTAGAAAACCGTTCTTGTGCAGCCAATCTTCCAATTGCGCGTTGTTTGGTTCGGTGATCATAGGGCCACGATCGTAGCCGCGATTGCTGTGTTCGGTGGGGCGGGGTAGAAAATCGGTGTAAGGGACATCTTCACCGGGGTTGGCCAGGATAATTGTTGGAACACTATAATAATGGGTCCATTCCTTTACCCGGTCCGCCATCGCCGGGTCTTTGTCGATAAAAATCTCCCGGTAGGGCAGCTTATACCGGTTCAACACATCACGCGCCAGTGCCACGTTAGGGCAATAGGCGCGGCGAACATACATGACGATTTCTTTATCCATTGGTGGTGATCTTCCCCTCAAAAAATGTTTTAGGGCGTTGCCGTGGGCGCGGGAGAAGCTGTTTCCCCTGCTTCTGCCGGCACGATAAAGCGGGATATTTCCACACCCTTGTTATCGGTCAGAATAATGGTGGTGCCCGGCGGCCAGGCGGCCTCGCCCTGGTTCAAATACAGATCGCTGGCGCTGTTCTGCCCCGCCGAAGTATGAACCCGAATACTACCCCCGCTAAATAAGAAAATATCGGGGAAAACAAAAATACCCAATGATGACCCTTCCAGCGACCAATCGGCCAGGCTGGTGCCCGCGCCTTTGTTCATAATGACCAATGTTTCCCGCATGAGATCGCCGGGGGCAATCACCTCGTTGATAACCACATTGAGTTCACCAAAAGGGGCCGGGGTTGAGGTGGGAATGGACGTGGCGGTTGGCGGCGGGGTATCGGTGGGCGTTGGCGAAGGGCCAACTGTGGCTGCCGGTTCCTGCGGCACCTGGGCATCGGCGGGGAGCGGGGTGGGTGGATCAAACGGCAGCGGGGTATCGGTGGGTTGGGGAACCGGGGTAAAAGTGGCGGTGGGTGTAGCTATTCCTCCCACCGGGATAATTAATTCCTGTCCCACCTGAATAAAATCCTGATTGGATAAGCCATTGGCCACCATAATATCAGAAATCGGTACGGCGAATTTTTGGGCGATCAGGCTCAACGTATCGCCGGCTTCCACAGTATAAAACACCGACTGGATGGGCGTGCGTTGGGCGGCGGGATCATCGCCATTTTCTTCGGCCTCCGGCGATACCGCGCCTTCCACGGGGCCGGCGGCCTCTTGAGTGGTTGCGCCGGTGTCCGTAATCAGCGCGTCCACATTGCCCGGCGAAACCTGCCGCCCTGCAATCAAAACCACGCTGATGCTGATAACCAGAGAAATGACGGCATTCACCCCAATGATCAGCGCCAACTGGCCGGGCGGCAGCCCCACATTGGTTACGTTCGCCTCAGCGTAATCATCATAATCTTCGTATTCAAAATCTGAATCGAATCTAGATTCGTCCATAGTCCACACTTTTCCCGGCAATTTAAGAATTGCCAACTCAGCCCAACAGCCAACACCTATATATAGTAGATACAATTGCACCATAGTACAATATATAGACAATGGTAATTATACATCAAATCAACGCGTCTGACAATGAGGAATGGGGGATGTTTGCCGAAACAGGGTTATTGGCGATTCATGCGTTCGGGCAAAAATCGTTGGGCGATGGCGGTGAGCAGCGTTAGTTCTTGGGTCCGAAGCGCCATCAACGCCAACAGGTAGATCGTGCCGCCGGCCAGACTTAAAATCCCCACCTGGATGATCTCAGAGATTACGCCAGCAGCGGGCAGCCAGTTTTGCAAAAACGGCAGCAAGCCCCACAACCCCAGCCCCATGACCAGCGAGGCAGCCACCGCCTTAAACGCCGCCTGGGCCAGGCCGCGCCCGCGCAAAGACCCTACCCGGTTGATGAGCCAGAGCATCACCAGGGCGTGGCCCAGCCACTGGATGCTATTGGCCAGCACCAGATCAAGCATCTGCATCGGGCGGAAGAGGCTAGGGGCCAGCGCGGCGGTCAGGTAGAAAAGAATGGCCAGTACGCCGACCAGCGCCGGGGTCAGGGTATTTTGCCGGGCGTAAAAGGCAAAGATCAACGGCTGGTCGATAGCGGCAAAGGTCAGGCCGATCAGGTAAAATCGCAGGGCCAGCACGGTTTGTTGGGTATCGAACGGCGTAAAATCGCCATGTTCAAACAGCAAACCGATAACCGGGCGGGCCAGCACAAACAGCGCCACCGTGGCCGGAATAATGAGAATGAGCACCAGCCGCAGGCCGGTTCCCAACGTGTCGAAAAACTCGTCCAGCGCAGAGCCGGCTGCATCGGCGGCTGCGGCGGCCAGCCGGGAGAGAGTGGGCAAAATGGCTAGAGAAATCGCGGCGGAAACCAGCCCCAAAGGAAATTGGATGACGGTTGTGGCGTACTGCATCCAGGCAATGCTCTGCTCGCCGGTGAGCGAAGCCAGGCGGCGGTCCAGGGCAATGGCTACCTGGCTGACGACCAGCCCCAGGATGACCGGCAAATAGAGCCGGGCAATGCGGCGCAGGCCGGGATGCCGCCAATTGATGGTAAAGCGCAGGCGGGCATCGCGCAGGGCGGGCAGTTGGAGCACCACCTGCAAAAACGCGCCGGCCAGCAAACCGATGGCCAGGGTCTCAATTTGCCAGTTAAATATCCACGTTCCGGCCAGAGCCACTGCCACAATAGCGGCATTAAAAACAGCGGCAGTGAAGGCCGGCAGGGCAAAGCGTTTGAGAGCGTACAGCAAACCGGTGATGATCCCGGACAAACTCAAGAACAGAACCGCCGGGGTGGTAATCCGCATCAGCCGGGTGGTGATAGCCAACAACTCATCGTCAAAGCCGGGAACAATCAACGAAACTGCCAACGGCGCGGCCAGTTCCATAAGTAAAACCACGACAGCCATCACCACCACGGCGGTACTCAGTACCAGGCTGGCCAGATGCCATAGGGCGTGCCGGTCCCGTTCGGCATACTCGGAGAAAACCGGCACCAGGGCGCTGCTGACCATACCGCCAATCAACAGATCGTACAGCATAGTGGGAATAATTTGGGCTACACGAAAAGCCGACACCAGCCCGGTTGCGCCAAACAGGTTGGCGATCACCATTTCGCGCACCATGCCCAACACCCGGCTGGAGATATTGCCGGCCGCAATCAGCGAGGCGGCCCGGGCCATACCAGCAGTTTTATCAGGCACATTGTCTGGCGGGGGCGGCGAGCCGGCAGGTTGCGGCGCAGGAGCCGCCGGGGAAGTGAATTCATGATGGGCCAAGGCGATAATCCTCTCGCTACACGCCGCCCTCGATGAGGCGTTTCCGAAGCCGCGCAATCTCGGCCTCGAGTTCAGCTTGTTTGGTTTTTGACTCTAGTTGAAGTTGCTCCAGCCACTCGCGCATATCCAAGATGATTTGCACGCCGGCCAGGTTCACGCCCAATTCGTCGGTGAGGCGGACGATTTGTTTTAGACGGTCAATATCTGCCGGCGAGTAGAGGCGCACATTGCCCCGGCTCCGCTGGGGTTTGATCAATCCCTGGCTTTCGTAGTGGCGCAGCGTTTGCGGGTGCAGCCCCACCATTTTGGCAGCAACACTGATAACGTACATCGGTTCGTCAGCCGGCGCGCCCTGGTAATCTTCAATCATGATATTTTTTTACAGCCCCCGGATATCGGCTAATTCTTCAAACAACTCTATTTCTTCAGGCGACAAATTTTCGGGGAGTTGAACCATGGCTTTGGCGTACAGGTCGCCGCGCTCGTCTGTATTGTCCAATTTGGGCATGCCCTGCCCCTTCAAGCGGAAGGTTCGGCCGGATTGAGTTTCGGGCGGAATCCTGAGTTTCACTTTACCGCCAAAAGTGGGCACAATGGCCTCGCCGCCCAAAATGGCGGTGTAGAGATCAACCGGCAGTTCGGCATACAGATCATCACCCACCCGCTCAAAAAGCGGATGCGGGGCTATTTTGATGGCCAGATACAGATCGCCTTTGGCTGCGCCGCCCTGCCCGGAAGCGCCCTCGCCGCGCACGCGCACCTGGGTGCCGGTTTTAGCGCCGCGAGGGATTTTTACCTTGATCCGCCGCCCGCCGATGTTCAACACGCGCGTGGTGCCTTTGAAGGCTTCCTCTAACGAGATTTCAATCTCTTGATGGTAGTCGTCACCTTTGCGCGGCGCGGATCGGGCTTGCTGGCCCATTGTGGCAAAGACGGCTTGAAAGAAATCAGAAAATTCACGATTTTCCGACTGTTCACGCAGATCGTTCAAAAAAGCATCCAGGTCTATGTTGGAATCGGGGTCAAGGCCATCGATCCATTGGCTCCAATCAAAATCGCCGGAGGGTTCTTGCTGTTGAGAGGCGTGCCAACTGGCCCCCAGGCGGTCATACTTGGCCCGTTTTTCGGGATCGGTTAACACCGCGTTGGCTTCATTAAGTTCTTCGTATTTGTTTTCTGCTTCTTTATCACCGGGGTTTACATCGGGGTGGTATTTGCGGGCTAATTTACGGTACGCTTTCTTGATCTCGTCGAGGGCGGTTTTCGGCTCCACATCGAGAATTTTATAATAATCTTTGTACTCCATAGATGGGTTCCTCATCCTCACATAGCAAACTTTTAATTTATCGATTTTCTAAAGAACTTTAGTGACCAACTATCAACTTTGTTGACACCTTTCCCAACAAAGCGTTTTTAGCAGACAACATTATAGGAGTAATTGCATTTTGGTCAAAATTCCAATTTGCCACCGATGAGAATCAAAAAACCTCACCAACTGTTGGCGGTGAGGTTTTTTGATTTGCCTACATTCGGTAGGCCGGTGCCTTGTTTCATTGTTTAATAGTAAGGCTGGTAAACAGGCTGTTCATAGTGGGGGGCATTATAACCATCGCCGCAGCCCTGGTAGCAGCCGCAGTTACCGCCGCCATACGGAATGTAAAGCACCTGGCCGGTATAGATACGATTTGGGTTGTAAAGGTTGTTGGCGCGGGCAATTGCCCAAACGCTTGTGCCATACCGATAGGCGATACTGCTCAATGTTTCGCCTCGATGCACCCGGTGATGCACGCCGCCGCCATCACCGCAAGGGGGATGACCCGGCTGGTATCCCGAAGGAATGTATAGCACCTGCCCGGCATAAATGTAGTTCGGGTTGTAAAGGTTGTTAGCGCGGGCAATAGCATAAGGATTAACGCCGTAGTAACGGCCCAGGCTAAACAAGGTTTCGCCGTAACGCACCGTGTGGTAAGTTCCGCCGTAAGTATCACCTTTGGCCGAGACCACCGATACGCTCAAGGCCAACATTAAGACTACCATTAAAGTTACAAGTATATATTTTTTCATCATTTACCTCCTTAGTAGCAATTATAGTAATAGCCACAGGTGTAGCTATAGCGTCGATAGGTAGGGTGGTTGTTCCAGTAATAATAACCGGTTTGATCATATCCATGGCCGTAGGAGGGGTATCCACAACCGGGATAATGACACGGGGGTTTTTGCACCGGCGGTTTTGGATGCGCCGGAGGGCATGGCTTTCCACAGCCGCAGGCCCCACAATCGGACCAACCATCGCTGGCCGGGATGTAGAGCACCTGGCCGGCATAAATACAATTTGGATTGACCAATCCATTTGCTTTGGAAATACTATAGGGATAAACGCCATACAGCCGGCCGATACTAAAAAGCGTTTCTCCATACTGAACGGTGTGGTATACACCTCCACCTGCCGGCGGTGCTGCCTGGGCATCGGCTACCACGGCAACCTGTAGCAGTAATATTACTAACACCAGAGGTATTACAAATTTGAAAATAGAAAAGATTTTCTTCACGTTTTCCTCCAAAAAAATTAGGTAATTGAATTCATCCCCACATTTCCTGACAATTTTCTACATGCGCCCACTCCTTTTATCAGCTACCGGTCATCCCCAATCCCAGTAGCGACAAGAAAAATTTTTTAGCCTACATAGAACGCACTATGTAAAGCTCTTATGTTAAAATCCATTATATCGGGACTCTGTTTTTATTGCAATAGGAATTAGACATAACATTAAAATTAACTTGCCATAAAGTAGGTAACTAGAAAAATTTGTGAGAATTTCTTATTTTACGGCCCAAAAATTGAATTTTTGAGTCTTTTTGGCGGGTATAAACAAAAAAGCCCAATACCTGCTTTTGAGTGGATCGGGCTTCTATTTCAACGTTTTCTCAGTAAACTTTCTCCTTTAACGGACTGCAACGTTAAAATCTCAAAGAGCCGTTGCGACGGCCTATCAGTTTAAGGTTGTCAAAGAACAAGGACCTGCTTATTGCTGACTTATCTCTATTTTACCAATAAATTAGCATTGATTCAAGCCGTTTTTTAACATAACGTTATAAACTTTTGTCCTATATTATGTCTATTACTACACGCAGACGTATTTAAAACAAGAAGCCCGGCAATAATGCCGGGCTTCCCAAAAAGGAGGAGAAGATGAACATGCCTTTGGCCCAAATTAATTGGCGAACCGTTGTTGGCTGAATTATCTAAGCTAAACACATTAGCATGTTTGATGGTTTAAATATAACACGTCAACTTCTGTCCTGCTCGACGTAAACTCTACGGAATCTCTACGCTAAAGAAATACCCGATGAATAATTATACTCTCACCTGCACCGGGCGGCGCATAAAAACCTCGTTGGCCGGGCCGGTTCTTACCATGGCAGGAGAATCGGGCCAGATGCCGGGAAGAAAATGTTGGCAATTAGGGCACGTCCCTGACTCGGTCAGGTTATACTGCAAAATCAGATACCCATATCGCTCAACAAGCAGCGTTTGGCAACGGGGGCAATAGGTGTTCTCCCAGTTACCCACCTGCCCCGGTCGATTGCCGGCATACACAAATTGCAAGCCGGCCTCCACACCAATCTCCGCCGCCCGAATGAGCATATCAGAAGTGGTGTTGTCGGGTTCGGTCATTTTGTAATCTTGATGAAAGGCCGTGACATGCCAGGGAATTTCCGGCGAAATCCCGGCGATAAATCGAGCCGCGTCCCATAATTCATCATTGGAATCATTGAAGCCGGGGATCACCAGGGTCAGCACTTCCAGCCAGAACCCCCGCTTGTGCAATTCTTCAATCGTCCACAATACATGTTTGAGCTGGCCGCCTAGTTCACGGTAGTTTTTCTGCTGCATCGATTTCAGGTCAACTTTATAACAATCCGTGAAAGGTTTGATGTATTCCAGGGCTTCCGGGGTGGCATTGCCGTTAGACACAAACCCTGTCACCAACCCGGCTTCTTTGGCCTGCCGGAAAATCTCGCGCGACCATTCTGCCGTAATCAGCGGTTCGTTGTAGCTGCTTACCACCAGCCGGGCATCGGTTTCGTGCGCAACCTGCACCAGGCGCTCCGGTGAAACCGTCGTGGGAGCGACCCCGGCGGCCTCGTCGCGCAAAGCCTGGCTGGTAACCCAATTCTGGCAGTAACCGCAGTGGAAATCGCAGCCCAGCATGCCAAAGGTCAGGGCATTGCTGCCGGGCATAGCGTGGAAAAACGGTTTCTTTTCTACCGGATCGCTCTGGATACCGGCGGCATAGCCAAACGGCACTCGGAGCGTTCCATTTTCATTGTATCGAACCTGGCAGATACCGCGCCGGCCAGGAAAGATCACGCAGCGATGCCCGCAGGCAACGCAGCGAATTTTATCATTATCTAATTTTTCGTAGAGTTTCCCTTCAATCGTGGCCTCATCCAGCACTTCTTGAAGGGTTACACCCGAACGGAAAAATTTACTCATAAAAATACCCCTTTCTCCTTATAATTGTACTCTGCGCAGAAAGGGGTGTCAATGAAACTTTGTTAGAAAGGCGTTTAAATTTCCAACGAACTGCCCGGTTGTAACACACGGATATTTGTATCAGTTTCGGCTTCAACGCGCCTGGCCCAGGCCTGAGCATCCTGTTCAATCAAAGGCCAGGTATTGTAATGGCACGGCACGGCAATTTTGGGCCGGATCATTTTTACGGCCCGCAGGGCGTCATCCGGCCCCATCGTAAAATTATCGCCAATGGGCAGCACGCAGAGATCAATTCCCTCTTCTCCATAAAGGCGCATACTGTCAAACAAACCCGTATCGCAGGCCAGGTAAATTTTTGTGTTCTCGGCGGTAATCAGAAAACCAGCCGGGTTCCCGCCGTAGCTGCCATCAGGCAGGCCGGAACCGTGGTGAGCAATGGTCAATTTCACATATCCAAAATCATACTGATACCCACCCCCAATGTGTTGGGCGTGAGTTTGCGCTTCGGGGATGCCCTGTTTCTGTAACCAACTGATAATCTCAAAATTGGCTATAATCATAGCGCCGGTTCGTTTGGCAATGGACGTCAAATCTGCCACGTGGTCACCGTGGCCGTGGGAAATCAGGATGTAATCTGCCTCAACAGAATCCGGCGATACATTGGTGCTGGGATTGTCGGTTAAAAAGGGATCCACCAGAACTTTTTTGTCGCCAATTTCCAAATAGTGAGTGCCGTGCCCGATATAGGTATATTTTATACTCATTGTTTCCTCCCGTTAAAATTCTTTAGTTTTATGTAAACTTTTTTTTAAAAACGCGCACAAATTGTGCCCGGCTTATGAACCCATTTCATCAACCCAGATGCGTTACCGAAGGATAATCGGGAAAATGCCGGCGGGTAGAGCGATGGGACTCGTCTGACTCTTCCAAAATCAGCAGCATTTGCGCTTCCGATTCGGTAGGGTTATGCCAGCGATGGGGAAGTTCCGCTTCAAACAGAAGCAAATCTCCTTGGTTGAGTAAATAGACGTTTTTATCGATCTCGTACTTTAGCTGCCCCAGCAGACAATATACAAATTCATGGCCGGAATGAACAACATCCTGGTCTCCACTGCCGGAACCGGGCTGTAATACCATAAAAAATGGCTCCAGTTGTTGTCCTTTTAGCTTCTGCCCCAATCCGCTTATGGAGATGCCTCCGCTTTGCATCAGCGGGCGATCCGTTCCTTTGATATGAATGACGCTGGTTTCCGCATCGTCGGCAAAAAAATAGCTGATTTTTACATTGAGCGCGCCGGCCAAACTTTGCAGCGTAGAAACACTGGGCGAAATTTCATTCCGCTCAATGAGACTCACCGCGTTCACCGAAATGCCGGCCTGCGTCGCCAATTCCCGTTGGGTTAAACGTCGTTCTTTTCGTAAGATGCGCAGCCTTGCCCCTAAAGATGATGTTTGCTTCACGATCACTCCTTTGCAGTAAGTTCTGTAGTAAAAAACAGAAGTGGATAACGAGTGACCCCCCCAATAACAAACCAAATGCTGTTCTTCCCACAAATTTGGTAATACAGCCATTTTAATTTTAAAGCTATAGCAAGTATACTGTAATTTTACATGGTTTTCAAACAAAAACGCCAAATTTAACGTAATTTAAGCGAAAACGAAAAAAACGGTCAGGCAATCACGAGCCTATCAGGAAGTTCAATTTCTAATCAACCCAAGAGCATGCTACAATAAATAGAATAGATACCCGTGCAATAGCCGCACAAGGAGGGGGGGGATGAGGGGGGAACTACCCCTCCATGCCCCCACCCCTTCGGAGAATTCTTCAACCTATTGCACAGGTCGATAGAAGAGTAGCGAAAGGATATGGATTTAATAAAAATATGGCAGTGAGAGATATTGTTTTATATTCAAATAATGAGGCGGCCCTGCGCAAGAAAAGCGAGCCGGTTAGAGTTATCAACCGGCGCGTTAAAAAACTCATCAAGGATTTGAAAGAGACGCTGGACACCCACCCCGAAGGCATTGGCCTGGCTGCTCCCCAGATCAACGTTCACCAGCGCGTGGTGGTTGTCCGGCTCAACAACCGCAGTGAAGAGGAGCAAGCGCCGGACCCCCCCATTGCCCTGATCAATCCCGAGATTATCGAGGTTGGGAACGAGCAACGGGATTTTGACGGCTGTTTGAGTTTCCCCGGCCTGTTTGCCGACACCGTTCGGCCCCATTACCTGCGGGTCAAAGGATTAGATGAAACCGGCCGGCCCTTTGAACGCGTGTTTGAAGATTTTGACGCGGTGCTGGTTCACCACGAGATCGATCATCTGGATGGCGTACTTTTTATTGACCGGCTTGAATCTGTTGACGACCTGTACCGCGTGCGCGAAGATGAAGAGGGCAAACTGGTGCGCGTGCCCGTGGTTGCTATGGAAAAACAACGCTGATGTTTGACCATTTTTCCTGGCTGGCGCCTTTTTACGACCGTATTTTCGACGGTCAGGATAAAGAACAACTTCAAACCTTGCTGGCGCTGCCTGCCGCCGGGCGTTTACTGGATGCCGGCGGCGGTACCGGGCGTATTGCGGCCTCCTTTGAAAATCTGGCCGGGCAGCTGATTGTAACCGACATCTCGACCGGCATGCTGCAACAGGCAGTCCAAAAACCCTGCCTGGACCCGCTGCAAACCCATGTTGAGCGCCTGCCGTTTCCCGCCAATAGCTTTGAGCGCATTGTGGTGGTGGATGCTTTTCACCATTTTTGCAACCAGCAGGAATCGGTGGCCGAGTTGTGGCGCGTGCTGGCCCCCGGCGGAAGATTGGTGATAGAAGAACCCAATATTGAAACCTGGCCGGTCAAATTGGTGGCTCTGGCCGAAAAGCTGGCCTTGATGCAAAGTCACTTTTATCGGGCCGGCGCTATCAAAGAGATGTTTCACGCAGCAGCCCCCAGCGCCCACGTCAACATCCACACCGACGATCAATACACAGCCTGGGTTGTGGTTCAGAAATAATCATCAAGGGAGATAAACAATGACAAAATACCTGGTGTACGTTGAAACGGCAGGAGACCCCATCACCGGCCAAGTTCCCACCGCCCACGTGCCAAAATTACCGGGCGCATCGGCGCAGGGAAAAACCTTGGAAGAGGCCAAAGAAAAAATCAGCGAGGCGATTGCCGGTTATCTCACCCTGCTCCGCGATGTGGGCGAGCCGGTTCCCCGCGCCGGCGAAGGCATCGAGCTGGAATTTGAAGAAGTGGAGCAAACCACGTTTCCCACCGATTATGATAACCTGCACCCCAACGAGATGGAAATGTTGTTTCGGTGGATGGCCATTTCGCGGCAGGAGTTAGTTGATCTGGTGAAAGATCTGCCGGCGGAATCGTTTGATTGGAAACAGGCCGATGACGCCTCTTCTATCCGCGATCATCTTTGCAATATTGCTGAAGCCGACCTGTGGTACACCGACCGCCTCAAACGCTGGCCCGAAGCCCCGCTCTTTCGATTGGCCGCCACCCGGGGCATAGCCCTGGAACGGCTCCGCGCCCTGACCGAAGCAGATCTGAATAACTTTACCATTTACGACGGCAAAAAGTGGACGCCGCGCAAAGTTATCCGCCGGATGCTGGAGCACGAGCGGGAACAAATCCAGCAGATTCGCGCCCTGCTGGCCGCTATGGACTCAAAATAATCGGACTACATAAAAAACAAAACGGGCTTGCAGACGATTGTCCGCAGGCCCGTTTTTTATTTCAACCAAACAATTTTTTAGATCAAACGTGAACGTGGTCATCGGCCATAATGAGCAGCGGCTTCATTTCAAAGCTGCGGTAGCGCGGGCGTAGGCGTTCGGTATTGTAATGTTCGGCCACATTGACCAATTTTTTGGTGCTGGTCACGGCGTCAATGGGCATGTTGTCGTAGCGGCCATTTTTAACCACCACCAGGCGGCCATGTACGCCATCCAGGATCAGGTCTAAGGCCAGGTTGCCAAACGCCATCGGCACAATCGAGTCAAGCGCATCGGGATCACCGCTGCGAGTCATGTAGCCCAATTTTTGGCTGATCACATTGATCGGCCGGCCTTTGTTAAACTTAGCGGCGCGTCCTTTCAATTCCTCGGCCACACGGTCGCCCACGCCGCCCAACTTTTTGTGGCCGTAGGCATCGGTTTCCTGATCCATAAACTGCATATCGGCGCCGCCCCACTTGGCCCCTTCAGAAACCAATACCACCGAGTAGCGGCTGGGGTTATTAAAGCGGTCTTCAACCAGCAGTTCGGTGAGTTTGTCCATATCAAACTCATATTCGGGGATCACGCAGCGGTCGGCAGCGCCGGCCAGGGTGGGCAACATTGCGGTGAAACCGGCGTAGCGGCCAAACACTTCCAGCACCAGGAAGCGCTCGTGGGAGCCGGCAGAGGTCCGCAGGTCGTGGGTCATTTTGATGGTGCGGGTCACGCAGGTGCTAAAGCCGATGCAGTAGTCGGTGCCGGGCACGTCGTTGTCCATGGTCTTGGGGATGGCCACAACTTTGAAACCTTCCTGGAACAGGCGCACGCCATAGCTCAAGGTGTCGTCGCCGCCGATGGGGATAAGATAATCGATACCCAGGTATTCCAGGTTTTTGATCACTTCCGGGGTCAGGTCGTTCATCTCATCGGTGTAGGTGTCTTTTAGATGTTCGGGGACACTCTCTTTAGCCACATGGCTGGGGCGGGTTCGAGAGCTGTGCAGGAATGTACCGCCCGTTCGCCCGGCTTTGTTCACAATTTCAGAGGTGAGTTCCATGTAGTTTTCGCTATTGTCGTAATCTTTGTCGCGCACAATGTCGATGGTTCCACCCCAACCACGGCGAATACCAACCACCCGATAACCTTCGCGGCGGGCGCGGATGGTGACCGCCCGGATAGCCGGGTTCAAGCCGGGAACGTCGCCGCCGCCGGTCAAAATACCAATAGTTCCTTTTGTTTTTTTGATGTTTGCCATTAAAAGCCTCCGTACTTTAAATAATTGATGTTATTTACGTGCAACTACGTTCCGCCCGCAAATGTTCCTTGAAATCAAGGTGGTGACAACCATAATTATTATAATTGTCATAAAAAGGGGACAGCCCTGGTTATAGGCTGAGTTGGCTCATCGTTGAGTAGTTCGAGTTGGTAAAATCACCAATCCGATCTGATTTCCCCGGTAAGGGATCGGTGTGTAGTTCGCTTCTCCCCAATAATAAATATATTTGCAAAAGAAGCAACATTTAGGGAGTCACATGGGAGATTTCAGGCCTGTTTTATCTGATTCGGCGGGTGTTTTTCTGCAATTTGCCGGGTTGCGATATAAGCCCGTTATTAATTCGCATAATTAATGAAAATTTTCAAAAAATGGTATCTTCTCAATATTTCGGGGGAACGAGGCCTGAGCCTATCGAAGACCGTTGGTTTCGACAAACTCAACCAATTCTGCCCCTGATTATTGAGAAGGTACAAAATATGTTGGATTTTTACCCAAACCGCGTAATTCTACCCAAGTTAATTGACGGAATTTCGTCATTATGGTAATATAGGGTCGTTGTAGAAGGTTCCTGTCCGGTTTTTGGCCGCCAGGTATTTGCCACGGGTGGCTTTTTTTATTGCCGGCAGGCAGCCATTTTGGCCCATTTTCAAAATTTTTATTTTTTAGCAGCAAGGAGATTTGCATTATGTCCGAAAGAATTCAGGGCACCGTTAAGTGGTTTAATGCCACCAAAGGTTATGGGTTTATTGAACGTGATGAGGGAGAAGACGTTTTTGTTCATTATTCCTCCATTCAATCTGACGGCTACCGTACCTTAAACGAAGGCCAGCAGGTTGAATTTACGATCGAACAGGGGCCCAAGGGATTACAAGCCAGCAATGTTATAACGCTTGTATAAGCATTCCAACCTATACTAAAATCAAAACGCGCAGGTTATAGCCTGCGCGTTTTGTTATGTTTACCCACGAACAAATCTTCAGATTACACTATAGCATCCCCTTCAAAATAGGCGGCCAATTCTTCCAGAGCATATTGAACCGACGACCACGCTGGATGAAACAGGTGCTTCTCTACTAATTTAGCCACCATATTGCGCTGAATAGAGTTTGCCCCGCTCCCATGCTGGGTTGCAGCCAAACCGCCCAACGCATTACCCAGGGCAGTCGCAGCTTCCCATCTTAAGCCAATTAAACGCCCCAACACAACGCCGGCGTTAAAACTATCTCCGGCGCCGGTTGTGTCTTTTACAGCTACATCAAACGCCGGCAGCCGAACGTGCCTGTTCTCAACCGCTAAAATACTCCCCTGCGCCCCACACTTGGTTACAACCGCTCTGGCGCCATGGTCAAACAGAAGATCCAGGCTGTCTTCCACGGCCAGCCCTTCACTGAGCAAACTTAATTCCATTTTGTTGGGGAAGATCACATCCAATCGTGGCAGAATTTCCAGCAGTTGAGTTCGCGCCCGCAGGGCCGGTTCCACACCCACATCCAGGCTGACTCGGGTATAGGGTGAATTTTTGGCGTAGTCCAGGGCAAACATCAGGGTTTCATGCTGGTCGTGAGACAAAAAAGAGTAACCCGACAGATGAATCCAGCGGCATTGGACAAAACAATCGGGAGAAATTTCTTTGGCTTTGGTAAAAGCATTTGCGCCGCGCGCGCTGAACATCGTGCGCTCACCATCAGCCGTCACCGCGATAAAAATCATACCGGTACTGACCGTTGGATCGGTTTGAATATGCGTGCAGTCCACGCCGGTTTCGCTTAAATCGGCCAATACTTTTCCGGCCAGCGGATCTCGTCCTACCCGACCCACAAAGCCAACATCCATATCCATTTTAGCCAGGGCAATAGCCGTATTTATAGCCGATCCACCCGTGTGCATCTGGACATCCGTAGCAATCGCTTCGTTGCCGGGTACAGGGTAGGCAGGAATAGAAAAATTTAGGTCAACGTTTATGTCCCCTACGACAACAATGTCGGGCATAACAAACAGGCTCCATAAATCGCTTGGATAATAAGCAGGGTGTCATTTCATAGAAATAGCCGGCAAGAAAATTTCTCGGATCCAAGGCCGTCTTTCTCTATGAATTTTTAACCATCGGATTAAACATTTTTCCGGTTAAATTGGCAAATCTTTACGTTGCCACATCTGGAGCCGTCGGGAAGACAATTGTGAACTTGCTGCCTTTACCGACAACACTTTCTACCCAAATTCGCCCCCGATGAACCTCTACCATGCCTTTGGCAATAGATAACCCTAATCCCATTCCCTCAAATTTTCGCGTCAGCGAGGGTTCTACCTGATGGAACTGGTCAAAAATCCGGTCATATTGTTCTTCGGGGATACCAACGCCGGTATCGATGACGTTGATCCAATATTCATGTTTCTTCTGCGCGACATCAATATGAATGCGGCCCTTCTCTCCCGTAAACTTGGTAGCGTTAGAGACCAGGTTAGCCAAAACCAGGCGGATTTTTTGGTGATCGGCGTCAATATTAAAGGGGCTATCATTGGGGGTAAAACGCGTGGTCAATGTTTGTTGTTTGGCGTTGACAATATCTTTGAACTCTTTCACAACTTCCTGCACCATTTCCCGGAACGAGAACATACTTCG
This sequence comes from uncultured Caldilineaceae bacterium, assembly GCA_964612485.1. Lineage (GTDB taxonomy): Bacteria > Chloroflexota > Anaerolineae > 4572-78 > J111 > JAFGNV01. The sequence goes on from CAZTFF010000026.1 coordinate 47,419, forward strand.
CTCCAACTGAATATCGCCGGCTTGAATATGGCGCAGGTTCACCAATTCGTCAATGATAGAACGCAGCTTGATGGCGCTGCTCAACACAATTTCGGCCTGCTCGCTGGCCTGCCCCGAGACATTGTCTTTGAGAAATGAAGCGTACCCCAAAATCAAAGAGAGCGGCGTCCGCAGCTCATGCGAGGCGATGCTCACAAAATCGCCTTTGATGCGGTCAACTTCAGCCAATTCGCGGTAGGTTTGCTGGAGTTCATCCATCAGCCGGGCGTTTTCAATGGCAATGGCGGCATGCGCGCCCAGCGTTTCGGCAAATTGCACATCATCTTGAGAAAACCCTTCCTCGGTCCGCTTGTTGATCACTTCCAGCACGCCAATCACTTTATCGCGCACTTTGAGCGGAACCCCTAAAATGGACCGCGTTTCAAAATCAATCGATTCATCCACGCCCTGGTGCCAGCGCGGGTCGTTTTTGGCATCGCGGATGAGCAGGGGGCGGTTGGCCCGCACAATCCAACCGGCAATACTGCCTTCCAACGGCACCGAAACTTTGCCGAGTTCCGCGCTCACGCCGCCGGTGGCTTCGGCAAAGCGCAGGTCGTTATTTTTTTTATCAAACAGCATGATGGAGCAGGTTTCGGTATCGGTGAGTTCGGTTGCCGCCTGGACAATAATTTGCAGCAGCGGCTTTAAACTCAAGGTCGAGTTCAAAATCTGGCTGATCTTGACAATGCGCTCCAGGTAGCCAATTCGCTGTTCCAGGCCGGTGATTTTTTGTTTGAGTACCGCTTCCCGGTCTTCTTCACTATCGGGAGAGAGAAGCGGAGCATCGCCCGGTAACGGCGCGGTTACTTGATCTTCAGGCGGTTGATCCACCAGCTCCGGTTCGGACGTTGGGACCGTCTCAACCGCTGCCGCTTCTTCCGTCACATCCTGACCGGCTGTTGCTTCGGAATCGGCAAGACCTTCTTCCGCCGGGGGGGTCGATGTTTGTTCGTCTTCATGGTTGGGTTCTTCCGGGGGGGGGCCATCTAAATATCTTAACATCACAATCTCGCCTTAAGTTCCTTCCTGCGTGGAGTATCGTTTGAGTGAGATTATACAATACCGAATCGGGTTTGTCTATGACCATTCATTCTCATAGGATACACTTCAAGTATGGGCCGCCAGTTGGGCCAGGCAGGTTTCGATTACGCTGCCGGGTTCAAGCGCGGGGCACGCGTGCTGATAGACCAGATACAGCAAAAACTCGTGATTCCCCGCCGGCCCGGTGATGGGGGAGGGAATCAGACCCGCCAGGTTTAAATGATGGGCGGCGGCATCGGCCACGGCCTGTTCCAACACCCCGTAATGCACGGCGCGATCTCGAACCACGCCGCCCTTGCCCACCTGATCTTTGCCCGCCTCAAACTGGGGTTTGACCAGGGCCACCACCTTCGCCCCGGCGGCCAGCCACCTGATTACTGCCGGGAAAATCAATTTCAGGGAGATGAAGGAAGCGTCGATGGTTACCAGATCGATTATTTCCGGCAGCGTGTCCAGATGGCGCGCATTGGTTCGTTCCATCACCACCACGCGGTCATCCTGGCGCAAATTCCAGGCCAGTTGGCCATAGCCCACATCAATGGCATACACGCGCGCCGCGTCTCGCTGCAACAACACATCGGTAAAACCGCCGGTTGAAGCGCCGACATCGGCGCACGCTTTTGCTGCCGGATCAATCTCAAAAGCGTCCAGCGCGGCGGCCAATTTTAAACCGCCCCGGCTCACATACGGCAGCGGCTCTTCTACCGTGATAGCGGCCTCAGTTGAAACCTGCATGCCCGCTTTGGTCATCACCTGATCGTCCACCCGAACTTTGCCGGCCATGATCAGGGCCTGCGCCCGGCTGCGCGTTTCGGCCAACTCTTTTTGGGTTAACAGCACGTCCAACCGTATTTTAGCCATCGTACCGGCCCGAAACAAGAAAACCCCATCGGCAAAATAGTTCTTGTCTTGGATTTTGATTTTTGCTAAAGCAACTCACCTTGAGTATCATGCGCTACTTACCTAACCCGGACAAAGCCGCTACGCTTACAAGCCGGAACCAATAAAATAAATACAAACGGAAATTTTTTCACACTTGGAACAAAGAAACTAAAACAAGATTTTAACTGGTTAGGCCCTTATGTGGAGAAACAATCTTGATTCTACAACTCTTTAAATCCTTACGCCCCAGACAATGGCATAAAAACGGCGCTGTTTTTGTGGCCCTGATTTTTGATGTCAAACTCTTTCAACCGGAAGCCTTTTTCAAAACCACTATCGGTTTTGTGCTGCTATGCCTGATTTCAGGAACGGTTTATCTCATCAACGATCTGGTGGATGTGGAAAAAGACCGCCAGCATCCTCTCAAAAAAAACCGTCCTATTGCCTCCGGGAAGGTGCCGATACCGGCGGCAACGCTGGTGGCCATTATCCTGCCGCTGGTATGCCTGCCGCTGGGCTTTTGGCTGGACATCTATTTTGGCCTGATCCTGACCGGTTATCTACTGCTGCAAACAGCCTACTCCTTTGTCTTAAAGAACGTTGTCATTGTTGATATTCTGACGGTGGCTGCCGGCTTTGTGCTGCGGGTGGCGGGCGGCGTGGTGCTGGTGCAGGCAGAGCGATTTTCGCCGTGGTTGTATGTTTTTACGATTTTGGGCGCGCTCTTTTTGGTGCTGGGCAAACGCCGGGCCGAATTGGCGGAACTTAAAGAACACGCCACCAATACTCGCTCGATTCTGAGCGAATACAACATCCCCTTTTTAGATGATATGACCGATGTTGTCACCGCCGGCACGTTGATGACCTACGCCTTTTATACCTTCTCCGCGCCCAACCTGCCGGAAAACCATTCTATGATGCTCACCATCCCCTTTGTTATTTACGGCATTTTTAGATATTTGTACGTGGTGCATGTGATGGGCGATGGCGGAGCGCCGGACGAAGTGCTTCTAACCGACCGGCCGCTACTCATCAGCATTATTTTATTTGTTTTTGCCGTTGTCACTATTTTGTACTGGCCGCTGATTGTTAATTTTTTAGGGTAATTGCACAAACAACTTCACAGGCCCGGCATCGGTTCTGCCGGAATATGAATTTCTCGTATGTCTACTGTACCATCAAGCCCAACCACTCGTAAATAGTACCATTCTATTTTTGATGAACCGTACACACCCACTTGCAGGGATAACAGGTGGCAATCTTCTCGAACCCAAATTTTTCCAGAATAGGCCGGCTCATAGGGCTGGCATCAACAGTTAAATAATTGACTTGCCGCTTGATCGCTTCCTGAACACGGGCCGCCAGTAGCGCGGTATACAATCCCCGCCCCCGAAACTCCGCCAGCGTTGATCCGCCCCATAAACTGGCAAATTGACTTCCCAAGGGGTAATAAATCCAGGCGGCGCTCACCGGACGGTTATCCACATAGGCCGCATAGATACTCATCTGGTCGGGATGGCGAGTTAAGGTATGGGTCAAATAGAATTTCAAATCGGCATGATCTTCATTCCAAACCTGCTGCTCAACAGCCAGAACATCGATCAGATTTGCAGGGTGGGTAATTGATCGCACATCGTGATGAACCGGCTGCCGCAATACATCGGGAGCCTGATGCAAATCTAGAACCATAATGGCTTCGGATTCTTCGTTTTCAAAGCCGTAGGCCAGCAAACGTTCTTTCAGGTCGGCGGGCCGGTCATAATCAAACAATTTCCACTCAAAATTTTGGCCGATGGTCTCGTAATAATCAATCTGTTCGCAAATGGTCTGGTCAACATTAGCTTCATCCAGTTGGCTGTAAAGGATTGTTCCCTCACCTAATTCGCCCAGTCCCACGTGCCGCACAATGCAGGGGAACTCTTCGCGGCGCGTATCAGGATATTCAACATTAATGCGTTGGTCCAGATCATACAAAGCAATAATCTCTGATTTTTTCATGAAGTCCCCCTTGAGCGTGAATTTTAACGCAAAAACAAAAACACGGACGATTGTGTCCGTGTTTTCTTCTGTTTCAATTTTTCAGCAACAAACAGCCGATCATCATTTTAGCGTTTGGTGTATTGAGGAGCCTTGCGAGCGCGCTTGAGACCGGGTTTTTTCCGTTCTTTGGCCCTGGCATCGCGGGTCAGCAGGCCGTGTTGGCGCAATACTTTGCGGTACTCTTCGTCGGCCTTGAGCAGGGCGCGGGCGATCCCTAATTGCACCGCCCCGGCCTGGCCGCTCACGCCGCCGCCATTTACTTTAACACTGACATCAAAATGACTATCGGTGCCGGTTACCTGTAAAGGCTGGCTCACCAAAATCTGGTCAACGTCTCGCGGGAAATATTCTTTCATCGCTTTTTCATTTAAGGTAAACTTGCCTTCACCTTCGGTATACAAACGGACGCGGGCAGTGGCCTCTTTACGGCGACCAATTCCTTCGTAATAAGATCGAGTTTCGCTCATTGTTCGCTCTCTTCCTGCTCTAATTATAATTCAAAAGTCTGAGGTTGCTGGGCCTGATGAGGATGGTTGGGACCCGCATACACTTTTAGTTTTTTGAACATTTGCCGCCCCAGCCGATTGTGAGGCAGCATTCCCCGCACCGCCGATTCAATCACCCGATCGGGGAATTTTTGCAATTGATCGCGCAGGGTCACTTCCTTCAACCCGCCCGGATAGCCAGAATGGCGATAATATTTTTTCTGGCTCATTTTCTGGCCGGTTACATGAACTTTTTCGGCGTTTACCACGATGACGTAATCGCCGCAATCTACGTGCGGGGTAAAGGACGGTTTATTTTTCCCCCGTAAAAGGGTGGCAATCCGGGTGGCTAACCGTCCCAGCGTTTGTCCCTGCGCGTCAACAACGTACCAGTCACGTTGAATATCTTGTGCTTTGGCGCTTTTGGTTATTTTTGCTGTCATTTCCTATATCTCCAGAAAACTTACTGATTCAATGCCACACTCATTCTGCTTGTGACATTACCCTGCGCTCGCTCAATAGCTAACCTGCATTAAACAGAGGCCGTGGGCCGGAGCCGGAGCGGCAGAACGGGTTAGATCTTTTGCTGCTAAAATTTGTTCGACGTCATCCGCCGCCAGTCGTCCCTGGCCCACCTGGATCAACGTTCCTACAATGGTGCGCACCATCCGGTACAAAAAGGCGTTGGCTGTAATATCAAACCACAGCCGGTCGCCCTCGGTTGACCACACCGCTTGCCTTACGTCTCGAATGGTTACCTCACCCTGGGTCGGTTTGCCAAACGAGGCAAAATCCTGCGAACCAATCAGATACCGGCTCGCCCGACGCATGGCCTCAATATCCAACGACTCCCGTACATGGTGGGCGTAGCGCCGCTCTAAAACGCGCGGCCAGGGCCGGTTGATAATGGTGTACCGGTAGGAACGGCTCACCGCATCAAACCGGGGATGAAAATCATCGTTTGCAATTTTTAAATGTGTTACGCCAATATCACGCGGAAACGTGGCATTCAGCGCCCGGTGCAGGTCGGCCAGGCTATGTTTCCAGGCCGTGTTAAAGGCAATTACCTGTCCTACCGCGTGCACGCCGGCGTCGGTGCGACCCGCGCCATCAATCCGAATTTGCGATCCGGTAATCTGCCTGAGCGATGCTTCAATCTCGCCCTGAACGGTCCGGCCCCGGGCTTGAATTTGATACCCCAAAAAATCGGTGCCATCATATTCAACCGTGGCGCGGTAGCGTTGCGGCAAAGTCACCGGATCATCTCGCCGGGGAGCGTGATTATTTCTCTACCCCAACCAGCTCAATCTGAGCCATAGGGGCGGCATCGCCCCGGCGCTGCCCCAACTTGTAAATACGGGTATAGCCGCCGGGTCGATCTTCCATCAGCGGGCCAATTTCATCAAACAATTTTTGCAAAACCGCCGGGTCTTTAACATCCCGCGCCGCCAAACGGCGCGATTGCAAATCGCCGCGCCGGGCCAGGGTAATCAACGATTCGACAATGGGTTGAACGGCTTTGGCTTTGGCTTCGGTGGTTTTGATTTTGTTGTGCCGAAATAGTTCTGTTGCTAAATTTCGATACAGGGCTTTTCGATGCTTGGTCGAACGCCCCAGTCTGTATCCCATCATATTGTGTCGCATATTTCAATCTCCTCAAACCTGATCCGGCGGCCTACTCTTCGGGCAGGGGTTCCAGCCGGAAATTTCGGATGTCGTCATCAAGCATTTCCAGATACCCCTTTTGGTCCAAGCGTTCCATCAATTCATCCAGCGATTTCTGGCCAAAATTGCGAATAGCCAAAATTTCATCCTGGCCTTTTTTCATTTTGTCCAGAATTTCGCCAACCTGGGTGATTCCGGCGCGTTTCAGACAGTTGTAGGCCCGAACGGTCAATTCCAGATCTTCGATGGGGGTTTCGTAAATTTTGGTGGGAATACCACCTTCCTCTTCGGGTTCGGCAGGTATTTCAACTTCGGTCACGCCGGAAACCAACGAGAAGTGCTGCACCAAAATTTTGGCCGACTCGCTCAAGGCATCGTGCGGCGATAGGGTACCGTCGGTGGTAATATCCATCAACAGCCGGTCGTAATCCGTGGCCTGCCCAATACGGGCGCGCTCGATCACGTAGCTGGCCTTGCGGATAGGGCTAAAAACGGCGTCTACCGGGATTTCGCCAATCGGCAGTTTGCCGCGCTCTTCCGCCGGCGAATAGCCTCGGCCCACTTCAATCACAACTTCCAGATCGATTTCAGCCTCCGGCGAGTCAGCGGTCAATAAATGAAGATCGGGGTTGACGATTTCTACCTGCGACGGGCATTCAAAGTCGCCCGCGCTGATATCGCCCTCACCTTTTACTTCCAATCGCAAACGGGCCGACTCATCCTGAAACATTTGCAGGCGAAGCTGCTTGATGTTCAGGATCAAAGCGGTCATATCCTCGCGGACGTGAGGAATATCCGAAAATTCATGATGCACGCCACTCACGCGAATAGAGGTTACGGCCGCGCCTTTTAAGGACGACAACAACACCCGGCGTAAAGCATTTCCCAGCGTAATACCATATCCGCTTTCCAGAGGACCAATGCTAAATCGACCGAAACTTCGGGAGTTGGCTACAGTTTCTATTTTAGGTAAAACCATGCTGACTTCGGACAAGGGAACACCCTCCAAATCGATAACTAATCTCTTTCAACGACTCAACGACTAATAAAACAACTTTCCAGCTTAGGGCGCCAACCTTATCGGCTGTAGAACTCAACAAGTAATTGTTCGTTGAGCGAAACGTCAATTTGGTCACGCGTGGGCATATCTACCATCTGCCCGGAGAGGTTCGTAGTATCAAGGCTCAGCCAACTCGGCACACGACCCCCATCCAATTCTTTGGCCAATTCTTTGAAGTGGGCTTTCTTTTTGCTGTTTTCACGCACAACAATGGTATCGCCCACCGAGACCAGATATGAGGGAACATTGGTTTTACGGCCGTTTATATCAAAATGTCCATGCGAAATTAACTGGCGAGCGTGCGCCCGGGATGAAGCCAACCCTAAACGATAGACCACATTATCCAGACGGCTCTCCAAAATAATGAGCATGTTCTCGCCCGTCATCCCCTTTTGGCGGATCGCCATCTGGAAATATCGGCGGAACTGCCGCTCAAAAACACCGTACACCCGGCGCACTTTTTGTTTTTCTCTTAACTGTAAGCCAAAGTCCGATTCTTTCCGGCTGAATTGCGCCTGACGGCCATGCAACCCCGGCGGGTAAGGCCGACGTTCAAAGGAACATTTGGGAGAAAAACAACGATCACCTTTGAGAAAGAGCTTTTCGCCTTCTCGCCGGCACAACTTACAAACTGATTCTACGGTACGGGCCAATTTGTCCTCCTGATTATTACAATTATTTTAACTCACAAGCTGGTTTACGGGCTTGGCGAAACCCTTCTTCCCACTTAGAAACATCAATATTAAAGTTAGACACGCCGTTTTTTAGGCGGGCGGCAGCCGTTGTGCGGAATCGGCGTTTTATCAGTGATCGAGGTCAGGATCATATCGGCTGCCTGCAAGGCGCGGATTGCGGCTTCTCGGCCCGGCCCCGGGCCTTTGACAAACACGTCCAGTTCACGCATGCCGTGTTCTTTGGCTACGCCGGCCGCATTGGTTGCCGCCAACTGGGCCGCGTACGGCGTGCTTTTGCGCGATCCTTTGAATCCACTGGTACCGCCACTGGCCCAGGAAACGGTGTTTCCAAACTGGTCGGTAATGGTGATAATGGTGTTATTAAAGGTAGCGTAAATATAAGCCCGGCCACTCGGGATATTTTTCTTTTCTTTTTTGCCGCCGCTTGCGCGTCCGCGAGCTCTTTGTTTTGCCATAATTCTTATCCTTACATACTGATTGACTCGGTGGGCCTACAATTCGTGTTACCCGGCCACGAGCCGATTAAGATTAAAATTAGCCAATTACTTACGTGCGGCCCGCTTCTTACCGGCCACCGTGCGCCGCGCGCCCCGGCGGGTCCGGGCATTGGTGCGGGTTCGCTGGCCATGCGCCGGCAAATTACGGCGATGGCGCAGGCCGCGGTAACAGCCAATCTCTTGCAAACGTTTGATGTTCAAACCAACTTCACGGCGCAAATCGCCTTCTACCACATAATTCTGGTCGATAAACTCACGCAGTTGGTTCACTTCAGCCTCAGACAGATTTTTAACCCGGGTATCGGGGTTAATCCCAACCTGCCCCAGGATTGTCTGGCTGGTGGTCAAACCAACGCCATAAATGTAAGTCAAACCAATTTCTACGCGTTTGTCACGAGGCAAATCAACGCCAGCTATACGAGCCATAGGGTACCGTCTCCTTATCCTTGACGCTGCTTATGCTTGGGATTGGTGCAAATTACGCGAACCACTCCCCGGCGTTTAATAATTTTACAATTGTCGCATCTGCGTTTTACAGAGGGTTTTACTTTCATAATATTCGTCCTCTACAGTTACAATAGGGTTAAAATATCAGGCTCACCATCGGTCACGGCAAACGTGTGTTCAAAGTGAGCCGATAGTTTACCATCTGCCGTTACCACTGTCCAACCGTCGTCCAGCACCTGGGTTTGCCAGGTCCCGGCATTCACCATCGGTTCCAGGGCAATGGTCATGCCTTTTTTCAGCCGTAGACCTTTGTCCTTTTCGCCAAAATTCGGCACCTGGGGGTCTTCGTGCATTTTCCGACCCACGCCGTGCCCGGTATATTCCCGAACCACGCTGTAGCCGTGGGCTTCAACATACGCCTGAACCGCGGCGGAAATATCGCCGGTGCGGTGTCCGGCCCTGGCCTGGGCAATGCCCTCAAACAACGATTGTTGGGTTACATCCAGTAATCGCTGCGCTTCTTCTGATATTTGGCCCACCGCCACTGTAATGGCGGCGTCGCCAATCCAGCCTTTGTAGAGTGCGCCGCAATCAACGCTAAAAATATCGCCGTTTTGCAGCACGCGCTTTTTGCTGGGAATGCCATGCACCAACTCGTTATTGATACTGGCCGTAATTGCCGCCGGAAAAGGCGGCACCCCTTGCAGAGACGCGGGGTATCCCTTAAACACGGGCGTGGCCTGTTGGCGTTTTAGCACGTCTTCGGCAATCTTATTTAATTCAGCTGTACTGACACCCGGCTGGCTATGGCGACGCACCGCATCAAGCGCCGCCGCTGTTATTTTACCCGCCTGCCGCATGATGTCTATTTCAGCTTTAGATTTTAAAACAATTCTACGTTTTTTGGTACGAAACATCATGCCGGCTTCAAAAATTAACTGATAAATCCTTCGTAGTGCCGCATCAGCAACTGCGACTCAAGCTGCTTCATTGTATCCAGCACCACACCCACCACAATCAACAAGCCGGTACTGGTAATAATGAGCGACTGCGTTTGGCCGCCGGCGCCCTGCCCGGTCAAGATGTTGACGATCCAGGGCAAAATCGCCACGCCGCCCAGTAGCAGCGCGCCTACCAGGGTGATGCGCTGCAACACGGTGTTCAGATACAGTTCCGTGCGTTTGCCGGGCCGCAAGCCGGGAATAAAGCCGCCCTGGCGCTGCAAATTTTCAGACAAATTCTGCTGTTTGAAAATCACGTCCGTATAGAAATAGGTGAAGGCCACCACCATCAGGAAATAGGTAATCCAGTAAACCGCCGACTGCGGGCTGAACCAGTTGACCACAAAAGTTGAGAGGCTCGCTATCACCGCATTGTCGCTGTACTGGAAAGAGTTAGCCAGCGCGCTCGGAAAAATCAAGATAGATTGGGCAAAGATCAGCGGGATCATGCCGGCGCTATTGACGCGCAGCGGAATATGAGACGCCTGCCCGCCGTATACTTTGGTGCCCCGCACCCGCTTGCCGTACTGCACCGGAATCCGGCGCTGGCCTTCCTGCACCACGGCAATTACGGCAATGGTCAATACGGTAATGATCGAGAACAGGCCCAGGTTCAGCCAATCCTGGCTGCTGATGAAGCGGCCAATCTGGGCCGGAATTTGGGCCACAATCCCGCCAAAGATAATGATAGATACACCGTTGCCCACGCCGCGCTCGGTAATCAACTCGCCCATCCAAACCGCCACCATCGTGCCGGCGGTCATGGTGATCAACGTAGCCACGGTTGATAATGGCGCAATGCCAAAGCCAAAATTATCCATCATCCCCGGAATGGTGTTTTGCACCAGAATGACCTGGGCGTAGGCTTGCAGCAGCGCCAGCGGCACGGTCAGCCAGTGGGTGTACATGGTGATCTTGTTGCGGCCCTGCTCGCCTTCTTTGGATAATGCCTGCAACTGCGGGATCAGGGGCGTAAGAAGCTGCATAATAATCGATGCGGTAATGTACGGGTACACGCCCATGGCCATCACCGACAAGCGGGTTAAGGCCCCGCCCGAAAGCAGATTCAGGAACTGGATGATCGAGTTGCCCTGCTCCCCGGATTCCAGAAAGTTCCGCAACACCTCGGTATCAACACCGGGCACCGGCACATTGGCGGCGGCGCGATAAACGACCAAAATCAACAGGGTGAAGATGATTTTGCGCCGCAGATCCGGGATGCTGAATGCGTTTTTAATGGCTTCTAACATAGCTTTATCTCATCGATCTAATAATTATGACAGCGACAATACCTCAACCGTACCGCCGGCTGCCTCGATCTTTGCTTTGGCGCTCTTAGAAAAACGATGCGCTTTGACGGTGAACGCGGTAGAAACATCGCCCTCGCCCAAAATAGCCACCGCCTCATCCGATTTTTTAATAAGGCCGGCTTCAATCAAACGCTCAGGCGTTATTTCCTGTTCGCCTTCGCCAAACTTTTCTTGCAAACGCCCCACGTTAATGGGCCGGTAATCAACCCGCCAGATATTGTTAAAGCCCCGGCGGAAGGGAAGCCGTCGCACTAACGGCAACTGGCCGCCCTCAAAGTAGGGGCCTTTACCGCCGCCGGAACGCGCGCCCTGGCCCTTCATGCCCCGGCCACTGGTTTTACCCATGCCCGAAGCCATACCACGACCCACGCGTTTTCTATTCTTTTTACTACCCGGAGCGGGCTTGAGATCATGCAATTTCATAGCTACCCAATCTCCTATTCTTCAACCTTAACCAAATGAGATACTTTTTCAACCATGCCCCGCAACACCGGGGTATCGTTATGTTCAACAGTTTGCCCCATTTTTCGCAGGCCCAGCGCACGCACGGTGCCTTTCTGCCGGACGTTTTGACCAATAGGGCTTTTTACCAACGTAACTTTCAGGATTTTTGTTTTCTTCTTGGCCATTATTCTCCCTCAGCTACCCAGAACGGTTGAACACGATTGAGGGAAATTCCCCGATTCTGGGCGATTTCAACCGGGTCTTGTAATTCGTTCAGCGCTTTGATGGTGGCTTTGACCACGTTCAAAATATTTGAACTACCTTTGCTCTTGGTCAAAATATCCCGAATCCCCGCTGCTTCAACCACCGCGCGGACGCCCCCGCCGGCAATCACGCCGGTACCGGGCGACGCCGGTTTCAAGAAGACCTCGGCGGCGCTAAACCGGGTAGTAATTTCGTGAGGAATGGTATTGCCCGTCATCGGAATCTGGCGCATATTGCGTTTGGCCTGTTCCGATCCTTTACGGATGGCATCGGGCACCTCGCGGGCTTTGCCAATCCCCACACCCACGCGGCCCTTATTATCGCCCACAACCACCACGGCTCTAAAACTAAAGCGGCGACCACCTTTGACAACTTTGGCTGTCCGCGCAATATGCACAACCCGCTCATCAAGTTCTTCAATAACGTCTTCAAATTCTCGTCTTGCCATAACTTCTCCTCGTATACGCTTTTCCGGGTCCGATCAAGAGCCGGTAAAGCCATCAGGATTGTTGATGATGCCCAACGCAGCGTTGACGATCATCAAAATAGATGATTTCCTAAAACTTTAGTCCAGCCTCACGAGAAGCTTCGGCCAGGGCTTTGATCCGGCCATGATATTTATAACCACCCCGGTCGAAAACCACCTGGCTAATACCGGCCTCAAGCGCGCGCTCGGCCACCAGCCGGCCCACGGTTTTGGCCTGTTCCAGTTTATTTTGATCCTTCGCCTCCACATCCAGGGAGGATGCGGAGGTGAGGGTAACGCCCTTGCTGTCGTCAATGACCTGAACGTAAATATTGTTCAAACTGCGATACACGTTTAAGCGAGGGCGCTCGGGTGTTCCGGCCAAATGTTTCCGTACGCGCTGCTGACGTCGTTTTCTGGCTACATATGCTGGGTTTGTTTTACTCATTGTTAAACCAGTGCCTCCAGTGTCTAATCCTTACCAAGCTTAAGGCCCGGCCTAAGCTTTACCTGCTTTACCGGCCTTACGGCGAACATACTCGCCCACATACCGAATGCCTTTGCCTTTGTACGGCTCAGGCGGGCGAGTCCGGCGAATACGGGCGGCAATTTCGCCCACAATTTCTTTATCGGCGCCAAGCACCGCTAACTCGCGGCCCGATTTATCAACTTCAAAGCTTACGCCCTCAGGCGGTTCAAAAATTACCGGATGGGAGTAACCAACATTGAGTTCCAGGTCCTTGCCTTTTAATCCAGCCCGGTAGCCCACGCCCTCAATATGCAGTTCTCGCTTGAAGCCTTCGCTCACGCCCACCACCATATTGCTGAGCAAGGCCCGCACCAGCCCATGCTTGGACCGATGCGTCCGATGATCGCTGTGACGTTTCACGTTCACCTGACCATCTTCCTGCTCCAATTCAATCTCCGGCGGAAAATCGCGGTTCAATTCGCCTTTAGGGCCTTTGACCACTACCGAATTTTTTTTGATTGTAACCGTTACGCCCTGGGGGATCGCAACCGGCATTTTACCAATTCTCGACATCGTATCACCTCAACTCTGTCTTTTGCGCGCGGCAGATGTTGCCCTCACGCTTCAAGGTACGCGCCCGCGATACCGAGCCGCGCTTTACGTTTCGCTACCAAACGTAGCAGAGTACTTCACCGCCTATGCCTTCGCGGCGGGCCTGCCGGCCTGTCATCACGCCCTTAGGCGTAGACATAATTGCCACTCCCAAACCACTCCGTACCCACGGAATATCTTTTTTGCCGCAGTAAACGCGCCGTCCGGGCTTGCTCACGCGAGTCAGGCCGGCAATCACCGGCCTGGGGCGACGCTCGCGGGTGTATTTCAGGTGGATGAGCAGTGTATTTGAAACTTTGCCGGGCAAGGTTTCGTAATCGCTCACAAATCCTTCTTCTTTTAGTATCCGGGCTATGGCTTCTCTCATTTTGGAGCTGGGCATAGCCACCTGGGGATGCTGGGCAATGCCAGCATTTCTGATCCGAGTCAACGCGTCGGCAATAGGATCTGTTACATTCATTCTCAATTCCTCTTACGCCACTAAAGTTTACCAGCTCGATTTCACAACGCCGGGGATTTTGCCTTCATTGGCCAGTTGCCGGAAACAGATACGGCAGAGGCCAAAACGGCGCATGTACGCCCGCGGGCGTCCGCACTGGCTGCACCGGTTCCGCACCCGAACAGCATATTTTCGACGTTGTTCTCGATACTGCATACATTTTTTCGCCATAAAATCTTACCTCTTAAAGGGCATTCCAATTAAATCTAACAAGCGGCGGCCTTCTTCATCGGTTTGGGCTGTGGTAACAATGCTGATCTCCATGCCCCGCACCTTGTCAACTTTATCATACTCAATTTCAGGCCACACGAGTTGTTCTGCTAAACCAACCGTATAGTTACCGCGACCATCAAAACTGTCGGGGGAAACACCCCGAAAGTCTCGCTGGCGGGCCAGGGCCACATTGCACAACCGGTCCAGGAAATCCCACATACGGTTTCCGCGTAGTGTGACCTTGGCTCCAATGGGCATGCCTTCTCGCAGTTTATAGGTAGCAATAGATTTTTTGGCCCGGGTGACAACCGGACGCTGCCCCGTAATGGTGGCAATATCGCCGGTTGCATTTTCCAGCGCCTTGGCATTTTGCAAGGCTTCGCCCAATCCTACGTTCACCACAATTTTGGTCAGGCGCGGAACTTCGTTTACATTGCTGTAATTGAACTCTTTCACCAGAGCGGGCACAATATCTTTTTTATACGTTTCTTTTAACCGAGACATAACTTATTCCTTACTCAGAACTTTCAAGGCAGGTTTGCCGTCAGGCTAGACCTGGTCGATGTTTGCTTCGCATCGTTTACAGAAGCGAACTTTTTTCTCATCTTCAAACTTAAAACCAACCCGAACCGCTTCATCACAACTGGGGCAAACCAGCATCACATTAGAAATATGGATGGGGAGTTCTACATCGATAATACCGGTCTGCGTTCGGGTCTGGCCGGTCGGTCGCTGGTGTTTTTTGCGAATATTTACGCCTCTGATAACCACCCGGTCTCCATTAAAATCACGACCGGTTCGTTTTTTGTCGGCGTTGACATGCCAGTCTGTAATCACTTTTTCCACTTCGCCACGAGCGCCAATTTCGTTACCGCTAATGACCTGGACCATATCACCTTTTTTAATTCGTTGCATGTCACACTCTCCCTATATCACTTCTGGGGCCAGGGATACAATCCGCATAAAGCCTTTTTCGCGGAGTTCCCGGGGAACCGGGCCAAAAATACGGGTACCGCGCGGCCCTTTTCCTTCGCTTTCCAGAATTACGGCAGCGTTATCATCAAACCGAATGTAGGAGCCGTCGGGCCGGCCAATTTCTTTGGTGGTCCGCACCACCACGGCCCGCACAATCTGGCCCTTTTTTACATTGCTCTGGGGCGTCGCTTGTTTCACGGTAGCCGTGATAATATCACCCACGCTGGCATAACGGCGGCGAGAGCCTCCAACCACTTGAATACACAAAATCTCTTTAGCGCCACTGTTATCAGTTACTTTCAGGCGGCTTTCCTGTTGAATCATGATCGTCCTCGTAGGTTAAAAATCAGCTTTTGTGAACTTTGCCACTGACGGCAACTCACAGGCGTTCCGGCCTTTTAAGATTGGCTCAATTCGGCCAATTCCGCCGGGATGTCGCCCCTCTAATTCTCTAAAACTTCTACCAAAGCCCAACTTTTTTCTTTGCTTGTCGGTTTGGCTTCGATGATCTTTACGGTATCGCCAATCTTGGCGGCGTTGTTTTCATCATGGGCTTTATATTTTTTATGAAAACGGATCACCTTGCCGTAGAGAGCATGGCGCTTTAAGCGCTCTACCCGCACTACAATTGTTTTATCCATTTTGTCGCTGGTAACACGCCCTACCAGAATTTTTCGTCGTTCTCTGGCCATAATAACTCCTACACCGTCACTCTAGTAATTTACTGCGATGCAGCCTGTCGCTCGTTAAGTACTGTCCTCATCCGAGCGATGTCTCGCTTTAAATATCGAACCCGATTGGGGTCTTTAGCTTGACCAACAACGTGCTGAAACCGCAGATTAAAGATCTCTTCGTATGTTTCTTCCAGTTTAGTTTGAATTTCCAGATCGGTCATATTACGAACTTCAAACGCTTTCATCATGCTTACTCCTAATCTACTGGTTAGGCCCTAATCTACTGGTTAGGCCCTAATCCGAACAAAACCGGGACAAAAACAGGGAACTTTTAGAAATACCTGCTCATCTAACAAGAATTTCACAAGTTAGGGCCTAATCCGCTCTTCGCACAAATTGGGTTTTGATGGGCAATTTGTGAGCCGCGCGGCGCAAGGCCTGGCGCGCATCGTCTTCGGGAACCCCCGTCATTTCAAAAATGATACGGCCCGGTTTAATAACGGCTACCCAGTGATCCACCGCGCCTTTACCGCTACCCATCCGGGTTTCCGCCGCTTTGGCTGTGACCGGCTTATCCGGGAACACGCGGATCCACACCTTACCGCCCCGGCGAATATAACGCACAATGGCCCGGCGCGCCGCCTCAAGTTGGCGGCTGGTCATCCAGCAAGGCTCCAGTGCCTGCAACCCGTAATCGCCAAAGGCAACGTTCGCGCCACGGGTGGCTTTGCCCTTCATCCGGCCTCGCATCTGTTTTCTATATTTCACACGTTTCGGCATTAACATAATGCACTTCCCTTTTTAAACAATATATCATCGCGCACAAATACTAACATTACGCGCTGTTATCGACACATTCCTAACCCGAACAAGCCGGAGCCCAAAAGGTTTGGCACAAAAATTCTTGCACATACAAGATTCTCATGGGTTAGGCCCTAAAAAGCAGCTTTATGGTGAAACGTACGCGCCTGCCGGCTCTTCGGTTTCCTTGGGCTTGGGTAAAATTTCGCCCTTGTAAACCCACACTTTGATGCCAATTTTACTGTAGGTGGTCAAAGCTTCCACATTGGCATAATCAATGTCGGCGCGCAGGGTGTGGCGCGGCACGCGGCCTTCGCGTTGCGTCTCGGTCCGGGCCATATCGTGGCCGCCCAAACGCCCGCTGCACGTGATCATCACGCCTTCAGCGCCGGCTTTCATGGTACGGCGCACGGCCTGCTTCATGGCCCGCCGGTACGAGATACGACGTTCAAGCTGCTGGGCAATATTCTGACCAATCATAAAGGCGTCAAGATCGGAGTTTTCAACTTCAACCACGTCGATATGAACCTTTTTGTTGGTGAGCGCTTCCAGTTGTTTACGCAACTGGTTCACGCTGGCGCCCTTACGGCCAATCACAATGCCCGGCTTGGCCGTGCGAATAATCACCGAAAGCTGGCGGGCAGCGGGCAGCCGTTCAATTTGCACATCGGCGATACCGCCTCGCTCGTGGGCGTCGAACACCAGTTTGCGAACAGCCATATCTTCTGCCAGCAAATCCCGATATTCGCCTCCTTCAGCATACCACCGCGCGCGATGGTCTTTGATAATACCTAATCTGAAACCTGTAGGATGTACTTTACGACCCAAGCTACTTTCTCCTTCTAGCTATTGCCAACTAAGGACCTGTTCTTTATCCTTAGGTCCAAACAGCGAGCTTATTCTTCTTCCCACTCACTGTCGGGTTCCAAAACTACCGTAATGTGCGAAATCCGTTTGAGGATTGGCTTGTACCGCCCGCGAGCGCCAAAACGGGCGCGGCGCATCCGTGGTCCCTCATCGACCATAATCTGGGCAATGACCATGTCTTCGCCATCAAGCGCGTAATTATTTTCGGCATTTGCCAGGGCGCTCTTGACTGTTTTATAAACCGGCTGTGCCGCCGCATGGGGCAACAGATTCAGCACTTCCAGAGCTTCCTGCGCGCGCATGCCGCGCACCTGGTTCACCACCCGACGCATTTTAATGGGCGATCCTTTAATATATTTGCTTACTGCTCTAACTTGCAATTCAGCCATAATTTCACTACCTTACTCGAATTGTCAACGATCGCTTACCGGCGAGCGACGCGTTCTTTGGTCATATGGCCCCGGAAATAGCGGGTCACTACAAACTCGCCCAAGCGATGCCCTACCATGTTTTCGGTAATGTAAATGGGTACATGGCGGCGGCCATCATGCACGGCAATAGTGTGCCCCACCATCTGCGGAAAGATGGTGCTGGCCCGCGACCAGGTACGAATAACACGTTTTTCACCGGCGGCATTCATTGTTTCAATTTTTTGGAGTAATTTAGGTTGGACAAACGGTCCTTTTTTAAGCGAACGTGTCATTTGTTAACCCTTCCGTACTTTCTTACGTCGGCGACGCACAATGTATTTATCGGTTCGTTTGTTGGTCCGTGTTTTGGCCCCTAAGGCAGGTTTACCCCAAGGGGTTTTTGGACCGGGCATCCCAATGGGTGCTTTGCCTTCACCCCCGCCATGCGGGTGGCTGTCGGGGTCCATCGCCGAACCGCGCACGGTGGGACGAATGCCCAACCAGCGCTTGCGGCCGGCCTTCCCCAGGGTCAGGTTGCTGTGGTCCACGTTACTTACCTGCCCAATGGTAGCCAGACAATTCTGGCTGATGTAGCGCACCTCGCCGCTGGGCAGCCGAACCTGGGCGTAAGCGCCCTCTTTAGCCATAAGCTGGGCGGCGGTCCCGGCAGAGCGGACCAATTGTCCCCCTTTACCCGGCTGCAATTCGATGTTGTGCAGTTGGGTCCCCAGCGGGATCCGGTTGATGGGCAGGGCATTGCCCAGCCGAATATCGGCCTCCGCCCCGGACATCACTTTATCGCCAACCCGTAACCCTTGCGGGGCCAGAATATAGCGCTTTTCGCCATCGGCATAGGTTAGCAACGCAATCCGCGCCGTGCGGTTGGGATCGTATTCAATCGTAGCTACCGTGGCCGGGATCCCGTGCTTATCGCGCTTGAAATCGATAAGGCGGTAGCGGCGCTTGTGGCCGCCGCCTCGATGCCGGACGGTGATCCGCCCCTGATTGTTGCGGCCTGCCTTTTGCTTCATCGGGGCCAGCAAACTTTTTTCGGGCCGGGTTCGTGTAATTTCTTCAAATGTTGATACGGTCATTCCCCGCCGGCCGGGCGAGGTTGGTTTATATACTTTTACAGGCATAAACACACTCTCACTTCAGAACTAGCATTTCTGAGATTTGGGACAACGCTTTACCACTACACCCCTTCAAAGGCATCAATCTGCTGGCCCGGCGGCAGCGTGATCACGGCTTTCTTAAAAGCAGATTTACGCTTGATCCGTTTGCGCCCCCAGCGGCCAAATTTTGGCGCGTAATTCATAACCCGCACCTTTTCTACATCTACATCAAAAATGTAAGATACAGCCTCGGCAATTTCTATTTTATTGGCCCACGGATGCACCAGAAAGGTGTACTGCCCCATCTCAGCTACATCATTGCTTTTTTCCGTATTAAGCGGTCGAATAATAATTTTGTATGGATTCATTTCCATGGCAACATCTCCGAGCGGGGTCTCCTGCTAAGGATCAACCCTTAGTTTAAGCCAAATTCCCTTCGATCATGGATACCGCCTCTTTGGGCAGGATGACGTAATCATAGCCCAACAGATCACGGATGTTCAGGTATCCGGCTCGCAATGTTTTTACATCATCCAAATTACGAGCGCTCTTTTCAACATTCTCATTGCGCTCCGGCAAAAGCACCACCACGCTGCCTTCAAGCTGGAGATTATCCAGCATTTCCAGCATGTTCACCGTTTTAGGGTCGTCAAACGCCAACTCATCCAGCACCACCAGCGCCGACGAAGCGGCCTTGGCCGACAAAGCCGAACGCAGGGCCAGCCGCCGCATTTTGCGCGGCATTTTTTTGGTGTAATCGCGCGGGCGCGGCTTGTGGGCCTGGCCGCCGCCGACAAAAATATTGGCTTTACGGTCCCCGTGACGGGCGCGCCCGGTACCTTTTTGACGATACCATTTGGCCGTGGTGCCTCGGACCTCACCGCGAGTTTTTGTTTTATGCGTGCCTAAACGGGCGTTCGCCTGCTGGCGAACCAGAGCCTGGTGCATGACCACGGTATTCGGCTCAATGGCGAATACCTGATCGTTGAGATCCAGGTCGCCTACTTTTTTCCCGCTGATATTCTTAACGTCTACCTTCATCATTCACTCCTCAATTATGACTTCCGCGCTTCGCGAATGATTACCAGGCCATTTTTACTTCCCGGCACCGGCCCTTTGACGGCCACCAAATTCTTTTCGGCGTCAACCAGGGCAACTTTTAAATTAGCCGCCGTAACCCGCTCATTGCCCATCCGGCCCGCCATCCGCATCCCCTTAAAAACGCGGGCGGGCGTGGAGCCTGCGCCGGCAGAACCGGGCGCTCGCCAGCGGTCGGATTGGCCGTGCGTTTTAGGGCCACCGGCAAAACCATGGCGTTTTACCACGCCGGCAAATCCTTTACCTTTACTGGTGCCGATCACATCAACGTTATCCCCCACCTCAAAAACCGAGGCGTCGATCTTCTGGCCTTCTTCGTACTCGCCGGGATCGGCCACACGGAACTCGCGGATGTGGCGCAGCGGCGGGCAATTGGCCTTTTTCAGATGGCCGGCCACCGGTTTGCTCAATCGTTTTTCAGCAATATTGCCAAAACCCAGGGCCACTGCGTTATAGCCGTCGGTGTCTTCGGTTTTCTTTTGGGTCACATAGCACGGCCCGGCTTCGATAATGGTGACCGGAATCACGGTTCCGTCGTCATCAAAGATTTGGGTCATGCCCAATTTTTTTCCCAGGATACTCTTCATAATACCCAACTCACAGTTCATGCCTGCCCCAAAACTATGGGAACCGGCAGAATTAATTGCTCGTTAAAATTTATTTGATCTCTACATCCACGCCCGCCGGCAGATTCAGCCGGACCAGGGCATCAATTGTTTTCGACTGCGGATCCACAACATCAATCAGACGCTTGTGCGTGCGAATCTCAAACTGTTCGCGCGAATCCTTATCAATAAAAGGTGATCTCAGCACGGTGAATTTTTCGATCTTGGTGGGCAGGGGAACGGGGCCAACCACAACTGCACCGGTCCGCTCTGCCGTGTCAACAATCTGCCGCACTGACTGGTCTAACACTCGATGATCGTAAGCTTTTAAGCGAATTCGTATTCTCTGCTTTGCCATAGATACTCCAGTTTGACACTCACTGGCGCACAGTCGCGCCGAAATAATAACTATTCAAAAATCTTGGTGATGACGCCGGCGCCAACCGTGCGGCCACCTTCGCGCAC
>CAZTFF010000027.1:0-8910 GCA_964612485.1 uncultured Caldilineaceae bacterium
CGGACAAAGCCGCAACCAAAAAGAAATGTGCTACTGGAAGTTCTTGCTTGTTGTACAAGAATTTCACTGGTTAGGCCCTATTGATACGCCAAACTCTCCCGCACGCTGACGCGGGTTGCGCCGCGCGCCGGGAACCAACTGGCCAGAACTGACATAACGGTGATGATAGCCAGCCAGTACAACGCGCCCCGAGGCGTGTAGTTGTAAACCAGCGTTGTTTGCAGGGCATCGCTGAGCGCCTGGGTCATGGCCTGGCCGGCGGGAATGCTGAGCGGCAGGGCAATGAGCCAGCTCATCCAGCCTAAAATTAGCCCCTCGCCAATGAACAGGCGAGAGATGGTGCCGGACGATGCGCCAATAGCCCGCATCACCCCAATTTCACGGGTGCGCTCGATCACGTTGAGCGACAGCACCCCGCTGAGCGCAATTGCGCCCACCGCGCCAATGACCACGGCCATTACGGCCAGCAAAATGATGATGGTGTTGAACTGGCCGAGTACATTATCGGTGATCTCCGTAGCCGTATCATTCTGGCCAAAGGCGCTGCCGGGTTGCAGATCGATGTGAAGCTGGTCGAAATATTCTCGCAAGTTGTCGGCGGTGTTGTTAATGCTCACCGGATCGCGGTGGACCGTT
Organism: uncultured Caldilineaceae bacterium; assembly: GCA_964612485.1. Lineage (GTDB taxonomy): Bacteria > Chloroflexota > Anaerolineae > 4572-78 > J111 > JAFGNV01. Next base: position 637 of record CAZTFF010000027.1, read on the forward strand.
TGGATCCAAACGGTCTGCGCGCGCCCAACATCATTCAGCTCCCGCAGCAACGTATCACGCGACATATGGGCCGAATCTGTGGTGATGGGGTCAAACAACAGGCCAACAATCTGCCACTTGCTTTCTCCATCAAGACCATAATCAATCGTAATCCAGTCGCCAACCCCCACGCCCATATCGTTGGCTAATTTTTCATTGATAACAACGGCAGAGGTATCTTCCGAGGTGAGCCAGCGCCCTTCGCGCATTTGCGGGCCGTATAGCGTGGTTGGCAGCGGCACGCCAAATACAGTGATACTTTCATCATCATCTGTTTCAGGTTGGCCGGCACGTCGAACATTGCCGTCGCCCAGGCTCCACATCTCCACCGCTTTCACATCGGGGTGGGCCAGGGTGATCTCTTCGATGCGCTCGATGCGTTCGGGGTCTTCCAAAACCAGGTTGATGTCGAAGCGCAGGATGGAAAAGATCAGATCGCCAAAGGTGTAGACGGCGGCGTCGCCCACGCTCAGCACCATCATAAAGATCAGGCCGCTGAGCACCAGCGAAATCTGGGTCAGCACCACCCGCCCTTTGTGGCGGAAGGTGTTGCTGATGGTCAGCACCACGGTCCGGGAGAGGCGTTCCATCCGGCCTAAAATTCGTTCCAGCCGCCCGGTGTCGGTGGAAAGGCCGTAGGTGCTTACGGCTTCGCGCACGGTAATGCGCGCGCCGGACAGCACCGGCACCATCGAAACCAGCAGCGGGGTGAGCAGGGCAATGACAAGCTGGGCGCGGATAGCCGGCCCGGAGATCATAAAGGGGCCGGGTTCCGCATTGAACGCCTGCATCAGAAACACATTCAGGTACCAGCCGGCAGCCACACCCAACGGCACGGCAATAATGAGCGCCAACAGGCCGTAAGCCAGCACATTGGCCAGGTAAACCAGCAAAATCTGCCACCACTTGGCCCCCACCGCTTTCATGATACCAATTTGATCGGTTTGTTGAGAAATGATGGCGGTGATGGTATTGTAAACCAGAAACAACCCCAAAATCAGGGCCAGCACAGCCATAATTTGCAGCACGGTAAAGAGGCCGTCCATCGGGTCCTGGAAAAAGTGCTTGTTGGGGTCCGACACCCGCCCGCCCATGGGAGAAGCGCCGCCCGACTCCACGCTTTGTTTTTCCAATTTGCGCTGCATTCTATCGGCTACAAGCTGCGCCTCTTCTTCATCGTAGGCAAAGGTGACGCCGGCCATGATGCGGTTAAAATTTCGGTTGCCGGTCAGGTCGCCAAAGCGGTCTCGGGTGGCGTAGAATTGGGCCGGGCCGCCAAAACTGGGCGGTTGAATGATCGGATCGTACAAAACGCCGTTGATCGTGACCACGTGTTCCCGGTCATCGATGCGGATATAAACCCGGCTGCCTTGCTGAATACCGTAGGTGGTGTCGGTGCCCTGGCCGATGGCGAAGCGTTTGTCTTGGGGAAAATCGCCGCTCAGAACTTCAATCTGGGTATAACTTTGCTCGGAATAATCATCCTTCGCCACCAGCCGGCCCGCCGACCATGGATCATCGGGGCTGAGCCGCCACTCCAAAGAGTCGGAGGCAAAGCCCTCTACATCTTCCATGCCCTCAACACTGTGTAAGGCGGTGATGGTATCGTCATCAACCCGGGGATCGGCCCACAGCCAGATGGTGGCGGGCGAGGAAGCCTGCCAGATTTGTTCCATACCGGGGATCATCAGATTGCGGGTGGTGATGATCATGCCGATGGCAAACGCGCCCATAGCTATGATCAGCACTACCTGTAACGTGCGCGCTTTATTTTCCCACAAATCGCGCCAAATTTTGTACTGAATAACACTCATTATCTAGTATCCTGCCCAGCCGGTGCCGCCCACGTATTCATCGCGGGTGATTTTACCGTCGGTAATTTCTACCACGCGGGGAACGCGCCGGGCCAGTTCTTTGTCGTGCGTCACCATCAACATGGTTTTGCCTTCTGTTACCAGGTTGGTGAACAGGTCAAACACATCCGCGGCGGTGCGAGAGTCCAGGTTGCCGGTCGGTTCGTCGGCCACCAGCAGAGGAGGATCATTAGCCAGCGCGCGGGCAATGGCCGCCCGCTGCTGCTGCCCGCCGGACACCATGCTGGGCAATTTGTGAGCTTGATCATCCAGCCTCACCATTTCCAGCAGGTGCATGGCCCGCTCGCGCCGCTCTTTGGGCGTGTATTTGCGGGCAAAGTCCATGGGCAAGATCACGTTTTGCAGCAGGCTCAAAGCCGGCAGCATCTGGAAAAATTGGAAGATGATGCCCACATTTTCCCCGCGCCAGATGGCCAGTTTGTTCTCGCTCATCTGGTGAACTTTTTCGCCGGTGACAATGACCTCGCCGCCGGTGGGCCGGTCGATGCCGGTGATCATGTTCAACAGCGTTGATTTGCCGTTGCCCGACGGCCCCACAATCGACACGAACTCGCCGGTTTTCACATCGAAAGACAGCCCCTTGAGGATGGTGACTTCGCCATCGCCCACCGGGAAACTTTTGACCACTTCTTTGACTTGCACCACGGCCTGGCTGCCGTTTCCGTTGCCACTGCCGCTATCGTGATTGTTTCCGTTTGATTTACTACCGCCAAAAAAATTAAACATCTTTTACCTCCTGCGTCCTGTTGCGCTGCGCCGTTATTCCTGGGCGGCCCAGATCAGGTTGACCTTGGGTTTATATTCATCAACGTTGTACATTTCATCCACATCCACGCGATGCACGCCCTTGGTCACCACGTTCAAATCTACATCGGTTAAATTGTAGCGCTGCTGGTAGGCCGTCATCCGGCCAAATTTACCCTCTTTCAGCAAGCGGGCGGCCAGGATGGCAAAATTGGTGGCGCCCAGCAAATCCTGCCCGTCGGGGTAGCCGGTGCGGAGCAGGTAGGTGAGGGGTTGGTGGAATACCTCTTCGCCGGTGAGATTGTTCAGCAGCTCCGCCACCACCATGCCGCTGCCCACCAGGCTGGTGCCGGTTTCTAACACTTCATCCAAAATGAACTCGTCTTGAGCTTTGGCTTCTTCGGCTTTCTGTTCGGTCATCAACTTCAGCACTTCCGATTTGCTGCGCGGCGAGAGATGGGGCGTGTATTGCAGCACTTTTTCCGGCTCAATGTAGGAGCCGTCGCTCACCGTGACCACGGCGTAGTTGCTGGGGTTGATGCCTTTGTCTTGCATGGTCAGCGTGGCCAGTTTAGCGGGGTCGTACGGAACTTCGGGGATAATGGCCCGGTCCGCGCCGGCCAGAAAGGCCGTCATCAGCGAGCTGAGGCCGGAGTTCACGCCAAAGGTCTCTACCACAATGATCTGCTCTCGCGAGCCGGCCAGCGCCCGCAGTTCGTGAATAAAGGCCACGCCCCGCGCAAGGCCGGTGCTGAAGCCAATGGTAAAATCGGTGCCGTGGATATTGTTGTGAACGGTTTTGGGAATGCCGATCACCGGCACGCCCTGCGCGCTGAGATGGGCCGCGTAGTGGAGCATATCGTCATCACCGATGGCGATGAGGGCCTGAAAACCCAATCGTTCCACCACCTCTTTGATATGAGCGGTGGCATCCTGGGTTTCAACCCCTGTTTTTTGCAAAAACTTGAGTATCTGTTTGCCGGAAAGATGCAGCGGATCAACCCGCGAGGCATGCAGAAAAGAGCCGGGAGTCCGGTCGATGGAGCGGACCATATTTTTGGATAGTTCAATGAAGTTGGCGCCGTAGGTAGTGGGATCGTGATAACTGTAGTTGATCAACCCTTCCCATCCTTTACGGACGCCAATAGGTTCAAAGCCCTCGTCGATGGTGCGATAAACCAGGCTTTTGAGGCATACATTCAGGCCGGGGACTTCGCCGCCGCCGGTTAAAATAGCTACGCGCTTGCTTGCACTCATTTTGAAACTCCTTTTGAGGATCATCCTCGTGAATGTTCAGTTAATAATACGAGAGACGCGGGCATTAGTTGCGCTCTCCATCCGCCGTTTGATCTTAATTTATCTCAGCGGGTAAAAGCTTGCGTTGGTAAAAATATTGTTGTTTCAATAGCACAAAACATCCTCAGGCGTAAAGGGAACCTAACGCCCGAGGATGCTTCTTTCCTGATTTTTGCAGAAGGCGCTGCCCTCTGCCTGGAATTGGGTTGAAAAATCATTCCCAAGATAGAGAGTGGCCTGATCGAAACAATTCAGAGTAGCAGGCAGCAAATTTGTTACTTTGTTACCTTAACTACCGCCAGGACAACATGCGCTCGTCCACGCCGTCGTAGTCAAGCGTTATTCCTGCCAACCGCCCGTCGGGGAACATAGGCCGCTGGTTGGAGCCGTCGGCGTTCATGATCCAGATCTCCCACTGCCCGGTGCGGTCGGTTACAAAGGCGATTTGGCTGCCGTCGGGCGACCAGACCGGGGCGGCATTATTCCAGTGGGGATTCTCCGGCGCTACAGCCCGTTCCTGGCCTTCAACCACTTCGGTAGTCAGTTGATTCTTTTCAACCAACACGTTCAGCGGGGTAGAGGTCAGCCGCTGCCGGTTGCTGCCGTCAAGGTTCATTGTATGAATTTCCCAATGTCCATCTTGCCAGTAAGCCACCGCCACCCGGCTGCCGTCCGGCGAGATCACCGGCGTATGGTCCCGATGGTCGCCGGTTACCGGCTGGCTCTGGTTGGCGGGCATCGTTTGCAGGGCCAGGCCGTTTTGCGTTTTGTAGATCACCTGACCGGCGTTATTGGGGTGTCCGGTGGGGCCGTAACTGTGGCGCTCGGTGTACAGGTCGTTGAATTCGCCCGTATTCAGGTTGATCTGCTTTAAGAACCAGTAGGCGTCTGCCGGCAGGCGGTATGACAAAATACCATATTCCAGTTCGATGTCCCGGGCTTCAGACGGTACATCGACATCATCGCCCCGCATGGCGGCTTCTCTCAAATTGATGCTGACGTTTTTATCATCCAGCCGCCCCCCTTCCTGGTAATTGAAGGTCAAGGTCGAACCGTCTGCCGACCAGGTGGGCGATTTGATCTTTCGCCAGCCGTGGGTCAGGGCGCGCTCGTTGCTGCCGTCGGTATTGATCACAAACAGCTCGTAACGCGGTTCCCAGCGGGTAAACGCAATCTGCGTGCCGTCGGGCGATAGCTGCGGGTCGAGGCCGGATGTGACCCGGCGCAGGCCGGTGCCATCGGCGTTCATAATGTAGATATCGCCGCCGCTGCGGGTTTGAAAAACCAGTTGCCCGCTGCCATTGCTGCTCACGCTGGCCGCGGCAGGAGCGGGGGGTGTGGTTGTTTCACCGGCAGGAACTTGCGCTTCAGCAACGGCGTCGGCGCCGCCCAGGGGCAGGTCGATGCCTTCAATGCGCCAGCGGCCGTTATATTTTCCGGCATACACCGCCACCTGCCGATCACCCGGCTGGAGGGTGGCCTTCACCTGGTAGGTTACATCGCTGACCCAATCGGAACCGGTAATTTCAAAGTCGGTGGCCGGGTTATCGGCCAGCGCGGTTCTGATTTCGCCGCCATTCACGCTGTCGAGCAGGTAGAAATCCATGGTGTTAGACAGCTCCGGGCGAAGCAGGGTGATCAAAAAACTCTTGGCTGCGGCTCCGGCTAAAAGCGTATCAAGGTCGGTTTCCTGGGCCTGAGCGGAGTCTGAAACACCTCCCACCAGGCTCAAGACCAGGGCCAGCAGCAGGGTTACGGATAAAGCAGTTATTTTTTTCATTCTAATCCACCTTTCTAGCCAAACGTTTCAGGTATGCTTAATAAAACGGTTCGGCTGCTGGGTTATTATAGCTCCGGCCCTACTTCAATATCGACAAACGTGGTCATCCCCCAACGCAGTTTCGAGGTATCGCCGCTGGTAATATCGATGAGCACGGTGTAGGTCACATCGCCCGCTTTGGTTTCGGATTGCGGTTTGATGCGCACGACCACGCCTTCAAATTCTTCATCCGGCAGGGCGTCCACACTGATGCTCACTGTTGCGCCCGGTTCTACGTTGACCACATCGATTTCGGTCAGGTCGTCGGTTTCAATTTGCCATTTGGAGGTATCGCCCATAGATACCACCGGCGCGCCGGCTGAAACCATCTCGCCCCGCTCAATGTTGACCGAACTGACTGTGCCGGCAAAGGGCGCGGATAATTCAGTTTTTTCCAATTCAACTTCGGCGGACGCAACACCGGCTGCGGCGTTTTCAACACTTGCCTCGGCAGCCTGCACCCCGGCTTCGGACACGGCAATTTGTTCATCGGTGGCGCCGGCCAGGACCTGGGCCAGCGCGGCTTCGGCCTGGGCTACCTGGGCCTGAGCCTGGGCAATCTGTTCGGGGGTAGCGCCGGCTTTTACTTTATCCAGCGCGGCCTGGGCTTCTTTTACCCCGGCGCGGGCAATGGCAATATCTTCATCGGTCGCGCCGTTGAGCAGTTTTTCATAGTCGGCCTGGGCGGCTTCGTAGGCCAGGGTGGCCTGCTGTAAGGCCACGCCAAACGGTTCGGCCTGTTCCGGCTCGCCGAAAACATTTTCATCATAATCGGCCTGGGCCAGCCGAACATCGGCTTCGGTTTGCAAGAGCCGGGCAGAAGCGGCTTTCAGGTCTTCATCGCGCGCGCCGGCCAGCACCGAGTTCAGGTTGGCCTGGGCGCTTTCCACCGCGGCTTCGGCCTGGGCAATGTCTTCTTCCGTGGGGCCGGCGATGGTTTCGGCCAGGGCGGCCTCGGCCTGGGCCAGGGAAGCTTCGGCCTGGGCAATTTCTTCGGCGGTGGCGCCGGCCTGCACTTCATCCAGCGACGCTTCGGCCTGAGCCACCGAGGCTTGCGCGTTGAGCAGGCTTGCTTCGGCCTGCATCACGGCGGCCTGTTGGGTGGCGTCGTCAACACGGGCCAGCACCTGGCCGGCGTCAACCGCGTCGCCTTCTTCAACCTCAATCGCGGTGACACGTCCGCCGCTTTCAAAGGCCAGGTTTGCTTTTTGCACCGGCACCACAAAAGCTTCGGCGGATACCACGTTGGGTTGTTGAATCGCCTGGGCGTCAATCGGTTCGACGGTTGGTTCGGGCGTGTCGGAGCCACAGGCCACCGTGCTGCCCACCACCAACAGCGCAATGAACATCATAACAACAAATTTTATTTTCATGACAATCTCCTTGAGCAAACGTTTTATAGATAGTTTGAGATTCTATTCTTGCTGACATTTTTACGGCCCGGAGCATCATCCAGGCCGACAAAAATCATCATTGATAGGCTTGCTGGTTTTTAGATATATATACGAGATAAATTACAAAAGGTTGTACACATAGTACAAAATCGTTGTTTTTTGAACAAGTTTCGTTTCTTAAACGGTTTTCAATCCCCTGACAAATACGTTAAACGCCCAACGATGCGTTGCTGCCAGATCAACACTGTCGGAACTTAAAACCGTCTGCTGCAACATCGCCATCCCATGGACTTTGGCCCACAAAACATAAGCCAGCTCATCGATGGTAAATTCCGGCGGCAGAATAATATTTTCAGCCGTGACAAAAGCCCGCACAGCCTGCTGCAAGACAAGGTAAGGCGTGCGGATTTCGGCCAACGCCGGTAGCGAAACGGCTTGCGGCAGCATCGAAAAAATAAAGGCGAATTGTTCCGGGTTGTTTTGCGCAAACTCAAGATAAGCCAATCCCAGTTCCACCAGCCGTTCTGCCGGAGAAAGGGCGGTATCCACCCGGTTCAGGGCGGCGTTCAGCCGCTCCAGCCCTTCCAGGCAGACGGCGGCTATGATGGCGTCTTTGCTGTCGAAGTATTCGTACAACCCGGCCGGGCTGTAATCGATGCGGTGAGCGATTTCTCTGATCGACAGGCCATCCGCGCCTTTTTCGTTGATGATTTCCCGGGCTGTTTTCAGAATAGCCTGTTTTGTTTTCTGATGTCGTCGTTCGCGGGGTGTCAGTTTGGCCATAAGTATAAATCAGTTTAGTATATCGAACAAAGTTTGGAAATTATACATAGTTGTAAATATTTTGTCTAAAAATATTTAACTTCTCAATATTTCATTAGTATATACGATCAACCGTTAAAAAGGTTGTAGCCGCTTCAATCATTATTCAGAAAACGATGTGAATTGTGTACCCTACCATTCATCGCTTAAGGATAAGTAAAATCTTTGTTAAGAACCGATTATGCGTCATTAGCTGTCAAGACCTTTGAGGTTTAGCAGTCGATTTTGGTACAGAAGTTGATGTTTCAAGCCAAAGAAGTTTGACCAAAAGGTCAGTTTGGAAACC
>CAZTFF010000027.1:9010-67586 GCA_964612485.1 uncultured Caldilineaceae bacterium
CAGAAGTTGATGTTTCAAGCCAAAGAAGTTTGACCAAAAGGTCAGTTTGGAAACCGCAAAGGTCATTAGCTGTCAAGACCTTTGAGGTTTAGCAGTCGATTTTGGTACAGAAGTTGATGTTTCAAGCCAAAGAAGTTTGACCAAAAGGTCAGTTTGGAAACCTCAAAGGTCTGAGTTATGCATAAGTCATTAACATTTTATTCATACGCCAGCACTTCGCGCACGGTGAGCCGCGAGGCGTTGCGCGCCGGGATAAAACTGGCTATAGCGCTGAGCAAAATCACCAGCAGCAGCCACACCCACAACCCGCCAAAGGAGTAGGCAAAGTTCAAGGGCACGCCCATCACGCCGATGCCCACGGCATCGCTCAGGCCTTTGCCCAACGGGTAGGCCAGAAGTGCGCCCAACCCCCAACTGATCAGCCCAATTGAAATGCCCTCGCGGATAAAGACGCGGGCCACGCCCCGGTTGGGCGCGCCAATGGCCCGCAGCACGCCGATTTCGCGGGTGCGTTCCAACACGTTGATGCTCATAGTGCCCATCAGGCCCAGCCCGCCCACAATCGCCAGAAGAATAGCCATCATCAACAGCAGCACAATAATGGCGGCAAAAAAGGCCTCGCCCTCTTCCCGTTCGGTAGACATGCCAAAGATGGTGGTCACTTGAAAGCCGCGATTTTCCAAATGGCGTTTCAGATTTTTGATGGTTCCATCCACAAACGCTTTGTTGTGATGCTCCATGCCTACAATAGCCGCGCTGGTCATGCCTACATTACCCAACTCGCGAGAAATGTGGGGATAATTGACGTACGATAACGGGGCCACCATGCCCAGGCTGACCCCCACAATTTTGAAGGAATGTTTCTTGCCCTCAATTTTGAGTACAATGTCATCGCCCAGTTGGAGATCAGGTTCTTCTTTGAGCAGAATGGCGTCTACCACGATGGCGTTTTCATCTTCAGGCAGCAGCCAGCGGCCCCGCACAATTTTTGGCCCCTGCACCATATCAGAACTGACATTAAAACCCAGCAGAAAAATCGCGTTGCTTTCGCTGCCATCGGGGCGGACGCGGCGGGCCGGGAGTTGAAAATAGACGTCGGTATCGCGCACGCCCGGTACCATGTTGGCCTCTTGCCTGATTTTTTCGATGCGGTAAGGGCGGGCAAAAATAATGGCGCTGTCAAAATTGTATAACTGCATAAAATCATCCAGGGTGCGATCCAGGGCCGAATCAACGCTGAACACGCCGATAAAGGTGGCCCCGCCCAGGGTCAGAGTGATAAGCGTCAGGATGAGCCGCACTTTGCTGCGAAAGATGTTGCGCATCGATAACAGAAACGGGCGCAGCAGCACCCGGCGGGCAAACCACAGATTCGCGCCCGACAGCAGCCGGTCGATCAGGCCCGCGCCAAAGCGCCCTTTGTCCAGTTGAAACGCGCTCATCGCTTCCGCCGCCGAAACCCGCAAATTGGCCAAAAACGGCGGCAGCGAGGCCAGCACCGGGATCAACAACCCTACGATGATCTGGATAACGATGGCCGCGGGCGGCACGTTAACGTCCGACAGGTCAAAATTGAAATAAGCCGCCATCACCTGGCTCAAGCCGCGCGCGCCCCCAATGGACAGGGGAATAGCGATGAACAAGGCCAGCACGCCGTACAGCAGCACCATGCCCAAATACATGCCCATGATCTGGCCGGAACGCGCGCCAATAGCCTTCATTACGCCAATCTGGCGGCGTTGCTGGGCCAAAATGGCCGACACGGTATTGACGATTAAAAACATGCTCAAAAACAACGATAACAACCCCAGCGCGCCCATCAAAAAGAGCACGGCCTGCAAAATATCATCCAGGGGAAGCTGACCCGGTTCCGCCGCCGTCATCATGGGGATGGTGTAGCCGGCCCGTTCGGCCCGGTTTTTGACATCGTTGACCACGGCCTGGGCAAATTCTTTATCTTGAGCGTTTTCGGCCACCACGTACAGTTCGTTAAAGCCGTAATCTTCGCCAAACCATTTGAGCGTTTCAAATGAGATATAGCCGTAAGGCGTACCGTCAATCTGGGCCGGCAGTTGGGCCGGATCGTGGGCCAGGCCGGCAACGCGCATGGACTTTTGTTTTTCGTTGGGCAATTCAATTAACACGGTGTCGCCCACTTCGGCATTAAGCAACGAGATCGCCGCGCGTTCAATGAGAATTTCCTGTTCCGGCGGCGGCCAGGCGTCACCTTCTGGAAATACTTTGTTGACGCGGATGTCATCGTAATTTTCTATGGCAAAAACGCGCAGGTTGGTCCACTCGTCCGGGCCAATTTCAACCCGCACGTCGAGGGCGCGTCGAGCGTCGGCCTCGGCTACATTTTTCATACCTTGCACGGCCTGCACAAAATCTTCTTCAAAAAGTTCAGATGTGCGCACCGTGCCGCTGGACGGATTGATGGCGGTAAAGCTTTGGGCCATTCCCGTGGAGAGAATGGCCTGCGCGCCCACAATGGTGCCCACGGCAAACAGGCCCACGGCAATCGACAGCACAATCAAGAGCGTGCGTATTTTATTGCCCCACAGGTCGTTGAGAACTTTGTGCCAGCGAGATCTAAGCATCGTATTTACCTTTGCTTTCTGCAACAATTCTTCCATCGGCCATCGTAACAATGCGATGGGCGCGTTGAGCTACATCTTTATCGTGTGTCACCAGAAAAACAGTGGTACCTTGCGTGGCCAGGCCGGCAAAAACGTCGATCACGGCCTCGCTGGTGACAGAGTCCAGGCTGCCGGTTGGCTCGTCGGCCACCAAAATTTGGGGATCGTTGGCCATGGCCCGCGCAATCGACACCCGCTGCTGCTGCCCGCCCGATACCGCCGAGGGCAGTTTATGGGCGTGGCCGGCAATTTCCACCTGTTCCAACAACTGCATGGCCCGCTGGCGCTGTTGGCGCTGCGAGTAGCGGTTGGCAAAGTCCATCGGCAGGGTGACGTTTTGTAACACCGACAGGGTGGGCAAAAGTTCAAACGATTGAAACACCACGCCCACGTGTTGCCCGCGCCATTTGGCTGCCTGTTCCGGGTTGAGTTGGTGGATGGGCGTGCCGTTGATCCAAATCTCGCCGGAGGTGAGGTGGTCCAGGCCGGTCATCATATTGACCAGCGTGGTTTTGCCGCAGCCGGATTTGCCCATAATGGCCACAAATTCGCCGGGGTAAATTTGGAGATCGACGCCTTTGAGCGCCACCACCTCCCCGGCCACGCTGCGATATTTTTTGACCACCTGCTGCATATTTATGAGAGGGCCGTTGGGTTTGTTGTTTGATTTATCTGAATGAGACCAGAGCATGAGTTCTCCTTACAGGGTAGCAGGGTAACAGGGTAGCAGGGTAGCAGGGTAACAGGGTAACAGGGTAGCAGGGTAGCAGGGTAGCAGGGTTGCAGGGTAGCAGGGTAGCAGGATTGCAGGGATAGCATTGCTACCTTGCTACCTTGTTCTGCCATTCATTAATAATTTCCCCATCGGCCAGTTGCACGGTACGATGGGCGCGTTTAGCCAGATCGTTATCATGCGTCACCATCAGAATTGTTTTGCCGGCGGCGGCCAAGGCTTCAAACAGGTGGAACACCATTTCGGTAGTTTTGGAATCGAGGTTGCCGGTGGGTTCGTCGGCGGCCAGAAGGGGTGGATCGTTGGCCAAAGCGCGGGCAATGGCAATACTCTGCTGCTGGCCGCCCGACAGCGTAGACGGCAGTTTGTGAGCATAGTCGGCCATTTCGACCCGTTCCAGCAGGTGCATGGCGCGGTCGGGGCGCTCGTAACGGGCGTATCTTCCATCGTAATCCATGGGCAGCATCACGTTTTCTACGGCGGTGAGGGTGGGCAGCAATTGGAAAAACTGAAAAATCACGCCAATCGACTTGCCGCGCCACACGGCAATTTGCCCTTCTTTGAGGTTTTGCACGGCGGTGCCGGCCACCCATATTTCGCCGGACGTGGGGCGGTCGATGCCGGTGATCATGTTGATCAGGGTTGATTTACCGCTGCCGGATTTGCCGATGATCGACACAAATTCACCCGGTGTCACCTGCATATTGAGGCTCTTGAGCGCGGTAAAATCGCCGGCGGCGGTGTGAAAGGTTTTGTCCACTTGCCGTAAGTCAACCAGATGGGTATCGGTTTGAGGTTGAGCGTGCCCGTTACCGTTGGGCCTGAACCAGCGTTGAAGCATAAACGTCCTCCTGAAACTTCTTACCGGTCAGTATAGCAGGAGGAAGGGCTAATTGTCATCAACCAAAAGGGGTATCGGTGGGGTATTGGCCATATGGTCTAAAATGTTTATCCAAACCGGGAATTGCTGGTTTGCAGATATGTTATAGGGAGGATGTAAGGAGGATGTAAGGAGGATCTTATGAATGGATCGTTCACAATTGGCAATTCATCATTCACAATTTCTTGATCAAGGGGTAAAGATACAGGGTTACATTAACTGCAGTCCTTTGGCGCGGGCCAGGGCCTGGGTGCGGCTGTGGACGTTGAGCTTGGTGTAAATATTGTTGAGATGTTTTTTGACGGTGCCCGGTGAGATCACCAGTTCGCGGGCCATTTCTTTGTTCGACATCCCCTCCGCGATCAATTGTAATACTTCCAGTTCGCGCTCGCTCAAAGGCTCGATCAAAGGTTGAGGGGGTAAGGATGAAGGTTTGTCTTGAGCGAAGTTGAAGGAATGAATTGTTTCAGATTCCCCAAACGCTTTGAGTAATTCCGAAATATACGCTTTCATTCCTTTGGCTGGTCCTGCGGCTTCATTTTTTATTTTTTGTAATAATTCCGCTATGGGGTGGCCGGCATCCACATACACGCGAATGTGGCCTTCGGGCTGTGTTTGGCGTAAGGCCGTGTCTAAAGTATCGAGCGCCTGAGTGGTGTGGCCCAGCCCCCGATAGGTTATAGCTTGCAGCACCCATATTTCTATCAAATACCAGACCCAGCCTTTGCTTTCGGCGGTGGTTTGCAGCATAGAGAGGATTTGCAGGGCTTGATCATATTGTTCTTTCAAAATATAAAACCGGGCCAGGGTCAAATATTCCAATCCCCGGAGAAAAAGCGGCGCGGCGCGGCTGGCGTTCTCTGTGAATCGCTCTAAACTTTCTTCCGACTCCAATTCCCGTTTTTCTACCCAGCGCGCGGCCGCCGTTAGATTGCCCTGTAAAACCCACAAGCGGGCTTGATAGACCTCAACCATGATGTCGTCCATTTCCATGGCATCAAACTGCACGGCTAACTGCAGCGCCTGGTGGATGGCCTGGTTGGCCGCATCAACATCGCCCAACGCCTGCCGGGCCAGCGCCAGGGTCATATACCCCTGTAAATTGCCGATAACGGCCCACTGCCTGGTCAGGTCAATGCCTTGTTCCAGGTAATTAATGGCCTGGTCCAGGTCATTCCACTCCAGGCACAGCCAGCCCAGCCCAATCAGGGCTACGCCGCCAATGGGGCGAAGCCTGCCGCGTCTATCCGAGGCAACCTCCAGGGCCTGTTCAAAAATAGCTTTTGCCTCGTGCAGCTGCCCCTGAATCAACGCCAACTGGGCCAGCCGGCAAATGGCCAGAATCGTTACAATTACATTGCCGGTTTGCCGGCCAATGCGGGCGGACTCTTCAAAAGCAGAGATGGCGGCTTCAATATTGCCGTCCCAGGTGTAAACCAGGGCCAGGCTGGCCGCCACAATTCCGCGTATGAACAGGCTCTCTTCCGGCAATTGCGCCAGCGCCCGTTGACACAGATCAATGGTTTGGCCGGTATTTCCCTGTAAGGCCGCCATCCAGGCCCGGAATGATAGCACAGCACCTACCACCGCCTCGGTTTCATCGGCTTGTATGGCGTCTTGCAGCCGGGCTTCGGCAACTTCTGCGGGCTGAGAGTTAAAAATGAGTGCCCAGGCGTGGTATACGCACAACAAGGGGCGCGTCCGAATCACGTCATCCGGCAGTCGATCCAACCAGTTTTGCAGCGTAACTACCTCGCTGCGCATCAGGGTTTCATCGGCGGCGCCTTCAATCAGGGTTACGGCGCGTTCAAAATCTTCGGCGGCCAGGGCGTGATCAATGGCCGGGGCCGGCATTTGGTGTTGCTGGTACCATTGACTCGCCCGGCGGTGGAGTTCGGACAACTGGCCGGCCAGCATTTGCTCAACATGGCTTTGCAGAAAGTCGGCAAAGAGCCGGTGATACCGGTACCATTCGCGGCGGTCATCAAGCGGTACTAAAAACAGGTTGGCCTGTTCCAACCGGCGCAAAACCTGGCCGCTGTCATCCCGCCGAGTTACGGCGTTACAGAGAGAGGCGGACAGGTTTTCTAAAATGGAGGTTTGCAGCAAAAAGGCGCGGGTATCGCCGCTTTGTTGGGCCATCACTTCTTCGGCCAGATAATCGATCACGTGGCGATGGCTGCCGCTGAAATCGTTGATAAAATCTGACACGCGCGGGCGTCCTCGCAGCGATAGCGCGGCCAGTTGCAGCCCGGCAATCCAGCCTTCGGTGCGCAGTTCCAAAACATCAATATTGTGGGGTGAAAGCTCCAGGCCCATTGTTTGGAGGAAATCTGCGGCTTCAGCCGGGGTAAAACGCAAATCGGCTTCCCGTATTTCGATGAGATGGCTGCGCGCGCGCCACCGGGCCAGGGGCAGCGGCGGATCGGCCCGGCTGGCTATCACCAGATGCATGGACGGCGGCAAATGATCTAACAAAAAGGCCAGGGCTTCATGAATTTCCGAATGGCTGATCAGATGGTAATCGTCCAGCACCAGCACAAATGGTTGGGCGGTTTCTGTAGAAAGTTGGTTGATCAACATTGTGAGCGTTGTTTTGAGCGGCGGCGGTTGGGGCGATTGCAGCAGCGCCAAAATATCGGATCCGCCATCCGGCAGCCGTCGGTCCAGCGCTGCAACCAGGTAGGTAAAAAATCGAGCCGGATCGTTATCCTCCTCATCCAGCGAAAGCCACGCTGCCGGGGTTTGCGACTGAATTTGTTGCAGCCAATCGCTCACCAGCGTGGTTTTGCCGAAGCCGGCGGGGGCCGATACCAGGATAATACCCGGCGCATGTTTTAGCCCTTGATTGAGGTGCGCGGTCAAACGGGGGCGGGCAATCAGTTCCGGGCGCGGCGGGGGAATATATAATTTTGTGGCCAAAATTTGGGTTGGCACGGCGATTCTTTCAAGACGCGTTAAGCTGCTATCATTTGCAGCGGATTGGGGCCTAACCGGTGAAATTCTCGTTCGTTGTACAAGAATTTCCGGCAGCCCAATTCTCTTTGGTTCCGGCCTGTTCGGGTTAGATAAGTGTTTCAATTATAAGACGGAGATGGAAAAAGTAAAAAATCCCGGCAATTATTTGGGGGGCGAATATTTTGAGATGCACTGGGCGGCTCTCCAATTTGACAAGCACTTTCAATTATGATATTTTAACAGGGATTTGGGAGCGCTCCCAAATTCCTGTTAAAAGAAATCTAACAATGCAAAAAATTGATTTGTTTGCCGGCGGTCGTGTTAATCAGGAAACGGTCCACCTGCAAATTTTCTTTTTGTCATTTGCATCAGAAGGGTGACTTAAATTTTTTCGGGGAAATTTACTGTGTTGCAGAGTTTGTTAAAAAATCATAACTACGCTATTGACAAAAAAATTATTTGTATTATAATAGTAACGCGTGTTACTAACACGTGTTACTAACATAATGTTAGTGACCCATCGTTCAGGCCCTGTTCAAGGAGGAGAAGTGGCTAAACGCCGGGTGACCAGCCGGGATGTTGCCAAAAAGGCAGGCGTTTCCCGCACCACGGTTTCGTTTGTATTAAACGAAGTGGAAGGTGTGCGGATCAGTAATGAAACACGTCAGCGGGTATTGGCGGCAGCGAAAGATCTAGGTTATGTGCCCGATGCTACCGCGCAAGCCCTGGTCAGTCGTCGAACCCGAATCATCGGCCTGGTGTTCTCCCGTAATTATCATCATCACCTTACCTCTGATGCCTTCCTACTTCAAGTTGTAGATGGACTTCTGGATGTGGTGCGGCAGCACGGTATCCGCCTAATTTTAGACTCCGTTGAAAATTTAAATCAGAAAGATGCCTATTTAAGTTTGGCCCGGGCCAAAAGAATCGACGGCATTATTATTTCCTTGCCCCGGACCGATGACCAGGAACTCCATGCGCTGGCCGAAGAAGGTTTCCCGGCTGTGTTGATTGGCCGCCTGCCAACCGAAAGAATCTGTTCTGTTGATGTGGATAATCGCGTAGCGGCTCAACTGGCTGTTAATCATTTGCTATCCCAGGGGCATACCCGTATTGGCTGCATTACCAACTCGCCGCCCTCTTTTTTTTCTGGATATGATCGCCTGTGCGGGTATCGGGATGCGTTGGAAGCGGCCGGTATCTCTTATGAAAAAAAATTGGTTCGCTATGGAAATTATGGGCCGGAAAGCGGATATGAAGCCATGACCAGCATCTTAGAAGCCGAAAAACCCCGGCCCACCGCCGTTTTTGTAGCCAGTGATGTGGTTGCATTTGGCGCCATGAGAGCCATCCAGGAGCATCAACTCACAATTCCCAATGATATTGCCGTAATTGGCTTTGATGACGTTCCCATGTCGCGCTTCATGAATCCGCCGCTCACCACTATCCGGCTGCCGGCGGCAGACATTGGCCGCAAAGCGGGCGAACTGCTTTTTGATCTCATTTTGCATCAGGTTGAGCCGGGGCGTCAGGTTCTCTTGGATACCGAATTGATTGTCCGAGAGTCCACCATCAGTTAAGGTAAGTTGCCCTCATCAGGGCTGTGTATATAAGATGTTTTTAAACTTTGAAAGGAGGTGATGCAACCCATCACGAATAGTAAAATAGTTCTGTTTACGGTAGCACAAAGTAGTTCTACACACATTTTTAAACAACTTAAGTTTTAGGAGGACATGATGAAAAGAAGCAATTTGTGGCTCATAGTAGTCACCCTGTTGGTTATGTCGCTGATTGCCGCGTGTGGTGGCACCGCTACCCCCGCGCCGGAGCAGCCGGCAGAAGAACCCGCCGAAGCGACAGAAGCCCCGGCTGAAGAGCCGATGGAAGAAGAGGAAACCCAGGCCGAAGAGCCAATGGAAGAGGAAGAAATGGCCGAAGCGCCGTTTAATATGCCTCCGGGTGGTTTCCTGGAACGTGCCGTAGCCGGTGAATTTGCCGGGACAACTGTCATTGTCGATGGTCCGTTTACCGACGAAGACGAAGTGAAGTTCCTGGCCGGGATGGAAACGTTTGAAAACGCCACCGGCATTGACGTGCAATACATCGGCTCCAAAGAGTTTGAAGCTTCCATCTCGGTGCGGGTAGATGCCGGTGATGCTCCTGACATTGCCGACTTTCCGCAGCCCGGCCTGCTGGCCAGCTTTGTGCGCCAGGGCGCCGTGGTTGATCCCACCAGCTTCATCTCCCAAGATTGGCTGAGCCAGGCCTACAACCAATCGTGGTTAGATATGGCCCGGATGGAAGGCCAAACCGCCGGCGTGTGGCATCGCTACAACGCCAAGAGCCTGGTCTGGTATCCGGTGGACGACTTTGAAGCTGCCGGTTACGAGATTCCCGAAACCTGGGATGAAATGCTGGCGTTGACCGACCAGATCGCGCAAGATGGCGACACCGCCTGGTGTATCGGCATCGAATCCGGCGCGGCGACCGGCTGGGTTGCCACCGACTGGACCGAAGAGATGATGCTGCGCACCACTTCGTTGGACAACTACGATGCCTGGGTTGAAGGCGAACTGCCCTTCTCCTCGCCTGAAGTGAAGAACGCCATTGAGACCTGGAGTGAAGTGTGGTTCAATGACGATTATGTCTTTGGTGGCACCAGCTCGATTGTGACCACCTTCTTTGGCGACTCTCCGACCCCGATGTTTGAAGATCCGCCCCAGTGCTGGTTTCATCGCCAGGGTAACTTCATCACCAGCTTCTTCCCCGCCGGGGTAGAAAACGATGTGGACTACAGTTTCTTCTACTTCCCGCCGGTGGATGAGCAGTACGGCAAGCCCTTCCTGGTTGCCGGCGACATCATGGCCATGTTCAACGACCGTGACGAAGTGCGCGCGGTGATGGAATACTTCACCACGCCTGCCTCTGCCGGTGGTTTCCTGGAGCAAGGTGGGGCCTTGGCCGCGCATCAGACCGCCACCCCGGATATGTATGGGGCCGAGTTGGAACGCGGTATTGCCGAATTGGTTCAAGAAGCCACGGCCTTTCGCTTTGACGCGTCTGACCTGATGCCGGGTGAAGTAGGCGCCGGTTCTTTCTGGAAAGGCATGACCGACTATGTCAGTGGTGCCGCCGACCTGGATACCGTCTTGCAAGAAATTGACGCATCCTGGCCGGAAGGTGTTGCCGGTCAAGCCGGACCCTCTGATGAAGGCGGTGAAATGGGAATGATGGCCCCCGAAGGCGGCTACCTGGAGCGCGCTATGGCCGGTGAATTTGCCGGAACTACCGTTGTTATCGACGGTCCCTTCACCGATGAAGACGAAGTGAAATTCCTCGAAGGCATGCAGCCCTTTATGGACGCCACCGGTATTGAAGTGCAGTACATTGGCTCCAAAGAGTTTGAAGCCTCCATCTCGGTGCGGGTAGATGCCGGTGATGCTCCTGACATTGCCGACTTTCCGCAGCCCGGCCTGCTGGCCAGCTTTGTGCGCCAGGGCGCCGTGGTTGATCCCACCAGCTTCATCTCCCAAGATTGGCTGAGCCAGGCCTACAACCAATCGTGGTTAGATATGGCCCGGATGGAAGGCCAAACCGCCGGCGTGTGGCATCGCTACAACGCCAAGAGCCTGGTCTGGTATCCGGTGGACGACTTTGAAGCTGCCGGTTACGAGATTCCCGAAACCTGGGATGAAATGCTGGCGTTGACCGACCAGATCGCGCAAGATGGCGACACCGCCTGGTGTATCGGCATCGAATCCGGCGCGGCGACCGGCTGGGTTGCCACCGACTGGACCGAAGAGATGATGCTGCGCACCACTTCGTTGGACAACTACGATGCCTGGGTTGAAGGCGAACTGCCCTTCTCCTCGCCTGAAGTGAAGAACGCCATTGAGACCTGGAGTGAAGTGTGGTTCAATGACGATTATGTCTTTGGTGGCACCAGCTCGATTGTGACCACCTTCTTTGGCGACTCTCCGACCCCGATGTTTGAAGATCCGCCCCAGTGCTGGTTTCATCGCCAGGGTAACTTCATCACCAGCTTCTTCCCCGCCGGGGTAGAAAACGATGTGGACTACAGTTTCTTCTACTTCCCGCCGGTGGATGAGCAGTACGGCAAGCCCTTCCTGGTTGCCGGCGACATCATGGCCATGTTCAACGACCGTGACGAAGTGCGCGCGGTGATGGAATACTTCACCACGCCTGCCTCTGCCGGTGGTTTCCTGGAGCAAGGTGGGGCCTTGGCCGCGCATCAGACCGCCACCCCGGATATGTATGGGGCCGAGTTGGAACGCGGTATTGCCGAATTGGTTCAAGAAGCCACGGCCTTTCGCTTTGACGCGTCTGACCTGATGCCGGGTGAAGTAGGCGCCGGTTCTTTCTGGAAAGGCATGACCGACTATGTCAGTGGTGCCGCCGACCTGGATACCGTCTTGCAAGAAATTGACGCATCCTGGCCGGAGTAATAAGTGGTGATTTAATGGTTGGAGCCGCCAAAACTGGCGGCTCCAACTCTTTAATTTTGGTTAAGAGAAAAACTCTCTTAACAAGCTCAGAGAGGAGAAAAAATGCAAAAACAATCAGTAGGTACATCACAGGGAGACCAGGACGGTATCTTGAATACCGCTGGCCGCCTGTTGATCGGGTTGCTCATGATTGTCATCATGGGCGTGATCCTGGTAACAGGCTTTTTGTTTTTACGTGATACGACTCTACCCAAATGGATTGTGGCCGTCACCGCAATTGTCTGGGGATTAGGTGGCGCCGCCCTTCTTTTCTGGGTGTTTAACTGGATCGTTGAACAATTTTCCGATAAATGGACGTCACGTTTACAGCCGTTTGTGTTTGTTGGCCCGGCCATTTTTTTGCTGGGACTTTATCTGGCAGTTCCGGCGGCAGTTACTTTTTACCTCAGCTTATTCGACCGGGATAGTGTCACCTTTATAGGGTTAGCCAATTACATTACCGTTTTTACCGACCGGCTAATGTTAGAAGCATTCCGCAATAACGTGATGTGGATTGTTTTTGGCACCTCAATATCAGTGATCTTTGGACTACTCATTGCCGTGTTGGCCGACCGCAGTATGGGTGAACGCACCTCGAAATCCTTTATTTTCTTGCCGATGGCGATCTCGTTTGTAGGTGCCGGCGTCATCTGGAAATTCGTCTACGAATTTCGGCCCAGCGAACTGCCCCAAATTGGCTTGCTGAATGCCATTGTGGTGGCCCTGGGCGGTAATCCTCAAGCCTGGTTTGTTGATACCAGCATTATCCCCTGGAATAACATTTTCCTGATTGTGATCATGGGTTGGCTGCAAACCGGTTTTGCCATGGTCATTTTTTCGGCGGCCATTAAAGGTATTTCCACCGAGATCATTGAAGCCGGCCGGGTAGATGGAGCCAGCGAAGTCCGTATCTTTTTCCAAATCATGATCCCGGCTATTCAGGGAACCATTATCACCGTTACCACTACTATTCTCATTTTTGCCCTAAAAATATTTGATATTGTCTGGGTCATGACCGGCGGTCAATTTGGCACCGAAGTGATTGCCACCGCTTTTTATCGCCAGTCTTTTGTGGCCCGAAATGCAGGTTTGGGTTCGGCCATTGCGGTGGTCTTGCTGGTAACGGTTATCCCCATAATGGCTTACAACCTCAAGCAATTTGGAAAGGAGCAAGCGTTCTAACATGGGCAGCTCAAAACAACAAAAATTGTTTGGTAAAATTACGGTTAATGGCGCTTTGTTAGTTTTGGTCATCATCTGGACCATCCCCACCTTAGGCCTGTTTATTTCCTCCTTTCGAGACCGCGTTGATATTCAAACCTCGGGCTGGTGGACAGTTTTTCCCCATCGTTCCTGGGAAACAACAGCCCGGCTGGATCCAAGAGAATTAGGGCTAGACCCCGACAGCGTGATGGAGGTTGAAGGGGTTAGCGGCACTTTTCAAGAAATGAGAGAAGGGCTTACCTCTGGCGATACCCGGGTGATCTGGATTGGGAACAAACGGATTGGCCGGATAGAAGTTCAAGAATATGTGTGGACGACCCAATGGAATTTTACCCTGGATAACTACCAACAGGTACTTGGCGGTAAATCATTTGTCTATGAACGCCCCGATGGAACTACTGAAACCGTCCAGGGTGATAACCTTTGGGGCTCGTTATGGAACAGCGCTGCGGTCACCATTCCCGCCACTGTCATTCCTATTCTGATAGCAGCCTTTGCCGGGTATGCCTTTGCCTGGATGGCCTTTCCCGGCCGGCGCTGGTTTTTCATCATAGTGATAGCGCTGTTGGTGGTACCCCTACAAATTTCTTTGGTTCCTATTTTAAGATGGTATACGTGGTTAGGGCTTAGCGGTGAGTTTTTAGGCTTGTGGCTGGCCCATACGGGGTTTGGTTTGCCGCTGGCCACCTACCTCCTCTACAACTACATCCGCGATCTACCGCGAGAAATTCTGGAATCGGCCTTTATTGATGGGGCGTCGCACTTTACTATCTTCACCCGCCTCATTCTGCCGCTATCTGTACCGGCGTTGGCCTCGTTTGCCATTTTCCAATTCCTATGGGTGTGGAACGACTACCTGGTCGCCCTCATCATTTTGGGCGGTAACCGCGACACCATGGTGGTTACCCAGCGGCTGGCCAATATGGTTGGCTCGCGCGGCAACGACTGGCATATTCTTACCGCCGGCGCCTTTGTGACCATGGTTGTGCCGTTGATCGTCTTCTTCTCCCTGCAACGGTTCTTTGTCCGGGGTCTGATGGCCGGTTCGGTGAAAGGGTAACAAAAAAATAGTGCAGGTTCAATTTTTGGATGATACGGGTGTAGGTAGTGCCCCCGTTGAGTGTTGGTAAGGAAATTTACCGCAGAGTACACCGAGTTCGCAGAGATTTTTCAAGTTTTTCTCCGCGTGCTTTGCGATCTCAGCGGTAAGAAATACATACGTTTTGGCAACAACACCCAAGAGGGGGACTACCCGGGTGTAAGTTATGGATCAACACGTAACACAAGCATCATCTTCAAAATTTGGATCTAAAATCAATAAACTGTCGTATAAAATACTCTAAAATCCTTGCGTGCTTTGGGTGATCGGCACTTCCAAGCAACCGTGCCGGTCACCACCAAGGATTTAATCTGGCTATTTGATGATGGTATGGTGATGCAATATCACCCATCCCTCGCAACATCTTCTTGTGCGGTTACATCCCTAAATTTGAGTTCATAAAACTGGTAACACGTGTTAATAACCCAATCTGCTAATCAAGGAGCAAAAAGTACGCATGGGCCATACGCTTTGGTGGCAAAAAGGCATTATCTATCAAATTTATCCCCGCTCTTTTCAAGACAGCAACAACGACGGCGTTGGCGATTTGAACGGCATCATCCAACGGCTGGATTACGTTGAAAGCCTTCATATTGATGCGCTCTGGCTTTCGCCTATTTACCCCTCGCCGATGTACGATTTTGGCTACGATGTGTCCGACTATTGCGATATTCACCCCATGTTTGGCACCATGGCCGATTTCGACCACCTGCTGGCCGAAGTTCACCAACGGGGCATGAAACTGCTGCTTGATCTGGTACCCAACCACACCTCCAGCCAGCACCCCTGGTTTGTAGAAAGCCGCAGCAGCCGCGATAACCCCAAACGAGATTGGTACATCTGGCGCGATCCCGCCCCCGATGGCGGGCCGCCCAACAACTGGCTCAGTTTTTTTGGCGGCCCGGCCTGGACCTTTGACGAAGCGACCGGCCAGTATTACATGCATCAATTTGTCACTCAGCAGCCCGAACTCAACTATCGCCACCCCGATGTGCTGCCCGCCATGCTCAACCACATGCGCTTCTGGCTGGACAAAGGCATCGACGGCTTTCGCATCGACGTGATCTGGCTGATGGCCAAAGACGAACAACTCCGCGATGAACCGGTCAACGCCGATTGGGACGGCGTGGAACCGTTTCAAAAGCTGAAACACGTCTACACCCAAAACCTGCCCCACGTGCATCCCCTCATCCGCCGCATGCGGGCCGTGATCGACGAATATGACGACCGGGTGATGGTGGGCGAAATCTACCTGCCCAACAAAGAGTTGGTCGAATATTACGGTGAAAATTTTGATGAATGCCACCTGCCCTTTAACTTCCAACTCATCGACACTCCATGGCAGGCCCAAACCGTGCGGCAGGTGGTAGAGGCTTACGAAGCCGCCCTACCTGCCGGCGGCTGGCCCAATTGGGTGTTGAGCAACCACGACCGGCATCGCCTGGCCTCACGCATTGGGGCCAAACAGGCCCGCGTGGCCAATATGCTCCTGCTGACCTTGCGCGGCACCCCCACCTGCTACTACGGCGATGAACTGGGCATGGAAAATGTGCCCATCCCGCTCGACAAACTGAAAGACCCGCCCGCCGTTAACCAGCCGGACATTGCCCACCTGGTAGGCCGCGACCCGGTGCGCGCGCCCATGCAGTGGGACGACTCCCCCAACGCCGGCTTTACCACCCAAGGGGTTGACCCCTGGCTGCCGCTGGCCGATGATTACGCGGAACGCAACGCGGCCAACCAGGACCGGGACCCTAGCTCGATGCTCAATTTTTTCCGCACCCTGACCTCGCTCCGCCGGGCCGAACCCAGCCTCACCACCGGCAGCTACCAAACGGTGGAGACAGGTGAGGACGATATATTTGCCTACACCCGCGCCACCCCCGACACCGACAAATTCCTGGTGGTACTCAATCTTGTGGGTGCTGCACAGTCGCTCGATTTGAGTGCGGTTGCCAGCACTGCTACCATCGCCGTAGCTACCGATATGATTCGCAGCGGTACAGTTGAATTATCCAGCCTTCAACTCGGCCCAAATGAGGGGCTGGTGTTGCGGC
Source organism: uncultured Caldilineaceae bacterium (assembly GCA_964612485.1). GTDB lineage: Bacteria > Chloroflexota > Anaerolineae > 4572-78 > J111 > JAFGNV01. The sequence goes on from CAZTFF010000027.1 coordinate 25,106, forward strand.
TGTAATTTTGGACACACGTCAATAAAGGATGTTTGATGATTTACCTGTTTCACTCTATAATGGGGAGAAACATCTCACAAAACTCAATTATTTGGGGGACAAAATGTACCTACAAGGAGAATTGATAGCCGAGTCGCCCCTTTACCGGGGCAATGCACGTAAAACCCTGTTTACCCGCGATGGCGACGGTAAACAACGTCTCGTTTCGCTGGCCGGAGAAATTTCCGGCACGGCCCAATCGTTGATGGATGCCTTTATTGGGCGCTCCAAAAACGGTCGTAACATCGGGCTGCTGGAGCAGTTGTGGCAGCGTCTTTACAAAGATGAAATGCCGCGCGGTTTGATTGGGCAGGTAGAATGTTATTTGCAGGAAGAAAGCTATCCCCGCGACAACTTTTTTGATATGCGGATGGGGCTGCGCTTGGACGAAGACCGCTGGGCCGTAGAATCTAACGCCAACTACAAAATGGAAACCATCCTCCGTCACTCGGTCTTTAACCTGACCATTTTGGTCAACGACCAGGCTTTGGCCCAGAACGATAACCAAAGCCGGCTGTACTATTTACTGCAAGAGCTTATCGCCGGGCGCTTCTGGTTTGGCGCGGCCAAAAGCAAAGGGCTGGGCCGGTTGCGGCTCAACATGGATATTCCTTTTGCGGCCCCGGCTGCGCCGCCCAAAATCCGCAGCGAGGCCAACCACCTGTCCATCGCCGTAACGTTTGATGCCACCAATCCGGTGCTGGTGGGCTGGAACTGGGGCAAAGTTGACCCCAGCATCGCGCCGGCGTTTACGTCTATTGAAGGCCGGCTGCTGCTGGAAGCCATGCAAGACCTGCCGGACACCATTCGCCAGCGGTTGGAAATGAGCATCGGCGGGCCAATGCTCAACCCGGATGATTGGAAAAGCAAACTGGCCAATTACCTGCCCCGCGTCATTGCCATCTGGCTGCAAGAGCAATCCGGCACGGAAAAAGAAACCTGGTTTTTGCCGGCCGACGCCCTCAAAAAAATGGGCAAAGGCAAGCATGGCCTATCCAAAAAAATCATCTCCAACCTGGAACCGCTGGCCGACAAACCCTTTCCCGGTGAAGCCGCCGCCAGCGCCGCCGTAGAAGAGGCCCTGGCCGATAAAGTAAATATGCTCAACCGGGTGATGAAAAACTTTGAGGTGCGCCGCGAGGCCGCCCAGGAATTCGACCCCTCTGCCTGGCAGGAATTGGCCGGGACGCTGGGCATGGACGCCAATTTATCCGACACGCTGGCCGGGCAAATCGAGGACGAAGCGGCGCTGACCCAAACATTGAGCCGGGCCTGCCGGGGCGTGTTATCCCGGCTGTACCAGCAAGTGGACCAGCAAATTCATTTACTGCAAAGCGATGCCTGGCTGGACGCCGAAATTGCCAACCGCGAAGGCCACTTGCGCATCAAACAAATGCTGCTGCGTGACCAAATCAACGAAGCGCAGTGGAACAACCGCAACCAGCCGCCGCAGGGCATCGGCAACGCCCTATGGCGCGAATTTTTAGACAGCCACAGCCGGGTTCGCTTTCACCATCTGAAAAATCCCAGAAACCTGAACAAAAGCATCGTCAACGACCAGAACTTCATCAGCTTTCTGCAATATTATCGTGACCGCGCCCGGCAAGAGCTATCACAACCCTACCATATTGATTTTAGAGAAGGTGGCCCCTTTAGCCGTGAGGTTTCGCGCAAATACGGTAAGCCCTACGATACCATGTTCATGCGGATGCTCTCCTGGGCACCTTCGGCCAGAGAAGAAGGCGGCTGGGAAATCTACATCCCCGGCAGCACTGTAAAAGGCGCGTTTAGAAAACGGGCCTCGCAGTTGCTCCAAACCCTGTGGAACAACTCCAACCGCGCTCAAAAGCTGCTCGACCGGCTCTTTGGCCGGCAGCGGCAGCGCGGGCTGGTTTTCTTTTCCGATGCCTATCTGGTAGATCCGTATGAGCCGGAAGAAAACTGGTGCGTGATGGACGGCGTAAAAATGGACCCCAAAACGGGCAAGCCTGTTGAGGGGGCCAAGCAGGACTACCTGTTTGCCTACGGCGACCAACTCAACTTCCGGCTGCAACTGGATTTGCAGGATATGAGCCGGGGTGATATGGAAGCCATAGACCTGCTGGCTGCCCTGCTGCAAGATTTTCAACAGGGCGATATTCCCCTGGGCGGTGAAAAAACCAGCGGTTTTGGCTGGGTTCAGGCCAACATTACCGGCCTCACCTGGCTCACCGGCGGCAGCCTGACCCAGCATCTATTTGGCGAAGCCTCGTCGGAGCAGGCCGGTATCTGGCAGCAACTTAAGCTAGAAGGCGACTCTGCCGCCGAGGCCCTGCAAGCGATAGCCAAAATTCCCGCCGACGCCGAAGTATCTGCCGAGCCGCCCCGGACCAGAGCCGGTTTCATTTCGCATCGGGCCTTTGGCGGCTACAGCGGCCACCTGGCAATAGAAGCCGAGATTCTCACCCCCACCCACGTGCGGGAAAGCGGCCAGCCATCGTACCGCACCAGCCTGGATAACACCCCGGTTAATGGCTGGGATAACTTTACCCTGGCCCCGGCAGAAGCAGAACGCCGCCGCGTAGAAAACCCCTACGCGCTGCCCAGCAAAAGCCTGCGCGGGATGCTGCGCCATATCTACACCATCGCCAGTGATTCTGCCCGGCCCAGCCCGGATATCAGCCGCCTCAATCCCGCCGACAGCCTGTTTGGCTGGGTGGGAACGGGGCCAAATCAGGCCATTATGGGCCGTGTGGTGGTAGATTTTGGCCTGTTCGATGCCCCGGAACTGGGCTGGTTCAAGGTTCCGTACCCTTACGGCGGCTGGCGTTTTGTAGATGGCCGCTGGCAAAATAACAGCGCCGGCACCACGGCTTTCCAGCGAATTGCCAAACAGTGGCGCATCTTCCCACACGTGCCCCTGGCCCCCATTGCCGAGCCATTGAGCGAATTCTCGCCCGATACGGTGCAGGCCAGCTACGTGAGAGCCATTTTGCCCGGCGCCCGCGCCCGTTTCAACATTCGCTTCTGGAATCTGGAAGAAGAGGAGCTACAACGGCTGATCTGGTGTGTTTCTCTGGAAGGGGGAGCGCACAAAATCGGCAAGCACCGGCATTTGGGCTTTGGCAGCCTGCGCTTGCACCTGCTGCCGGAATGCCACCTGATCGATTGGCCCAAACGGTACGCCAGCGGCAGCGCCGCCAATTGGCAGCAACCCCTTGATCCGGCAGCGTGGCTCAACCCGCAGATCATTCAACATTACCAGGAGCTTCGCCAGATCACCAATGTTGACCGGCTTTGATTGGTTGCGCCGGTGCGGGTCCGGCGCAGAACTGTTAGCCACGCTGGATACGCTGGCTACCCAGCCCCACATGCTCGATGGCAAACTGGGGCCGCCCCACTCTGCGTTGGACGGCCCTTGTTCCCGTTGCTGGGTGTACGCCCGCGAGCCGAAAAAGCCTTATTGTCCCTTTTGCCAGAACGTGCTGAACAAAGCCTCAAAACGAGGGACGCTCTCTAAAAAAGCGATTGTCATTTGGGGCTATGTTAATCAACTGCCCCGGTTTATGGAAACGGGCCAGGGTTTTTACGCCGAGCATCCACTGGGCTGCTACGTTCATGATGACCGCCGCTTTTTGCTGGTTCTCTATCGCCATGATTTAAAAAGTTGGCTGCAAGACCTGGTGTTGTATCACGGCGCAAATATGAAGGGCTTGTTGCAGGTGTTTCCCACTATGGCCGCTATGCGCGTGATGGATATGGGCGAGGCGGTATCGCAAATTGTACAACGCGAGGCCAATTATTCAATGGATCGGCTGCGGGTGCAATTTTATGCCGCGCCGGCCCAAATCCGCCGCTTCAGCCGCCGCGATCAAAAAGGGAACCTCACGTTTGAAATTGCCGAATTTGTACGGCTGCTGGAAATGGCCGAAATTTTCCGCACGATGCTTTATCCCAATGAACAGCAAGACCTGTACAAACTGCTGCACCTGGAAGACAGCGGCGAAGTACAATTTTACTGGGGCCGCTTTTTAGGCCAGCTTAGCCCGGAGGCCAGAGATATGCTCAATGCCTGGCGCATCCGAGCCTGGCCGGAACCCCAGGTACAATTATTATACGAATTGGTTGAATATGTGGAGTTTTTTGAACTCGATTAACCTATTGCGCTACCTGTGCGTGTGGCGCGTGAACCGGGCGCTGGTGCGCATGCCCTTCTATTTCACCGGCGAACTCTCGCAAACGCTGGGCGCCATCATCGCCGAACGGCTGCCCACCGCCGAGGCTCGCGCGTGGGACAAAGCCTTGAACCCGCCGCTTCCCACCCCCGGTATGCTGCCCCTTCAGCCCACCCCGGACCCGGCCTGGCCGGTTGAGTCAACGTTGTTTGTGTATCCGGGCAAACGCATGTTCGGGGCGGGCGAACTGATCCTTTGGGAACTCAAGCTGATGGGGCCGCACGCCGACCACAGTTTTTTTTTGGAGGTAGTGCTGCCGGCAATGGAGGCCGCCGGCCATACCAAAGACTCGCGCTGGTACAAATCTAACGGGGTGTGGGGCCGCTTTGATGTTCACGCCGTTTACGCCGCCAGGGGAGCGCAGTGGGAGCCGGTGGTCAGCGATGGCCGGCTGGACACCGGCTCCCGCCCTCTGCCAACCCAATGGGCCGAAGGGCTAACGTTTGCCGCCGCTGATGACCGCATCCGCCGCCAATTGATATGGTTCACGCCGGTTGACCTGCGGCGTGATGTAGCCGCCGAAAAAACATCTCAGGACGCCGCTGATGACGCCTCTGCCGGTCCCCCCATACCCACCCTGCCGTCAATGCTGGATGCGCTGCTGAGACGACTGGCTCAACTGCTGCCGGGCAAATACACCACGCCGGGTGATGTCTGGAATTTAATGACACCGGATGAGCAAGCTTCCCTATGGGAAGCCGTCGCCCAGGCCGACCACGCCAAACTGCGCCACGCCGCCGCCGACTCCCTGGCCAAGGACCAACCGCCCGGCTGGCTGGGCGAACAGCAATTCACCGCCATTCACCCGTTGTTGTACCCCTACCTGGACCTTGCCTCCATTCTACACATTGGCCGCCAAACCCACCTGGGTTATGGCACGTTTGGGTTGTAAAAATAGGGGTCAGTATCAGAGGAATGTAGTATCCGCGAGATACGGAACGAGTCTCCACGAGACTCGTTCCGTATCTGAGAATGCTCACTCCCCACACCCAATTAAAAACTCAATCAGGAGACAAAATTATGCCTATAGATAACGATTTGCTCTGGTATAAAAACGCCATCTTTTACGAACTGCATATTCGCTCCTTTGCCGACAGCACCGGCGATGGTAAGGGCGACCTGCGCGGCATCATCTCCAAACTGGATTATTTGCGAGAATTGGGCGTTGACTGCATCTGGCTGCTGCCCATGTTCCCTTCCCCGCTCAAGGACGATGGCTACGATATTGCCGACTATTTCCACATCCACCCCGATTACGGCACCGTAGAAGATTTTAAGGCGCTGCTTAACGAAGCCCACGCCCGCGGCCTGCGCGTGATCACCGACCTGGTGCTGAACCACACCTCCGACGAGCACCCCTGGTTCATCGAATCGCGCAAATCTAAAGACAACGCTTACCGCGATTATTACGTTTGGAGCGACACCAACCAGAAATACAAAGACGCGCGCATCATCTTTTTGGATACCGAATCCTCCAACTGGACCTACGATGAAACTACCGGCGAATATTACTGGCACCGTTTTTATTCCAGCCAGCCCGATCTCAACTACGACAACCCGGAAGTAGCCCAAAAAATGATGGACATCATCCGCTACTGGCTGGATATGGGCATCGATGGCTTCCGCGCCGACGCCGTGCCCTACCTCTTTGAGCGCGAAGGCACCAACTGCGAAAACCTGCCCGAAACCCACGATTATCTCAAAAAAGTTCGGGCCATGATGGATACGGAATACCCCGGCACCATCCTGCTGGGCGAGGCCAACCAGTGGCCCTGGGACCTGCGCCCCTATTTTGGCGGCGATCCCAACGACCCCACCGTGCCGGGCGACGAGTTCCATATGGCCTTCCATTTTCCGGTGATGCCGCGCATTTACAAAGCTCTCAAACTGGGCGATGCCACCGACATCATCAACATTATGGCCGATACGCCCTCCATCCCCCACAATACCCAATGGTGTGTTTTCCTGCGTAACCACGACGAACTCACCCTGGAAATGGTCACCGAAGAAGACCGCCAGTTGATGTGGCAGTTGTACGCCCCGGAACCGCGCATGCGCCTCAATTTGGGCATTCGCCGCCGGCTGGCCCCGCTGCTGGATAACGACCGCCGCAAAATAGAACTGGCCAATGCCATCCTCTTCAGCTTGCCCGGCGCGCCCATTATCTACTATGGTGATGAAATTGGTATGGGCGACAACATTGACCTTTTCGACCGCAACGGCGTCCGTACCCCCATGCAGTGGACAGCTGAAAAAGGCGCCGGTTTCTCGCCCACCGATCCGGCCAATTTCTGGGCGCCGCTGATTGATAACGACACCTACGGCTACCAAAAAATCAATGTGGAGGCCCAACAAGCCGATCCTGATTCCCTTTTCCATACGATGAAACATTTCATTGCGACCTGCCAGGCCAACCCGGTGCTGGGCGAGGGAGACTACGAGTTCCTGCCGGCGGCCAATAAATCCATCCTGGCCTACCTGCGCCGTAGCGAGTCGGCGACGGTACTGGTGGTTTGTAATCTCGCCGGGCAGCCGCAAACTGTGCAACTTCCATTGTCTGATTACACCGGCAGCGTGCCGCAAGATTTGCTCAATCGGGCGGCGGTTCCCTTTGCCCCCGTTGACGCCGCGCCCTATGTTATCAAACTTGATGCTTTTGACTATTTTTGGTTGCAGTTAAAGTGAAAATGGTGTAATCTTCCTGCGAGAGATGGCATTTAAATAATCACTACTGTCATCTCTTTAGGATCGGAAATAAAATAACCTCCCCAATTAGTAGATTGGAGATTAGAGATTTCAGGCTAAGAATCTCCAATCTCTAATCTCTAACCTTCCGACGAATTGGGCAGTTAATTATTTCTCCCGTCTTATTATCTGAAGTATTATATTTTGTAAGGAAGGACACCTCGATCTCTGATGAACTTTGTATCCTCATTTGACGACCGGCGGCTGCTGGTGACCGACCTGGACGGTACGCTGATTGGCGGCAGTGAAAAAGGCTTAAAAAAGCTGCAAACAGCGTTGGAAGAAATTAGAGAAACCATCACCCTGGTGTATGTCTCCGGGCAAGGCCCGTCGGAGCAGGTCAACACCATTCAAGAACACCAACTGCTGCTGCCCGATTACATGATTTCCGCCGTCGGCACCGAAATTCACCGCCTGCCCGGTGAATATCCGCTGGACGAATGGTACCGCTACATTCAAGATAATTTCAGCCACGAGACCATTGTAGACTTTCTGGCCGAAAATTATCCCAACCTGGAACTGCAACCCCCTGAAAACCAGACCCATCTCAAAGCCAGCTACTATTGGAAAAACGCCACCAACGAAGCGCTCGACCAACTTCACCTCGCTATGCTCGAAGCCGGATTGCCCGCAAAATTGGTTTACTCGCGCAGCGTGTACCTGGACATCATCCCCGAACGGGCCGGAATTGGGCCGGCGGTAAAATTTTTAACCGACTCCTTGATGTTGTCGCCCAACCAGGTATTTGTTTGCGGGGATAGCGGCAATGATATTGACTTGTTTCAATACGGTTTTCGTGGTATTGTGGTAGGGAATGCAACACCGGAACTTAAAAAAGCGGTTGAATTACGGGCCTACTTCAGCCACAATCGCCATGCAGCGGGGTTATTGGAAGGGCTGCGCCATTACAAATTCTTTACCCAACCGGCTAAACCGGCCAAACAGGATGTTTCTAAAGAAGCGTTGGATCGCGCCGTCGACTCGTTGCGCCGTAATATTACACCGTTGGGGTTTTCGGCAGCGGGGCTGACCGACAACCCGCTCACCAGCCAGGAATCCAACTACTTTGCTGTGTGGAGCCGTGATGGGATCAAAACCGGCTTGTGGAGCCTCACTCTCAACGACCCTGATGTGACCGAATGTTTTCGCCGCACCCTGGAACTTATGGGCGAGTTTCAGACGGCGAGCGGGCAGATTCCGGCCAATGTGCAGATCAAAACGCAAACCGCCGATTACAGTGGAGTGGGGGGCATTGCGTCCATCGATTCGGTGCTCTGGTTTGTCATCGGCAGTATTCGTTACGCCGCCTACACCGGCGATCGCGCTTTTTTGGAGCGGATGTATCCTCACATTAAGGCCGCCATGCAGTGGCTGCGGGCGCACGATTCTAACAATTGCGGGTTGATTGAAATCCCGGAATCGTCTGATTGGATGGACCTCTTCCCGCGCTCCTACAATGTGCTGTATGATGAGGTGTTGTGGTACCTGGCCTGCCGGGATTACGCGGTGGTGCAGGCCGCAATGGGCGATGACGCGGTGGAATACGGCCAACTGGTCGAAATTATCCGCAAAAAAATTGTGCGGCAGTTCTGGCCCACCGCGCAAACGCTTGCCGAATCCCGTGAGTCGTTTTCTGAAACCCAATTCAACCTGGGAGACGCCCAATATCTGCTGGCCCAGATCAGTCCCTTTGCCTTTTCCTGGCGCTGCGATGTCTACGCCAACTTACTGGCGGTTCTGGCCGACTTGCTGGATGAGCACAAAATGGAACAGCTCTTTCAATTTTTATGGGGCGTGGGGGTCAATTCTCCCTATCCGGTCACGTGCCTGTATCCGCCGGTATTTTCCGGGGCCAGCGATTGGAAAGATTATTTTGTGACCAACTTCCTCAACCTGCCCGACCACTACCACAACGGGGGGCTGTGGCCCTTCATCGGCGGGTTGTGGGTCCGGTTTCTGGTTAAATTGGGCCGTACCGAGCTGGCTCACCAGGAACTCGATACGCTGGCCGAAGCCTGCCGGGTGGGTCTCTACGGTGAGTGGGAATTTAACGAATGGCTGCACGGGCAAACGGGCCGGCCTATGGGCAAAGCCCACCAGGCCTGGAGTTCGGCCAGTTATATTGCCGCCTTTCACGCCCTCTACCACGAGACCGTTCCCCCCGATTTTGCGCCGCTGACTGTAGAAATGTTTGGAAGTTCTCAATCTTCTGGAGATAATATCTCCGGATGAAGGAATGCTAAAATAGAATAGATCGATAAACAAGGATGTTTTGGGCAGCCGATACCACAGTGATACCAAAAATGTATGTTATTAGTTCTAATGAAGTTCAAGAAAAGGAGGTTAAGCTATGAACCAACTGAATTCTATTCTGATGTTGTCAATTCACGGCTACGTAGCCGGCGAACCGGAATTGGGTAAGCCCGATACCGGGGGACAGGTGGTATATGTGCTGGAACTGGCCAAACGTTTCAGCCGGCTGGGGTATCGCGTTGACCTGGTAACGCGCCGTTTTGAGGACCAGCCGGAATTTGATGAAGTGAACGAAAATTTCCGGGTCTGGCGGGTTCCCTTTGGGGGCAAGCAGTTTATTCGCAAGGAAGACATGCACGATGTACTGGGTGATTTTGTGACCAATTTCCTTTCTGCGGCCCGGCTGCGCGGCACGCAGTACGATGTGGTTTACTCGCACTACTGGGATGCCGGCTGGGCCGGCCAGAAAATTGCCGAAGAGATGCAAATTCCCCACGTGCATACGCCCCACTCGCTAGGGGCGTGGAAACAGGAAAACATGGGCACCGACCTGGATGAGCATCAAAAGGATTACCGCTTTGAGGAGCGCATCCACAAAGAATTTTTGGCGTATCAAACCTGCGATCATATTATTGCCACCACCGAACCCCAGCACGAACTGCTGCAAAATATGTACGACGTGCTGGAACGGCACATCACCGTGATCCCTCCCGGCATGGACGAAAACCGCTTTATTCCCGTCCGGCAGCAGGAAAAAGAGCAGTTACAGAAGAAGTATAAAATAAAGCCGCACGATGTTTTTGTGGTGGGCCGGATGGCGGCCAACAAAGGTTACGATCTATTGATCCGGGCGATGGCCACCGTTTTCGAATTGGTGCCCGATGCCCGTCTCATTGCCGGCATTGGCAGCGAAGATACCAAGCAGGATGAAGAAGGCGTGGCCGAACTCAAAAGCCTGGCCAAAGAGCTGGGCATCGACAAAAAAATTATCTGGATTCCCTACATCCCCGATGAAGATTTGCCCGCTTACTATCAGGCTACGGCGGTTTTTGCCCTTTCGTCCCGGTACGAACCTTTTGGCATGACGGCCATTGAAGCGATGGCGTGCGGTACTCCCACGGTAGTTACAGTTCACGGCGGCCTGTTTGAGCTAATTACCTACGGGCAGCACGCGCTTTTTGCCAACCCGGAACGTCCCGTGGAGTTTGGCGCCATGCTGGCCTTCCCCATGCTTTACCCCGAATTGGCTCACGAGCTATCGGTTAATGGGGCGCGCTTTGCCCGCCGTAATTTTGGCTGGACCGGCATTGCCAAACGAATCATTTCGGTTTTTGAGCGGTTCCAAAGGATTGAGATGGACCGAGATATTTAAATACCGGAGGTAACTAGAATTTAGATCATTCCAAAATATACCTCGTGTTTCGTATTGCGTAGAGGAAATACTTTACGCAATACGAATTTTTAGAATACTCAGTGGATCCAAATTTTGAGTTACCTACGGATTTTCACCCCTCTCAATCCCCTCTCAATCCCCTCTCATGAGAGGGGTGAATTTGGAACTACTGAGCATATCAAGCTTGTCTCGGCTCAACCCAACCTACTCTAAAAAATGTCGGGCAACAAAATTTTTTTAAATTTGCCTGAAAGAATACTTTAAATATAACAGGAGACCAAAAAGTGAAAGGCGATGTTATAATCGTTGAGGAACATCACAAAAAAGCTGCCGAGGTGATCGTACCTCATATCATCGAGCAAATAAAAAACAAACCCACCCGTTACACCCTGACCGTCGGCGGAGAATCCGGCAGCGGTAAATCGGAGATGGGTCAGGCCATTGCGGATGAACTGGCCAACCACGACATCAAAGCAATCGTACTGGGACAGGATGATTATTACGTACTGCCGCCCAAAACAAACGATGCCCGCCACCGCGAAGACCCTGCCTGGCTGGGGCCACACGTTGAGGTGAAACTGAATGTGCTGGACCGGAACTTTGTCGATGCCATCAACGGCGCGGACGAGATCACCAAGCCGCTCATTGACTATGGCGCTAATAGCATCTCCGAAGAAACCGTCAGCCTGGAAGGGGTCAAGGTGGTGATCGCTGAAGGAACCTACACTACCCTGCTCAAACATGTGAATACCAAAGTATTCATTGCCCGCACCCGGCTCGACACGCTGGAACACCGGAAGAAACGAAACCGGTTTGGTGAAGCCCAGGACCCCTTTGTAGAACAACTCCTGGAAACCGAACACAAGATCATTGCCGGCCACCGATTTCTGGCCGATTTTTTGATTACCAAAGAATATGACGTGGTGGTGATTGAATAACAACGGGAAAGGAGCCTCGATGATCGTCAAAAACCAAGTTCAACTCATTACTTACCCCGACTCGTTGGGGGGAGACCTCAAAACCCTACACGCGGTTCTGGAAGAACATTTTCCGGATATTTTCAACGGCGGCATCCATATTCTGCCGCCGTTTCCTTCATCCGGGGATCGCGGCTTTGCGCCCCTGACTTATCTGGAAATCGAGCCGCAGTTTGGCACCTGGAAAGATGTGCGCCGCCTCGGTGAAAAGCACGATATCCTGCTCGATCTGATGGTCAACCACATCTCGGCTCAATCTGAGTTTTTCCAGGATTTCCTCAAAAAGGGGCGGAAGTCGAAGTACGCCGACCTGTTCATCACCATCGACAAAATTTGGCCCGACGGCAACCCGCCCCAGGAGGAAGTGGAGAAGATATTCCTGCGCCGCACCGAACCGTTCTCCACCTTCACCATCGAAGAAACCGGCAAGCAGGAGAAGGTGTGGACCACCTTTGGCAAAACCACCCCCTCCGAGCAGATCGATATGGATATGAACTCGGCCATTGCCCGCCAACTGCTCACCGATTTTCTGACCAACTTCAGCCAGAACGGGGTCAAAATTGTGCGGCTCGATGCGGTGGGCTATGTGATCAAAAAACCGGGTACCACCTGTTTTATGGTAGAGCCGGAAATCTACGACTTTCTGGATTGGATCACCGAGCTGGCCCATTCGCTGGGCATCGAACTGCTGCCCGAAGTTCACGCCCACTACACCATCCAGTTCAAGCTGGCCGAGCGTGGCCATTGGATATATGATTTCATCTTGCCCTATCTGGTACTGGATACGATGCTAAATCAGAAGAGCGGCCAATTGCAGGAGTATCTAAAAATACGGCCTCACAAACAGTTCACCATGCTCGATTGCCACGACGGGGTGCCGATCAAACCGGATTTGAACGATCTATACAAAAGTGAGAATGCCCGCCGGGTGGTGGACATCTGCCTGGAGCGCGGCGCCAATCTCAGCCTTATTTTCTCGCCCAAGCACCGCGACCCCGACGGTTTTGACGTGCATCAAATCCGCTGCGCTTACTACTCCATGTTGGATTGCAATGATGATGCTTATCTGGCGGCGCGGGCCATTCAATTCTTTGCGCCCGGCGTACCCCAGGTGTATTACGTGGGCTTGCTGGCCGGAGAAAACGATGAGGAGAGCGTGAAGCGGACCGGCGAGGGGCGGGAACTCAACCGCCACAACTTCACCCTGGAAGAGATTGATGAGGCCGTACAGAAAGATGCGGTGCAGCGACTGCTAAAACTCATTCGCTTCCGCAACGAGTATCCGGCTTTCAACGGCACGTTTGAGGTGCTGGATGCGGATGAGAATAAACTGGCCCTCTCCTGGCAGAAGGATGAACACACCTGCACGCTGAACATTGATCTGGAAACCTATCAAACTGTCATCCATTACACGGATGATGACGGCGCAGTTCAGGTATACCACGTGTGATTTTTGAGTTACAGTTCTAATTGCTGCCACAAAAATCGGGCCAGGCGGGCCATAGGGGTTGACGCCCGGCCCTTTTGTTCTAAATCATTCAGTATCTCTTCGTTACTTACCTCTCCCCTGGCGTCTTTCTGTTGTTCCAGCATCACCCGGCGGGAGACAAACCAGATGTATAAATCTCCCGTGGTGCGATTGGAAAAATATTTGAGCAGGTTGCGTTTTTGGATCAGATAGGCGATAGGCAGATAGACCGTATCATACCAGTCGGTTACGGCCTGCTCGTAAGTTGCGGGAGCGCCGGTTTCCTTTTCCATCAGGCACTTGTGCGCTTTGATATGTTCTTCAGCCACCCGATACGCGCCCGGCTCGGTAAATTCCACATCGTGGCCGGGGCGAAGTTGGTTCAGCCCGGTTTTTTCCAAAAAAGCAGCCTGCTCTTCCATCAAAGTGAGATCGGGCAGTTCTGGGTCGTCCCGGAAAAGGTTGATCAACCACCTGAGCGGGTTTGTGGTGCGCTCTTTTTCCAGATCGTCAATAACGGTCTGATCATCAACCTTACCCAGACCTTTGGCTTCTTCTTCCAGCGCTGCCCGGTGCAGCACAAACCAGGCGTACAGGTCGGCTTCCGTGCGTCCCGGAAAATCTTTTAAAATATCTCTCTCGCGGATAAGGTTGACGATGGGCGTATAAACGTGGTCGTACCAACCGGCTACGGCTTCCTCATCTGAAAGTTCGCGGCCCAGTTCGGTTTCTTTGAGAAATTTATGAAACGTAATGTGTTTTTGTACAAAGCGGTAGCGGCCCGGTTCGGTGAATTCCACCTTGTGACCGGGGCGAATCTTGTTGAGGCGGGTTTTTCGCAGAAACTTGGCCCGGCCCAGCTTCAACAACATATCGTCTAACTCATCCGTGTTCTCAATGGGAACCGGTGTTTTGTATTCGATCACATAAGCTTCGACAGTTTTGGCCCCGTGCGCCCGCGCCACCGATACGCGATGATTGCCGTCGCGCACAAAGTAAATATCGCCAATCTTGTAAACTTCAATAGGCGTTGTGCCCACCAGATCGTGCGTAACGGCGTCAACGCGCCGCCAGCGGTCCTCGGTGCGATCACTTTTGGGCAGAAAGGTGCGGGTAAAATCGCGGTAGCGGCCCACGCTGCCCACAATTTTATCCAGCTCAATTTCTTGCAACCCTTTGTAGGTGGAGTCTTGCAGGCGTAAGCTCTGCCTGACTTCCTCAAAGGCCAGCAGCTCGTTGGGGCGGCCGGTGATAAAGTTGAGCATCTCTTCCAGAAACGCCTTTCGCCGGACAGCGCCAAACTCTTTTTTGGTTAGTTCTTCAAATGTATAGGGATCGATGTCCATTGTACTCATTATCCTTCAACGTGGATGGGTCCTACGGATGCATAGATAGATGGTGGCAGGAAGTATTTCAGTTTGAGGCAAATATTTTTCGCCTGGCTAAAATCTACCGCCGAGAGCGCTGAGTCCACAGAGCTTTTGTTTATTGTTGGCCAACACCTATTTTTCTCCGTGATCTCTGCGTACTCAGCGGTACTTTTTCAAATTCGCCCCAAGAATGAAATCCTCCCATGTTAGTAGTCGTTGCACCTGTGAGCCAAATAAAAAAGGGCGCTTTTTTGATAAAAGCACCCTTGCTTTGGCCCGCAAATACGGTTATTCAAATTGTTGGGAAATTGGCGCCCGGTTTAGCCCCGCCGGGCGCTACGGAGCGCTCCCAGGGATAGACAATGTACCGGCTGGTAATGGCGCCGTAATAAACCGGCCCGGTATCGCGGAAGAGATTGTCTCTCTGGCGGTAGTGCAATACGGCTGTTTCGCACTCACAGCCTACGGCCGCCAGCCGCCCGCGCACAATCATAATGGAACGCCCATTGGCCCAGATATCGTCCACCACCAGGATGCGGCGGTTGGTGAGCAGCGTATCCGAGGGAAACTGCATAAAGGTGGGCCAAGCCAGCTTCTGATCAACCTCATCGGGAAAGTGGACCGCTGCGGTTAAGACGTGTTGAATTTTCAGCGCCTCGCTGAGAATGCCGCCGGGAATCAACCCGCCTTTGGTGATCATCAGCAGGCCGTCAAACTCACCCTGAAACTGGGGGATGAGATGATCGATTAGTTTGTCAATATCTGTCCAACTCAGAATCTCGCGCTCCAGATTATCGGAGTCGGGCTGATTTTCTAAGGGGCGCATATTTTGTCCATTTTTGTGTGATTAAACCCTTATTTTAGACGTGTTTAGGGTTGGTGTCAATGTTGGCGCGGACCGTTAAAATAAAAGGGGGTGGAGAAGTCTTTCTCCACCCCCTTTTCTGCGTTTGAACCGTTTTATTAAAAGGCCGCGGCCAAAATTTGGGCCGAGTTGTTGGCCAGGTTGATAAAGGGTTGGCCGTACAGCGCGATCAGCAGGGTTACGATCAGGGTGATGGAAATCACCGCGCTCATGGCCACGCCGGGGGCAATCTGCGATTCATCCGTGCCCTGGCCAAAGAAGGCCAGTTGAGCCACGCCAAAGTAGTAGACCACCGAGATGACGCTGTTGAGAATGCCAAACACGGCTAGGGTGTAAAGCTGCTGGTCGATGGCCGCGCCAAAGACGAACAATTTACCCATAAATCCGCCGGTGGGCGGGATGCCAATGAGCGACAGAAAAAACACCAGCAGCGCCACGGCCAAAAACGGCGAGCGGCGGATCAGCCCGCCATACGCTGAGATTTCCGAAGAGCCGGTTTTGTTCTCCACGGCAATAGCCACGGCAAACACCCCCAGGTTGGTGAACAGGTAGGCAAACAAGAAGAGCAAAATGGCCGATACGCCGGTTGCATCGCCAAAGGGGTTGGCGGACCAGGCGGCCAGCCCAATGAGCATATAGCCGGCCTGGGCAATGCTGGAGTAGGCCAGCATCCGTTTCATGTTCTTCTGCCACAGGGCGGTCAAGTTGCCCAGGGTCATAGTGAGGATGGCTACCAGGGAGAGGAGCGCAGTCCAGTTGACGTCGTAGGCCGGCAGCGCCACCAGCAGCACCCGGATCAACACGGCAAAGCCGGCGGCTTTGGGGCCAACCGACAAAAAGGCCGTGATAGGGGTGGGCGCGCCTTCGTAGGCATCGGGGCTCCATTGGTGGAAGGGTACCAGGGCAATTTTGAAGCCGAAGCCCACCAGCATCAGCAGGAGAGACAGCATCACCATCCAGAAATTGGGCTGCGAAATCGACAGCACGCCGGCAATGGCGGCCAGGTCCATACTACCGGTCAGGCCAAACAGCAGGGAGAAGCCGTACAGCATCACCCCGGAGGCCAGCGCGCCGTACAGGAAATATTTCATTGCCGCCTCGGTGGAGCGATCATCGCGGCGCAGGTAGCCGGTTAGGATGTAGCTGGTGATCGAGAGAAATTCCAGCGAGAGGTAGATCATCACCAGGTTGGTGGCGCTGGACAGCAGCATCAGGCTTAAGCCGGCCAGCAGGGTCAGGGCGTAGAACTCGCCGCGGAAGGGGCTGCGAGCGTTGATATACTCTACCGCGCTCAATCCTACCAGGGCCACGGTCAGCGCCGCCAGAATTTTGAAGAACAGGGCCATCGGGTCGACGGCCATCATAGGGATCGTGTTCGGCGCGCCAATGGCTGCTTCGGGCGAGCCGCCGGTGAGTGTCCACACGTAAACCGTAGCCAGCAGGGTGCCTATCGCTCCGGCAAATGCCGTCCAGGGCAACAGGGTTGTGCTGCGGCGGTCGCCTTTCCACACAATATCCAGCGTGAGGATGGCAAAGGCAACGGCTGTGATTATGATTTCAGGTAAGAGTAAGGCCAGATTGTTCAAAATTCACCTCTATCATTCAGCTGCAAGCTTGTTACGGTAACGCTTGCAAAATCAGCATGCTGGTATTGTTGATCAGATCGATGATAAACGCCGGGGCGATGCCGATCACGATCATCCCCACCACCAGCGGAGCCATGGTAATTAGCTCAAAGGGCGCCATATCCGGTTTGAATTTCCAATGCTCGGCATCGAAAATGTTGTTCCATTTGTCCTCGTTGAATTCGCCCAGGAACACGTGCTGGATGATCTTGTACAGAATATAGGCCGCGGTCAGCACAATGGCGATGATGCCGATAATGGCAAAGCCGGGAATGATGTGGAACGCGCCCCGGAAAACCAGGAACTCGCTGATAAAGCCGGCCAGCCCCGGCAGCCCCAGCGAGGCAAAGGCCGTGACCATCATCACCCCGTAAAACACCGGCAGTTTGGCCGACAGCCCGCCAAAGGCTTTGAGATCGCGGGTGTGGGTGCGCTCGTAGATCACGCCTACCAAAAAGAAGAGGCCGCCCGTGATCAGGCCGTGGTTGACCATCTGCAAAATCGCGCCGTTGAGGGCGATCACCCGGCTTTCGGCCACATCGCCGGCCGCACCCGTAAAGGCCACCGCCGCGGCCAGGCCCAGCATAAAGTACCCCATATGGCTCACCGAGGAGTAAGCGATCAGACGTTTCAGATCCCACTGGGCAAAACTCACCAGCGCGCCGTAGATCATGCTGATGATGCCCAGCACGGCAATGATAAAGGCCATATTCTGGAACACGTTGGGGAAGAAGGGGATGAGCACGCGGATCATGCCGTAGCCGCCCAATTTCAGCAGCACGCCAGCCAGGATCACCGAGCCGGCAGTGGGCGCGGCGGTATGCGCGTCGGGCAGCCAGGTGTGGAACGGCCACAAAGGAACTTTGATGGCAAAGGCAATGAAAATGGCCCAAAACGCCGCTGTGGCCAGGGCCAGGTTGCCCACATTGGCATCATCCAGGATGGAGCCTTGCAGCAGTTGGGGAATTTGGGTCATATCCCAGGAGCCAGAGGCCAGATAAATGGCGATGAACGCCAGCAGCATGGCCACCGACCCGACCAGGGTGTAGATAAAGAACTTGATGGCCGAGTATTGCGGGCGGTCTTTCTCCTGCCCCCAGATGCCGATCAGCAGGAACATGGGCACCAGCCCAATTTCCCAGAAAAAGTAGAACAGCACCAAATCCAGCGAGACAAAGACGCCCAGCATCCCGGTTTCCAGCAGCAGGAAGAGGGCAAAAAATTCTTTGACCCGTTTGTGGATGACGCGCGCCGAGTACCACAAACTGAGTGTGGTCAGCAGCGAGGTCAGCGCCACCAGCGGAATGCTGAGGCCGTCAACGCCCATAAAATATTGCACGTCAATGGCGGGAATCCAGGCCGCCTGCTCGGTGAAGGCATGCAGTTCGCCACTATTGCCGTACGTGCCCCACAGAAACGCAGAAATTATCAATGAGGGTAAACTCATCACAATGGCGAAATTTTTGATCAAAGCTTCCTGAGATTTGGGAATGGCCAGGATGATCAGCGCTCCCAGCAGCGGGATGAATGTCATCAGGGTTAAATAAGGCATCAGGATCACTTCTCCTTTGTTTGGTTCAAATTAAGCTCCCGGCACCAGGGCAACCGCCGGAAGCTGGCCCGACCATACGGCCAGCACCAGCCCCACCAGCACCAGGAGGCCGACAATCAGCATCAACATATAATTTTGGGCGCGGCCCGTTTGCAAAAACCGAAGCTGGCCGCCGCACCAACGAATAGCCCAGGGAATGCCGTTGACCAGCCAGCCGTCAATAGCAATTGAATCGAACAGGGCCGACACATCGGCCAGAAAACGGGTGAGCCGGCCAAAAAAATTGACAATGGGGTTGATGACCCACTCGTAATCAAACTTGCCGCACAGCGCGGCCAGCGAGACGGTGGGGTAGATCAACAGGGCGCGATAAATTTCATCGAAATAATATTTGTTGTACCAGATAGCAAAGAGGGGCCGGCCAATGGCGGGAATGCGCTGCACGGGGTCGTCGGCCTGGGCGTCGTCTACGCGGGAGTAGAGCCACCAGCCAAAGAAAAAGAAGAACAGGCCGATCAGCAGCGAACTACCGGCCACCAGCCAGCTAAAGGGAACGGTGCCAAATTCGATGCCCGGCGCGGCTTCTTCGGCAATCATGTGAACCTCGCCCACCAGGTGGTGGAACCAGCCGTGGCCGATGACAGGCAAATTGGACGGGACGTTGATAAAGCCCAGCCCCAGCGCGAAAACGGCCAGCACCAGCAGCGGCCAGGTCATGCGTTTGCCCGGTTCGACGGCGTGTTCGGCCAGTTGCGTGCGCGGTTTGCCGGTGAAAACCAGCCCCATCTGGCGGCCCATGTAAAAAGCGGTCAAGGCCGCGCCCACGACCCCGGCCACATACACCCAAAAATAGATAGATTTATCCAGATGCAAAAAGGCTTCGGTGAGAATTTCGTCTTTGCTCCAGAAGCCGGCAAAGGGGAAAATACCCACCAGGGCCAGCGCGCCGGCCAGATAGCCCCAAAAACTCAGTTGCATTTTATGGCGCAGGCCGCCCATATTGCGCATATCCTGGGGATCGGTGTGATGATCGTGGACGTGGTGCGCGCCGTGTTCCATGGCGTGGATCACCGAGCCGGACCCCATAAAGAGCAGGGCTTTAAAAAAGGAGTGGGTGATCAGGTGGAACACCCCGGCCACAAAACCGCCGATGCCCAGCGCCATCATCATATAGCCCAACTGGCTGATGGTGGAGTAGGCCAGCACCCGTTTGATGTCGTATTGGGCCACGCCGATAGTCGCGCCCAGCAGCACAGTGATGGCGCCGATGATGGCCACTGTTTGCATGGCCGCGCCGTTTTCGATGGTGGTGAAGAGCGGCAGCATGCGGGCCACCAGGTACACGCCCGCCGACACCATGGTGGCGGCGTGGATGAGGGCGGAAACCGGGGTGGGGCCTTCCATGGCATCGGGCAGCCAGACATGGAGCGGAAATTGGGCGCTTTTGCCCACCGCGCCGCCAAAGATAAGCAGCGCGCCGAGCGTAGCCACCGGGACGCCCCAGAGCGTGACCGTATTCAAATATTCCAGCGACTCCGCCGCAAACAACTCCCGGAATGTCAGCGTGCCGGCGTAGCTCCACAAAATCAACATGCCGGCAAACAAGAGTACATCGCCGATGCGGGTGGTCAGAAAAGCTTTGAGTCCGGCCAGCCTGGGCGAGATTTTGTCCGGCCCGGCGTATTTCCAGAATTGCAGCACCTGCCAGCCGCGCGGGGTGTTGATCTCGTCGGCGTCGGGATACTCTTTTTCAAACCAGAAGCCGATGAGCAGATAGGAACACAGCCCCATAATTTCCCATGCGATAAAGAGCAGCAGCAGGTTGTTGGCGATCACCAGCAGCAGCATGCCGGCGGCAAAGAGCGAGACGTAGGCAAAAAAGCGGGCGTAACGGCCAAACTGCGCCTCGTACCCTTCCATGTATTCGGTGGAGTAGATGAAGATCATCAAACAGACAAAGGGCACCATAAACAGCATGGCGGCGGTGAGGCCGTCAACGGCAAAGCCGGTGGGGATGGCGCCCTCAGCAACCGGAATCCAGTTGAATGACAGATCCCAGCCGTCAACAAAGAGGCCGTGATGCTCGGCCATGCTGGCCACGGTTCCGGCCACAATGCCCCAAGAATGAAGCCAGGCCAGCGCGATGGCGGCCACGGCCAGCCAGGCGCTGGCTTTTTTGTTGCGGTTCAGGCCCAATACGATGATGGCAAACGCCAGCAGCGGGTACAGCGGGATGAGCCAGATAAAATTGAAGAAAAAGTCCATAAGCGTCACCACAGAAATTGTGAATTGTGAATTATTAATACTTCACAATTAATCATTGTTTCAACAGGTCCAGGTTTTCCACAACCGCGGATTGGCGGCGGCGGTACACGGCAATGACCAAGGCCAGGCCCACGGCGGCTTCGGCGGCGGCGATGGCGATAACCATGATGGCAAAAATCTGCCCGTCCACCTGGGTGGGGGCAATGTAGCGCCAGAAGGCCACCAGATTGACGTTGACGGCGTTCAGGATGAGTTCCACGCCCATCAAAATGCCGATGGCGTTGCGGCGGGAGAGCGCGCCGTATACGCCAATGGCAAACAAAATCGCGGCAACCGTTAACCACCAGGAAAGGGGAATAGTCATGAGTCGCTTTCCTCCTGAGTTTTTTCTCGCGCCAGGATCACCGCGCCGATCAGAGCCACCGAGAGCAGCACCCCGATGGCCATGAACGGCATCAGGTAGCTGCCCAAAAAGGCCAGGCCCAATAACTCGATGGTGTTGGCGGGGGGCGGCGCGGTGTTGCTGATGTTCCAATCCACCGCGTTGACGCCCAGCACCAGCACGGCCAGCAATAGCGCCGAGATGATCAGGCTGACCCACCACTGGCGGTTCGCCTGCGTTTGCCGGGGCGCCATGCCCTGGCGGGAGAACATAATAGCAAAAAGAATTAAAATGGCGATGGCGCCAATGTACACCAGCAACTGCACCACGGCCAGAAATCCGGCGCTGAGCAGCACGTAGTAGCCGGTTACGCCAAACAGCGATAAGATCAGGTACAGGGCGCTGTGAAACAATCGCCGGGCCGTAACCACGCCAATCGCGCCGCCAATGGCGCACAGGCTCATAATGATAAAGACAATTTGGGTAATATCCATAAACAAACCTCTTGGCAAGGTAGCAAGGTAACAGGGTTGCAAGGTGACAAGGTTGCAGGGAGCATAACGGTTACTCTGCCCAACCGCACCCTTCGATACGTCTCCGCTACGCTCCGGCTACTCAGGATGCTACTCTGTTACTCTGTTACTCTGCTACTCTGCTACTCTGCTACTCTGCTACTTTGCTACTTTGCTATCGGATCAACGGCAGCTACCGCGCGCAGACCTTTGTCCCGGCTGCGGCGGGCGGCGCGACCCACCAGGCCCAGGGCCACGGCAAATACGATCAGGTTGGCGATGAGCATGGCCACGATTTTGAGCGCGGCCTGGGCGGATTCATTGGGCGTGACCATGGCGGGAATTTTTACCGCGACTGCGACAGCGATCAACAGGAACAGGGTGAGGGGAACCAGGAATTTCCAGCCGAAATCGAGCAAATGGTCCACCCGGAAACGGGGCAGCGTGCCGCGCAGCCACATCATCACAAAAATAAAGAGAAAGACTTTGATCACCAGCGAAATCAGCCCTAACAGAGCGCCCCACGGAAACGGCATAGCGGCAACATCGATAAAAGGAACCTGCCAGCCGCCCAGGAAAAAGATGGAGATGAAGAAGGCCAGGGCAAACATATGCACGTACTCGCCGATCATGAACAGGCCAAACTTCATGCCGCTGTATTCGGTGTGGAAGCCGGCAATCAGCTCCGACTCGCCTTCGATCAGATCAAAGGGTGAGCGGCCCACCTCGGCTACACCCGCCAGCAGGAAGATCAGAAAAACAACGGGCAGGGAGATGAAATACCACATGCCGCTTTGCGCGGTGATGATGTCTACCAGCGACATCGACTCGGAAGCCAGGGTGACGATGAGCAGGGACAGGACCATGGGAATTTCATAGGTCAGCATCATGGCCACCACGCGGTAGCCGCCCAGCAGCGAATATTTGTTGTTAGAGGCCCAGCCGGCCACCAGCACGCCCAGCGTGCCAATAGAGCCAACGGCGATGATGTAAAGCACGCCTGCGTTCAGCTCGGTGCCGACGAAGCCGGGAGCAAAGGGGATCACCGCAAAGACAAATATGGCCGAAATCGTGACCAGGGCGGGGGCCAGGTTATAGGGAAGGCGGTCGGCGTTGGCGGGCGTGATGTCTTCTTTGGTGAACATTTTGATCATATCGGCCACGGCCTGGAACCAGCCGTAAGGGCCGGCCCGGTTGGGGCCTAGCCGTTTTTGAATGCGGCCAATGATCTTGCGTTCCAGCCAGGTGAGCACAATCAGCGAACCCGGGGCCACCACCGCCACTACCGAGGCAAAAATGAAGTAGGCAATGAGTTTGGCGATGCTCTCGTCTACCAGAGGAATATTCAGGCTGAGAATTAGATCAAGCAAATACTGCATAGGGTTGTCTCCGTATCACGTATTGCGTAGAACGTATCGTTACGCGGTTACGTCCAGCGTAATGCGCCTTTGCGCCAGGCGTAGAGCAAGCCATCAAACAATAAAAGGATGAAGACGATCACCCACACCAGGGCGTACAGGTCTAACTGTTTAAAGGCCACGGCAAAAGGAAAAAGGAACACGGCTTCGATATCAAAAATAACAAAAATAAGAGCGTAGATGTAATATTGCGCCTTGAACTGCACCCAGGTAGAGCCAATGGTCGGCATCCCAGACTCATAGGTTTCGGATTTGGCGGGATTAGGTTTTTTGGGGCGGAGCAGCCAGGCGATCAGGAGCGTGGCGAAAGGAATGATAACGACAATTGCGCCGAACACACCGATAAACTCAAACTCTTGTACCATACAGGAGTTACTCCTTTAATTATTGAAAGCGGGGATGTTTATTTGTTTATCACAAGCGAATAAACGCTACAGCCAGAATGCGCGAAGGGTTCATTTAGAACAGCGCGATTATAACATACTTGCCAACTTCAACAAAATTCAGGCGGCAAGGACTCTGGGTGGGAGGCGTGTTTTCTTTTATATGGTATAATGGTATCTTCTCAATATTTCGGGGGAACGAGGTCTGAGCCTGTCGAAGACCGTTGGTTTCGACAAGCTCAACCAACGCTGCCCCAGATTATTGAGAAGGTACGTATAATGTTCAAAATTTACTGCCGGAGGCCCACTTGAGCCATAAATTCACCACCTGGGATCAATTTATCACCCGCCGCCACGGCCACCTGCTGCAAACCGAGGCCTGGGGTGAGCTAAAAAGCCGGTTTGGCTGGATTCCCCACCGCCTGCGGCTGGGCGACGCCGCCGCGCAAATTCTGTTTCGACGCCTGCCGTTGGGCTTTACCGTGGCCTACATCCCCAAAGGCCCGGTAATTGATTGGAACAACCCGCCGCAACGCCAAAAGTTACTGGCCGCCATCCACGCCGAAGCCCAAAAGCGCCGGGCGGTTTTTTTGAAGGTCGAACCGGACGTTGATCTTTCAAATGTTGAAACGCTTCAACATTTGAAAGGAATGGGCTTTACTCCCGCCGATACGATCCAGCCCCAAACCTCGCTTGTGCTGGACATCAGCGGCGATGAAGAATCGATTCTGGCAGCGATGAAGCAAAAAACCCGCTACAATATCCGGCTGGCGGGCAAAAAAGGCGTGTCCGTACGGGAGGGCCGAGCCGATGAGGTGAAGATTTTTTACGATCTCTCGCAGATTACGGCTCAACGTGATGGTTTTGGCGTCCACAGCCTGGCTTACTACCAGAGCGCCTACCGCCTCTTTGCTCCGGATCGATGCGCGTTGCTGCTGGCCGAATTTGAGGGAGAGCCGCTGTCGGCGGTGATGGTGTTCCGGCAGGGGGCCGCCGCTTATTATTTTTACGGCGCGTCGTCTAACCGGCACCGCAACCGCATGCCCAACTATCTGGTGCAGTGGGCCGCCATCCAATGGGCCAAACAACAAGGCTGCACCCGCTACGACCTGTGGGGCATTCCCGATGCCGCCCCGGAAACGCTGGAAGCCGAGTTCAAAAATCGGAGCGACGGGCTGTGGGGCGTCTACCGTTTTAAGCGCGGTTTTGGCGGGCGGTATGCGCAGAGCGTTGGCGCGTTTGATTTTGTTTACAATCTGCTGTTGTACCGCCTCTACAAATTGCTGCGGCGGAGTCAGGCGGCTTAAGTCTTCTGCCCGCGTCCACATTGCCCGGAGTATTTCAGTTTCGGTTTAGAGTCCGCAAAGTAACGCGAAGAGACGCTAAAATTTCTCCTTCGCGCTCCTTCGCGTCCCTTCGCGGACTCTAAAAAAATTGAAACGTATCTATTAGCGCCCTGATTTCTCCCTCGTTTGACTCACTTTCCACTTTATGGTATCATTTCTGTTGAATTTTTAGCACTCAAGGCTATAGAGTGCTAAAAGGATTGCGGTCAAGATGAATGGTTCAGAATTAACCGAACGCCAACAAAAAATATTGCGGCTCATTGTCCAAAAATATATTCAAAATGCCGCGCCGGTCAGTTCCAAAGCGATTGCCGAGGATTTTAATCTGGGCGTCAGTTCGGCCACCGTGCGCAACGAAATGGGTGTTTTGGAGGATTTGGGCTATCTGGTTCAGCCCTATACCTCTGCCGGGCGCACGCCCACCGAGGCCGGCTACCGTTATTTTGTGGAAAAGCTGATGGAGCAGGTTGATCTGACCAACGAAGAACAGCGGATGATCAGCCACCAATTTCATCAGGCCCGCTTAGAGCTGGACCAGTGGCTGCGGTTAAGCGCGGCGGTTCTGGCCCATACGGCCCACAACGCCTCGCTGGTGACGGCGCCCAAGAGCGTGCAGTGCCATTTGAAGCATATCGAACTGATCTCGGTGCGTGATGAGTTGGCCCTGTTGATCCTGGTTTTTCAGGAAGGCGCGCTCAAGCAGCAAATTCTCAACTTTGATCGACCCGTTGGCCAGGATGAACTGGCTCCGCTGGCCCGCCAATTTACAGATTTGTGGCAGGGCTTAAGCGCCGCCGAGATTGCCGCGACAGCAGAACCTGTCAGCGAAATCGGCAGCGAAGTAGCCCAGGTGGTTGTCGAGATCATGAACCGGATCGATGCCCGCCGCAGCAGCGACACCTACCGCGATGGGTTGTTGAATGTGTTCAACCAGCCGGAATTTCGGGAGCGAGAAGGCATTCAACAAATTATCCGCGCCCTCGAAGAGCGCCAATTTGTGGAACAAATTGTAGATGAGGCGCTCCAGCACGGCGGGGTGCAAATTATTATTGGCGGCGAGGGCAAATGGAAAGAGTTGTCCGACGTAGGCATTGTGCTGACCCGTTATGGCGCCGGAGATGATATTACCGGCGTAATGGGCGTTTTAGGCCCTGTACGCATGCCCTACGAGCGCACGGTTTCGGTGGTGCGTTATATGTCGCAACTGATGAGCGATTTTGTAACGGATATGTATGTTTGATGAGTGATGAGAGAGAAACCATTCACAACTTACAATTAATAATTCACAATTCACCATTAATACCCTAATTCTTAAAAACTGCGAGTGAGTACAGAGAGTTATGGCCAAGAAAAAAGATACGGACAAAACAACCGACGAAGCAGCGGCTGTGGAAAAAGTCGTTTCGGATCAAGCTGAGGAACAAAAGGAACAAGAAGAAACTGCCACGACGGCTGAAGAAACCTCTCCTGTCGGTACCGAAGCTGAAGAAACAATTGAGGCCGAGGTGGAAGAGGCCGAGGCCAGTTTAGAAGAACAACTGCTCCAGGCCCAGCAGGAAGCTGCCGCCAACCTGGAAAACTGGCAGCGCGCCGCCGCCGAACTGGCCAACTTCAAACGGCGTCAGGAAGAACAGCGCAAACTTCAGCGGGATCGCATTAAAGCCGATGTGCTGCAAGGCGTGATCAGCGCGTTGGACGATATGAAACTGGCCTTTGACAATATGCCCGAAGACCTCGACGGCCAACTGATTGGCTGGGTAGAGGGCTTCCGCCTGGTGCAGCGCAAGCTGGATAAAACGCTGGAAGAACAGAACGTAATGCCCATTGAGACCAGTGGCGAGTTTGATCCCAATTTCCACGAAGCCGTCAGCTACGAGGAGAGCGACAAACACGAAGAGGGCCAGATCATCGGCGAACTGCGCGCGGGTTACCAGATTGGCAACCGCGTGATTCGACCGGCTATGGTGCGCGTGGCCAAATAATTAACAACACAGCCCACGCGGAAAACATAGATGGTATCAGTGGACCCAAATTCTCCAATTGGATTTACCAAGTATTGCAGGTTTATCGTATTATGGAACCATTTGCCCCGATCAACCAAAATACATTAGCCGATCATGTCACGGAACGGATTCGTGAGGCGATTATTCGGGGTAATTTACAGCCAAACCAGCGCCTCTCAGAGCCAACCCTGGCCAGCGAGTTAGGCGTCAGCCGCAGCCCGGTGCGCGAAGCCCTAACTCGGCTGGAGAGCGATGGCTTGGTGCGTAAAAAAGCCAATCGTGGTTTTTTTGTTTGGGAACCAACGCCACGCGACGTGGATGAAATCATCAGCCTGCGGGTGATGATGGAATCATCTACGGCGGAGATGGTGATCAACAAACTCACCGAGGAAGATTTCCGGCATCTGGAAGCGATGGTTGAACGGCAGAAGGCCGTCGTTGAGGTCAAAGGGCTTTTTCGTTTAACCCGGACCGACCGCGAATTCCACGCCTATTTTGTAGAGAAGGCCGGCAACAAGCGGCTGCTGAATATGTGGAACCAGATTATGGGGCAGTGGGAAATATTGATTTTTCAACGCGCCAAACATTATCCCTATGTTCCCGAAACCGTGGTGACCGACCATCTCGCCATTCTACAGGCGCTTCGCGCCAGAGATGTCAAACAACTTATCAACGTTCATCATGAAATTAATAACCGGGTTGGACGGGAAATGAAGGATGCTTTACAGCAAATAGCAACCGCAGGAACCGGACAACCTGTTTGACGTTTGGTCGTAATCAATACCAACCGGACAGGGATCAATAGGGTCCCGCGCTACAATATAACTTAATCAGAAGGAGCATCAGACCAATGGGAAAAATCATAGGCATCGACCTGGGAACAACCAACTCGGCGATGGCGGTGATGGAAGGCGGCGAACCCGTCATCATCCCCAATGCCGAAGGAAACCGCACCACCCCGTCCATTGTGGCGGTAAACCCTAAAAGCGGCGAGCGAATGGTCGGCCAGGTAGCTAAACGACAGGCCGTCACCAACCCCACCAATACCATCTTCTCCATCAAACGCTTTATGGGGCGCAAATACAAAGACCCCGAAGTGCAGCACGTGCTGGATGTGGTGCCGTACGAAGTAAAAGAAGCCCCCAACGGCGATGTGCGCGTGGTGATGGGCGATAAAGAATACTCGCCGCCCGAAATCAGCGCCATGATCCTGCAAAAACTCAAAAATGATGCCGAGGCTTACCTGGGTGATACCGTGACCCAGGCCGTGATCACCGTGCCGGCTTATTTTAACGATACCCAGCGCCAGGCCACCAAAGACGCCGGCAAAATTGCCGGGTTGGAAGTGCTGCGCATTATCAATGAACCCACCGCCTCTTCGCTGGCCTACGGGCTGGATAAAAAAGATGAAGAAGTGATCGCTGTGTACGATTTGGGCGGCGGCACGTTCGACATCTCTATTTTGGACGTGGGCGATGGCGTGTTTGAAGTGAAGTCCACCAACGGCGATACCTATCTGGGCGGCGACGACTTTGACCAAAAGATCATTGATTACGTGGCCGACGAATTCAAAAAAGAAGAAGGCATCGACCTGCGCGGCGACAACCAGGCCCTCCAACGCCTCAAAGAAGCCGCCGAAAAAGCCAAAATCGAACTTTCCACCACCCAACAAACCGAGATCAACCTGCCCTTCATCACCGCCGATGCCTCCGGCCCCAAACACCTGAATATGACCATGAGCCGCTCCCGGCTGGAACAGCTCACTGAAGATCTGGTCACCAAATCCATGGCCCCCTGCCGGTCGGCCATAAAAGATGCCGAGATTGATGTTAGCGGTATCAACGAAGTGATCCTGGTAGGCGGCCAGACCCGCATGCCCAGCGTGCAGGAAGCGGTGCAAAAACAATTTGGCAAAGCGCCGCACAAAGGCGTCAACCCCGACGAAGTTGTGGCCATTGGCGCGGCCATCCAGGCCGGCGTACTGGGCGGCGATGTAAAAGACGTGCTACTGCTGGACGTGACCCCGCTGACCCTGAGCATCGAAACTCTGGGCCACGTGGCTACGCCGCTCATCGAGCGCAATACCACCATTCCCACCAAAAAGAGCCAGATCTTCTCCACCGCCGCCGATAACCAGACCCAGGTGGAAATTCACGTGGTGCAAGGCGAACGCCCCATGGTGACCGATAACAAGAGCCTGGGCCGCTTTATTTTGGATGGGCTACCCCCGGCCCCGCGCGGCGTGCCGCAGATTGAAGTAACGTTTGATATCGATGCCAACGGTATCTTGCACGTCACCGCTACCGACAAAGCCACCGGCAAAGAGCAGAGCATGAAGATCATGCCCTCCAGCGGTCTCAGCGATGATGAAATTGACCAGATGGTTCAAGATGCCGAGCGGCACCAGGAAGAAGACACGCAGCAAAAACAGCGCATCGAATCCCGCAACCAGGCCGATAACCTGGTGTTTGCCGCCGAAAAAGTGCTGAAGGAACAGGGCGAGCAGATCCCCGATGATGTCAAGAGCGATGTGCAAAGCAAGATCGACGCCACCAAAAAAGCCCTGGAAGGCGACGACATTGAAGCCATCAACCAGGCCGCTGCCGAGTTAGGCCAGGCGGTTCAGCAAATTGGCACCTCTATGTATGGTGATCCCAATGCCGCAGCCGGCGGCGCGGCTCCCGGTGGCGAAACCGGCGAGAGTGGCGGTGATAGTGGCGCCAGTGATGATGAAGATGTGGTCGAAGGCGAATTTAGCGAAGCATAGTTCAAAGTAGCAAAGTAACAGGGTAGCAAGTAGCAGGGTAGCAGGAAATACAACGATTTCCTGCTACCTTGCTACCCGGCTACCTTGCACCCTGAAGGTTGATATGAACGGAAAGCGCGATTATTACGAGGTACTGGGCATTGCCAGAAGTGCTTCAAAAGACGAAATAAAAAAAGCCTACCGGCGATTGGCCCGGCAATACCACCCCGATGTGAGCAAAGAGTCGGATGCCGAAAACAGGTTCAAAGAGGTCAACGAAGCCTACGAAGTGCTGGCCGACGAGCAAAAACGCAGTGTGTATGATCGGTTGGGGCACGCCGGTTTAGGTAGTGCGGCAGCCGGTGGCTTTGGCGGCTTTGACTTTGGCGGAGCCGGCGGTTTCCGCGATCCTTTCGAGATCTTCGAAGAGGTGTTTGGCGGGTTTGGCTTCAGCACCGGGCGCAGCCAGCGCCGCGGCCCACGCCGGGGTGCGGACCTGCGCTATGATTTAGCATTGGAGTTCGAAGAAGCCATTTTTGGCGCGGAGCGCGAAATTGAAGTGCCGCGCCATGAAACGTGTAAAAAATGCAGCGGCAGCGGCAACGAACCCGGCACCACGCCCGTTCGCTGCCCGGAATGCAACGGCACCGGCGAAGTCCGGCGGCAGACCGGTTTTTTCATCAACATCGGCACCTGCCCCCGCTGCCAGGGACGCGGCGAGATCATCACCAGTCCCTGCCAGGATTGCCAGGGCAAAGGCCGGGTGGTCAAAACCCGCCACCTGAATGTAAAAGTGCCGGGCGGCGTGGATAACGGCACCCAAATTCGCCTGTCGGGCGAAGGCGAAAGCGGTATCCAGGGCGGCCCGCCAGGCAACCTGTACGTGGTCATCCGGGTCAAACCGCACCAATACTTCCGCCGGGCCAACGAAACTATCCATCTGGAACTGGCCATTAACGTGGCCCAGGCCGCGCTGGGCGATGAAGTGGAAGTGCCCACCCTGGACGGCAAAGAGATGATGAAAATCCCCGCCGGCACCCAAACCGGCGATAACATCCGCTTGCGGGGTAAAGGCGTGCCCAAATTACGGCGCGACGGCACCAACACCAATCGGGGGGACCAAATCGTCACCATTCAGGTGATGACGCCCACCAACCTCACCAAAGACCAACGCGATCTGCTGCTGGAACTGGGCACCACGCTGGACCGCGAAGTGGTACCCCAGCGCGAAAAGAGTTTCTTTGACAAGGTTCGGGATGCGTTGGGCGTGTAATTTGTTAAAGAATCGAAATTATTGGTAACGTTGAAAAACGTGTTGCGCGAGCCTGTTTTTTGGTGAAGCAACACGTTTTTTGTTTTCCTGATGAGGTTCAACAATGGATTTTATCGAAATAGTCATAGCCGACATCAACGGGGAAGCCGCCGAGGCTGTGGCCGAGCTGTTCAATCGCTACGGGCACGGCGGTGCGGTGATTGAAGCCTTTCCCCCGGATTTTGAAAATGTCACCGTGCGCACCGTGATCCCCGCCGACGATACGGCACTTCGCGCCCGGATTGAGGCGCTGCTGGCCTTGATGGGGCAGGCGCTGCCGGCGGGGCTGCCGGAGCCGCAGTTTCAAACCATCGGTGAGAGCGATTGGGCCAATGCCTGGAAAGAACACTTTCACGTGGTGCGCATTGGCCGCCGTTTTGTCATCAAACCCGGCTGGCGAGATTACACACCCGTTGACAATGATATTGTCATCGAAATCGATCCTGGCCTGGCCTTTGGCAGCGGGCTGCATCCTACCACCCAACTCTGCCTTAAATTATTCGAGGAAATGGACCTGGCCGGGCAAAGCGTGTTTGATGTGGGCACCGGCTCCGGCGTGCTGTCTATTGCCGCGCTCAGATTGGGCGCGGGGCCGATCCGCGCCGTAGATATTGACGATGTGGCCGTGCGCGTGGCCAAAGAAAATTTTGAGCGCAACGGATACCCGCCCCAACAGCCGGGCGTACCTCTTGAAACCGCGGTGGGGTCGGCGGCGGATCATGGCGGGCGGCAGTGGCAGCTCGTAGTAGCCAACATTTTGGCCCACATTCTCATCAATTTGATGCCTGATCTGGCCGCGGCTCTAGCGCCGGGCGGCAAATTGATCCTCTCCGGGATGATCGAGGAGCAGGAAAGCGAAGTGACGGCCAAGGCCCAAGCCCACGGCCTGGTGGTTGTTGATCGAAAAGTGGAGGAGGATTGGGTAGCGTTAGTAGTGGAACGGAGCAAGTAATTGATGCCGCATCGATTTTTTATCCTCCCCGAATGGATCACCCCCCCCACCGTAAAGCTGTCCGGCCCCATCGCCCGGCAGATCAAAACCGTGCTGCGCATGCAGCCGGGGGACGAGCTGGTTGTACTGGACAATCTGGGCATGGAATACAGGGTCAACATCACCCACATCGGTAAAACCTCCCTCGAGGCCCACATCATCAACCAAACCCCGGCTCAAGGCGACCCCCGGCTGCACCTCACGCTCTACCAGGGCACGCTGAAAGGCCAAAAGTTTGAGTGGGTGCTGCAAAAAGGCACGGAACTGGGCGTTTCCCGATTTGTGCCCACGCTCTGCCAACGCTCGGTGATCAATAACGTTGACAAATTGACTAAAAAGTATCCGCGCTGGCGCACCATCATCCGCGAGGCCGCGGAACAGAGTGGCCGGGGAAAATTACCGGCGCTGGCGCTACCCCTCACGCTGGCCCACGCTATTCAACAGGTTCAGGCGGATTCATTGCTGTTGATGCCCTGGGAAGAAGCCGGCGACCCGCCGTTAAAATCGCTGCTGGCCGGCAGCCAGGCAGAGACCGTGTCGGTTTTTATTGGGCCGGAAGGCGGCTTTACCGCGCCGGAGGCGGCGCTGGTGGGCGATGCCGGCGGCCACGTAATCAAACTCGGCCCGCGCATTTTGCGCGCGGAAACCGCCGGTCTGGCTGTTTGCGCGGCCATTTTTTACCAGATGGATGAATGGGCTTAGGGGGCGTGTGCTGATGTCCGCCCCATCCACCCGCTTTTCTGCCCGATATTGGCTCCGGCTGCTCAAGTTCTTTGCCATTGTGGGCAGCCTCACGTTTTCCGCGCTGCTGGTCTATTTTATCGACCGGCAGGTGACGGCCTTTGTGACCCCTCATCGTAACCGTCAAATTGGTTCGCCGGATAAGATTGGCGTGTCTTCGCAAGAGGTGTGGTTGACCACAGCGGACGGCGTGAATATTTCGGGCTGGTATTTTGCCGGGACGCGTCCGCAGGGCATTGTGCTGGTTCACGGCATCCACGCCAATCGCGCGGCGGTGATACCGGAGGCCGGGGTGCTGGCCGAAGCGGGCTATCATCTATTGCTGATCGATTTGCGGGGGCACGGCTTGAGCGATGATGCTCCGGCCACGTACGGCTACAAGGAAGCCCTTGATGTTCAGGCTGGGGTCGATTATCTACTGGCACTGCCGGCGGTGGAGCAGGTGGGCGCGTTGGGAACGTCTTACGGAGGAGCGGCGGTGGTTCGGGCCGCGGCCCGGGATGAACGGATCAAGGCGGTCGTGATCGAAAGCAGCTACGCCGGGATGGCCGAAGCGGTGAACGATGCGTTTGACGATATGTCGATTTTCCCTCAATGGCCTTTTGCGCCGCTGCTAATTCGGCTGGCGGAACGGCGGGTGGGCCTGGAAATCAGCCAGATTGATTCGGCCCGCGATCTGGCCGAATTATCGCCGCGCGCCGTCTTGATCATTCACGGCGCAAACGACGCGCTTTTCCCGCCGTATCACGCTCAAAAAATGTATGAATCGGCTCAAGACCCTAAAGCGCTGTGGATCATTGAAGGATTGGGGCATCAAAACCCGGTCAAGGGCCGGGAAGCGATGTATCGGGAGTGGGTGGTGTCGTTTTTTGAAACGACGTTTGCCGAATAAATCGAAAATCTAGGGCGCCCAGGTGGGATAACGCTCGTTGAGAGCGGGCGTTTGGGTGATTTGGCTCCACTGGCTGACGGGGACAATATCCACCTTGCCGGAAGGCGCAGGCAGGGTAAAGACATCCCAATTGCCGCTGCTGTTAGCAACAAAAGCAATGGTCCTGCCATCGGGCGACCAGACGGGGTCGCGCTCATCGGCGGGGGTGTCGGTGAGTTGCTGCGCTTCGCCGCCAACAATGTCGATCACGTACAGATTCCAATTCCCATCCCGGTTGGAGCCGAACACCAGACGCCGGCTGTCGGGCGACCAGGCGGCGGGCCAATCGTCGGTGGGATTTTGGGTGAGGCGCTGTTGGTTGCTGCCGTCAGCGTTCATCACATAGATTTCGTTATTGCCGTCCCGGTCGGAAATGAAGGCGATTTTGCGCCCGTCCGGCGACCACACCGGCCATTCTTCAAACCCCCGGCTGGTGGTGAGCTGCTGTAGATTGCCGCCATCGGCGTTCATCACGTAAATATCAACATTGCCGCCCTGGTCAGAACTAAACACAATTCGGCGTCCATCCGGCGACCAGGCCGGCTGGGTATCGTAGCCGGGGGTGTTGGTCAAGTTGGTGATCCGGCTGCCGTCTGCCGAGGCCGCATAAATTTCATGGTTTCCATCCCGGTTGGTGGTGAAGAGAAGTTGGTTTCCCTGGGGCGACCAATTGATCCTGCTGTCGGACGCCAGCGCGCCCAGCGTATCAAGTTGGGTTGCGGAGCCGTTGCGCACCGGCAGCAGTTCGATGGACTGGCCGGAGACAATCGAGAGCCGGCTGGCCGACCGTGACAGCCCGGCTGGTTGAACCGTGTCTCCCGGCACTGCAGTGGGAGTAGGTTGCGTGGTTGGCGTGGCGGTGGTCGTGCCAGTGGGTGTGCCGGTGGGCTTTGGTGTTGGCGAGGGCGGAACAGCCGTAGGGCTGGCGGTTGACGTAGAAGATGCCGTTGGCGTGGCAGTATTGGCAGGCGTCTGCGTGGGCGGGGATGTGGCTGTTGCTGTATCCTGCGGCGGCGTGGTGGCGGTGGGTGATGGCGTGGCAGACGGGGTCGAGGTGGCGGCAGCCAGGGCAATTGTTTCTGCGGTGGGCGTTGTCTGTTGGTCTACAGCCGCCGGTGCGGTGGGAGAAACAGTGGTGGTGATCGCCGCGGTTTCTTCCTGAGTGACCGGGCCGTAAAATGCGGCCAGCACGGCCACCCCGGAGGCCATAACCAGCAGCATCACCAGCCCGATAAAGACCAACCGGCCAATATAGGTGGGGCTGAAACGACCCACCGGCGATCCAAACCCGGGCTTGGCCGGCGTTTTTGCAGACCCGTTTTCCGGTTGACGTGAAAGCACGGTTGCCTCCTTATCGTAGGCGGCCAGGGTGGGCATGAGTTTGGAGGCGAGAGTGAGTTCCTCTTCCGCGGCCAGGATGGGCGTGGGCATCGCTGCCGGAATTTCGGCTACGTGGCGTTCGAGCGGAAGATTGATGTAAAAGGTGGAGCCGACGCCCAGCACGCTTGTTACCCACATATGGCCGCCGTGCAACTCGATCAACCCTTTGCTGATCGATAACCCCAGGCCGGTGCCCTGCCGCTGTTGGGCCAGCGTGCCGCTGCCTCGCCCAAATTCCTCAAAAACTTTTTCCATTTCTTCCCGGTGCATGCCAATGCCGGTGTCGGACACAAAAATGAGCAGTTCTTTGCTGTTCATTTCGGCCTGAATTTCAATAATGCCCTGGTCGGTGTATTTGATGGCGTTGTTCAGCACATAGAGCAGCGCCTGGCGAATGCGGATGGGGTCCAGCGGGATTTTTGGCAACGCTTCCGGTACCTGGCAGCGTATTTCCAGGTTTTTTCCCCGGGCCAGCCCTCGAGCCGTACCCACCACATCCCGAATGATCTGGGCAATATCGACATCCTGATAATTGAGAGGAATGTGCTGGTTCTTGATTTGGGCGATGTCTTCCAGGTTGACCACCAGGTTGTTAAGGTGGTAGATTTTCTGCCACACTTTTTCTAGCGATTCAGCCTGCTCTTCCGGCGAGGCGCTTTCGCCAATTTTATCGATGAGGCGTTCAACATCTTCTACAGAGGTATCTAATTCCTGGATGGTGCCTTTAATCAATTGGTAAAGCGCTTCGTTTTTTTCTTGCGCTTTGTGTTCAAGCTGTCGGGCTTCATCTTGACGGAGCAATAATTGTTGTTTGAGTTCTTTAGATTTGTTTTGCAAATCCGCGATGGTGTCTTGAGCCTGCATCATCTCCAGGGTGCGTTCGCGGAGAAGATTCCGGCTTTCGGTCAGGCGGTCGCTCAATTTTTCAACATATCGCTTGCTTTCGATAATCAGCAAAGCGGCGGCCATAATCAAACTGGCCGGGATCAACAGGGGAACCAGGGTTTGCAGGGAAACTTGCTGCGTGAAAATCGAAATAAGGAGCGTAATGAGGATAGAAATGACCCCCACAATGAGGGTGGCGATGGGGCTGAGAAATATACCGGCTACAACCACCACGGGGATAAAAAGGTAAGGCAAAAACCCAAAATTATTGGCCTGGAGAAAAATGGCCGTAACAATGCCCAGCAGTTGGATCACCAACACATAGGCGGCCACCACATATTGGCTAACCCGCCGCAATCCAAAAGCTACCAGGGCTACAATGATCAAGGCCAGCGCCCGGAAAAACCAGGGAGAGGTATACCCGCCCATCGCCAGGGCGCTCAACGCGGAAATCAACCCAATGAGTGCCAGACCTAACACAATCCGGTCGAACAACTTTTTTTGCATTTCTCGCGTTTCATTCGTCATGGCGGTGGTTCCTCCAGCCGCGTTGTGCCTGTTAGGATGGTGGCACGGTCAGCAAATCAAGCCGGTTTGGACCGGCTTGCCAATGTGTGGTTTTTAAAGGACGCAGGTTAACTTTCTTAAGAAAGCTTACCACAAAATAGGGGAAAAAATCAATAGGCAAAAGGTTGGGGGTGATGTTGAGAGAGCCAACCGGGACTCCTGTAAACGATCATTTTGCCGGGTTGACACGAAAAACGGTTGGAGTAAATACGATGAGTCAAATTGAATTATTTTTTGACAATAGGGGCAGTCGTTATGAAGGTGCTTATCCAGGTAGAGCGCGACAAAATCATCAAAAAAATTCCGCTTCGGGAGCAATGTTATATGCTGAAACACGATGGCAACAGTGGCGGTATCTTTGCCTCCGAAAAAACGGCTGAAAACTATACCGGCCTAATTCAAGATGGAGATACTTATTGCCTGGTAAGGCAGGGGGGCGCGCCCGATGTTCTGGTTAACGGCGAGGCGGTTGAAAAGAAGCAGTTGGTTTCCGGCGACCGGATTCGTTTGACGGATGAGGTTTCGTTCCTTTATTTATCGGAAGAAGAAGCCGATATGCCCTTTGTGCAGATTTTGAGCCGGGTGTGGCGGGTGATCGAGGAAAGAAATTTTTTGCAGTTGAAAGAGACCGTGCAAACCCTGAAAGTGGAAATAAAAGAGTCGGAAACGCGATACCGGCAGTTGGTTGAGTTTTCTCCAGAAAGCATTGTGGTTCATCATGATGGGGTTATTTTGTATGTGAATACGGCTGCGGTTGAGTTATTTGGCGCCAAAATAACGGATGATTTGGTAGGAACCCCGGTCTTGGAGCGCGTTCATCCTGATTTTCGGGATATTGTGGTTGAGCGAATTCGCATGGAAAATGAGGGGCTGGCGGTGCCGCCCCTGGAAGAAAAATTTTTGCGGTTGGATGGCACGGCGGTTGATGTGGAGGTAGTGGGCGTACCGTTTGTGTATGAAGGCCAACCGGCCTCCATGGCCCTGTTCAGAGATATTTCACGGCGAAAACGGATGGAGCAGGAACTGCTGCGCGCTCAAAAACTGGAGTCGGTTGGCGTGCTGGCCGGCGGGATTGCCCATGATTTCAACAACATCCTCCAGGTGATTCGGGGCAACGCGTTGATGGCCAAAGCCAATATGGATGATAAAGAAAATGTCCATCTCTGTTTAACCGCCATAGAAAAAGCGGTTGCCCACGCCGTGAGCCTGACCTCCCAATTATTGACTTTTTCCAAAGGCGGTACGCCGGTAACGGAGGCAACTTCTATTCAAGAACTCGTAGAGGAATCGGTTGCGTTTGCCTTGAGAGGCAGCAATGTAGCTTACACGCTTGATTTTGCCGATCACCTGCACTTTGTTGAAGTTGACAGCGACCAGATCAACCAGGTGATCCACAACCTTATCCTTAATGCCACCCAGGCCATGCCGCAGGGTGGAACTGTAACCATTTCTGTGCGTAATACCCGGATAACCGACAGGAATGCGCCCCGCTCCGGCTTAAAAACCGGTGATTATGTAAAAATATCCATCAGCGATCAGGGCGTGGGAATGTCTGAAGAGGTTCTGGAAAAGATATTTGATCCCTATTTCACGACCAAGCAAGAGGGAAGCGGGCTGGGGCTGGCGTCATGTTATTCCATCGTCTCCAAGCACGGCGGATTTATTGAAGCTGAATCGGTGCGGGGGCAGGGGTCTACTTTTACCATCTATTTGCCGGCCTCTCACCGCTGGCCGAAACCCCACGAAACTCAGGAATGGTCCTACAAACTTCAGGCAAAAGTATTGTTGATGGATGACGACTTTATGGTGCGGGATACCGCCAGCCGCATGTTACAAAAGATTGGGTGCGAGGTTGTGGTTGTCTCCGACGGCGCCGAGGCGGTGAAGCAATATCTTTGGGCGGAAGAAACCGATCATCCCTTTGATCTTGTTATTTTTGATCTGACCGTGCCCGGCGGCATGGGCGGAAAAGAAGCCATTGCCGCGCTTCAAAAACATGATCCGGCGATTAAAGCCATTGTGGCCAGCGGTTACAGCCACGATCCGATCATGGCCGACCCCAACACCTATGGATTTCAGGGGGTTATTTCCAAACCCTTTGATATGAAGGAACTGGTTAAAACTATTTTGCAGGTGGGATTTACGTAGGTGACGTAGGGTTCTACCGCCGTTTCCACCACACGCTCGCTGCCGCCGCCAGAACGGCCAGGGGGATAATAATCAGGGTGGTAAAGATGGTGATATTGATTTGAAGGGGATTGAGCCACATCGTCCGGTCGGTGGGTTGTTGGGTGCGGATAGAACTGAGAGTTTCTTCTTCGGCCAGCCAGTTCATGGCATTGACCAGCAGGTCCAGATTGGCCCATTCTCCCGTGGCATTTTGGTTGGTTACAAACCTGGAATTGCCCCACACTACCAGCCGCGCCCTGGTTTGATGGTTCTCCGCCGCCGCGCCCAGATGAAAAGGGCCGGTGGGATCAACGTTTTTGGTGTAGGCCGGTTCAATTGTCTGCAAGTTTGTTTCCGCCCAGCTCCGGTCGCTGGTGGTGACCAGCGGCTGCGTTTCTTTCTCGGCCTTGTGATCGACCGTCAACGTGAGCGAGCGGGCAAACGGAAAAAATGTTTGCATGCCGTTTAAATTCCGCGTAATTTCGTGGTACGGATAGTGGTAAATGACCGGCACGATAACTCTGGCCGTTAACCCTTCCGGCCCCAGGATAACCACCGAATGTTTGCTGTTTTCTACCACATAATTGTTATTGAGTGAAATCCCATAACTTTGCAACAATTCAGGGAGCGGAGCCGGGTGTAGCGGATCGGCCATCACCATCAGTTTACCGCCCCGGCTCATCCAATTTTGTATTTGTTGAATTTCCGCATCCGGCAATTTCTTTTTGGGGCCGGCCAGCACCAGCACGGTTGCGTCGGCTGGAACTGCGCCGGTGGCGGTCAAGTCCAGATCGGCTACTGTATAGCCTTCTCGTTCAAGGGCTTGTTTAACGGTACTGTAGCCGGTTTTCGCCGTATTGGTGATCGTATGCTCTCCGTGTCCGGTGATAAAATAAATGGTCTTTGTTTGATCGCTGGTGATGCGGATCAGCCCGCTGGTGAGCATTTTTTCGTCAACCGTAGTAGTTTCGTAACGGCGATTATCGCTGACAAAGACTAACCCGGAACGTTTAACCTCATATTTTTTAGCCAGCATGGGTTCCAGATCAGGATCGTGAAATTCGTAGGATAGATGGGGGGTGTAATGGTGGTAGCGGTCCAGGTAGATTTCGGCCCGGTCTCGCCGGGGGTCTCCCTGCGAGAAGAAGCCAATGATCTCCACGGGGCGGTCTAACTGCTTCAAAACCTGAATGGTTTGCTCCGATAGGGTAAATCGACCGCTTTCAGTGAGATCAAATTCCTGTGCATAATTGATGGCCAAAAAGTTGATCAGGATCAAAATACCCAGAAAAGCCAGGGTTTTCACAATGGCGTGAGACGCATATTTTACCGGGCGGCCGGCCAAAAACGTACGGATTGCGTCTGGCCGGTGCAGGGCGGCCATCAACAGCAGCAGCAGGCCCAGCCCCATCCCAATTTTGGTATAAATTTCCCAACGCTGGTTAACAAGGTAGGCAATGGCGCTGCCAAGGAACAGGAAGAGGCCGCTCAAGATGATAAGGCCGGTGATGCCTTGAAAAGGAGAATGATTAAAGAGTTTTTTACTCATCACCGCCATCTCCTTACTTCAAGAATGCGCGTGGCTAAAAAGAGTGAGGCAGCGGTGATGCTTAAAAAATAGATAATGTTTGTGGTGGTGATCAGGCCCAGCAAAAAATCAACAAAATGTTCCTGCACCGACAGATATTTTAAAATGTCGCCCAAAAAGCCGGGGATAATTTGAGCTAATCCTCCGCTTAACCAAAATGTTACCGACAGCGCAATACCGGCCACCACCGCCACAATCTGGTTTGCCGCGAGCGCCGAGGTCAGCATGCCAAAACTGATGAGCATGCCGCCAAACAGGATCACGCCCACATAACCGGAGAGGGCCATTCCCAGATCAGGCGTATCAAAGCGGGTCAGCAAAAAGAGGTAATAGAGGGTGGGAACCAGCATGGCCATAAAAAATATCAGGGCGGCTAAAAATTTACCCAACACCACTTCCCAATCGCGCACCGGCGCGGTAAGCAGCAGTTCCAGGGTTCCGGTACGCGCCTCTTCTGCCAGCATGCGCATGGTAAGCACCGGGGCCAGAAACAATGATACCACACTGATTCCCTGAAAAACTTCCACCAGCGTGGCTACATTGCTAACCACCAGCGTGGAGACAAAAAACAGGCCGGTAAGAAATAAAAACGCCGCTCCCACCAGATAAGCCATCGGTGAAAAAAAAAGAGCGGCTAATTCTCGTTTGGTAATCACAAAGGTGTTCACAAACGCTGCTCCGAATCGGCGATCAGATCCAGAAAAACATCTTCCAGGCTGACACTCAGGGCGTGGAGTTCCAACAACCCCCATCCTTGCTCTACCACAAACCGGGCCAGCGCGGGGCGGCAATCAATATCCCCGCCACATTCAATCTCAAAAGTATGGGCATCCAGCGGGCACACGCCGGTAACTTCAGGCAAACGGTACAGGAGATCGAGCGCGTTGGCCGGCGCGTTCTGCACCTTCAGCCGCACCCGTTCGCCGCCTTCCAGCCGGGCTGATAGGCTGGCCGGCGTATCTTCAGCCACGATCCGGCCTTTGTTGATGATGAGAATACGGTCGCAGATTTGTTCCACTTCTGAAAGAATGTGGGTGCTGAGAATAATGGTATGATCGTTTCTTAAATGTTTGATCAACTTGCGAACTTCGGTGATCTGTTTGGGGGCCAGACCGTGGGTCGGTTCATCCAGAATTAGCACTTCGGGACGATGAACAATGGCCTGCGCCAGGCCCACCCGCTGTCGCAAACCATTGGAAAGCTTGCCGATCAACACTTCAGATTTATCGCCCAACTCTAGCTTTTCTAAGGATTCTTTGACACGCTGGCCGCGTTTATTCACCTGGCGCAGCGCGGCCACATAATCCAGGTAATCGCGCACCGTCATATCATCGTAGAGAGGAACCGACTCCGGCAAATAGCCAACTAATTTTTTAACTTCCAAACTGTGGGTAAAAACATCGTAGCCGTTAACCAGGGCGGTTCCCTCGGAGGGCGGCATGTAGGCGGTCAGAATACGCATAGTGGTGGTTTTACCCGCCCCGTTTGGCCCCAGGAAACCAACAATATCACCTTTGTTCACCTGGAAGGTGACATTTTGGATCCCGGCCTGAGAGCCGTAATATTTAGTGAGGTTGTCTGCTTGAATCATCGAAGTCGCGCATTTCTGACGGTTGGGTAGTTACAAAAATAACGGGCACCACCTTAAAGCCGATCATTATAAGGCGCAGCCCGTTTATAAAAACTCTTTCGGACAGAGGTGTTGGATTCCCCCCAACGTGTTTTTTTGCTGAGAGATTTTTTCTAGTGTATTCCGGTGGTTATTGATTAAGGATTAGAACTTGAACAACTTTCGCATTTAGAAAATTGGAGATTAGGTCTAATCCAGGGATTAGAGATTGAGAGATTGGCGTAAACGTAAGCGGCGAAATTTCTAATCTCCACTCTCTAATATCCCGGCGAATTGGGAAAGTTGATTAATTCTCACTTATAAAAATAGTAAAGGGTTGAGATTAAATCCAGATTAAGATTAATCAAAAGATCTTCCGGGCGCTGGTAAGCCGGAAACAATTTGACAATTACTTGTACCTGTTTTAAAATCCGGCCTCGGTACAGACCTTCATTTAAGCGTAACCTTAACGAAGGCCAATACTGAGTGCGGCAACGTGGCTTCGCGAGTTTGGCGGAGTTTTTTTTTGCCACAATAACGTATCTTCTCAATATTTCGGGGAACGAGGTCTGAGCCTGTCGAAGACCGTTGGTTTCGACAAGCTCAACCAACTCTACCCCAGTTTATGGAGAAGGTACACAATAACTTCTAAAATTTCCACTTTTGATGCGCTTCAATGTTGGAGGGAGTGCCTCAAAATGTCAAGTCCTGAAATAAGTTTACACAAAATAGTGACTATTACACATCAAAAA
>CAZTFF010000028.1:0-34180 GCA_964612485.1 uncultured Caldilineaceae bacterium
CAAACCATTGGCCGGGTATTGCAGGCCCTGGACGAAGGGCACCTGCTATCCAACCTTTTTGACGAAGAATTTTTCACGGAAAAAAGAGAGTATCGGAAAAACCCTTTCCCCAGAGAGATTTTGATTTCCCTGTACCGGGTGGTCAGCCAACTCCGCCGGCTGGGGTATACCACGTTGGCTTTAAGCGAAACGCTGGACTCCGGGCAGCTATTCTCCCTGACCGCTCTCAACATGAAAGTGGTGGTGGAGGAAGTAGTGTATGGTTTCCAGATACAAGGGATCAATGGGCGTCTACAAGTTTGCTGCCAAACGGACCATACCCAGATATGGTGGAGCCAGGCCGAGCAGCTAAAAATGGTATTGGAGAGCCTGATCAGTCCCTTGCTTTATTACGCCGTGCCAAACAGTCCCATCACCCTAACCCTGGAAGCGTACCACAGCTACCTGGAACGAGACAACGGCTATCTGCTGGTTTCAATTACCACACCTCATTCCTTTTTCCAGGTGGCCGAGGCTGACCAGCTTTTTATCCGGCCCACGCCCAAACATGCTTTCGAACGATTGAATAGCAGCTTGAACTTAACAGTATCCCGCCAATTAATAGAGCTTCACGGGGGGCAATTAGAAGCGGAGGCAGGCGATAACGGCCTGTTTACCTTTTGGTTCACCCTGCCCCTGGCTGAAGATAGCCAAGAAAGGCAAATGCTGTAAGCAGCCGGTGAGGATACGCCAACCCGGTTTGTAAGTTGATATGTTTATGGAGGAATACTATGCATAAAGACGTGCATAAACGGAGGAATGAATTACACAGAAAAACAACCCATTTCTTGCAGCGGCAGGGTATCCGCAGCTATCAGGAGATGCGAGTGCTGCTGTTTTTTTGCCGGCAGCCTGATTTTGCCGGCACCTGTGCCGATTTTTGCGAGCGGCTCTACCTGGGCGATTGCGCTCTTTTAGAACGCATCATCCACCGTTTCAAAAATAACGGTTTGCTCGAGCAATGCGACGGCTGCTACAAACTGGCCGATCAACCGGGCCTCAAAACCGAGTTGGACCGGCTGGCCCGGGCCTTTGACGAACCCCTGACCCGCCAGCAGATTCTGGCGTCGATTTCCCAAACACCCCCCGCCGTCAGCTTATGACCCCCTCAAATCGCCAGGTCGGCAACATCATTATTTCGGGGTTGACGGCCAGCGGCAAAACCACTCATGCCGGGCTACTGGCCCGTCATTATAACCTGGCCTACCTGTCCGCGTCGCAGACCATGCTGAAACTTGCCGGGCTGCCGGCCCGGCAAGCGCCCGATTTTTGGATAACCCGCCGAGGCATGGCGCTGGGGCGGCAGGTTGGCTGGGAACAGGTGGACAAGGAAATCCGGCGGGCCGAAGCGCAGTGCCGGCAAACGGTATTCGACTGCCTCAGCCTGCCCTGGCTCCACCGGCAGAAATGCCTGGTCATCTGGCTGGAGTCCTCCCTGGAATCGCGGGTGATGAAGGCGATTGTTTCTCACCGGGGCCAAAATGATCTAACCCCGGCCCAGGTCGAAGCGAAAATCCGCCGCAAAGATCAAACAGCCCGCCGGGAAATCCTGAACCATTACCAGATCGACATTTTTCAGGACCGGACGCCCTTTGATCTCATCATCGATACCAGCCGCTTTATAACCGCCCCGGTGGGCATTCGCCGGGAAAGAGCGGGAACACCGCTTTGGA
Organism: uncultured Caldilineaceae bacterium; assembly: GCA_964612485.1. Classification (GTDB taxonomy): domain Bacteria; phylum Chloroflexota; class Anaerolineae; order 4572-78; family J111; genus JAFGNV01. The sequence goes on from CAZTFF010000028.1 coordinate 1,713, forward strand.
TGTTTTTCCTGATACTCTTTTTGCTGATCTGGGCGAGTGGTATCTGGATAACGCCCTTTGGCCCGTTGGTGTGGGGCGTGCCCTGGCTGACGCTTTTGCTGGTAGGGATCATTTTTGCCTTGCTGCTGATGGCGCTACTGCCGCCGCCCCGCCGGCCTCGCACCCCCAGAGAAGCCATCGAGCAAGCCGAGGCTGAAGAAGAGACAACCTGGGCCATCAGCATATTTTTCTGGCTGCTCGTAATTTTTCTAATCATTGTCATTGTGGTGGGTTATTTGTAAAGCGGCTCTATTGTGAATTACCGGGTAATTTTCTTTATCAAAGTGAGGTAAACATGAATACAACGCAAAACAACAATTATATCCGTTGGTTTGAAAACCTGGGGTCTGACGACGTGGGCGTGGTGGGCGGCAAAAACGCCTCCTTGGGCGAGATGCTGCAAACGCTGGCAGAAGCCGGCATCCGCGTACCCGATGGCTTTGCCACCACCGCCAGCGCTTACCGGGAATTTTTGCAGGCCAACGATCTGGAAGAAAAGATGCGCTCCCATCTGGATGATCTACGAGACGGAAAGGAATCGTTACAGCAAGCCGGCAAGGCCATCCGCCGCCTGTTCCGCCGGGCCGAGTTCCCGGAAGCGCTGGAAGACGCCATCCGTAACGCCTACCGGCAGCTTTGCGAGCGATATAAACAAGACGAAGTGGACGTGGCCGCCCGCAGCAGCGCCACCGCCGAAGACCTGCCCGAAGCCAGCTTTGCCGGCCAGCAAGAAACCTTTTTGAATATTACCGGGGTCGATGAGCTGCTGGACGCCTGCCGCGATTGTTACGCCTCGCTCTTTACCGACCGGGCCATCAGCTACCGCGAAGAGCAGGGTTTTGAACATACCCAGGTGGCCCTGTCGGTGGGCGTGCAAAAGATGGTGCGGGCCGATAAGAGTGGTTCCGGCGTGATGTTCACCCTCGATACCGAAACCGGGTTCCCCGATGTGGTGGTCATCAACGCCGCCTGGGGTCTGGGAGAAAATGTGGTGCAAGGGGCGGTTACACCCGATGAATACCGGGTGTTCAAACCCAAGTTAGACCAGGAAAACTTGAAGCCCATCATCGACAAAACCCTGGGCGAAAAAGAGCAAAAGATGGTCTACACCTCGGGCGGCAGTCAAACCACCAAAAATGTGGACACCTCCACTCAAGAGCGCCAATCGTTTGTGCTGGACGATGAGGAGATCTTGCAGTTGGGCCGCTGGGCCGCTGCCATCGAGCAGCATTACGATAAGCCGATGGACATCGAGTGGGCCAAAGACGGTGAAAGCGGCGATCTGTTCATTGTGCAGGCCCGCCCGGAAACGGTGCAGTCGCAAAAAGAAGCCGGCTCGCTCAAAACATACCGGCTGAAAGAAGAAAGTGAACCCCTGCTCACCGGGCTGGCCATTGGCCAGGCCATTGCCGCCGGCAAAGCGTGCGTCATCAAAAGCGCCGACGAAATGGATCAATTCGAAGATGGGGCCGTTTTGGTGACCGGCATGACCGACCCCGACTGGGTGCCGATCATGAAACGGGCCGCCGGCATTGTCACCGACTACGGCGGGCGCACTTCCCACGCGGCCATTGTCAGCCGCGAGTTGGGCGTGGCCGCGGTGGTGGGCACGGAAAAGGCCACCCAGGTGTTGGACGACGAACAAGACATCACGCTCTCCTGCGCCGAAGGCGAGCAGGGCTATATTTACGACGGCCTGCTTGATTTTGAGGCGGAAGAGATAGATTTGCAGGATGTGCCGGAAACCCAAACTCAACTGATGATGAACATTGCCAGCCCGGACGCCGCGTTTCGCTGGTGGCGGCTGCCCTGCCGGGGCATTGGGCTGGCTCGCATGGAATTTATCATCAACAACGTCATCAAAATTCACCCCCTGGCCCTGATCCGGTTTGACCAGGTTGAAGACAAAGCGGCCCGGCAGGAGATCGAAGAACTGACCCACCGCTATGAAGACAAAAGCGAATACTTTGTGGATCACCTGGCGCGGGGCATTGCCAAAATTGCCGCCTCCCAATACCCGGAGCGGGTCATTGTGCGCTTGAGCGATTTCAAAACCAACGAGTACGCCGATTTGATCGGCGGCGCCCAATTCGAGCCAAGCGAAGAAAATCCCATGCTCGGCTTCCGGGGCGCATCCCGCTACTACAGCGAGCATTACCGGGACGGCTTCAGCCTGGAGTGCCGGGCCATCAAGCGCGCGCGCGAGGAGATGGGCCTGGATAACGTGGTGGTCATGATCCCCTTCTGCCGCACCGTGGCGGAAGCCGACCGGGTGCTGGAGGTGATGGCCGGCAACGGCCTGAAACGGGGACAAGACGGCCTGGAGGTTTACATTATGGGCGAAGTCCCTTCCAATGTGATCCTGGCCGATCAATTTGGCCAGCGGGTTGACGGTTTCTCGATTGGCACCAACGATCTGACCCAGCTGGTGCTGGGCGTAGACCGCGACTCCGAGGAGTTGTCCGACTTGTTTGACGAGCGTAACGAGGCCGTAAAACAGGCCGTAAAAAACCTGATTGAAAAAGCCCACAACTGTGGCTGCACCATCGGCATCTGCGGCCAGGCCCCCAGCGACTACCCGGGTTTTGCCGCCTTTCTGGTTGAATCCGGCATCGACACCATCTCCCTGAACCCCGACAGCGTCATCACCGTGAAAAAACGGGTGGCCGAGGTAGAGGAAGGAGGACTTATAAAAAATAAATGAAACTCACATTCCTGGGCACGCGGGGCTACATCGAGGCCAAAACCCGCCGCCACCGGCAGCACAGCGCGCTGCTGGTGGCCTACAATGGGCAGCAGGTGATGGTGGATTGTGGTGAAGATTGCTCACGATGGGATGGAGAAAATTTTAAGATCATAATGAAGAGTTGGTCCAATGACAAACCAAGAACCAAGACAAAATGAAGAAGGGCGGTTGGTCCACGTATCGGTCGATTCGGCCACGCCGGAAGGTAATTTACAGATTCCGACCAACGCCGCCGGGGTGGTACTGTTTGCTCACGGCAGCGGCAGCAGCCGGCACAGCCCCCGCAATCGTTTTGTGGCCCAAACCCTGAACGAAGGCGGGCTGGCTACGTTGCTGATCGATTTATTGACCTCGGAAGAAGAAACCATCGATCAGCCCACCCGGCAGCTAAGGTTTGACATCGACTTTCTGGCCGAGCGGCTCATCGGAGCCACGGATTGGCTAAAGGAAAATGCGGATACGCAGTCCCTTGAAATTGGCTACTTTGGCTCCAGCACGGGCGCGGCGGCGGCGCTGAAGGCTGCGCCCCATCGTTCGGAAGACATCCGGGCCATTGTCTCCCGTGGCGGTCGCCCCGATCTGGCCGGGGCGCTCATTGCCGCCCTGCCCACGTTGATCGTCTATATAATCTTGGGCCGTTTTTTTTATTCGAGGCCTATTGGCCGGTTCTGTAAAGGGCTAAAGGAAACGATTTTTTGGACCTGCACAAAAATCTCTTTTTCAACCTGCGGACGGAAGGGCTGCTCTTCTTCGCCCGCTACGTAGCCGTTCAGCATGCCCACTTCTTCCATATCGATCACCCGGCCAAAAAGCTGATAACCGCGCTCCAAAACATCATCCCAAACGACAACAGCCAGCTGCGGGTTCTGATGCAGGTTGACCGTGATCTGGGGCCACGTCCACTCTCTCAAAACGAGTTGTTCGTTCTCCGAGAGCGCCAGCTCACCGCCCATGGCCAGAAAAGGCAGACCGTTGGCATCGGCGGTAGCCATAAGAATCTGCGCGCCATTATCAGCCAGCCTGATTGCCTCTTTCAATTTTACTGTCATTTTATACCTTTCGCAAAAAATGAATTTAGCCCGCCTGACGCCGATAGCGGTTATCAGGAGGTGAAGATTTTTTGTCAGATGATACGATGATACAAAAAAACACGTAACTGCTTCCGAACGATTGGATAGCGGTTACGTGAAATTGCATAAATAGGTTCAGATCCAAATTCTGCAAGACCTGTCAGGTCTTGCAGAATTTGGATCCATTGAGACTCTTTTTGCCTCTCTGTTACAAAAAATTTACGCAATGCGTGCGGTTCTAACCCTCTTCTGAACTGCCTCGGAACTGTTTTAACCAGCCCTCGACTTGACGCCCGGCGAGATCACGCGCGCCCAAACCAAAAGCCAGGGCAATAGCCACCGCGACAGCGCCCAGTAACAGGCCAAAGGCCAGGTTGACAATATCTTCGGCCACATCCATCTGACGGAGCGCCATGGTCGTGGCTAAGACAATAATGGACAACCGCGCGGCCTGGGCCAGAAGAGCCGTATTTGTTCTGACCGTATTGGTGATCACATTATGGGCCAGATTGGCCAGATACAACCCCAGGCCAAAGACGATGAGACCCAAAATAACCTGCCCGGCAAAGGCCAGAAATTCGGCTACCAGATCGGCCATAATGCCAAAGCCCAGCAATTGGGCCGCCTCTATCGTAGCAAACAGCATCAGCCCGATCAACACCAAATAGCCCACAATTTCGGAAGGCGTTCGCTGCCCGGCTTGAGGTTCACGGCCCAAACCGATCAGAGATAGAACTCGATCAAAACCAATGCTGCTCAGAACATTGGTTACCAGCCCGGCCACCAGCCGACCGATCAGATAAGTAATCCCTAACACCAGCATGGCCCCAAAGATAGCGGGAACCGCATTCAACAGCGTATTGAGCATGCCGGTCGCTGGGCCGGAAATCGCTTCAACTTGCAGCGCTTGCAAGCCGGCAATGATAACCGGAATGAGTACCAGAGCGTACACCACCGTGCCGATAATGTCGGATAAGGTCTGTTCGCCCACAACTCTGTTCAGGCCAACACGTTCGCCTAATTGATCCGTGCCCAGGCTGGATAACAGGCCGGTAACGATTTGCCGGATGATGCGGGCCACAAACCAACCCACCAGCACAATGAGGGCAGCTCCCAACAAATTGGGCAGATAGGTGAGCAATCTGTCGATCATGCCCTGCACCGGGTCTAACAACCCCTGCATATTCAAGGCTCCTAACACAGCCGGTAAGAACAACAGAAATACAAACCAGTAGGCAACATTAGCCAGCGATTCGCTCAGGCGAACCCGGCCCGTTTCTTCCAATTCGGCCTCACTGGTTAATCGTTCTTCCAATTTGGTGGCCTGAATACCTTTGGAAACAATGAATTTCAAACCGGCGGCGATGATCCAGGCCACAAATAACAACGCCCCGCCTGCCAACAGATTGGGAATATAAGCAAAAACAATATTCAACAAATTATTGAGCGGTTCGGTGATAATAGTTAAACCCAGGGCTTGAAAGAAAGCCACCAGCACAAAGATCATCAAAATGTAGAAAATTACTTTGCCCACCGTATTTTCTATTTGATACTCGCTCCCCTCTTTATCCATCCCGGCCCACGCTGCAATGCGATTATCGAGGGTGGTACGTTTCAATAGTCCCCGGACAATCGCCGCGATAATCCAGGCCACCAGCCATCCAAGAATCAGGATAACCAGCGCGCCAACCAGGCTTGGTACATAGTTACCAAGTGTTACAGCAAGTTGTTCATAAAGCTGTTGCATAGTTTTTCTCTCCTTTGAAATATGATTTAGTTGATTTTAGAAATATTTCTATTGTGCCCATATCTTTCTTACAAAGTAAATTTATAACCGTTCGACTTACGGATGAATATCCGTAACCATTGGGGGGGGGAAGTGAACGTTTATATGGTCTTATGTGGGAACACCTCCATTATAACGGCTAGGCCTGCTAATTGACTATACTAATTCGGGTAGTTTTTGTATTTCAGTTGGGTTATCTTTTTATAGCTTAAGTGGGTTATTTATTCCGGGCAGTTATTGCCTATCAGGTTTATTTGCCCGATTTGCCCGAAACAGGGGCTTGAATCTACCAGTTCAATGCGCCTGCCGCCCCTGATCGGGTGAGAACAGGGTTAGATAAGATCACTCAGGTTAGCACGTCAAAATCACCCACTTTAGTGTAGTCAGGATTGGCTAAAACCGGTATGATAATAGCCAAAATCAAACCAGGTTGATCTATCAGGAGAAATTTCTTGTTTTATCAAAAACTCAGTTTCATGCCAAAGCAACTCATTGTTCTCATCATCATCGTGATGTTGAGCTTGATGGGCTGCGTGGGGGAAGAAACCTCTTCTACCCGGCCAAATGCCAACGAAGCTTATCCCAACGCCAGGCTGTTGGTGGATACAAGCTGGCTGACCGACCATCTGGATGATTCCCAGGTGCGGCTGATCGACGTGCGGGACCCGGCGGCCTACGCCCAGGGGCACCTGCCGGGCGCGGCCAACATCCCCACCGGCGACATCGCCTCAACCGTTAACGGGATTCCCATGGAGTTTGACCGGAACGATGTAGAAACCGCCTTGAGCCGGGCCGGCCTGACACCGGAAATGACCGTTGTTGTCTACGATAACCTGGGCATGATGAATGCCGCCCGCATGTTTTGGACCCTGGAATACGTAGGGCATCAAGATGCGCGGCTGCTCGATGGCGGCTGGAACGCCTGGATTGGCAGCGATGGGGAAACTACCACCCAATCCCCCACTTTTGAAACAAGCAGTTACCCGATCCGCCTGGAGGCCGCCAAATTGATCACGGCGGAAGAACTGTTATCCCGTTTGGATGATCCTGGAACCATCATCGTCGACGCGCGCTCGCCGCAGGAGTACACGGGCGAGGTAAAACTGGCCGAGCGCGGCGGGCATATTCCCGGCGCGGCCAACCTGGTCTGGCTGGATATGCTGCAAGGCGGCGACACGGTTTATACCATCGACGAGAATTGGGTGGCCGAACTGGCCGATGAGGATGTCGAGTACTTCAAACCTGCCGGCGAGATCGAGGCCATTCTGGCCGGTCTCGACATCACGCCGGACAAGGAGATCGTCACCTACTGCCAGACATTTTGGCGGGGCGCGCATCTCTATTTTGCGCTGCGGCTGATGGGGTTTGACCGGGTGCGGGGCTACGACGGCTCCTGGGTGGAATGGGGCAATCGCCCGGACCTGCCCGTGGTCACCGGCCCGCAGCCCGGTACCGACTGATCAAAACGATTCTATTTTCACGATTCTGCAAGAGACGGTCAGGAGTACGTCACGGCCAATCGGTATAGGGAACTGGAAAGCCTGGTTTAGCTGCGCTTATAGAAAGTATGATGACATTTAACTTTGACAAACAAGTCGCTGTTCTGGGCCTGGCCCGTATGGCCGATGCCTTTGGCAACTCTTTTCTGATCGTTGTGCTGCCGTTGTATATTGCCAGCGGCAGTATCAGCGGCCATATTTTTGGGCTGGCCGAGTCGTTGATCACGGGCATTGTCCTGGCGCTTTTTGGATTGGTCAACGCGCTTACCCAACCGTTTGCGGGCCGGCTCTCCGATCGGGCGGGAAAACGTAAATTGTTCGTCATGCTGGGGCTGGTCATTTTGGGGGTTTCTAATTACGCTTTTTCCCTGGGAGGCAGTTACCCGGCGGTGCTGCTGATCCGGGCCGCCCAGGGATTTGCCGCCGCGCTGACCATTACCGCCAGTATTGCCCTGGTCAACGAGCTGAGCATCACCGGCAGCCGGGGCCGGAATATGGGCACTTACAACTCCTTCCGGCTCTTTGGTTTTGGCCTGGGGCCGCTGGCCGGCGGCGTGGTGGTAGAAAACGGGCCGTATGCGCTGAATGGGCTTGAGATCAGCGGGTTCGAAGCCTCTTTTTATGTGGCGGCCCTGTCGGCGCTTATCAGCTTTGGGCTGGTATCCTTACTGGTGCGAGACCCGCAGCAAATAAAACCCACCACCGAAAAAATGGCTATTGCCATTCGCGCCCGGGACCCCCACCGGATTTTGGACCCCGTTTTCACGCTGGGGCTGGCTACTTTGTCGATGGCCGGCTCCATCGCCCTGCTGGCTCCCATCGAACCGCAGGTCAACGAGCGTCTGAACCAGGGAGCCGTCTGGTTCGGCATTCAATTTGCCGCCTTTATTGGGGCGCTGGCCCTGGCCCAACCGGCCATCGGATCGGCCAGCGATACCTATGGCCGGCGCCGCTTCATTATTGCCGGCCTGCTCTTTTTGATTCCCACCACCCTGGCCCAGGGGCTGGTCATCACCCCCTGGCAAATGACACTGGCCCGGGTATTCCAGGGCATTTCCGGAGCGATGGTATTTGCCCCGGCCCTGGCCCTGGCCGGCGATTTAGCCCGCGCCGGCCAATCGGGAGCGCAGCTTTCGGTATTGACCGTATCCTTTGGGTTAGGGATTTCGTTCGGGCAGCTCACCTCGGGGTTTTTGATCCGGTACGGTTTCATTATCCCCTTTCTTTTTGGCGCGGCTATCGCCGCCATCGGCGCGGTCCTGGTTTACACCCAAGTTGAAGAAACCGTGCCTGAAATAGAGAAACAACCCGAAGGATGATAGATCATCCAAAAGGATGAAATACTACAGAAAAATAGCCTGACCATAGGTGTAAATATCGCCCACGTGAGTGTAGGGGAACAGCGTTAATAATGGTATCATGAAGAATATCCAATAAGATCAAAACGGAGGTAACAACTGATGAAACTTTATCTGGTTCAACACGCAGAAGCTCTCTCAAAAGAAGAAGATCCGGACCGGCCGCTCTCAACTCAGGGGCGAACCGACATAGGTAAAATAGCGGCTTATACCATTGGCCGCGCGCCCGTCGAGGTGGATCAAATTTTTCATAGCAGCAAAACCCGGGCCAAACAAACCGCAGACGCCCTGGGCAACGTTTTACAACCCGCCAACGGTGTCAAGGAAGACCCGGACCTGGGCGGCGGGGATGATCCTTCTATTTGGGCCAACCGGCTGGCTGACATGAACAAAGATGTTATGCTGGTGGGCCATATGCCCCACTTGCGTAAACTGGCCTCGCTGCTGTTATGCGGCGATCAAGATACAAAGATCATCGATTTTCAAAACAGCGGCATTGTGTACCTGTATCGGGATGATGATAACGACGACTGGATGGTGAAGTGGATCCTTACGCCGGAGATCATCTAACAGCGCCGGTATTGAGATCGCGCAGCGCGGCCAGGAGTTCATCTACTGAGGGGCGATAAGTCGGATCCGGGCTGTAGTAAGTGAAGCGCAAAATACCGGACTGATCCACAATAAAGTCGGCGCCGAGCCGGTTGGGATCGGCCCGGATCATATCCGGGAGTTTCCCCTGGAAGAAGGCGGTGACATAAGACCATAAATTTTTGAGGCTCCAGGAGCGCAGTACCGAGCGTTCAATTTGATAAGCGTCGTAAAATTTCTGCTCCGTATCGAGCAAAAAGGGAAAGGTGACATCGGCACGCTTCAGCCAGCCCCTGGCCCGGCGTTTTTTTTCGAAGCCGATGAGCAATACCTGGGTATCTAACGCCTCAAACTCATCTTTGTGTTGATGCACGTGGACCACGTGCTCGCGGCAGTGCATTCAACCCAAATGGCGCAAGAAAATCAACAGAACGTGATACCCCTGCTGCCGTACGCCGCTGAGTGAGAGTTGCCCGTCATCAACTGTGGGCAAGGTAAAATCCGGGGCTTGGGTGCCTTCTTCTAACATGATCGCCTTAATCTTGGTTCGAGCTGAAAATATGAGTCGACATGCCCAAAAATGCTTCGGCAGCCTCGCCCTCGGTTTCGCTGAGGGTGGGATGGGGATGAACGGTCAGGGCCAGATCGCGGGCAACCGCGCCCATTTCGATGGCCAGCGCGCCTTCGATAATCATATTCTCCGCGTTCCGGCCCACCATGCCTACGCCCAACACCCGGTTGGTTTCTTCGTCAAAGATCATTTTGGTCATTCCGCCGGACGCGCCCATCGTTAGCGCCCGCCCGGAAGCTTTCCAGGGGAAGCGCCCCACATTCACCGGGCGGCCCTGTTCTTTGGCCTCGGCCTCGGTCAGGCCGCACCAGGCAATCTCCGGGTCGGTGTAGACAATGGAGGGAATACAGCGCGCGTCGAAAGCGGTTTTTTCCCCGGCAATGACCCCGGCGGCCACTTTGCCCTCGTACATGGCTTTGTGAGCCAGCAGCGGTTCTCCCACCACATCCCCCACGGCAAAGATTTTGTCGCTGCCGGTGCGCAGTTGGTCATCTACTTCTATAAAACCCTGCTCGTTGGTGGTGACGTTGGCTTGTTCCAGCCCGATGTCTTCTGAATTGGGCCGGCGGCCCACCGCCACCAACACCCGCTCGAACTGCTGCGGGCCGTTGTCCACGTCGCCTTCCAATTTCACGGTTACGTCTTCTTCGCCTTCTTCCAATTCCGTCACTTGGGTGTCGAGATGAATGGCCTCGAAAACGTCCCTGGCCTGGCGGGAGAAGGTCTTTACCAATTCGGGGTCGGTGCCCGGCAACAGGCTGCCGGTCATTTCCACAATGGTGACCCGGCTGCCCAGAGCGGCGTACACCGATCCCATTTCCAGGCCAATGTAGCCGCCGCCCACCACCAGCAGCGTTTCCGGCACATCCGGCAGTTTCAGGGCGGCCCCGGAATCCATGATCCGGCTGCCTGCTTTGAACTCGGTGCCGGGCAGGGGAATAGGGCGCGCGCCGGTGGCAATGATGGCGTGCTCGAACTCTATTTGGGCAATGTCGGCCCCTTCCAGACGAATTTGCCGGGGGCTTTCGAATACAGCTTTGGCCTGAACCACTTTTACATCGCGCCGCTTAGCAAGCGATTCCAGCCCTTTGATCAAACGTTTTACCACCTTGTCTTTCCAATCGCGCAGTTCTTCAGGGTTTACCGTGAGCTGCTCAAAAGAAAGCCCCCACTGTTGGGCCTGACGCGCCTCGTGGAGCAGTTGGGTCACTTCCAAAAATGCTTTGGAGGGAATGCAGCCCCGGCGCAAACAGACGCCGCCCAATTTTTCCTCGGCGTTGATGAGGGTGACTTCCAACCCCAGATCCGCGGCCCGAAAAGCCGCGGCATAACCGCCCGGCCCCCCGCCGATCACGGCCACTTCTGTTTGCAGCGTTTCTTCACCCATTACCATGATTTTTCCTCCTTGTTCAAGCCATTAAAGTTAACTTATCCGGGTCTTCCAACAGGTCGATGATCATGCTCAAAAATCGACCGGCATCCGCGCCATCGAGCACGCGATGATCGAAAGCCACTACCAGGGGCAGCATAAAGCGCGGCTCTATCACCTTTTCCCCATTGTTGTCGCGCACCACCGGCTGCCATTCGGCCTGGGCCATACCCAGGATGGCCACCTGAGGATAGTTGATAATGGGATCGAAATGAGTACCGCCCAAAATCCCCACGTTGGTGATGGTAAAAGTGCCGCCCTGCATATCGTCCGGGGCGAGGTCTCCCGCCTGGGTTCGTTTGACCAGGTCCGGGAGTTCCTCGGCCAGCGTGGCGATGCTCTTTTGATCGACGTTACGGATCACGGGAACCAGCAGCCCCCGCTCGGTATCCACGGCCATGCCCAGATGGCAGTAATGCTTCAAAATGATCTCCTGCTCGTCCACATCCAGGCTGGCATTAAAACGGGGAAACTCAGCCAGGGCCGCGGCCACAGCTTTCATCACAAACACGGAGAGGGACAGGCTGCCCTCCTCGATCTCGTCTTTTTCCTTGCTGCGCAACTGTTCCAGGGCGGTGATGTCGGCCCGGTCATGGTGCTGGGCGTGGGGAATTTGCGACCAGGCTTGCACCATTTTTTTGGCGGTTGCCCGCCGGATGGAGCGCAGCGGCGTGCGTTCGGTTTCTCCCCACCGATTGAAATCGGGCAGCGGCGGCAGTTCTATGGCCGATGGCCGCAGCGGAGATGTTTTCCCGGCGGGGACCGTTTCGCGGGGTTTTTCTTCCTCCGGTTCCTTTTCTTCCTCCGGCGCTTTTTCTTTTGCTTCTACCTCGCCTTTGTCAAAGTCGCCGCCTTCAGAGAAGGCGCGCACATCCTCAGACGTCACCCGGCCCGCCTCGCCGCTGGGGGGAACCTGGCGCAGATCCACCTCCAATTCGCGGGCCAACTGCCGCGTGGCCGGAGAGGCCGGCACGGGGCGCTGGCTGTCTTCGCCGGCAGGAGCGCCTGCCGGCGGGCCGGTCTCTCTTTCTTCGGTGTCCGGTTTCTTTTCCGCTTCGGCTGTTTTTGATTCGGCTTCTTCTTTGGCTTCGGTCTCTTTTTTATCTTGATCCGCGGGCGCCTCTTTTTCAGCGGTTTCCGCGGAATCGCCATCGCCGCCGAAGGTCATCAGCGTGGCGCCCACTTCGACAATATCACCGGATTGGACCAGGATTTCTTCGACCACGCCGGTGAAAGGCGAGGGAATATCGACCGCGGCTTTGTCGGTTTCAACCGTCAAAATGGCCTGTTCTTCTTCAACCTCATCGCCTTCGGCCACCAATATTTCCTGGATTTCAGCTTCGTGTATGCCCTCACCCACATCGGGCAGGGTAAATGAACGTGACATTTTTTTTGATCTCCTTTTCTATCCTAAACTTCCAGCACCTGGCGAGCAGCGCCCACAATGCGGTTGGCGTCGGGCAAATAAGCTTGCTCGTAGGCAAACAGAGGCACAATGGTATCAAAACCGGTCACCCGGGCGATGGGCGCTTCCAGATACCAGAAGGATTTTTCTATCAGGCGGGCTATTATTTCGGCGGCGGGGCCAAAGCTGCGGGGCGCCTCGTTTACAATCACCACCCGCCCGGTTTTGCGCGCCGATTCGGCAAAGGTGGCGTGATCCAACGGCGAGATGGTCAGCAGATCGATCAGTTCGGTCTCCACGCCATCTTCTTCCTGCAATGTTTCCACCGCTTCCAGAGCCGGCTGCATCATAGCCCCGTAGGAGATCATGGTCAGGTCTGTGCCCTCGCGCGCAACCTGCGCCTGGCCCAGGGGCAGGGTATCCTCCTCTTCCGGCACTTCTTCTCGAAAGGCGCGGTAAACGTGTTTGGGTTCGTAGAATATCACCGGGTCGGGATCGCGGATGGCGCTGACCAGCAGGGCGCGAGCGTTGCGCGGGCCGGAAGGGATCACCATTTTCAGGCCGGGGGTGTGGGCGTAATAGGCTTCCCGGCTTTCGGAGTGATGTTCCAGCGCGCGGATACCGGCGCCGTAGGGCGTGCGCAGCACCATGGGCACGTGGTAGCCGCCACGGGACCGCCAACGTAATCGAGCGGCGTGGTTTTCCAACTGGTGCATCCCAAAATAGCTGAACCCGGAGAACTGGATTTCACACACCGGTTTAAGCCCGTAGGCCGCCATACCGATGGAGGTCCCGATGATAGATGCTTCGGCCAGCGGCGTGTCGAGCACCCGTTCTTCACCGAACTTTTCTATCAAACCCTCGGTCACGCGAAAGACGCCGCCGTCCACACCCACGTCTTCGCCCAGAACCAGTACGCTGTCGTCATTTTCCATTTCCTGGTGCAAAGCCAGGTTCAGCGCTTCCACCATAGTCATTTTACTCATTATTTTGCCTCCAATTCCGCGGCCAATGAGTCGCGTTGTTCTTGTAAGTAGGGCGGCATCTCGGCATACACATGATCGAACATGGAGAGCGCCTCATCGTCCAGGGCTTCCATCTGTTGTTCGGCCTTTTCAACCGCCGCCTCAATGTCTTGTTCGATCTCTTCTTGCAGCGATTCCAGCTCATCGTCCGAGAGTATGCCTTTGTCTTTCAGATAATTTTGAAAACGGGGGATCGGGTCTCGTTTTTCCCATTCTTCCACTTCTTCATCTTTGCGATAGCGGGTTGGATCATCCGCCGTGGTGTGCAGGGACAGGCGGTAGGTCAGGGCCTCGATCAGGGTGGGGCCGTCTCCGGCGCGGGCGCGCTCGGCGGCCTCTTTTGCGGCGGCGTAAACGGCCAGCACATCGTTGCCGTCCACTTGCAGGCCGGGCACACCATAGGCCAGCGCCTTTTGGGCCAGCGTTTTGGCGCGCGATTGCCGGGAGCGCGGAACGGAAATGGCCCATTGGTTGTTCTGGCATAAAAAAATGACCGGGGTCTGAAAAACGCCGGCAAAATTCAAGCCTTCATGAAAATCACCCTCCGAGGTAGCGCCATCGCCAAAGAAAACCAGCACCACCTCCTCCTTTTGCCGATACTTGCTGCCGTAACTCAACCCCACCGCGTGCAAAATTTGCGAACCGACCGGCACGGACACGGGCAGATTGCGCACCTCCACATCAGGATTGTTTCCCTGATAATAACCGCCATAGGCCAGCAGGTAACTTTCGGGCGGCTGGCCGCGCCAGATGGCGGCGGCTTGATCGCGATAAGATTGCACCAGCCAATCTTCTTCCCTCAAAACGGCGGCGGCGGCCACTTCTGCGGCTTCCTGGCCTTTGACCGGGGCAAAGGTACCGATGCGGCCCTGGCGCTGCAAGTTCAGCATTCGTTCATCAAAACGGCGATTAAAAAGCAGGGCGCGGTGGATCTGCAATAGAAAATCGTCGGAGAGATCGGGTTCCAATTCTTCATCCAACTCGCCATCTTCGTTCAAAACAGAAAGATATTCTACCTGCTCCGGTAGATCGATAATTTCTCTGGGCATTTTGTTCTCCTTGAACTGTCTAAAAATGGGGGAGGCTCAATATCCGGTTCGCTTAACGGGCCGCATACCCGCCATCCACCATCATCGAATGGCCGGTAACAAACGAGGCCGCATCCGAACAGAGCCAGACTACCGCGTGGGCAATTTCTTCCGGCTTGCCCATCCGTCCCAGCGGGTGAAGTGAAGCAATTTCCTCACGAGTCTCCGCGTCCTCGCCGGCTTCCACGCCGCGCTCCATCACCATCGGCGTTCGGATGAAACCGGGGCACACGGCATTGACCCGCAATCCCTGCGCCGCATATTCCAACGCGGCGGTTTTGGTCAGGCCAAGAATCCCGTGTTTGGAGGCCGTATAGGCGGCGGTATTGGCAAAACCCACCACGCCCAGGATCGAAGCATTATTGACGATGGCCGCTTTCTTTTGTTCCAACATCTGGGGGATTTCGTGTTTCATGCATAACCACACCCCGGTCAAATTAATATTGAGCACCCGCTGCCATTCTTCTTCTGAATAATCGACCATGGGTTTCATTTGGCCCTCGATGCCGGCGTTGTTGAAGGCGCAATCCAATTGGCCGTAAGATTCGATGGCGCACCTGATCAACATTTCAACGTCGTCGGCTTGTGATACATCCGCTTCAACAAAAGTGGCGTCACCGTCGGCGTTTTTGATCAAATCGGCTGTTTTACTGCCATCCTCTACGGCGACATCAGAAACAACAACGCGGGCATCTTCTTGAGCAAACGCCAGCGCGGTTGCCCGCCCAATGCCTGAACCTGCCCCTGTGACCAGGGCTACTTTTCCGTCTAATCGACCCATCATAATATTTCCTTTCACAAAATTATTTTGGTGTTATATAAAGAGGTCTTTTTCCGACAAACTGCTAGTCCCAGTAGATCCCATTTTCAGACCTGACAGGTTTCAGAAATTGATTTAATTGCCAAATTATCTTGATTATCAGCTTTCTGAACGCCAAATAGTGACTTTGAAAACCTGTCAGGTCTTGTATTTTTATTTTTGAAGAATTTGGATCCACTGAGTCCCGGTAATATCGAAATTCATCAATACCCCTGCCCTCACCGTCACTTTGTCTTATAGGATAACAGATTGATCTTTGTTTACCTATACCCAACAGAGCGAATTTAGCCTGCTGAAAAGAGCTATTTTTTGGATAGCATGGGTATCATCTAGTTGGGTGATTGTTTAACGCCGGCAAAAGTCAGTCGGTCTATGCAAAAATAGCTAACCTGGTTGAAATAAAATCATCCAGGTTAGTATGGGCGAACGCTTGATAAAATGCTACACTGAACGTGGGGAGAATTTAGGACTCAGAACTGCCGGCCCTGACATGACCGGCAGTTCTGATAATTTCCACCTAATTATTTAATTCCCATTTCAAAGAAAGGAGATAAATTAATATGAGCAGACTGGATTTCCACCTGGAGTTCAAGACCGAACTTCCACATTTGCGCGATGAACTCCTGCCCGAAGCCGATGAGCGCTTACGGTTGCTGCGTGAAGGCCATACTGATCTGATCGGGGCAGCCGTGGCCATCGATGACCTGGCCCGGGACGAAACCGGCCATATCTACCAGGCCCGGGTAGTGGCCTACATCCGGCCCGAAAATATTACGGCCATCGAAAAGGCCGAAACCGCCGAACTTGCCCTAAAAGGCGCGCTGGATGCGTTGGAACGACAGGTCAATCAGCGGCGGACCAAACTCGGCCGGCCCTGGCAGCAGCCCGAACAGGCCACCGATCAGGGAATTTACGAGCTGACCGCCGAAGAGATTTACGACACCTTTGCCCCCCGCATTGCCGCCCCGGATTTGATAGAGATGTCTCGCAACGAGTTGGCTTCAAAATTAATGGTCGAAGAAAATTTTGAAGAAAGCGCCGCTTTTTATGCGGCGGACCAAATTTTGGTATTTGCAGAGGAAATCGTTGCCGGCCAGCAGCCGGCACGAAAAGGTTAAACGATAAAAACATATGAAAGGAGAATAAAAATGGCGCTGGTAAAAGTGATCGAAGTATTGGCGGAGTCCAATAAAAGTTGGGACGATGCGGCCAAGCAGGCTCTGATCCAAGCTTCAAAGACAGTACGAAACATCAAGTCGATTTACGTGAAAGACATGAAGGCTATTGTCGAAGACAATGAGATTGTCAGCTATCGAATCAATGCCAAAATATCTTTCCTGCTCGACGAATCGTAAACGCTCGAGACACATCATTTTCAGGCCTGACAGGTTCAAGTTTGTAACCTGTCAGGCCTGATTTTTTGAATCTGGCCCGGAATTTATTGCGGCCCGGAACCGGTAAATTTTGACCATGCGTCTTCCAATTTGCTCCAACTTTCCTCCACCCACTGCCTGGCCTGATCGATGCCCACGCCAATTTGCACCATAGCATAATTCTTGGTGACTTCGTCCCAATTGACCACGTTCCACCAGGCGGCGATATAATCGGCCCGCCGATTCTGGTAATTGAGATAGTAGGCGTGTTCCCACACATCCAGCCCCAAAATGGGCACCAGGCCCTCGGAAATAGGATTATCCTGGTTGGGGGTGCTGGAAACCTTTAGATTACCATCCTCATCCACAACCAACCAGGCC
Source organism: uncultured Caldilineaceae bacterium (assembly GCA_964612485.1). Lineage (GTDB taxonomy): Bacteria > Chloroflexota > Anaerolineae > 4572-78 > J111 > JAFGNV01. Next base: position 18,891 of record CAZTFF010000028.1, read on the forward strand.
CAGCCGCTGCCAAAGCGCGTGGCCGCCGCATTTGAAAATTCATCCTTAAAGTCTTCAAACGAGCCAAAGCCATCGTTAATAGCGCCGGCCAGATTACCGCTGGGCCTGCTGCCGCCCTCCGGACTCATGCAAGGCCAAAAGAGGGAGTGATTCGCGTGGCCGCCGCCATTGTTGCGCACAGCGGTACGGATTTCTTCCGGCACAACCTCAAGATCGCTCAACAACTCAACCACATTCTTTTTCTGCAGATCGGGGTACCCTTCCAGGGCATTGTTCAGTTTGTTGACATAACCTTGATGATGCTTCCCGTGATGGATATCCATCGTTCTGGCATCGATATGAGGGGCCAGCGCATTATAATCATAAGGTAGATTCGGTAATTTGTGTGTCACTTTAAAGCTTTCCTTTCATGTAATAATTGTTGCACCAATGGTTTTTCTTCTTTTTGGCCGACCACTTTTTTGGCCGCCCGGCTAATATCGGCGGGCATAAGGCCATATTTTTCCAATAACTCCTGGCCCGTTCCCGATTCGGCGTATTGGTTGTCGATGCCCACAAACCCCATCGGCACCGGGTGCTGCCGGGCCACGCTCTGCGCCACCGCGGCCCCCAAACCGCCTTGCAATAAATGCTCTTCCGCCGTGACAATAGCCCCGGTCTCCCGGGCTGCCTGAGCGATAGCTTCATCGTCCAGGGGTTTTACGGTGTGCGTATCCAGCACCCGCGCTTCGATCCCCTCTTCACTCAAATCATGCGCGGCTTCCAGCGCCGCCGCCACCATGAGACCGCAGGCAATCAGAGTGACATCACCGCCTTCACGGAGTTTGTTGGCCTTGCCTATTTTAAAATCAGTGCCATTAGCATAAACCACAGGAACCTTGCTACGACCGGTTCTAAGATAAACCGGACCCCTGCGATCAAGCATGGCGCGGGTAGCGGCGCGGGTCGAAGGTTCGTCGGCGGGCACAACTACGCTGAAATTGGGCAGCGAGTTTGCCAGGGCAATATCTTCTATCCCCATCTGGCTGGGGCCGTCTTCGCCAATGCTGATCCCGCTATGAGACCCCACCAGCTTGACATTGGCCTGAGGAAACGCAATCCCCATCCGTATCTGATCGTAGGCATTGCAGAGCAAAAAACAGGCAAAGCTGGCCGCTACCACTTCTTTACCGGAGGCCGCCATGCCGCTGCTAATGCCAACCAGATTACTTTCCGCAATCCCCACATTGAAAAAACGGTCCGGGAATTCTTCGGCAAAAAACTTGGTTCGGGTAGAATTGGAAACATCACCATCCAAGACCACCAGGTTTGGCCGCTCCCGGCCCGCTGCTTGCAGCGCCTCGCCAAAGGCATTGCGCGTTGGCAAGCCGTATTCCAGCCCAATGCGTTTGCCCAATTCCATGATTACCTCGCTTCCTTTCCGTTTCTCTCATACATTTCATCCAACTCGGCCAGGGCCACTTCCACTTCCTCAGGATCGAGCGGTTTGCCGTGTTTACGGTTCGTATCGTCTTTTTCAAACGGACTCAATCCTTTCCCTTTTAACGTATGGGCAATAATTATTTTGGGATTTTGACCATCGCGATTTTCGGGCGATAGGTGGTTCAAGACCTGTTCCATATTATGGCCGTCGATCTCCACCACATCCCAACCAAACGCGCCCCATTTGGCCGTTATCGGCTCCAGGGTGGGCATCACCTCATCCGTCGAGCCGGTCTGCTGAAACTTGTTGTAATCCAAAATCACGGTCAGATTATCGAGTTGGTATTTGGCGGCCGTCATCGCGGCTTCCCAAATCTGTCCCTCATCGCTTTCACCGTCGCCAATCATCACGTAAACGTAAACATCGCGCCCATCCAGCCGGGCGGCCAGGGCATGCCCGATGCCGATAGACAATCCCTGCCCCAGTGATCCGGTTGACGCTTCCACGCCCGGCAGCACGCGCATATTGGGGTGCCCTTCCAGGGGACTGCCCAGTTGGCGCAGGGTTTTTAACCGCTCCGGGTCAAAAAAGCCGGCCTCGGCCAAAATCACGTAAAGGCCGGGCGCGCCGTGCCCTTTGCTGAGAATAAATCGGTCTCGATCCGGCCAATCCGGCTGCTGTGGATTGTAGCGCATCACGCCCCCGCAATACAGCGCCACCAAAATATCAATGACCGAAAGCGAACTGGAGGGATGCCCCGAGCCGGCCTCAGTTGTAATCTGGATGATCTGGCGGCTCAATCGCCAGGATATTTTTTCAAGCGCTTCAATTGAACGTTGTTCAACATGTTCACCTGCTTTGTTATTGGAAATAATCACAATCACCCCCCTGCTAAATATTTATACTTCTTTAGCATAACCGATTCCCCCTCACTTGCCTACACTAAGTTGAGCGATAATGAAGCGGCCAATTGGGTTATTTTTTATAGCTCTTACAGCTCATCCGCACCAATTCGAGTAAGTAATTACCTTGAAATTTGTAGCTCAAATGGGTGATACAACCCGGCAGGCCATACTAATTGGGCTATCAAAAGATAACTCCCTTTGCGCAGCAAAAACCGCCCACTCTAGTGTAGGCAGTCCTCACCCGCCAATGATAAAATGATACAATCCTGGAACAATTATTAGGGGGATTCAGCGATTCAGTTATTCAGCGATTCAATATTGATTATGGAAAACACAATGTCTAACCCGGCCCTCTGGCCCTTGGCGGTCTATTTTGGTCTAACTCTGCTCGTTGTGGCGGGGATGCTGGGTGTTTCGTACGTTTTGGGCCAGCGCCACCAGGATCGTGACACCGACGAACCGTACGAATCGGGCATCATGCCCACCGGCTCGGCCCGCCAGCGGCTGTCGGCTAAATTTTATATTGTGGCCATGCTGTTTGTGATCTTCGATCTGGAAGTGGCTTTCATCGTGGCCTGGGTGATAGCTTTTTGGCAGGTGGGCTGGAGCGGCTACCTGGGCGCGGTGGTGTTTATCGGCGTGCTTTTCCTGGCCCTGCTGTACGAATGGCGGCAGGGCGCGTTGGATTGGGGGCCAAGAAATCGGGCTTCAAAAGTGAGAAGTGACGAGTAATAATTTTTAATTCTTAATTCTTACCAGAAAACCTCTGTGTAACTCTGCGCATTCTCTGAGAATCTCTGTGTAACAGTTAACTACCTCTCAATAGAAAGGCAATTTCATGCGCTGGTGGTTCAGCAAACCCACAACCGAACTTCCCCTGGCCGAAGAGCCGGTACTCAACGGCAGCGGCTCTTTTCAAGAGGTGATGAGCCGCATTGTGGCTTTTGCCCGGCTGCAAGATTTGCTGGCCTGGGGCCGCAAAAATTCTATCTGGCCTTTTAATTTTGGCCTTTCCTGCTGTTATGTGGAAATGGCCACCAGCCTGACCAGTAAATACGACATTGCCCGCTTTGGGGCCGAGGTGATCCGAGGCACCCCCCGCGAGGCCGATTTAATGATTATCGCCGGCACGGTGTTCATCAAAATGGCGCCCATTGTAAAACGACTCTACGACCAGATGATGGAACCTCGCTGGGTGATCTCCATGGGGTCTTGCGCCAATTCCGGCGGCATGTACGACATCTACAGCGTGGTCCAGGGCGTAGACAAATTTATGCCGGTTGACCTTTACGTGCCGGGCTGCCCGCCGCGCCCCAACGCCTTTATGGAAGGGCTGACGATGCTGCAAGAATCCGTGGGGCAGGAAAAACGCCCCTTTAGTTGGGTCTTGGGGCCGCAAGGCGTAGAAAAAGGTAAATTTCCTGTTCAGCGCGATCTGAAACGGCCGGAACGCCAACAGGCTACCGTTTTACGCTCGCCGGATGAGGTCTGAGAACATTCGAGATTTGGGAAAGAAGCGTAAGTTTTATGGCGAAAAAAAAGTACAGCAAAAAAGGAAAGCTAAAAAGAAAGTATTACGAAAAAGAGTTGGATAGGCTGCAAGAAGAGTTGGTCAAATTACAGCATTGGATCAAAGACCAGGGGTTGAAAGTATGCGTTGTCTTCGAAGGACGCGACGCCGCCGGTAAAGGAGGCGTGATCAAACGCATCATCCGCCGCCTGAACCCCCGTATCGTACGGGTAGTGGCCCTGGGCAAACCCACCGAAAAAGAACAGGAACAATGGTACTTTCAACGCTACGCCGATCATTTACCAACCGCCGGCGAGATGGTACTCTTTGATCGCAGTTGGTACAACCGGGCCGGCGTGGAGCGGGTGATGGAATTTTGTACCGATGAAGAGTACCGGGAATTTCTGCGGGCCTGCCCGCAATTCGAACGCATGCTGGTGCGGTCGGGCATTCAATTGATCAAATATTGGTTTTCGGTGAGTGACGAAGAACAGGAACGACGTTTCCAAAAACGAAACCACGATCCGATGCGGCGCTGGAAGCTCAGCCCCATGGATCTGGAAGCTCGTTCCAAATGGGTGGAGTATTCCCGGGCCAAAGACGCTATGTTTATGTATACCGACATTGAGGAAGCCCCCTGGTACGTGGTCAATGCCGATATTAAACGACACGCTCGGCTAAATTGTATCAGTCACTTACTCAATTCGATCCCTTATAAAGACCTGACGCCTGACCCCATAGAATTACCGCCCCGGCAAAGAGATCCCGGTTACGAGCGCCCGCCCATTACCAATCAAACCTGGGTACCGGCCATCTACGGCAGCAACCCGCTGCCCGAGGAAGAAAGATAATGCAACCCTTTGAGGTGAAAATTCGATAAGAATGAATACCACAAATATTGACATTCAACCAGAATTATTCGGCAAGTTCAATGGAGCCATCGTTGCCGAACAGCAAACAAAAGACAAAATACCCACTTTCTGGATTGCACCGCATGAACTCCGAGCCGTACTTTCATACCTCAAAGAAGACATCGCATCACCCTTCCGCATGCTTTACGATCTGACGGCCATCGATGAGCGCACCCGAATGCATCGCCTGGGCCAACCGCCCGGCGATTTCACCGTGGTGTACCATCTGCTTTCCTTTGAACGAAACCAGGATGTGCGCCTCAAAGTAGCGCTGCCCGGCGAAAATCCATCACTGCCCAGCATCATCGATATCTGGCCCATGGCCGATTGGTACGAGCGGGAAGTGTGGGATATGTTTGGCCTCACGTTTGACGGACACCCGCACCTGCACCGCCTGCTGATGCCGCCCACCTGGCCGGGCCACCCCCTGCGCAAAGATCACCCCGCCCGCGCCACCGAAATGCAACCGTTTCAACTACCGGAAGACAAGCAGGAGAAAGAAAACCAGGCGCTGCAATTTGATCCGGCGGCCTGGGGCTTGCAGCGCCGCAGCGACGACAGCGATTTTATGTTTCTCAACCTCGGCCCGCAGCACCCCGGCACCCACGGCGTGCTGCGTATTGTGCTGCAACTCGACGGCGAAGAGATCATCGACGCCGTGCCCGACATCGGCTACCATCATCGCGGGGCCGAAAAAATGGGCGAGCGCCAAAACTGGCATACCTACATTCCCTACACCGACCGGGTGGATTACCTGGGGGGGGTGATGAACAACCTGCCCTACGTGCTGGCCGTCGAAACCCTGGCCGGCATCGAAGTGCCCGACCGGGTCAAAGTGATCCGGGTGATGCTGGCCGAACTGTTCCGCATTATCAGCCACCTGGTCTGGTACGGCACCTTTGCTCAGGACCTGGGCCAGATGTCGCCGGTATTTTATATGTTCACCGACCGCGAACGCGCCCTGGAGATCATCGAGGCCATCTGCGGCGGGCGCATGCACCCCAACTGGTTTCGCATTGGCGGCGTGGCTCAAGATTTGCCGCAGGGATGGGATCAACTGATCCGCGATTTTTTGCACTACCTGCCCGCCCGCCTGGATGAATACGATAAATTGGTGATGGAAAACCGCATCTTCAAGGCGCGCACTCAAGGCATTGGCGCGTACACCACCGCCGAAGCCATCGACTGGGGCGTGACCGGCCCCGGCCTGCGGGCCACCGGCCTGGAGTGGGATTTCCGCAAAAAGCGCCCCTACTCCGGCTACGAGCAATTTGAGTTTGACATCCCCACCGCCGCCAACGGCGATTGTTACGACCGCGCCGTAGTGCGGGTGGAAGAAATGCGCCAGAGCCTGCGCATCATCGAACAATGCGTCAACCACATGCCGCCCGGCCCCTACAAATCCGATCACCCGCTCACCACGCCGCCGCGCAAAGAACGCACCATGCACGATATTGAAACGCTCATCACCCATTTTCTGGGTGTCAGTTGGGGCCCGGTGATCCCGGCGGGCGAGGCCTTTTTTGGCGTGGAGGCCACGAAAGGCAGCAACGGCTATTATTTGATCAGCGACGGCAGCACCATGTCGTACCGCACCCGCATCCGCACACCCTCCTTCCCCCACATTCAGATGGTGCCGTTCATCAGCCGGGGCCTGATGGTACCCGATTTGTTAGCCATTCTCGGCAGCATAGATTTTGTGCTGGCCGACGTAGACCGTTAGAGAAAAAATGCTGACCGATCAAGAACGACAGGAAATCGAAACTGAACTGCACGATTACCCGTACAAGCACAACGCCTGCATCAGCGCCTTGAAGATTGTGCAGCGCCACCGGGGCGGTTGGGTTCCCGACGAGGGTATTCGGGATATTGCCGACTTTTTAGAAATGTCGCCCGACGAAGTGGACAGCGTGGCCACCTTTTACAACCTGATCATGCGTAAGCCGGTAGGCAAGCACAAAATATTTATTTGCAACAGCGTAAGCTGCTGGCTGCTGGGCTACCGGGAAATTTTGACTCGCCTGACCGAAACCCTGGGCATCGAACTGGGCCAAACAACGCCAGACAACCAATTCACCCTGCTGCCCATCCAATGCCTGGGCACGTGCGATCACGCGCCCGCCCTGATGATCGACGAAGATTTGCACCGGGATTTAACGCCGGAGAAGATAGAAGAAATTTTGGCTGACTATGCCAACGATGGAGAAGCAACGACTTGACGACCGACTACAAACCACAGACCACCGTTTAGAATTGTTTCGTATTGTCGGTGGTCGGTCGTCGGTCATCAGTCGTCGTTTAGCTGGAATTGAGTGATAACCATGGAAAAACCACTCACCAAAAATATCAAAGCCGATCAAGAGCCACTCGATCTGCAAGCTTACGAACAAGCCGGCGGCTACCAGGCCGCGCGTAAGGCGCTGCAAACGATGTCGCCGCAAGAGGTGACGGAAGAAGTGAAAGAATCGAACCTGCGCGGACGCGGCGGGGCCGGGTTTCCCACCGGCGTCAAATGGAGTTTTGTGCCGATGGGCGATGACGCGCCTCAGCCCAAATACCTCATCGCCAACGCCGACGAGATGGAACCCGGCACTTTCAAAGACCGCCTGCTCCTGGAAGGGGATCCTCACCAATTGATCGAGGGCATGATCGTCAGCGCCTACGCCATCCAGGCCAGGGTGGGCTACGTGTTTCTGCGCTGGGCCTATCGCCGCATCGCTCGCCTGCTGGAACGGGCCATTGCCGACGCCTACCGGACCGGCTATTTGGGCCAAAACATTCTCGGCTCCGGCTTTGATCTGGACCTGCACCTGCACATCAGCGCCGGGCGCTACATGTGCGGCGAGGAAACCGGCCTGCTCAACGCCCTGGAAGGAAAACGGGCCACGCCCCGCGACAAACCGCCCTATCCGCAGGTGAGCGGCCTGTTTAGCAAACCGACCATCGTCAACAATGTGGAAACCCTGTACAACGTGCCCCACATCATCACCCACGGCGCGGAATGGTTTACCAATCTCAGCCACAGCAAAGACGGCGGCACCAAAATCTACGGCGTCAGCGGCAAAGTCAACACGCCCGGCGCGTGGGAATTGCCCCTGGGCATCACCCTGCGCGAGCTGCTGGAAGAACACGCCGGCGGCATGCGCGATGGTCTGTCGTTCAAAGGCGCGCTGCCCGGCGGCGCATCAACCGATTTTTTGATCGAAGACCACCTGGACACCAATCTCGATTACCAGTCGGTGATGGAAGCGGGTAGCCGTTTGGGCACCGGCACGGTGATCGTGCTGGATGACCAGACCTGCCCCGTAGGTATGGTGCATAACCTGGAGCAGTTTTTTGCTCAAGAGTCATGCGGCTGGTGTACGCCCTGCCGCGAGGGCCTGCCCTGGACCGAAAAAATCCTGGCAGCCATCGAAGCGGGGCAGGGCCAAATGCGCGATCTGGACCGGTTGGCCCAACAGGCCAAATTGATGGCGCCCGGCAATACCTTCTGCGCCCTGGCCCCCGGCGCGGTAGAGCCGCTGCAAAGCGCCCTGAAATATTTTCGAGATGATTTTGAAGCTCACATTCGCCAACAACGGTGTCCCTGGAGTTAACCATGCCGCTTATTTTTATCGACAACGTGCCTTACGAAGTTGAATCGGGCCAGAATATTTTGCAGGCCAGCCTGTCGCTGGGCCTGAACCTGCCTTATTTTTGCTGGCACCCGGCTATGGGATCGGTGGGAGCCTGCCGCTTGTGCGCGGTGCAGCAGTTCAAAGACGAGGAAGACACCCAGGGCAAATTGGTGATGGGCTGCATGACGCCCGCTAAAAACGGGACGCGAGTCTCCATCAACCATCCCGAAGCCGCCGCGTTTCGCAAAAATGTGCTGGAATGGCTGATGATCAATCATCCCCACGACTGCCCTATTTGTGATGAAGGCGGCGAGTGCCACCTGCAAGATATGACGGTGATGACGGGCCACGCCTACCGCGAATTCCGCTTCAACAAGCGTACCTATCGCAACCAATACCTTGGCCCGCTCATCAACCACGAGATGAACCGCTGCATCCAATGTTACCGCTGCGTGCGCTTTTACAACGATTACGCCGGCGGCGACGACCTGCAAGCCTTTGCCGCGCACGATCACGTTTATTTTGGCCGCCACGAAGACGGCGTGCTGCAGAGCGAGTTCAGCGGCAACCTGGTTGAGGTCTGCCCCACCGGCGTCTTCACCGATAAAACCCTCAAGCAACATTACACCCGCAAGTGGGACCTGCAAACCGCGCCCTCTATCTGCGGCCACTGCGGCCTGGGCTGCAACACCATCCCCGGCGAACGGTACGGCCAATTGCGGCGCATCCGCAACCGGTACAATTACGAAGTAAACGGCTATTTTTTGTGCGACCGGGGGCGCTACGGCTACGAATACGTCAACAGCCCGCAGCGCATCCGGCAACCCCTGCTGCGGCGTCAAAATGATGAAAACGCCGAACCGGCCGGCAGCCAGGACGCGCTGGAACACGCCGCCTCGATCATCAAAAACAGCAAAGGCGTGGTGGGCATTGGTTCACCCCGCGCCTCGCTGGAAAGTAATTTTGCCTTGCAGCAGTTGGTTGGCCCGGATAATTTCTGCACCGGCCTGGCGGAGAAAGAGCAGCAACTGACCACCCGCATCCTACAAATTTTACAGCAAGGCCCGGCCCGTTCGCCCTCGTTGCGCCAGGTGAGAGAGGCTGATGCGGTGTTGATCCTGGGAGAGGACGTAACCAACACCGCCCCGCTGATGGCGCTGGCCGTGCGTCAGGCCGTCCGCAATCAACCTTTGGAAATTTCCAGAGGGTTGAATATCCCCGACTGGCACGATGCCGCCGTGCGCGAGGCCATCCAGGACCAAATAGGGCCGCTGTTTGTGGCCACACCCACCGCCACCAAACTGGATGATGTAGCCACGCAAACCTACCACGCCGCGCCCGCCGACATCGCCCGGCTGGGTTTTGCCGTGGCGCACCAACTTGATGCCAACGCCCCCACCGTGCCCGATTTGCCGGAGGAGGCGCAAGCCCTGGTGCAAACCGCTGCCGAAGCTTTAAAAGAGGCCCAACGCCCGCTGGTAATTTCGGGCCTGAGCCTGGGCAGCGAAGCCGTGATCGACGCCGCGGCCAATGTGGCCCAGGCCCTGAGCCGGGCCGAACAACCCGCCTCTCTTGCTTTTGTGGTGCCTGAAGGCAATACCATCGGCGTAAGTTTACTAAGCAACCATTCGCTGGCGGATGCCCTGCCTGCCGTAGAAAACGGCAGCGCCGATACGGTTATCATTGCCGAAAATGACCTGTTCCGGCGTCTCGACCCGGCCCGGGTAGAAACGCTGCTGACCCAGGCCAAACACGTCATCGCGCTGGATCATTTGCAAAACGCAACCACCGCCCGCGCCGAGGTGGTGCTGCCCGCCGGCACGTTTGCCGAAAGCAGCGGTACGTTGGTCAACAACGAAGGGCGGGCGCAGCGATTTTATACCGTTTTTGAACCGGGCGACGCCATTCAAGCAAGCTGGCGCTGGCTGGCCCAATTGGCCGATCCCACGGGGGCCGGGCCAAACCTCGATGAAATCATGGCCAGGTTGGGCGAAACGTGGCCGATTTTTGCCTCGATCACAGATATTACGCCCCTTGCCGATTTTCGGGTGGCCGGCCAGAAGATTCCGCGCCAGCCGCACCGATACAGCGGGCGCACGGCGATGCGGGCCAATGTGACGGTTCACGAACCTCAACCGGTTGACGACCCGGATTCGCCGCTGGCCTATTCGATGGAGGGCTTCCAGGGCCAGCCGCCGCCGGGATTGATCAGCCGTTTCTGGTCCCCAGGTTGGAACTCGGTGCAGGCGGTCAACAAATTTCAGAGCGAAGTGGGCGGGCCGCTGTACGGCGGCGATTCCGGGCGGCGTTTGCTGGAGCCGGCGGGCGAAAACAACGCAGCTTATTTCGAGTCCGTTCCGGCGGCATTCAAAGCCAGGCCGAACGAATGGCTGGTGCTCCCGATCCACCACATTTTTGGCTCGGAAGAATTGAGCAGCCATACGCCGGGCCTGGCCCACCTGACCCCGGAACCTTATTTGGCCGTGCCGCCAACCCTGGCCGATGAATTGGGCCTGAAACCGGGACACTCCGTGAAATTGAGACTGGCCGCCAACCATTACGTGCTGCCGGTTGAACTGAAGCCCGATTTGCCCGCCGGCGTTACGGACCTGCCGGTCGGCCTGCCGGGCCTGCCGGATTGGGCGTTACCGGCCTGGGGTCGGATAAAAACCGAAGAACAATAAAGGAGAATTTTCGAAATGACCAAAGAATTTGACGTAATTGTAATAGGCACCGGCTCTGCCGGATTAACCGTAGCTTATGGCTGTCATTCAGCAGATTGGCGAGTAGCGGTAATTGACTCGCGCCCCTTTGGCGGCACCTGCGCCCAACGCGGCTGCGACCCCAAAAAAGTGCTGGTGGGAGGCGCCCATGTGATAGATTGGTACAATCGCATGGAGGGGCACGGGCTGTCCGGCGAAAGAACTCACCTCAACTGGCCCGAACTGATTCGCTTCAAACAAACGTTTACCGAACCGGTCTCTGACAGCAACAAAAAAGCCTTCACCAATGCCGGGATCGAGGCCATTCAGGGCCGGGCGCATTTTGTCGATAAAACAACGCTGGCGGTGAACGGCGAAACATTGAGCGCCCGCTATGTGGTTATCGCCAGTGGCGCCAAACCCCGCCCCATGAACATTCCCGGCGAGGAGCATCTGACCACCAGCACCGAATTTATGGAACTGCCCCATTTGCCGGAACGCATTGTATTTATCGGCGGTGGCTACATCTCATTTGAATTTGCCCACATTGCCGCCCGAGCCGGCGCAAAGCCCAGAATTTTACACCGGAGCGCCACGCCCCTGAAAGGGTTTGATGCTGATGTGGTCAAACAACTGGTCGAAGCCAGCCGGAAGGCGAACATCGGCGTGCAGCTCAACACGGAGGTCGAAAAGATCGAAAAATATCCCGATCACCTGGTTATCCACACGCTTGAAGATGGCCGGGCGCAAACTTTTACCGCCGATATGGTGGTCCACGGCGCGGGCCGCGTGCCCGAAATTGATGATCTGGACCTGGACAAGGCCGGCATCGAACGAGAAAAACAGGGCGTGACCGTGAACGAGTATATGCAAAGCGTATCCAACCCCGCCGTATACGCTGCCGGCGATTCGGCTGCTTCCGGGCTGCCCCTAACTCCCGTTGCCGGGATGGAAGGCCAGGTGGTGATAGCCAATTTGTTGGAAGGCAATCACCAACAGCCGGATTACCGGGGTGTACCGAGCGTGGTCTTTACCCTCCCGCCGCTGGCCACGGTTGGCCTGCGCGAGGATGAGGCGGAGGAACAAGGATTGAAGTTCAAGGTCAATCAGGGTGATTCCTCCGGCTGGTTTACGTCGCGGCGGGAGCGGCTCAATCACTCCGGTTTCAAAGTGTTGGTCGAGGAGGACACCGACAAAATCCTGGGCGCGCACATCTTGGGGCCGCACGCCGAAGAAGTGATCAATCTATTTGCTGTAGCCATTCGCTTTGGGCTAAAAGCGTCTGATTTGGAGCCAATCCCGATGGCGTATCCCACCAGTAGTTCCGATGTGAGCTATATGTTGTAGGGTATTTATTCAGGTCACAGAGCTACACGGAGGGCCTTTTTTCAAAAAGGGCACAGAGTTTCACAGAGATAAAATTTCAAAGAATCTCCGCGTTTCTCTGTGATTTCTCTGCGCATCTCTGTGTAACCTGAGCAGTTACGTTGGAGCACGTATGTCTGAAGTTATAATTGCATTACTCATTGTCCTCGGCGTTTTGATCACCGCGCTCACCACGGCGGCGGGCCTGATCTGGCTGGAGCGCCGCTTGTTGGGGCTGTGGCAGGACCGTTACGGCCCTAACCGGGTGGGGCCGTTTGGTATCTTCCAGGTGCTGGCCGATATGATCAAGATCATGAGCAAAGAGGATTGGATCCCGCCCTTTGCCGACAAGCCGGTCTTTGTGCTGGCCCCATCCGTGATCATGGTCACGGTGTTGATGTCGTTTGCCATCATTCCCTTTGCGCCGGGCATTGCCGTGATAGATTTCAACATCGGCCTGCTCTTTTTCCTGGCGATGTCGTCGCTGGGCGCGTACAGCGTGGTGCTGGCCGGTTGGGCCTCGAACAACAAATACTCGCTGCTGGGCGGCCTGCGCAGCGCGGCCCAAATGCTCACCTACGAGGTGTTTATGGGCCTGTCGCTGTTGGGCGTGGTCATGCTGGCCGGCTCGCTGAACCTGCGCGAAATTGTGGAAGCGCAGCGCGGCATGTGGTTTTTTATCCCCCAATTTGTGGGATTGATCATCTTTTTGATCGCCGGGCTGGCCGAAACGCACCGCCTGCCCTTTGACCTGCCCGAAGCCGAAAGCGAGCTGGTGGCCGGTTACCACGCCGAATATTCGGGCATCAAATTTGGCATGTTCTTTGTGGGCGAATACCTGGGCATCACTTTGATCTCTATGTTGATCGTCACCCTGTTTTTTGGCGGCTGGCTGGGGCCTGGATTTTTGCCGCCGTTGGTCTGGTTTGGCCTGAAAACCTTTGTGTTCCTGGCCTTTTTCATTTTGATGCGGGCCTCGCTGCCCCGGCCCCGTTACGATCAGTTGATGGCCTACGGCTGGAAAATATTGATGCCGCTGGCCCTGTTAAATCTTATCGTGACAGGAGGATTGTTACTTTTTTGGGGGGGATAGATACTTGTGATAACCAATGAGGAGGAAACAATGCGAAAAATTTCGATTTTTATAGGAGCCTTATTGGGCAGCATCAGCGCCCTGGCCGCGATGGCCCTGTTGTACCTGGGCGACTCGCTGGCCGGGCTGCTCTTTGTGCCGTTCGATATCTTTGATTGGCTGGCCCGCACTCTGCCCGGCGACATCATTACCCTGGGCATCGATACCATCGTCAACCTGATCATTGGCCTGAATTTGACCCAACTCGGCTCGACCAGCGAGATCGCCAAACTCACCGAACAACTGATGGCCCTGGCCCTGTTTGTGGGCCTCGGCGTTGTGCTGGGTGGGGTGGTGGCCTGGGTGCTCAACCGGTGGCAGTGGCCGGGCTGGCAGGTGGGCGGAACCGGGGGATTTTTCATTTTCCTGTTTGTATTGATTATTGAAAGCGGACTAGGCAATCTGGGATCGCCCCTGGTATTTTTGTGGCTGGCGATTGTGCTGGTGGGCTGGGGTGCCCTGTTGGGCCACTGGCTCCACTCGTTGGGTGTCCAGACTGCCGAAATGACTGAAGAGGCGCGTCGTTCACGCCGCTCGGCTCTCGTAAAAATGAGCGGTGGTTCGATAGCGATGGCCCTGGCCGCGTGGGGATTAGGCTCCCTGTTCAAAGAATCCGAAGCATCAACCGGGGCCGGGCAGCCGTTGGACGCGCTCCCCACAACCGAACCCCAGGCGCAGGCCGGCCAACCCACGCCCACCAATTCACCCGCAGCTACGGCAACGTCTACACCCCAGCCAACGCAAGAGGCGGCCCCTGCGTCTACAGAAATAGCGCCCTCACCGGAAGCCACATCGACGCCACAGCCGACAGCCACCGTAACCAACCGGGAAAAAATAGAGCCGGCCCCGGGCACCCGCTCCGAGATCACCGACAACGAAGATTTCTACCGCATCGACATCAATACCCGGCCGGTCACGATTGACCGGGAGTCCTGGATGGTAGAGGTCGAGGGCCTGTTTGACAACGCCCGCCCCCTGACCCTGGCCGATCTGATGGCCTATCCCGCGATTACGCATCCGCTCACGCTTAGCTGCATTTCCAATCGCATTGGCGGCGATCTGATCAGCGCCAGCAACTGGACCGGCGCGCGGCTGCGGGATGTGCTGCAAGATTTAGGCATCCGGCCCGAAGCGCAAGAACTTTACATTGAAGCCGCCGACGGTTTTTACGAGAGCGTGGCTATGGAAGATATGATGGATCCCCGCGTGCTGCTGGTGTACGGCATGAACGGCGAAACCCTGCCGGTAGAACACGGCTTTCCGCTGCGAATTTACATTCCCAACCGCTACGGCATGAAGCAGCCCAAGTGGATCACGCGCATCGAGGCCATCGATGAACAAGGGCCGGGCTACTGGGTGGATCGCGGCTGGAGCGCCAAAGCCCGCCCGCGTATTATTTCGATGATCGATACCGTGGCCACCAATGAAACGGTCGATGGCCGCATCCCGGTGGGCGGCATTGCCTGGGCCGGAGACCGGGGCATCGAAAAAGTAGAAGTGAGGGTTGATGACGGCGACTGGGTGGAAGCCGCGCTGCGCACCCCGCCGCTCAGCCAACTCATCTGGGTGCAGTGGCGCTACGATTGGCCCGGTACGCCCGGCGAACACACCTTCACCGTCCGCGCCACCGACGGCACCGGCGCGCTGCAAATTGGCGAAGAACAACCCGTTCGCCCCGACGGCGCGACCGGCTATCATTCGGTGACAGTTACAGTTTGAGACAGA
>CAZTFF010000028.1:34280-67369 GCA_964612485.1 uncultured Caldilineaceae bacterium
GTCAGGAGTTAATTGATGCTGAGTTTGCTAAAAACCATTTGGGCCGTGTTGACCCACACCTTTCGCAAACGGGCCACGGTGCAATATCCCGAAGAAAAACCGTATCTGGCGCCCCGTTACCGGGGCCGCATCATCCTGTCCCGCGACCCTGACGGCGAAGAAAGGTGTGTGGCCTGTTACCTGTGCGCCATCGCCTGCCCGGTGGACTGCATTGCCCTGCAAGCCACAGAAGACGAACACGGCCGGCGCTACCCCGACATCTTTCGCATCAACTTCTCCCGCTGTATTTTCTGCGGCCTGTGCGAAGAAGCCTGCCCCACTTACGCCATCCAACTCACGCCGGATTATGAAATGAGCGAGTATCAGCGGCAGAGTCTGGTATACGAGAAAGAAGATTTATTGATTGACGGCCCCGGCAAATATCCCGACTACAACTTCTACCGCGTGGCCGGGCTGTCCATTGGCGGCAAAGACAAAGGCGAGGCCGAAAACGAAGCCCCACCGGTGGATGTGTGGGATTTGATGCCGTAGGAGGACTACATGAATCTTGTTTTCTATCTGGCCGCACTGGTGGCCGTTGTATCAACTATCATGGTGATTACCCGCCTGAACGCCATTCACGCCTTGTTGTACCTGGCGGTATCGCTGCTGGCGGTGGCCCTGGTATTTTTCAGTCTGGGCGCGCCGTTTGTGGCCGCCCTGGAGGTGATTATCTACGCCGGGGCCATTATCGTGCTGTTTGTGTTTGTCGTCATGCTGCTCGATGTGGGACCGCAAAGCGCCCGGCAGGAGCGGCAGTGGCTAACGCCCGGCATGTGGACAGGACCATCAATTCTGGCCTTGATCCTGCTGGCCGAATTGATCTACGTGCTGGGCTGGAGCCATAGCCCGCTGTCCGGTGTCAACCCGATTGATCCCCAGGCCGTGGGCAGCGCCTTGTTTGGCCCCTATTTATTGGGCGTCGAACTGGTATCGCTGCTGCTGCTGGCCGGCATGGTGGGCGCGCTCCACCTGGGCCGTCGAGAAGAAAAAAAGTAAGGAGTAACTTATGGCCCTTGTGCCTGTTGAACACGGACTATTTTTTGCCGGGATACTATTTGCCCTCGGTTTGATCGGCGTGCTGGTGCGCCGCAATATCATTTTTATGTTGATGTCGGTGGAAATCATGTTGAACGCCGCCGGGCTGGCTTTTATTGTGGCCGGTTATCGGTGGGGTCAGGTAGACGGCCAGGCCATGTTTATTTTTATTCTGGCCGTGGCCGCAGCGGAAGTGGCCGTGGGATTGGCCTTGGTGCTGCGATTCTACCATCAGCGCCAAACGCTGGATATCGATGCCGCCGACAAAATGAAAGGATAGCATGTTGAATTTATTGTGGCTTATTCCCACCCTACCCTTACTTGGCTTTTTGATCCTGGCTTTCTCCGGCCCCCGGCTGGGACGGCGCGGCAGCGCGGTGGTGGGCGTGGGTTCGGTTGGCCTGTCGGCCCTGGTCACGCTTTTGGTAGGCGGACGTTTCATTGCCAACCCACCGGCGGGCAATGTTTACACCCAAACCCTGTGGACGTGGCTCGATGTGGCCGGCTTCAGGCCGCAAATCGCTTTTCACCTGGATGCCTTGGCCGTGGTGATGATCTTGGTGGTTACGGTGGTTGGTTTTCTCATCCACCTCTACTCCGTTGAATTTATGCGCGATGACGCGGGCTACAGCCGCTTTTTTGCCTACATGAATTTATTTGTCAGCGCCATGCTCATTTTGGTGCTGGCCGATAACCTGCTGCTGCTGTACCTGGGCTGGGAAGGCGTGGGCCTGTGCAGTTACCTGCTCATCGGCTTTTGGTTCAACGATCCGGCTAATGGCCGCGCCGCGCGCAAAGCCTTTATCGTGACCCGCGTGGGCGATACGGCCATGGCCATCGGCCTCTTTTTACTCTTCACCCAACTGGGCACGCTGCACATTCAAAACCTGATGCAGCAAGCCGAGCAAACCTGGCCCGTTGGCTCAGCGATGGCGGTGGCTGCCGCGCTGCTGCTGTTGGGCGGCGCCGTGGGCAAATCGGCCCAACTGCCGCTGCAAACCTGGCTGCCCGATGCCATGGCCGGGCCGACGCCGGTCAGCGCGCTCATTCACGCGGCTACCATGGTTACGGCCGGGGTCTACTTGATCGCCCGCACTCACGTGCTGTTTGAACTGGCACCCGGCGTGCTGCTGCTGGTGGCCGTCATTGGCGCACTCACGCTACTGCTGGCCGGATTCAGCGCGCTGGTGCAAACCGACATCAAACGAGTGCTGGCCTACTCCACCATCAGCCAGATTGGTTATATGTTTCTGGCGCTGGGCGTGGGGGCCTGGTCGGCGGCGCTGTTTCATTTTATGACCCACGCTTTTTTCAAGGCGCTGCTCTTTTTGGCCGCGGGCGCCGTCATCCTGGCCATGCACCACGAACACAATATGTTCAAAATGGGCGGGCTGCGGCGGCACCTGCCGCTCACATTCTGGACCTTTCTCATTGGCGCGGCCTCGCTGGCAGCGGTGCCGCTGGTAACGGCCGGTTTTTACAGCAAAGATTTGATTCTGTTCGACGCCTGGGGCGCGGAAGGCGGCAATGGCTGGCTGTGGGCCGCCGGTTGGATCGGCGCGCTGATTACGTCACTCTACACCTTTCGCATGGTGTTTGTCACCTTTTTTGGCGGCGCGAACCGGCCCATTGGGCACAGGCCGGGCTTCTCGATGCGCCTGCCGTTGATAATTCTGGCGATTTTTGCGCTGCTGGCCGGCTTTGTGGAAATGCCGGAAACGCTGGGCGGCATCTCGCTGTTTTCTAACTTCACCGAGCCGGTTTTACCCAAAGCAGACATTCACGCGGCCCACATCACGGAAATAGTGTTGCAAATCGTGGCGGCAATCGCTGCTTTGGGCGGGATTTACCTGGCCTACCTGTTCTACCTTCAGCGGCCCACATTGGTAAAACGCCTCAACAACACGGCCTGGGCAACTGCTTTACAACGTTTCTGGTTTGCCGGCTGGAGCTTTGATTGGCTCTACAACCGAGTTTTTATTCAGCCTTACGTATGGCTGGCCCGCAGCAATCAAGCCGATAACCTGGATTTGATACCACTGGCCCTGGCCTGGCTCAGCCAACGCCTGCACAACTGGCTCAGCCAAACCCAAACCGGCCGCCTGCGCTGGTACGCTGCCGGAATTGCCGGCGGCGCGGCTATCACCGTCGCCATTATTTTATTGGGATAGGGGAATGTTAGAATGACTTTAATTGGATTCATCGTGATTTTACTGATCGGCGGGCTGCTGGCCTGGCTGCTGGACCGGTGGAAACCGCTCTGGGCGCGCTGGATTTCGCTGCTGGCCCTGCTGCTGAATCTGGGCATGATCATCAGTTTGTGGACACGCTATCCAGTTTTACTGCCTCTCGGTGGTGAAACGCCGTGGCTGGCAACCTTCAACCGCCCCTGGATCCCCCAACTGGGCATCAGCTTTCACCTGGGCCTGGATGGCTTGAGCCTGCTGCTGCTGGGCCTGACCATGTTCTTGGGCTTGATGGCCGTGCTGATCTCCTGGACAGAGATCCAAAAACGGGTCGGATTTTTCCACTTCAACCTGATGTGGATTCTGGCCGGGATCACGGGCGTATTCCTGGCCCTCGATCTGTTCCTCTTTTACTTCTTTTGGGAACTGATGCTGGTGCCTATGTATTTTCTGATCGCCTTGTGGGGCCACGAACGCCGCATCTACGCCGCGCTGAAGTTTTTTGTCTACACCCAACTCAGCGGCCTGCTGATGCTGGCCTCGATTTTGGGGCTGGTGTTTATCCACGGCCAAAATACCGGCGCGTACACGTTTGACTACACCGCCCTGCTCGGCACCTCGCTGCCGCCGGCTGCCGCGCTGTGGCTGCTGGGCGGATTTTTGCTGGCCTTCCTGGTCAAACTGCCCGCCATCCCCCTGCACAATTGGCTACCCGACGCCCATACCGAAGCGCCCACCGCCGGCAGCGTTATCCTGGCCGGGCTGCTGCTCAAAACCGGCGCGTACGGGTTGCTGCGCTTTGCCCTGCCGCTATTTCCCGGTGCGGCCAGCCAACTGGCTACCTTGATGATGCTGCTGGGCGGCATCGGAGTGCTGTACGGCGCGCTCCTGGCTTTTGCCCAAACCGATCTCAAACGGCTGGTGGCCTACACCAGCGTGAGCCATATGGGCTTTGTGCTGCTGGGCGCGTTTGCCTTCAACACCCTGGCCCTGCAAGGCGTGGTGATGCAAATTATTTGCCACGGCATCAGCACCGGCGCGCTGTTCATGCTGGTAGGCGCGCTGCAAGAACGCATCCACACCCGCGATATGCGGCAAATGGGCGGCTTGTGGCCAATGGTTCCCCGCATGGGCGCGGTGACGCTGTTGTTTGCCCTGACCTCGTTGGGCCTGCCCGGCCTGGGCAATTTCATCGGCGAGTTTTTGGTACTGCTGGGCGCGTACCGGGCCAATGTTGGCCTGACAGTTCTCGCCGCGCTGGGCCTCATTTTAGCCACCATCTACGCCCTATGGATGATGCAGCGGGTCTTTTTTGGCCCCTCGAAAAAAGAATGGCGTTTGCCCGACCTCTCCCTGCGCGAGGGCGTCATCATGGCGGCGATGGTTGTTGTAATTGTCTGGTTGGGCCTGTACCCGCAGCCGGTGTTGAATATCGCTCGCCCGGTGCTGGACACGTTGGCAGCCGGGCAAAGCGCGTCGGCTGCCCCGGATCAGATGGACTCGCTCTCCCTGAGCAGAAAAAACATCAAACTGCCGGCTAACGGCTCACAGCCGACGGCTAATTTCCAAGGAGATTCCCCGTGACTTTTGCCGACTTTTTTGTCTTGCTGCCCCTGATTGTTCCGGCCGTCAGCGTTCTGGTAGTGCTGCTGGCCATCACCCTGGCGCGCCGCCATGCGCCGGTTTTTGGCCTGACTCTTTTGGGCTTTTTGACGGCGTTCATCACCCTGCCCTTCATTTCATCCCAACTGCCGCGCGAGATCGATCCGCTCTTCATCATCGATTTCTACGCCCTCTTTTACCTGGGGCTGCTGCTACTCACCGGATTGGGCGTTACCGTGCTGGCCTACAGCTATTTGGCCCAACGCGGCGGCGCGCCCGAAGAGCTTTATCTGTTGCTGCTCATCGCCACGTTGGGGTCGGCCACGCTGGTGATCAGCCGCCATTTTATCGCCTTTTTTTTGGGGCTGGAAACCCTCACCGTGGCCCTCTACACCCTGATCGCCTACCACCGCACCGAACGCAACATCGAGGCCGGGCTGAAATACCTGGTACTGGCCGCGGTGTCCACCGCCTTTCTGCTGTTTGGCATGGCCCTGCTCTACGCCGAGTTAGGCACGATGGACATCGCCGCCGTGATGCGCCAACTGGCCGCGCAGAGCGGCGGCGTACCTCCATTTTTGTTGGCCGGCCTGGGCCTCATCACCGTGGGTTTTGGCTTCAAACTGGCCGTGGTGCCCTTCCATATGTGGACGCCCGACATCTACGAAGGCGCATCCGCGCCGGTGGCGGCTTTTGTGGCCACGGTATCCAAAGGCGGGATGTTCGCCCTGCTACTGCGTTATTTTGTGCAGCTCGATCTGCAGCGTTACCCCTCGGTTTTTGTGTTGGTGGGGCTGCTGGCCGCGGCCTCGATGTTTGGTGGCAATCTGCTGGCCCTGCTGCAACAAAACGTCAAGCGCATCCTGGCCTACTCGTCCATTGCCCACTTTGGCTATCTGCTGGTGGCGCTGCTGGCCGGCGACAGCGTGGCCGTGAGCGCCGTGGGCTATTACCTGGCCGCCTATTTTATAACGATCCTGGGCGCGTTCAGCCTGGTGGCCGGGCTGTCCCATCAAAATCAGGAGGCGGAACAGGTGAGCGACTTTCGAGGGCTGTTCTGGCAAAAACCCTGGCTGGCCGGCGCGTTTACCGCGGCCCTGCTGTCGTTGGCGGGCATCCCGCTGACCGCCGGGTTCATCGGCAAATTTTTTGTGTTGGCCGCCGGCGCAGGTTCGGGATTGTGGCTGCTGGTGATTCTGTTGATCGCCGCCAGCGCGATTGGCCTGTTCTACTACCTGCGCATTGTAGTGATGATGGGGCTGACCCCGCCGGCCGAAACCGCCGGCGCGGCCGGACCGGCGGCGTTTCCGCTAAGCGGCAGTTTACTGCTGTCGGCGCTCACGCTGCTGCTCATTGGCCTGGGCGTATACCCGGCCCCGCTGCTGGCGCTCATTCAGCAAACCATCAGCAGTTTTGGATAGAAAGTATGTCGAGTAACGAGTGAGAAGTCAACTCTGTCACTCATCACTCGTTACTCATTGGAGGACGTATGCCGGAACTACCAGACGTGGAAATTTTCAAACAATATCTGGATGCCACCGCCTTGCATCAGAAAATAGAAACTGTGGATGTGCGGGACGAGATCATCCTCGATGAAATCACTACGCGAAAACTAAAGGACGGATTACAGGATCGTGCTTTTGAATCCACCCACCGCCACGGCAAATATCTTTTTGCGGAAATCAACGAGAGCGAGTGGCTGGCGCTTCATTTTGGCATGACGGGCCGCCTGAAATATTTCAAAGCGCCGGATCGGGAGCCGGAGTACAGCCAGCTAGTGATCGGCTTTGCCAATGATTACCACCTGGCCTACGTGGCGCCCCGCAAATTGGGCGAGATCGAGCTGGCCGAAACAATCGAAAAATTTCTGGAGAAAAACGAATTGGGGCCGGATGCTCTCAGCCCGGATTTTACCCCGGCCAACTTCCAGGAAATCATCGAAAATACCTCAGCGATGGTGAAATCCGCGCTGATGGACCAGACAAAGATGGCGGGCATTGGCAACGTTTACTCCGATGAGATTCTTTTTCAAGCCGGTCTCCATCCCAAAAGAAAAGCCAATCAGCTCGATCAACCCCGCGTGGAAAAACTGTTTGAAACGATGAAAAACGTTTTGCAGGCCGCTATCGAGCATCAGGCCAACCCGGATCAGTTTCCCGCCGGCTGGCTGACGCCCCATCGTGATGAAGAAGCCGCGTGCCCCCGCTGCGAGGGCCGGATCGAGCGCATCAAGATTTCAGGGCGATCCGGTTACTGGTGCCCCAATTGTCAGACGTAGAGGAGATGGTGTGCCGAACCTGAACCAACCATGCGACGAAGGTGTACTCAGGGCCGCGCCGGATACCGAATCTTGTGAAAAAAAGTTAGAACCCTGGATATTGGCCACCACCATCATCGGCTCCAGTATGGTTTTTATCGACGGGACGGTGGTCAATATTGCTTTACCAATTTTGCAGACTGACCTGAATACCACAATTGCCAATGCCCAATGGGTGGTCGAAGCCTATACCCTCTTTCTGGCCGCGTTGATGCTGGCGGGGGGAACCTTGGGCGATCATTTTGGCCGGCGGCGCATCTTCAGCCTGGGGGTGAGCCTGTTTGCCCTGGCCTCCATTGGCTGCGGTCTGGCCCCCACCGTGCAGTGGTTGATCCTGAGTCGCGCTGTTCAGGGCCTTGGCGGCGCGCTGCTGGTGCCCAACAGCCTGGCCATTATCAGCGGCGCCTTCAGCCGGGAGCAACGCGGCCAGGCCATTGGCACCTGGGCCGGCTTTACGGCGATCACTACCGCCTTGGGGCCGGTGCTGGGCGGCTGGTTGGTGGATAATTTTACCTGGCGGGCCGTATTTTTCATCAACGTGCCGCTGGCCCTGGCTGTGCTTGCTTTGGCCGCCCGCTATGTACCCGAAAGCCGGGACGAAGAGGCCGCCGGGCTGGATTGGCTCGGAGCCGGATTGGTGACGTTGGGCCTGGGCGGCATTGTCTACGGCCTGATCGAATCCGCCGATCTATCCTTCAGCCATCCGGTCGTGCTGACGGCCCTCATTGGGGGAATCATCGCCCTGATTCTCTTTTTTGGGGTGGAAACAAAGAGCCAATCCCCCATGCTGCCGCTTCGTTTATTTCGATCACGCACCTTCAGCGGCGCCAATTTTTTGACCCTGCTGTTGTACGGCGCGCTCAGCGGCACGTTGTTCTTTTTTCCGTTCAACCTGGTGCACGTGCAGGGCTACTCTCCCACGATGGCCGGGGCTTCCCTGCTGCCGTTCACGATCATCATGTTTCTGCTCTCCCGCTGGGCCGGCGGGCTGGTGACACGCCGAAGCGCCAGATTGCCGTTGATCGTTGGGCCGATCATCACCGCAGCGGGCCTGGCCCTGTTTGCCCGTCCGGGCATTGGCGGCAGTTACTGGCAAAGCTTTTTCCCGGCGGTGGTAGTGATGGGCATCGGGATGGGGTTGAGCGTTGCCCCGCTGACCACAGTGGTGATGGGCGCTGTAGCCGACCGCCACGTAGGTCTGGCCTCGGGCGTCAACAACTCGGTGTCTCGCACCGCCGGGCTGCTGGCCATTGCCGCGCTAGGGGTTCTGGCCCAGAGTGGCTTCAACAGCAGCCTCGATCAACGCTTGACCAACATCGATCTCCCGCCCCAGGCCCAACAGGCGCTTGATAAGCAACGCGGCAAACTGGCCGAGGCCGAGGTCCCACCCAACCTGGATGACGATGCCCAACAGGCGCTGGAACAGGCCATCGATATTTCTTTTGTGGCGGCCTTTCGCCGGGTGATGCTGGTGGCCGCCGGCCTGGTCCTGGCCAGCGCCGGAATTGCAGCTTTAACCATTAATACGCAGGAGACAAATGCAGATGATGAATCAACTTGATTTTTTAGCCACAAAGCGTGGAATAATCATAGCGAGCCATAAGAAAAAAGGAGGCTGGCAAGAACTGAGCCGGCATCTGACGGATCAAGCGTTTACTTGTGTCGCAGTGAGTAAGGCATCCGACCCCATCATACTGGCCGGAACCAAAACCGGCATCTTTCGATCTGATTATCAAGGGCAGCAGTGGCAGCCGGCCAACAGCGGCCTGCTGGTAGACCGCCATATCCGCTGGCTGGCGTTCCATCCCAACGATAAAAATCTGGCCCTGACCGGAACCGAACCGGCGGCCATTTTTATCTCGCAAAACGGTGGAGAAAATTGGCAAGAGTGCCCCGAAGTGGCCCAACTGCGCGACGAACAGGGCTGGTCTTTGCCCTACTCCCCGGAAGCGGGCTGCGTGCGGGGCTTTGCCCTGCACGGGAATCGGGTGTACGCCGCGGTGGAGCAGGGCGGCCTGCTGCGCTCGGATGATGCCGGCCAGACCTGGCGGCTGATCGCCGGGAACGATGAGGCTTTCCGCTCCAGGGAAACCAATCTTCATCCTGATGTGCATTCCGTGGAAGTTCATCCTCACTCCGCCGATCAACTGCTGGCCGCCACCGGCGGCGGCCTGTACCATTCCAACGATGGCGGGGTCAGCTGGCAGCGCCTGTACCGCTGTTACTGCCGCGCGGTGTGGTGGGACCCGGACGATCCAACCCATATGATCTTTGGCCCGGCGGATTCGGTTGATCGCAACGGCCGCCTGGAAGAATCGACGGACGGCGGCCGCACCTGGCACGATGTTTCCCACGATCTCGATACGCCCTGGCCGCAGCACATGGTCGAACGGTTTGCCCACAGTGATGGCATCTTGTATGCGGTGCTTTCCAACGGCCGCCTGTTGGCCTCGCCGTCAGAAAAATTGGCCTGGCAGCAACTACTGCCCGCGATTTCAGGGATCAAAGCCGTGGCCTCCGTTTCAGGAGGTGGCGAAGAATGATCACAGCGGATCTACCCACGCTGCGCTCCCTGACCGATGCTTTGGCCGAACAGGGGGAACAGCCCGCAATTTTGGCGCTTCACAAAGAAGGTCTTACCCGCTGGACTTTTGAGGAGTTAGCCGAGCGCATCCGGCAGTTGGCCGGCGGCTTGCTGGACGCCGGGCTGGAGCGGGGCGATAAAGTGGCGCTGCTGGCCGCCAACCGGCCCGAATGGATCGCGGCCTGCCTGGCCGCTATCCGAGCCGGCGCGGTGGCCGTGCCGGTGGATGTTCAGCTTGAAGCGCAAATTGTGGCCCACGTTTTGAACGACAGCGGGGCCAAGTTTGTCTTCACCATCGCCGACCAACTGGAGCGGCTGGAAAAACTGACCCTGGAAAACAAACCCCGCCCGCTGCTGTTCGACGCGGCGGCGGACGACGCGCGCGGTTGGCAGCAGCTTCACCAATCCGGCAGCGGTAATTTGCCCGCCCTCGAGGCGGAGGATACCGCCACCCTTTTTTATACCTCCGGCACCACGGGCCGGCCCAAAGGCGTGCCGCTGTCTCACGCCAACCTGGTTTTTCAGCTCAAAACCGTGCTTGAGACCGGCATCATCACCGCGGCCGACCGCGCCCTGCTGCCGCTGCCGCTGCATCACGTCTATCCTTTTGTATTTGGCATGCTGACCCCGCTGGCTGCCGGCCTGCCGATCATTATGCCCCATTCGTTGACCGGCCCGCAGGTGATCCGCGCCATTAGAGAGGGAGAGGCAACGGTGGTGATCGGCGTGCCTCGGCTGTACCGCGCCCTCTTTGCCGGCATCCAGGGCGAAATTGCGTCTGCCGGTAAAATAGCCACGGCCTTGTTCAAGCTCTTTTTTGGCGCCAGCCGGCTGCTGCGCCGTTATTTGGGGCTGCGCTGGGGGCGCCGGCTGCTGGGGCCGGTTCATCAACAATTTGGGCCAACGTTACGCTTGCTGGCGTCCGGCGGCTCAAAATTAGAGGCCGATCTGGCCTGGACGTTAGAGAGCCTCGGCTGGCAGGTGGGCACCGGATACGGCCTGACGGAAACCGCGCCGCTGCTGACCATCAATCTGCCCGAACAGGCCCGCTTTGGCAGCGCCGGGCGGCCCCTGGCGGGAGTGGAAATTCAAATTGATCCTTCCGCCCGCCCGGATCATGAAGAACAGGCCCCAACCGGCTCCTCCGACGAATCGGATGAACCGGGCGAGGTCTTGGCCAAAGGCCCCAATCTTTTTGCCGGATACCACAACCTGCCGGAACAAACGCAAGAGTCGTTCACCGAGGAGGGCTGGTTCCGCACCGGCGACCTGGGCTATTTTGACCGGGACGGCTATTTGCACATCACCGGGCGGATTTCTACCCTGATCGTCACCGAAAGCGGCGAGAATATCCAACCGGATGAGATCGAAGCGGTTTTCGAGCAGGAGGCCGTGATCCGGGAAGTGGGCGTTTTGCCGCAAGACAATCAACTGGTGGCCGTGATCGTGCCGGAGCTGAACGAGATCGCTCAGTTAGAGGAGGATGAAATCGATACGGCCATCCGCCGGGCAGTCGAGCGCCGTTCGGAAAAGCTGGCCTCCTACCAACGCCTGGCCGATTACGCTCTCAGCCGCGAGGCGCTGCCCCGCACCCGGCTGGGAAAAATCCGCCGCCATCTTCTGCCCGACCGGTACGAGCAGGCCAAAAAAGAGCAGGGAAAAGAGGACGGCGCGGCTCCCGGCCCTATTTCGCTGAAAGAGATGTCGGGCCAGGATCAGGCCCTGCTAGAAGATTCCACGGCCCGGCAAGTATGGGAGTGGCTGGCCGAACGTTACCCCGACCGGCGTCTCAGCCCCGATACCAACCCTCAGCTGGACTTGGGCGTCGATTCCCTGGAATGGTTGAACATCACCCTGGAAATTCGGCAGCGGGTTGGGGTGGAACTGGATGAAACCGCCATCGAGCGGGTGAACACCGTCCGCGACCTGTTGAATGAGGTGGTCGATGCGGCCCGTTCCGGGGACGACGGCTCGGCCGGCCGCGCTCTGGAAGCGCCGGAGGAAATTCTCAGCGAACGGCAGCAGCGGTGGCTCCAACCGTATGGGCCGGTGAGATCGGTTGTGTCGCGGGGAATGTACGGCCTCAACCGGCTGCTGGTGCGCACCTTGTTCCGGTTCGAGACGGAAGGGCTGGAAAATCTGGCGGATCTGGATCACTTTGTGCTGGCTCCCAATCACGTGAGTTATTTGGACCCGCCGGTTCTGGCGGCGGCGCTGGATCATCGCTATTTGCGCCGCACTTACTGGGCCGGGGCCAGGAACGTGGTGTTTTACAACCCGCTGTTGCTGCTGGTCAGTCGGCTTTCGCGCACCGTGCCGGTGGAATCAGAAGGCGGGGCAGCCGCCAGTTTAGCATTTGGCGCAGCCGTATTGCGGCAAAAAAAGAATATGGTCTGGTTTCCTGAAGGCCGGCGCTCGATGAGCGGGGAATTGTTGCTGTTCCGGCCGGGCCTGGGCATCGTTTTGGATCATTTCCAAGCGCCGGTGGTGCCGGTTTATATTGACGGCACCTACCGGGCCATGCCGCCCGGCCAGGCGCTGCCCCGTTTTCTGAAACCGCTCAAAGTCAAGTTTGGCCGTCCCCAACATCCGGCCCGGCTCGATGAGGCGGGAGAAGGAGATCAACCTTACGAGCGAATTGTGCAAGCCCTGCACCGACGCGTTGCGGAACTGAGTGAGGAGTCGAGTGACGAGTAAGAAGTGTAGAGTGATGAATGAATGAATGAATGAATGAATGACCCGTCCTCACTCCTTCTTGTCACGGTGCTAAGGATTCGGCCCCGGCCACAATATCGAGTAATTCTTCCGTGATAGCTTGCTGCCGTTCCTGATGAAATTGAGCGGTAAGCTCATCTATTTTTTCCTCGATATTCTTTTCGGCAGCCTGCATCGAGGCCAGCCGGCTGGCATTTTCGCTGGCCAGCGATCCGGCCACGGCCCGGTACAAGCCCACAAAAAAGTACTGGCGGATCAAGGTCGAAAAGAGAGAGGCCCAATCCATGGTAAAGGTAGGCAGTACCCGGGTGGGCCACGGCTTTTTTTGTAACTGTTGCAGCCAGGCCAGATCCAGCGGCAGCAGGTGGACCATTTCGGATTGGTAGGCGGCCCCGGAGCGGGGGCTGTTGTAAAAGATCACAATTTGTTCCAGCCTTAAGTCAAATCGCCACCGGTCAATTTGCAACAGCAGGTCCTGCACCAGGGGAGTGATCCCGGCAATGTCGCTGGGCACCGAAAAACCTTCTTCAATTGTTTGCCCCGTTGCTTCCAGCCGGTGGGCAACCCGCATCCCCACCGCCAGAACAGAGCGGTTCCGGTGAGTAATTTGCCAGGCGTTCATCTTATCCAGGGCATAGGTGGCAATTTGTTCATTAAAGCGGCCCACCATCCCTTGATCAGAGCCAAGAATGATGGCCCCTAGCCGCTGCCCGGCCGTGGGTTGGGCAATGTCGATGGCCGCCGAACGATTGCTGAGGGCAATTTGTAACCCCAACTCAATGGTATACGTGTAATCGGCCAGCGCCTTAACGGCCTGCTCGTACTGCCAGATGTGAGCCGCGGCCAGCGCCTTCATGGTCTTGACCACCGATTGCAGATCTTCAGCGCTCTCAATTCTGCGCCGGATCGATTCAATTGTGGCCATGGCCCTCTCCTTCCTGCTTGTACATTGAGCCGATTTGCTGCCGGACCGTTTTTAACAGCCTTTCCCGGGCTTCGTCATCCAGGGTTTTGCCAGATTGAATTTGTTCGTACAGTTCGGGTAACTTCTCCGGCAGCACTTTCTGCACGCGCTGCTCAACTTTGTTAACCTGGTCCAGCGGCAATTTATCAAAAACCCCTTCAATAACGGCCAGCAGCACGGCAATTTGCTCGGCCACGGGCCGGGGATCGTATTGATCTTGTTTGAGTATTTCGCGGATGCGGTGGCCCCGCTCTAATGTGCGGCGAGTCTCGTCATCAAGCTGGGTGCCAAACCGGGCAAAGGACTCCAACTCCTCAAATTGGGAGTAGGTCAGGCGCAGGTCTCCGGCCACAGCCCGGTAAACGTTTAACTGGGCTTTACCGCCCACCCGCGAGACCGAACGCCCCACATCTACCGCCGGCAGCACGCCTTTTTGGAATAGGTTGGGCGAGAGGTAAAGCTGGCCGTCGGTAATGGAGATCAGGTTGGTGGGGATATAGGCCGAAATGTTCTGGGCCTCGGTTTCAATAATGGGCAGCGCCGTTAACGAGCCGCCGCCCAGGTCAGCGCGCAATTGGGTGGACCGCTCCAGCAGGCGGGAGTGAATGTAAAAGATGTCGCCGGGGAAAGCTTCCCGGCCCGGCGGGCGCCGCAAGAGCAGCGAAAGTTCCCGGTAAGCCCGGGCGTGGCGGGTCAGGTCGTCGTAGATAATGAGCGCATCCCGCCCCTGTTCCATAAAATATTCGGCCATAGAGGTGGCGGCGTAGGGAGCCACAAATTGCAGGCCGGCCGGATCGCTGCCGGTGGCTACCACCACAATAGAATATGCCAGGGCGTCGTGCCGGCGCAGATCGTCAATCAATTTTGCCACCGCTGCATCCCGCTGCCCCACGGCGCAGTAGACGCACACAACATCTTTATCCTTTTGGTTGATAATGGTGTCCAGCGCAATGGCGCTTTTCCCGGTCTGCCGGTCGCCCAAGATCAACTCCCGCTGGCCGCGGCCAATGGGGATCAGGGCATCGATCACCTTAAGGCCGGTTTGCAGCGGCCGGTTGACCGGCGCGCGGTCCATCACGGCCGGGGCATCCCGCTCGATGGGCCGCCGTTCCGGTGGTCGCAGGGGGCCTCGCTCATCAAGCGGGTGACCTACCGCATCAACAACCCGGCCCAGCAGGGCTTCGCCCACCGGCACATCCACAATCCGGCCGGTGCGGTGAACTTCCTGGCCGGCGTACAATGTTTCGTCTTGGCCCAGAAGGATCACGCCTACCTCGGCGGGATCAAGATTAAAGACCAGCCCCAGCAGGCTGCCGCCGTGAAAGCGGATCAGTTCATCCGCCTGCACGCCGGGTAAGCCGGTTACCCGGGCAATGCCCCGGCCCACGTAACTCAGCGTGCCAATTTCCCGGACCTCCAACTCGGCCCGGTGTTTTTCTAACAATCGCTCAATTTGGGCAAAGGTATCTTCCAGCGCGGTTTTAAGCAGCGGCCTGTCATCCTTCATCGGTTTCGGTTTCCTCCTGAGTTTCATCCTGCCGGGGCAGTTCGTCTTGCAGCGCGCGGGCCAGATTCTCGGCCAGATTGTCCAGGTAACTTTCCAGACTCCAGGCGATTTTATGGCCATTGGCTTTTAGTTCGATGCCGCAGATCAGGTCGGGAGCGGTGTTGAACCGGCCCTCAAGATTATCCCCAAATTGCTCCCGCAGGGCCGTGGCTAAATGCTCACGATTTTGTGGTGACAGGTCAAAGGCGGTGGTGATGACCGGCTTGTGGCCCGAATCCCGGAGCGAATCTCCCATTTTTGCCTGTTCCTCTTCAGGCATGTCTTTAAGCCTTTCCAGGAAACGCTTGATCATCTGGGCCTCCAGGCCGGCATTGGCCAGGTCGGCCAGGGCGCGCCGGGCCAGGGCAATGGCCTGCTGGCCGGCTTTCCGGCGCAGCTCCTGCAAAAAGGAATCCTGTTCCCGTTGAATGGTTTGCTGCCACTGCTGTTTTTGCGCTTCAACTTCCTGTCTGGCCCGCTTCAGTAATTCCCGGCGCCGGTTTTCGGCCTCTTCTTTGGCCCCGGCAATTAACTGCTCTCGCTGTTCGTCCAACTTTTGCTGTTTGGTGTGGAACGCTTCAGCCTTTTCCTCGGCCTCTGCACGCTTCTGTTCAGCCTCGGCAAAACGGGCTGCAATTTTGGCCTCGCGTTTGTCGGCAATGCCAATGATGCGGTCATACAGAAAATATTTAAGAAGGGCTACCAGGATCAGAAAATTAATGATCTCGGCAACAATTGTAAACCAATCAAGCTGCACCGGTTAACCTCCTCCGCCCGACAAAACCTGCTCCCAGAACGGGTTGAAAAAGAGCAGGATCATGGAGACCAAAAAACAGTAAATGGCCGTGGACTCAATGAGGGCCATAGCCACAAACAGGGTCCGGGTAATGGTGTTTGATTCATCCGGCTGTTGAGCGATGGCCCGCATCGCCTCGGCGGCTGCCCGTCCCTCGGCCAGGGCCGGGCCAACAGAACCCAGAGCAATGGTCAGGCCGGCTACGGCCATTGATACGATGGCTATCCATCCTGTGTTATCCATTAAATTACCTCCATATTCAAAATTTATTTGTTTTATTGATTATCATTTTCTTCCGCTTCATTTTGCTCTTCTTCCTGACGCGTTCGCGCGGCGGAGGCGATGAAGACCATCGCTAAAATGGCGAAAATATAAGCCTGAATCTGGCCGATCAACAGTTCAAACGCCTCCAGCGCCACCGGCAGAAAAAGAGGCACAATGGAGATCAGCAGCCCAACAAGCAGGGTGCCGCTCATCACGTTACCAAACAGCCGAATGGACAGGGCCAGGGTGCGGGATAATTCACTGATCAGGTGAAAGGGCAACAAAATGGGTGAGGGCTGGACGTAATGTTTGAAATAATCGATCACGCCCCGCTGTATTATGCCATAAACAGGCACGGCAAAAAAAACGCAGATTGCCAACGCCGAGGTGGCCGATAGGGAGCCGGTTGGCGCTTGAAAGCCGGGCACAATGCTCAAAAAGTTAGAGATTGAAATAAATAGAAAGAGGGTGCCGATAAACGGCAGGTAACGGCCGGCCTCTTGATTGGAAACTTCGCTGATTTGATCTTTGATGGTCAATACCACCATCTCCAGCAAACTCTGCCAGCGCGATATTTTCAGTTCAGCCGACAGGTTGCGCGTGATCAGCCAGGAACCGACCACTAAAATAGCCATTACCCCCCAGGTAAAAACAATGGTGGCGTTCAGAATAATTGGCCCCCGCTGCCAATAAACAATATTGTCCGGCGTGATGGTTAAATCCATTGGTTCAAGCCCTCTGTTGTTTTATATTACCTAACCGTTTGACCAGGAGCAGCCGGGCCAGGAAAAAGCCCCCAATGGCGATCAATAACCGCTCCCAATGACCGCCGGCAACCAGATAAAAGCCCAACAGGGTGAGGGCCAATCGCCCTATAAAACTGATAGCCATTAACAGCAGGGGCTGATCTCTTTTAGCCAATTGGCGAACGGTTAGCCACAGGCCGCCAAAATAAAAGAAGCCAAGGGCCGCCCCCGCGACAAAATTTAAGAGATACACATAAAACTCATTCATCATCCAGTTCCTGTTCCTCTTCCGGGTACTCCGGCTCACTTTTTTTTATTTTTTCCATCTCCTGCGAAACCCACTGCCACGCGCCCAGGCAGCCGATGATCAGGCCGGTGACCAAGAGGGTTAAAGTCCAGGAGAAAGGGCCGGGCCAGTTGGCATCGAGCCAGACGCCCAGTAACGCTCCCAATAACGTGGGGATAGCCACCGACCAGCCCACCACACCCATAACGCCCAGGCTGGTCCACAGGCTGCGCTCTCGCTGCCGTCTGGCTCGTTCTTTGCGCCGGGCTTTTTTATCAACTTCCCGGTAAAAATCCCGGCGCGGCTTTTCCTCGTGCCGGCTCATCCCAACCGCCCTTCGTCAATATTCATAAAGTATTGGACAAAATTGGCTTCAAGGCGGGCCAGAGCTGTTCGCGCCTTCTTTTCATGCTCATCCAACTCCTCAAACTGCTCGCGCACCATTTGTTTCAACTCGGCCAGATCGGCACTTTGCGCGGCGTTACCGGTGGAGACATAAACATCCGGGCCACACTTCACCAGGATTCCTTGATCAACCGCCAAAAACTGTTGCTGCCCCGGCTCCGCTTCAAAAGCGAGAATGCCGGGCACCAACGCGGCCACAAAGTCGATGTGGCGCGGGAGTAATGTAAAAGAGCCGTTTTCGGCCTCGGCGGTGACCTTGATTACGGTTTCGTCAACCAGCAGTTCGGTGGGGAGCAAGACTTTAAGTTTCATCCCGGGGCGCCTCGTCCACAGAGCCGATCATGTAAAGGTCCCGTTCCGCATAATCGGCAAATTCGTCATTCAGAATTCGTTCACAGCCGTCCAGCGCCTCCTCCCGGCTGACCAGCTTGCCCGCCCGGCCGGTAAACTGCTCGGTGGTGAAAAAGGGCTGGGTCAAAAATCGCTCCAGCCGGCGGGCGCGATGCACGGTTTTTTGGTCGGCCTGCGAAAGTTCTTCCAGACCAAGCATGGCAATAATATCTTTGAGTTCTTCGTAGCCGGCCAGTGTACTGCGAATTTTCTGCGCGATCCGGTAATGGCGCTGGCCCACCACCTGGGGCAGCAACATTTTTGAGCCGGATTGCAGCGGGTTGATAGCCGGGTAAAGCCCCTGGCTGGCCCGCTCGCGCGATAAGACAATGGAGGCGGACAGGTGAGTAAAGGTATGCACCGCCGCCGGGTCGGTAAAATCATCGGCGGGCACGTACACGGCCTGCACCGAGGTGATGGCCCCATTTTTGGTGCTGGAAATTCGCTCTTCCAGCTCGGCCAGTTCCGTGCCCAGGGTAGGCTGGTAGCCCAGCCGGGAGGGCAAATTACCCATCAACCCCGATACTTCCGAACCGGCCTGGATAAAGCGAAAAATATTATCAATCAGCAGCAAAACATCCTGTTTGGCCTCATCCCGAAAATATTCAGCCATGGTCAGGGCGGCGTGTCCCACCCGAAAACGAGCGCCGGGCGGCTCGTTCATTTGACCAAAAACCAGCACGGTGTTGTCTAAAACATCGGCTTCTTGTAGTTCACGATACAGTTCTTCCGCCTCCCGCACCCGCTCGCCAATACCGCAAAAAATGCTGACCCCCTCGTACTGGCTGACCATATTGTTGATCATCTCGGTGATCAACACCGTTTTACCCACGCCCGCGCCGCCAAAGAGGCCGGCTTTGCCGCCACGTTCTAACGGGGCTAAAACATCAATGGCTTTAATGCCGGTTTCGAGAACTTCCGATTGGGTGACCCGTTCCGACAGGGGAACCGGCGATTGGTGAATCGAGCGTCGCGTTTTGGTTTGCACCACCTCTTTTCGGTCGATAGTATCCCCAAACACGTTAAACATCCGGCCCAGCAGCCCTTCACCTATGGGCACGCGGAGCGGGTGTCCGGTATCGGTGACCGGCGCTCCTCGCGCTAACCCTTGGGTAGGGGTCAAAGCAATTCCCCGCACGGTGGCTGCATCAAGATGAGTGACCACCTCGATGATAATCTCGTCTTCCGGCCCGGCAGTCAGTTGGCTGTAGATTTCGGGCAACTGTTCGGGAAAATGAATATCAACAACGCTGCCTCGAACGGAAACAGCTTGGCCCTGGTTGGATGTTCCATCAGTTGGGTGAATTTTCATTATCTTTGGAAATGCTCTTAAGGTTTTTTGGGATAACCCCACGTTTGATCTAATCCTATCATCTTTAATTGGGGATTAGCTATACTAAACCGGGTAATCTTTATCACCAAAAACGGGCTATTTTTTATAACTCTAAATACGCCCCACGACACCGTTTAACTCACCCGGTTGAGCAGGTATATATCACCCGGTTGAGCAGGGCCTGAGACCTGACAGGTCTCAAATTGTACCGCGTTCGCGCTTTTGATGCCTATCCCAGATTAAATTACGCTATCTTCTTCGCAGCAGCCTTACTCCCACCTTCACCCCGGATTGATAAATAAACATAATTATGTTATCATTAGTTTATGTAATGTTAGGCTATGGAGTTATGTTGGTATAACTTCACGCTCACCGGAGGCTGTATGATGACTCAAACCAACAAATTTACCGCAGCAACCTTGCTAACGGTGTCGATCTGTTTGGCGCTTTTGATTTCCGCCGCTACCATCCACAGCCTCAAAGCGCAAGAAGGGGGAACCCCTACGCCTGTTCCCACCCCCACCCGCGCCTATCCGCTGGTCAATGCCGTCAAAAATGGTGATTTTGAAATATTTTCCACCGGCAACAATAATTTGGGCAATGCGGTGGCCGATCATTGGCTGCCGTACGACAACGACGGCGCTCATTTCGCCTGGTACGATGAACAATGGTCCGAAGCTGTCCACAGCGGCAATCATTCCCAATTAATGGAGATTTTCCGGGTAGAAAGCTTCAAACCGGAACGGGTCATGGCCATCTACCAGACGGTTGAGGTCATTCCCCATATGGATTACGTGTTGACCCTCCACGCCCTGATGCGCTCCGACGGCCATATTTCCGAAAGAAATGAAGGCTTTTATGCCATGCACTGGGGCATCGACGGCCAGGGGCGCGGCAAATATTATTTTGTTGACAATTGGGTCGAGATGGAGGTAGACGAACAGCAGCGCCTCGGCTCCAGCGGGCCGCAAGACGACAATACGCATCTCTACTTCCAGCGCTTTGTCTATACCATCAACACCGGCAATAGCAACAAACTGACCCTCTTCATCCGGGGAATGAAAGTGGAGCCGACCGGTACCGAATTAAATATGAATATTGATGACGTATCGCTGCTGGGGCCGTATGTGCCGCCCACGCCCACGTTCACGCCGTCGCCCACCTTTACCCGTTATCCCACAGCCACCGCCACCCCCACGCCCACCGAAACACCCCCACCCCCCACCTCGGCGGCGCTGCCCGTGACCGGGAACGATCAAAAAGTGGAAGCAAAACCAGCTGGCGTAGACAAAACTTTACCCGATGCGGGCGGCATTCTGTCCCAAAACATTTCAACTGGCGCGCTGCTGTTGGGCGGGCTGATCTTAATTGTTTTGGGCGCGGTGGCGGCCAACAACCTGCTGAAACACCGCCAAAAGTAGCGGCGAAATTGGACAAAAACAAACTTTTGAATTATAGTTACGGTTCTGTAACATAACGTATGGTTTGAATTGACAGGGGCGCGCCTGATGGCCGCCTCTCATTATGCGGCCCCACATATGAAGCCGCCACGATAAAATTGAAAAAACTGTTGTAGAAAGCATCAGGAGGAACATGGCTAATTTAAAATCTTCTGCCAAACGCGCCCGTCAAAACCCCAAACGCCGCCTTGCGAACCGTTACTACCGCACCACCGCGCGCTCTTTTATTAAAGAAGCGCGAGACCAAATTGCGGCCAACGAATTGGACGAAGCCCAGGAGACCATCCGAGAGGCGATGAAGGCGCTGGATAAGGCCGCCCAAAAAGGCATTATCCACAGCAACAACGCGGCCCGCCGTAAGTCGCGGTTGATGAAGGCTTTTAATCAGGCTAAAGCCGCCGCAAGTTAACCCTGCCATCCGTGTAACGGATACCCCTTTAATTAAAAAATGACCCGGCACCTTAAAACCGGGTCATTTTTGGTTTCTCCTCTTGACACTAGAACACTTGTTCTAGTATAATTAGCTCAAGGGGATTTTTTTATGCACAGCCACATAGAAATAGAACACATTCTGGAATATCAAGCCAACCAGATAGAACTGCTGCTGGCGTATCACCACGCCAAATGCCAGGTTGCCGGCGGAATGGTGACACCCCGCTGGGTTTCGTACCAGGTTGTGCCGGAAATTTCTACCAAAGTATCGAAGATTTCAGCCCTCTCCGAAGAAATCGCCCTGCGGCTGGGCGCGCAAAGCGTACGTGTTGCCCGGCGCGGCCCCAACATCCACATTGAAGTTCCCCGCGCCGATGCCCAGACGGTCAAACTTCTCCAGTTGTGCCGGGACCAGGAAGATATTCCCCGGCAAAGCGCCATTTTAGGGCTGGATGAAGAGGGCCTGCCCTTGCTGCTGCGCCTATCTTCACCTGAGGTAGCCCACGTGCTGGTGGCCGGCACCACCGGCTCCGGTAAAACAGTGCTGGCCCGGAGCATGGCCCTCTCTCTGGCGATGCACAACCGGCTGGGCGACGTGCAAATGCTGTTTATTGACCCCAAAGGCACCGGCTTTGGCCCGTTTAGCGATCATCAAGGTGGTGCCGGGCTGCCGCACCTGCTCCGTCCGGTGGTGCGGGATGCACATCAAGCGATTTTTTTGCTGGGTGAAATGGTTGGGGAAATGGTGCGGCGAGATCATGAAAATATCACCACCCCCCGCCTGATCATTTTCATCGATGAACTGGCCGATTTGATGGAACAGGGCGGCAAGGCGATGGACCGCCTGATGACGCGCCTGACCCAGCGCGGGCGCAGCGCGGGGCTGCACCTGGTGGCCTGCACCCAAAAACCCCTGGCCGCGGCCATTGGCTCGCTCACGCGCAGTAATTTCCCGGTGCGGCTGGTAGGCAGCGTAGCCAGCGCCGACGACGCCAAAATTGCCGCCGGAATTAGCGGCACCAGGGCAGAAAAATTATTGGGGCGCGGCGATTTTTTGCTGGTGGTCAAGGGGGAGATCAAACGGTTTCAAGCGGCCTACGTCTCCGAAGCTGAAATTCAGCAGGTTATCGACCGCTTGCGGAAGGGCCACCGCACCACGCGGCTGTGGTTGGATGATCCGCTGCCGGAACAGGCAGCCGCACTAGCCCCCACCGGCACTGAGGGGCGTTTTGTTCAGAAAAAACGATCCAATGCTGCCCATCGCCGGGGATTGGTGATGAGATTGGGGCAGCAGTTGCGGTTGTTAAAGTAAGTTAAACAGGGAAGTGTGGTATGAAGCGAGGATTCTTAATCAT
The DNA here is from genome assembly GCA_964612485.1 of uncultured Caldilineaceae bacterium. GTDB lineage: Bacteria > Chloroflexota > Anaerolineae > 4572-78 > J111 > JAFGNV01. The sequence continues at coordinate 56,739 of CAZTFF010000028.1, forward strand.
CGGGCTGACTTTTGTGATGACTCTGGCCGTTGTTTTTGGCTTTCGGGCCAGCGCCGACGCGATGGCGGTGGTGATCGGCGTTATTTTGGGCGTGGCCGCCGGTATTCCCACCACCTTACTGATGGTTTATGTGATGACGCGACAGCAAAACAAACTGGATAAAACATCGCAAACACCGCCGCAGCCGCCGGTGTTTGTGATCAACGCGGGCGACAAACAGCCGTACAATTCGTCAAATTCGTTTCCACCTGCGTTACCCATGCCACATGCCTCGAACCAGAGCGGGCGAAAATGGACGGTGATTGGAGACACGGAAACCGATTAACCGTTGGCCCTAATCCCCATCTTTTACCAAATCTTCGCCTACAATCGCAGCGGCGGTAAAAGGCATCACGCCTAACCAGGGTTCTTTGCGGTAGAACCGGAGTTGGGCCAGGCTTTGTAAAAACAGGCCGCCCAGGTATTCGCGCCAATTATCTCGCTGGCGCAGATAATCTTCCGCCAGATGGCGAATCGCCAAAATCACCTGGGCCGCTTTGGCCAGATCGGGCTGCGTGATCTCTGCCGCCGGCTGTTTGAGCGTTTGGCGCAGCAGTGATTGTTCGAAGGCGATGTACTCCGCCAGCGTAAAGGCGTGGGGCCATTCGGTAAACGTGGGCGAAACACCGTTGCCCAACCGGCGGGACCGGCGGTATCCGCCCAAGGCAAACAGCCGCATATGGATTTCCAGCCGGATAAAATCATACAACACATGCCCCTCGCGCACGTGATCAAAATCGATGAGCCAGGCCCGCCCCTTATCATCAACCATAATATTGCCCGGATGCAGATCGCCATGAATGATGGTTTTCCAGCCCCGCAATTGCTGCCGCAAAATTTGCTTGTAGATGGCCAGCGGGTCGGCGCAGGGGCGGGGTAATCCGGCCAGCTCGACCCCACCATTAGAACAACGACGGAGATCGGGGTTAAAATTGAGAATATTTGCTGCGGCTGCATTCAACACATCGTCCCGCCGAATCTCAACAGTACCCACCACGTTGACCACGTCCTCTTCTTGGAAATTAGGATAAGGAACCGGCGTTCTGGCCCGAATCCAGGCCGTGGTGCCGTCGCCGGTGCTGTGCAGTTTGACCACCGTGGGCGTTACCTGGCTCACCTGCAAACCGGTGATGACAATGGGATCGCCAATTTCAAGGTGATCCTGAGCGTTGAGCGCAGTCTGAATATCAACCCGGCGATGCACAGGCGGAACCGTTATCTCCCCCCGGACAATTCTTTCGGCCCGTAACTGCAAATGGGCCGGCAATTGCTGGCCGTACTCATCGGCAAAAGAGGCCAGCAGGGGGATGTGATGCCCATACCAGCGGGCGTGGAGGGATTTGATCAACCCGGTGAGGCTGGCCACCACTTCCTCGGCGCTGTGGGCGGCGTAGTAATTTTCCAAATCCTTGATCATCCCCACCGGCCGGTCGCCGGCAAAGCCGTAGCTCAAGCAGCCCAGGGTATTGAGTTCCACCGGCCCATTTTCCAGGCGAACCGCGGTGGCGGGCAGGCGGCCCTGCACATACTGCTGGTACCGTTTGTGTTCCCGGCGCAGCATGGTGGCCGGCGCAATTTTGATGACCTCGTAAGCCAGTTCCCGATCTCGATCATCGATGGGCTGGGCCAGCAGCACCTGCATGCCGCTCAATCCGCCATCAAACTTTTTCTCCAACCGCACCCGGGAAATATTGAGATGATCGTTTTGCGAGTAGAGCTTTTTGATGACTTCCCGCTCCAAATCGTCCGGAAAAATCCCTCCCGTAATGCGAATGGCGCGCGCCGGCTGCCGGGGCGAGAATGGCTGCGCCGGCTCGTATTCGGCCAGGTGATCGGCCAATAGCTCAGGATTGTTGATCACATTGGGGCGGTCAATGACAACATGGGCCAGGGTTTGAAAGAATTTTTGTTGAGCCGGAGATAAAAACGCGACCAACTGCGGCTGCCAGTTGGTGACTGCCTCGCGGCCCGCCTGGGCCAACGCTCTCAAAATGGACCGGCCCCACACCGGCGAAAAAAGGGCCGGTTCCGGTTGGAGCGTGACCAACCCACGCTCTCGCAATCGATTAACTTCATGCTCAAACCGCCCGAAATCCGGCGGCAGGATGTCGGTTTCAAGGGCATCAAGTTTATCCGCAGGCACTAAGCGGTGAAGCTGGGCCAACGCCAGCAGGGTCAGGATCATTCTTTCCACATCAGACGTGTACTTCAACATATCGATGAAATAGCGTTCGGTTTCCTGCTCAAACGTTTTTTCAAGCCGGGAAAGCTGCGGTTCTAGCAAATTTTCAACGGATAAGCGCTCTCGCAATTGGAGCAGCAAGCCGCCGGCCAGTTGGATGAGATAGGGATGAGGGCCGGCGGTGGCGTGCAGCCATTGCTTTTCCGCCGGAGAAAAATCAATTTCGGAACGCCGCAGCAGGTGGTTGATCTCTGTTTGGTTGAAAGGGGGCAGATTTATGGCTAAAAATGCATTATCAAACGGGGAGCCGGTAAATTGAAATTTAGCGCAGAGTTTAGCCAGCGGCTCGCGGCTGGCCACAACCAGGGCCAGCCCCCGCTCCGGTCGATTTAACAAGGTTCGCAAATGGTAGAGCAAATCGGGTGTTTTCTGGTTGAGGTTTTCGACAATGCCTTCGAATTCATCCAGAACCAACACTACCAGGCGGCCCGACCGGGCAACCTGGTCGAAGAGGCTGTGCAGATCAAAAATAATGTCGGGATCGGCATCAGCCAGCATCTGGCGGATGCGACGGATACGGTTGCTGAGGTGGTCGTCATCACCAAGCGCCGGCTCCAGCATGCGCAGGGTGTAACGCCAAAAGGCGCTATCTGAAAAGGGCGTGATGGCCTGGCAATCGATGGAGAGAAAATGGCACCAACCGGCAGACAATCCCCGCGCTTCATACACCTGGGAGACGCAAAGATAATGCAGCAGCGAGGTTTTGCCCACCCGAGGGTCGCCGGAAACGGCGCTGCTGCCCCTGGCAGAAAGCAGTTGGCCCAAAATTTGATCAACCTGTTCACGACGGCCAACAAATTGGTCGGAACGAACAGGCACGTTATAAATAAATGGGTTAGTTGTCATTGGATAGGCTTATCCATATATTTCCACGATCAGGTGAGTAGTGGACTCCCGCAGACCCGGCGATGTAAATTTTTCGAGTGTCTTCGGGATCAAGGGCAATGGCTTGAATATAATCCCAGCCAACAGTATTATCAAGCTGTTTCCACGTTGTACCGATATCAAAACTCACATATAATCCCTCACCCTTTTTAGGATTATTAGATGTCCCGGTGCCCGCGTATATGATCTGAGCGTGACTGTCGATCACCAGTTCAGATATTGCTAACGTTTTCAAACTTACATGTTGAAATTCAACCTTTTCCCAATCATTGCCCGGTTCCACTTTTTTGGCCAGCCTGCCCTCACTGCTCCCTACTAAAATAACGTCATTGGAGACAATAATCAATGACAAAATAGGCGTTGCGCAAGAGGGAGTACAGACCGATGATTTCCAGGGATTCTTCAAATCGCCAAGGTCTCTGGAAAAGACCCTGTCTTCATCACCAACGGCATATACCTTTTCATCCGCCACAACAATAGAATAGAATCTGTTATCCAACACCGGGCCGACAGCACTCTCGGTACGATTGAGCGGTATCCATCGCGCCATCAAATTGCTATTTTGTTTTTCTAAAATCACCGCGACGACCCCTTTATCTGTAGCCGCAAATACAGTATTGGCATCACTTGGATCTGTCGCAATCGAATTTACCTGAGCCAGCGTACCATCCATTAGAAATGGTTCCCATTTTTGCCCACCATCCTCAGAACGCAAAATATGACCAAAGACTCCGGCATAAATTATTTTTGGGTTTAAAGAAGAAATATGGAGTGTTTTTACGGAACTATCATTTGCAACCTGCTGCCACGAAATTCCCCCATTATCTGTGCGATAAATTCCCCGGTTCTTCAGAAGAACCAATCTCTCTAGAGGGTTGCCGGGATTCATTTGGATATCCAGCGCTTCTCCGGCAGGCAATAGTTGCGGCTGCCAGGTAAAAATCCGTGATTCGCTGGTGATCACCTGGCCGCCGGCCAGCGTTTGCACCACGCGCCACTCAAATTGGCGGGCAAGTGAGTTGGGTTGGATGGGATCGGCATTGTGGAAAAGTTCAAAGGGAACGCCCCAGGCCGTAGCGGTTAAGGTGATGCTATCGTCAACGGGCCGTTTATCCTGAAGATAAGATATTTCCACCGTGTAGAGATTTTGATCATTGGCATTGGTGTTGGGCCGCCAACGCAATTGTGGAGCCGGATCATCGGCCTCAGCTACAAAAACCTGTTCCCCAAATAGCAAGGTGGGCGCTTCGAGCGCCAATGGCGTAGTTGTAAATGTTGGCGGCACAGTGACGGTGGGTGTGGGCGTAGGGGTTGGGGTTGAAGTGGGTGATGGGGTGGCGGTTGGTGCAGGTTCGGTTGTTGGCGTTGGGATGATCTCTTTTGGTGTTGGCGTGATGGCGGTAGTAGGTGTTGAAGTTGTAACCACAACCACCGCTTCCGTACCCGGTCCTTCTGTTCCAATTATTGTTGGTGTATCACCCGGCGAGTCAGGCGTATCTGTCGACGTGGATTGATTTAGGCCACCCACACCCATACCAAAGAAAAGACCACCCAACAAAATTAAAATAATGGCAACTGCCCCTGCCGGAATCAGCTTATATTTTTTCCACACCGATTCGCTTTTCGGCTCGGTTTCGGCCAACCACTGCTGAATTAGCGGGTCGGCAGGCAGCTCTCTGGACAGCACCTCGATGGCCGGCCTGGCGTGGCGCCAGGGCAAATGTTCGGCCCGGTAGGTTGCAAAGGTGTCTTTTAAATGAACAAGCAACTGTTCGTCGTTGGGATAATCGCTCACGGCCCGGGTGTAAGCTTCGGCGGCCTTGACCAGATGATAGCTGCGCGACGATTCCGGTGACTGCTTTGCCTGCGCCAGATACCAATCGCCCTGTTTGGTCCGCAGTTCGGCCAATTGGCGGTGCAATTCTTCATCACCGGGGAGCAGCCCGATCAAAATATTCATTCCCCACTCGGCCTGGGTCCATTTTGGAGACACACCATTTTGTTGCGATTCGCAGAAGGTCTGGAAAAAGGTTTTGACCCTGGTGACAATGACCTTGCGTTGGTTAAAGGATAAATTGCCAACTTCCAGGGCCTCCTGCGCGTGCCGGCGCGCCGATTCCAGATCGGGGATGGCGCGCTGCAAATACCAATCCGACTGCGCCGCCCGCGCTTCGGCCAGGGAAAAGGCCACATCTTCGTCGTTGGGGAACAAAACGGCCAGTACTTCCATGGCAATGCGAGCGTGATCCCACCGGCCCGCGCCTTCTTGCTGGCTTCGATAGGCGTAGAAGGCATCCTGAACCTGGCCCGCCATCTGCTGGTCGGGCCGGGCATCATTCAACGTTTGCTGAATGGTGTCGGCGGCTTCATTGACGGCGCCCCGGTCTAACTCAACCTGCCCCAACTTCAAGCCGATTTCCGCGCGCCGGCGATACGCCCGCTCGGTTTCAACGCCCAATTGCAGCCAAAAGGTAGCGTCATCCCAGGCGCCGAGATACGCCTCGTGCGCTTCGGGAATGGCCTGCTGCCGGTACCACACATCGCCCAGCGCCTCGCGGGCCGATACCAGAGACTCATAGGCTGCAACATCGTCTCGCCCCAGAATTTCTACCTGGGCCAACATGGCTTGTACCCACAATTGAAGGCTTTCTACGGTAACTTCTTTGCGGCGATTACGCCCATACGCTTGAAAGCCTTCTCTGATCAGCGCTTTGATCGGCTCCTCAACGGGCGCAACTTCTAAGGCGCGCCGGTACGCGCCTTTCACCCGGTCAAAATCATTTTCGCCCAGATAAAACTCACCCTGGCGGCAGAGGCTGTCTACCAGGCGGTTTTTGTTTTCGATATCATCCGGGAAAAGTGTTGTCAACAACTCCAGAGCGGCCTGAACTCGCAGCCAATCGGTCTCCTGTTCGGCCTGCTGGCTGTAGCGGATCAGATCATTTTCAATCATTGCGCTGGCGGTAACATCAACAGATTTTTCCAACAACCGGCGATAGACCCCGCCCGCCTCTTCAAAACGTTGTTCGCTTAAGAGCCAGCGGCCCCATTCCAGGCGGGTGCGCAGCAATGCTTCCTGTTCATCTTGCGCCTGGGAAAATTGGGTGGCCAGTTGCCGGGCTTGCTCCGCCTTTTTCCAATGATAGGCTTGCTCCTGGGCCTGGGCATAGGCTTCAAGCTGTTTGTTGATCTTGCGCTCCAGTTCTTGATCGGTTTTGTGCTTGAACGCCTGTTCATAAACAGGCTGGGCCGCGCTGATCCCGTCGGTTTCCAGCAGCACATCGGCTTGCCGCCGGTAGATATCGCTTAAACGGGCGTTGGCCAACAGGTGCTGCTCGTCCAGGGTGAGCACCCGTTTGTACTCTTCCCGGGCCTCATCCACTTTTCCTTCGACTTCGAGTTCCTGGCCGTACTGCGCTCTAGCATCGGCCAGGTCTACCCGGGCTTCTTTGGCCTCGCGCCCGCCGTACCGTTCAACATAAATGAACTCATCAATGGCGGCCAGCAGCGCGCCGGCTTTGAGCCGGGTGCGGGCCAGGCAGAGCCGGGCTTCCACATAATCGGGGTTGATGCTCAGGGCACGGCTAAGGCTATCAATGGCGTAATCGTAATCATCCCGCTGGTAGGCGGCCAGGCCGGCCCGGTAAAAATCTTTGGCCGATTCATCCACGGCCACGCGAGTCAGTTCCGACGTTACTTCTTCCCAAGAATGATTTTGGGCAATCCAGCGGCACACAATTTCAACCGCAAAGCTATAGAGGCCGGCCTGATCGCGGGTCAACACCTGGCGATCCACCAGTTTATCCGGCAGCGCTTTTAGCTCGATGTCGGGTACCTGCACCCGGCGGAGATCGCGCTGGGCCAGCAATTGGCCCAGGCTCGCGCCCTCATCTTCGGCGGTAAGCTGGGCGATGGTATAGAAGGTAAACCGTTCAACCGGCGGCACCTCGTTCCAGAACCATTGCAGCGCCGTTTGTCCTGTGCTGATCGCATCATCCACCACGGCTTCAACATGGCTCTGGGTAATGATCCAATCATTTTTACGCTGAACTTCATTAAAAATTTTGTGGCAGATGAGCTGGGTAAAATAGGGATGGCCGCTGGTCAACGACCAGATTTTTTCTAGAGCGGCATCGCTATAAGACAAGGTATCTTTGGCCGGATGGGTGATCAACTCCACACAAGACTCCCGGTCGAGCAGGGATACCTGCCGGTCCAGCGCGCCCCGGAAAATTTGCAACTGGTTGGCCGACAGGTCTTTAAGACGGCGGCCCACCACAAACAGGAACACTACCTGCCGGTCTTCACTTTGGATGATCCGGTTGAGCGCCTGCACAAACGGCATGGCGTCCAGTTCGGCGGGCGCGGTTTCCAGGCTCAGGGCGTCAAATTCATCCAGCAGAAAAAGCAGGCGTTTTCCATTTAATTGTTTGTAAACGTGGGGCAAAAAAACATTGCGAAAAAATTCGGGATCGTTGGCAAAATCATCGCGGGTGGGGGGCATAATATCCAGATGGCTGCTGATCTCACGGGCCAGGCCATAAAGAAGATCGCGGGCCGGGTTGTCAACGCTGCTCTGGAGATCGAAAAAAATGGCGTGATAATCCTGGCTTTTTCGGCGGGCGATCTGGTGCAGAATAGAGGTTTTGCCGATGCGGCGCTGGCCGTACAACACAATGGCATTATGCCGGGGCGAACTCAGCGTATCATCAACAAAACGCAACACATCCTGACGCCCAAAAAACGTTTCAGGTTGTGTGGCCGGAGGACCGGCAAAATATGGATTTGGGACTCGGAACATGAGACGTCATCCGATTATAAAACTTAGACCTGACAGGTGGGTTTAACCGTGTTAAAGACTGAACGCTTCCAGTATAACATGGAAGCATGGCAAACACAAAGTGTTCAACAAATCCGCTCAGATTTCAGGGGGATTCATGGCATCAGGCCCTAACCACAGGTCAGGGAATGTTAAAAACTATTTTACCCTTTGACACGACTATAAATGTATAGTATTCTAGTACCAGTTGTCAGGAATCTTAACGCTATTTCTCTCCCTTCCAAATTCAAGACGGAGTAAACCATCATGTTGAACAATGTCATACCCCGCTACCGGGCTACTTACCGGGCCGATGAGATTGATCTGATCCTTCGGTTTGCCAAACGTGGTGAATCGTTGGGATTCATGGGAATTGCCGGCGTGGGTAAATCGAATATTGTTAATTATTTGCGCGATATTCACCAGCCCGGCTCTCGCCGCAAAGAAGATGTTGCCCAACTAAGATTTCCGTTGGTAGACGCCACCCAATGGCAGGGCACGCCCGACAGTTTGTGGAAAATGATGATCGATGCCCTGGGCCGGTCCATGCCAGACACGCCGCAAACGCCGGAAGACGATAACGTTATTCCCTTTTCCGAAGAGGAGCGGGCCTTTAAAACATTGCAATCACAATTGCAGCAGCTCTGCCAGCGCCAAAGGAATCAGGTCATGTTTGTGCTGGATGATTTTGACCAGGTGCTGGAAATTGGCCCGCTGGCCATGCTCGAACAATTGAACGGGCTGCGCAGCGAGGGCAACAGGGGCTTGTTGAGCTATCTTATTTTCACCAAACGATTGCCCCACATTTTGGGGCGCAACCACCCGCTGGAAAACAACTCCAAATTTTACGACCTGTTTCGGCACAATATTTACGCTTTAGAGCCGTATTCCAGAGACGATACGTTGCGAATGCTTCAACATCTGAACGAGCTGGCCGGCAACCCTTTACCTGAAAATCAACTTGAACAGATCTACAAATTGAGCGGCGGGCACGCGCGATTGACAAGATTGGTGTTCAATATTTGGATAGAAGAAAAGGCGTCGGGAATCAAAAGCGTCTTTTTTGCGGAGCAGCCCGACATCAAGCAAGAATGCTGGCGCATCCTGGAAAACCTGCACCAGGAAGAGCAGGACGTTGCCCTCCGCGCCGCCCAGGGCAGCCACACCGATGAGGATAAAGACATCATCAATCATTTGATGCAGCGCGGGCTGCTGGTAAAAGCAGAGCCAGTCACCTGGTTCAGCCCGTTGATGGAACAATTTTTAAAGACTTACGGGAAGTGAGGCATTTTCCATCATGAATATATTTTTATGGATTATAGGCGGTATATTTGCGATTGTTTTATTGATCGCGCTCATCAAATTGATCACCTCTAGCACCCGGGTGGTATCCGAAGAAAAACGATTGGTGATCTACCGGATAGGGCGATTTCATCGGATCTCCGGGCCAGGGCCGGTAACGGTTATTCCGATATTGGATGAAGTCAAAAAAACGATTGAAGTTCGCAACCATCCACTTGAAGTGACGGTTGATGGCGTTTTTGCTTATGGCGTGCCCAACAGCTTAACGCTGAATCTTTGGTGCAGCTTTGATCTGGTGAAAGCCGCCGGCAAGGATCGGGAAAAACTGGTTAACATTGCGCAAATGAACGAAGGCGAACGCCGGCAGCAGGTAAAGGTCAAAATGCATGAAGCATTGATCCGCCAGATTGCCATCCTCCAGGAACGCATGCCCCTGCCCGCCACCGCGCCGCTCATGGAGCGCGTTGCCGCGTTGGTACCCGGCGGCCCGCGCTACAATGAACTGCTGAAAGGGCTGAAATATGATCTGGAAAAAACATTGCCTTCAATTGGCGTGGTCCTCAGCCCGGATCATCCCATTGCGCTCACCGGGCGCAATATTGCCGATGAAATTACCGAAGCCATCAAACGGCGCCGGGGCCGGGAAATGGACAGCGAGTGGTTGACCAATTATGCCGATGAACTGCGCCAGCGATTCCCCGGTATTTCCAACACCATGCTGGCCCAGATGCTTCTCTCTATCGAGGGCATCGATATTGGCAATATTCAACGGCTGCTTACGGAACAAGGCGAGGATTTTGAAACAGAAGTTGAATTTGAGCTATCCGAAGACGGTAAAGCCGGCACCAACGTCATCAACAAACCGCAAAGATCAAAACCAAAACGAACCCCGCCCCGAACCCAATCCCCTCTGACCAAAAATGATCTAGCCGTCTTAAAACGCATTTCCCGCCGCGAAGACGAAGCGTTGAGCGCCTGATAGCCTTCTCAAACCCATAGCTTTCCAGACCCTAAAGATAAAGGCCTAAATACTTTAGGGTCTTATTTTTTTAAATACCGCTTAGATACAATACCTTTCAAATAAGGACACCAGGCATGTCATTCTGAGGCCTGCGGCCTCAGAATCTCCCCGGTAATTGGCATAAATGGCCCGGCAGCCTGGAGATTCTTCACTCGCTACGCTCGTTCAGAATGACATGATGGTTATTTGAATAGTATTGCTCTTAGATGAGAAATTGATACTCGCTCGTATACCTAACCTGGGCGATGCAGCGCGGGTATAAGTTTCCATAAGAGTTATAACAAAATAACCCCATTTGCGCTTCAAAACCACCCACTTTAGTA
>CAZTFF010000029.1:0-3147 GCA_964612485.1 uncultured Caldilineaceae bacterium
CCAGGCAAAGGCCAGCGGCCACAGCGGCAGGGCGTTGTATTTGGCCATGGTGGCCAGCCCCAGCAGCGCGCCCAGTAAAAAAGCTTGAAACAGGGTGGGGGGTGTTTCTTGCTGCGTAAAAATGATCAGCGCCAGCAGGGTCAGGCCGGAGAGCAAAAACAGCAGGTTATCGTCGTTCAGCGCCCCGCCGATAAAAAGCACCTGGGGCGTGAAAGCGTGCAGCGCCGCCGCCGCCAGCGCGAGGTCCCGCCGCCGGGTGAGCCGCCAGGCAATGGCATAGGTTACACCCACCGCCAGCGCCGTGAGCAGCACCGAAAAAAAGCGCCCCAGGTGCCAGGCCAGGGTAATGCCCTGCCAGGGCCAGGCTTCGTCTTGAGTGTGGACGAAAGCGGCGATGGTCTGGCCGTTGGCAGGCAGCAAGCGGCGGGGGGTGTCGCCCACCGATTTGAGATGGGTGGGCGGGGCGTCGCCCAGCATGGCCAGGGGCCGGCCGGCCAAAAAGTGATACAGCGGCGGCCAGACCGAGCGGTAACCGGCGGCCTGCCGCTCGGCCAGGGTGGCGGGCAGGCGGCCTTTTTTGGCAATAAAGCGGGTGTAGTTCAGGTGGGCGGGTTCGTCCGGGGTTTCGCCCAGCGGCACGCGGACGGCGTAGGCTGTGGATAAGGCCAGGTGAAGCAGCAGGATCAAGAGGAAGGGGCCGTGAAGTTTGTGTTTTTGAATCCAGGCAGTTATCCGGTTCAATTCTCTTGCACCTGTACGATAAAATCAAGGAAGATGTGGTCCGCCGCTTCGCTCGCTAACAGCGGCACGCGGGCCAGCGTCTCCGAGTGGTACCAGCCCACCGAGACCCGGTACGCGCCCGGCGGAATGCCTGGCGGCAGGGTGAGGGTGTATTTATCGGTCACGCGCTCGCCGGGCTGCCAGTCGGTGGTGGGATAACTGCCCCACACCGGCGGGTTATCTTGCCCGGCCTGGTTGAAGCCATCGGCGGCCAGGAGATGGGTGAAGACGGTGTAAGGTTCAGCGGTGGGGCCATCGGCCTGCCAATAGAGCGAGAGGGTGAAGTCGCCGCCGGGGTCGAGCGTCAGAATTTTGTCCGCCGAGAGGCGCGAGCCGCCATGTTTATCAAACACCTGGAAACCGCGCAGGTGAATGCCGTGAGCAAAGTTCACCGGCTGGGGAATCAGCCGGGCATCGATGGTGGGCGGGGTGAGGTAGAGATTGAGGTGATAGACCGGGAAAAATACCTGATGCACCCGGTCGGCGTGGCGGTTGAGCCAGGCCAGCACATCGCCCTGCTCGTCAAACCCCTGGCGCAGCAGCGGCACAAACCAGATGCGGGTGTGCTGCCGGGCGATTTCGGCGGTATCGGCCAAAAGATCGGCTGCGGGCTGGTCCCGTTTATCGGGGATCACCCGGAAGGGCACGCCATCGGGCGTGTAGTAGCTGACCGAGGCTTCGGGGAAGTTGGTCAGCACCAGGTCGCCGGGGCGGGCGTGATCGCGCACGTAGTCGCGGTACAGCCGCCAGGGCGGGGCCTTGGCGTAGGCGGGATCGGTGAAGTAGTTGTTGAGGCTGTGAAGGTTGAAGGCGAGCAGGGTTAGCAGGAGAAGGGCGGAGAGGGCGCGCAGCGCGGTTTGGGTGGGAGGGCGCGCGCGCCAGAGTTTCAGGAAACCGGCGGCCAGCAGAATTTCAAAGGCGGGCAGGGCCTGGATGAAGAAACGTTCTTTGAAAAAAGGGCGGTTGATGGACAAGGCAATCACGCTGATAACGGGCACGGCAAAAAAAAGCGCCCAGAAGGTGCCGGTGGTGATGTTCCGCCGCGGCAAACTGATCAAACCGGTGATCCAGACCGGGGCCAGCAGCAGGCTGATCCACAGGCCGGGCGCGGCCTCAAGGGTGAAGCCGGTAAGCAGGGCGGCGGCGGCGCGGCGCAGGATTTCGGCGGTGGGGAGGGTGTCGATGCCGCCGGCGGCCTGCCCGGCCAGGTTGGAGGCCAGGTACAGGCCGGGAAGGATGAGCAGGCCAACAGCGATTTGGGAAACCAGCCAGGGCCATTTTTTGGCCCAGAAGGTTCTGGCATTGAGGATCACAAACAGCCCCTGGAAAAGAATCAAAAAGACGGCGTAGTAGTGAAGGTAGAGGGTGGCGGTAGTTAGGATGATGTAGAATGCCCACAAAACGACGGGATGGCGCCCCCCCTCTAACTCCCCCCATTGGGGGGAGACCCATCCGGCTTCTCCCTCTTGGGGAAGGGGCGGATTGGCGTTAAGGGCCAGCCACAGGGCGCCGGACGAGAGCAGGCCGAAGAGCATAAAAATAGAGTAGGCGCGTAAATCCTGGGCCAGCCAGATCTGGAAAGGGTTGACCGCCAGCAAGGCGGCGGCAAACAGGGCCAGGGTGGCGTTGCGCAGGGTGAGGCGGGCCAGGGTATACAGCGCGGCAAGGCTGAGCAGGCCGGCCATCACGCCGGTGTAGCGCATCAGCCAGGCGTTTTTGCCCAGCAGCCATTGCCAGGGGCGCAGCAGCAGGTAATAGCCCGGCGGGTGGGGATCGGTGATGCGGGAAAGTTCCCACAACTCGGTAACGGGCATGGCGGCGTAATGCACGGTGGCGGCTTCGTCGCCGCGCAGGGAGTGGTCATCAAGTTGATACACGCGCAGCAAAAATGCCAGCAGCAGCACAGCCAGGATGAACAGGTTGTGAGGGCGTATTGCGTAATGGGTCATGCGTGAATTGGCCGGATGTGATGTTTTGCTTGATAGTATCATTTTTGAAAAGCTTTTGAGGGGAATACCCACATTCCTGATTTTGGTAGAAAGCCCTCCCTCAATCCCTCCCAAAGGGAGGGAAGATAATGGGTGCTCCCCCCGGTGAGGGACTTAGAGAGGGCAGCGGATCATAATGCCCGTCGGCGCATGAGGATGCGCCGACTACTTGCTCCCTTGCTACCCTGTTACCTCGTTACTGAACTGTAATCAAATTTGGAAAATCGACAAAATCTTGGGGCCGGTTTTTGACAGGGAGCCTTTGGCCGGTTTCAGGATCATATAACCCTACCCGCAAGGTGTAAGAACCGGACGGCAGGTTGGGCGGCAGGGAGAGCGTAACCGGATCGCTGATGATTTCTTTGGACCCCCACCCATT
>CAZTFF010000029.1:3247-64575 GCA_964612485.1 uncultured Caldilineaceae bacterium
TGGACCCCCACCCATTAGTGGACCCCCACCCATTGGTGGACCCCCACCAGGAAGTAGGATAGCGGCCTGTAACCGGCTGGCTATCTTTTTGGGCGACGATGGCGCCGGCGGAATCCAGCAGATGATTGAACACAACGTAGTTACGGTCGATGGGCGCCAGCGCCTGCCAGTGCAAGGTGTAGCTGAGTGCTTGTCCCGGCGAGACAGGTAAATTCGAGCCAATATCCAGCCCCAAGAGGGCAATGTTGTCGCCCCATTGAGCATTTTCTGCGGGGTATGCCGGCGGGGGGGGCGGATACGGCCCGATGTGAAATTTGCCCAAAATGATTTTGTCGTCAGCCGGGCCGGCAGGCGTGGTAACGGGCAGCCGTTCTTGTGTTTCGGCGTAATAGAGGCCCACTTCAAAACGGTACGGCCCGGCGGGCGCGTCGGGGGGCAGGATGAATGTGTGGCGGCCTGGCACGGTGAGGCCCACGGGCCAGCGATAGGCATCAAACAAGAGGCCGGTGAGCGGGGTATTGATCTGCCCGTACCGCCGGCCGGTGGGAACATGGAAAAGATGGATAAACAAGGTGTAGTTGTGATCGATGGCGCGCCGGGCCTGCCAGGCCAAAGAAAGCGTTACAGCCTCACCGGGGTTAAGGGTTTGAGGATGCGTCTGATGATCCACCAACAGAATGGTACCGGCAAATTCAGCCCGGATGGATAGCGGCGAACTGCCTGCGGGCGGGGAGAGAAAGGGCGAATCGGGAGCCAGCGGATAGGCGTGGGCAATCGGTTCCTGCTCACTGTCGAGGATGGTATCTAACGCGGGCCGGGCTTGGGTCAGGCTGATGGCCTGTGCGGGCGTTAAGGGTGGCATGAGATAGGCGGTGCGGGTGGCGGGATCAAGCAGCGCAAACCCCGATTCCCCGCCTGAGCCGGCGGGCAAAAGATATACCACAGGTTGCCCTGAAGTAAGCAGCGCCTGCTGTTGCTGCGGCGAAAAGTTTTGGAGGTGAGGGTAGCGCTTGCGCAGCAAAAAGTTACCCACGGTTTCGGCGTAGAATTTGAGGGGCGTGAGCGTTAGCTGCTCGGTTTGCCGGTTGAGGTAGCGGGCCAGATAGGGGGGATGATCGCTGAAATCGTTGTAGGTAGTGGCCCAGGTAGAGAAGTAATTGGTAACACCGGAAAGAGCGCCAAATAACAAAACACCGCCCAGCAGCATCCGTTCGATAGCCGGCAGAGAAAACTTTTGTGAATTTTTACTGAAGCGGAAAACTGTTCGCGCCAGCGTAACCAGGCCAACGGCGGCCAGGAGAAAGACGGCGGGCCAGGCCATGATGCCCCGCAGAATGGTGGTGGTTCCGTTCCAATCTTGTTGAGATATGAGCACCGGCGCTATGCCGATTCCCCACCACAGCAATAAAAAAAGGCAGGCCGGTTTTTTAAGATGGACTAAACAAACCACCACCCCCACCACCAACCCCAACCCGGCCAACAAATTGAGCGACGGCCACTGCCCCAACCACCATCCCGCGCCAAGGTGGGCCTGGGCTACGGCGATCAGATTCTCGGTGAAAACAGGCAGGGGATATTCCGCATTGAAAATGGATAAGCCGCCGGTACGGCTGCTCAGGTAGTGCGGATTTTGGAAAAAATAAAGCAGCAAGGGCGCGGCGGTTACGAGTGCGGTCAGGCCAAAAAGCAGAAAATCAATCATTTTTTTGATGCGTGGAGCCGCCGGTTTGAGCAGGTCGATCAGAAAGAAGAACAGAAACAGCAGCGGCAGTAGTCGGGCGGCCAGGTAGGTGTAAAAGGTTAAGCCCAACAGAAAGCCGGCGATTATGATCCAGCGGCGCTGCGGCCCAAACCAGCCCCGCCAGAAACTCCAGATGAGCAGCAGCAGTAGCGGCGGCAGCACAATGGCCCGCAGCCCCACCCGGCTAAAGTAGATATGCCAGTAAGAGACAGCCAGCCCGGTGGCGGCCAGTAAACTGATTATGGTTCCTTCTGCTTTTGGAGGAAAGGGTAAACGGTCCAGTTGTAACCGGCGCCCTACCACATAGGTTAATGGAATAGTGAGGGTGGCCGCGATGACGGAGACAAATCGGAAGGAAAAAATAGAAATACCGTACGCTTGCAGGGCAACAGCCTGAAGATAGAAGAAAAGGGGTTCCCGGCCAAAATTGTTGGGCAAAAAAGGAACAAGCCACGGTTGGCGCAGGAGCCGCAGAGCATCCAGGCCGTTGGTCGCTTCATCCAGGCTTAAGGACAAAGGAAGGGTGTTGAGGTGGCTGATCCGCAACCCAAAAGCCAGGAGCGTCACCAGACCGAGATAAAAAAGCGGAAAATAGTCCGAGCCGCCCCGGTTTTTATAGTTCCGCAGCCACATCCTGCCATGTGGCGGGTCGGGCGGGTTCGGGTTCCGCTGTTTTTCCATCTTCCAGAATAAGTTTGGCCAGTTTTTTATAGGCTTTAGCGCCTTTATGTTTGGCGGAGTGTTCAACAATAGCTTTTTTGGCTTCCGAGGCTTCGGCAAAACGAATGCTTTTGTAGATGATCACGTCAAATACTTTGTCACCAAAGGTTTTCTTTATCTCTTCCATTACCTCGCGGGCGTGGATGGTGCCGGTGGAGTACATGGTGGCTAAAATACCGCGCAGTTCCAGTTCCGGGTTCAGCCGGCCCTGGATGCGGTCAATGGTATCCAGCATCATCTGGATGCCTCGGGTGGCAAAGTGCTCGCATTGCAGGGGCACAATCACCTCCTGGCTGGCACAGAGGGCGTTGATGGTGAGCAGGTTGAGGCTGGGGGGGCAGTCGATCAAAATAAAATCGTACCAGTTGCGCAGCGGCTCCAACACCCGGCGCAGAATCAACTCCCGCCGGATTTCGGGAATGAGTTCAATTTCGGCGGCGGAGAGATCGGCGTTGGCCGGGATCAGATCTAAATAGGCTTGAATAGGGGTGATGAGCTGGTTGGCGGGAAAATTGTCGTCCATCAGCAAATTGTAGATGGTGTTTTGCTGGCCATTGGCGTTGATACCCACCCCGGCAGACAGCGCGCCCTGCGGGTCCAGATCAATTAACAGCACTTTTTGCTTCATTTGGGCCAGGGCCACCCCCAGGTTGATCACCGTGGTAGTTTTACCGACCCCGCCCTTGCGGTTGGCAATGGAGATGGTTCGTGTCATAAAATCCCTTCCTTAACTATGCCGGCGGTTTTTGGCTGTTTTTTGATATAGCCGGCATTTTCTCGGCCACAAATTCAGTTAAGCGGGCATAATCAATCGCCCCACGACTGCGTGGCGCGTATTCAAAAATTGTTTGTCCCTGGCCGGGCGCTTCGGATAGTTTGGTGTCTACCCAGATGGGATCGGCCACAATGGGGCCAATCTTTTTGAGTAGTTTGACCACCTGTTCGCTGATCTTGCGGCGCGGGTCGTACAAGGTGGGAATGATCAAGCGGATTTCTGTTTTTCGCCCCAGAATACGGTTGATGTTTTGCAGATAGTTGATAAACTGCTCGATGCTGGATACGGCCAGCATTTCCATAGATACCGGCACAAATACCTCATCCACATAAGCCAGCGTGTTCACCGTGAGCAGCGATACCGAAGGCGCGCAATCCAGCAATTGGTAATCGTAATCTTCCAGCTCGGCAAAGAGATCTTCAAAGATTTCTTCCCGGGCCATTTCCAGCACCATGCGCTGCTGGGCCTTGAACAGGCCGATGTCGGCGGGAATGATGTCCAGGTTTTTTCTGGCGTTGATAACCACTTCCTTGGCGTCGATTTTATGGGTCAATACATCGGCCAGAGATTTTTTGTAGCCTTTTATGCCCAGGGCGGTAGCCACATTGGCCTGGGTATCGGTATCGATAACCAGGGTGCGGTGCCCTCGCAGGGCCAGGGCCGCGGCCACATTAACACAGGTGGTGGTTTTGCCAATGCCGCCCTTGAATCCCACAATTGCTATTTTTCGCATAAAGTCCTTTTGATGCTGCCCTATCCAAGCTTAAGAAAATCAATCACGTTATAGTATATCCCGACTTTGGGTTACGGTCAACCTGAAACATTTTATGTTTACTTTTGTCCTGTCATTCTACGAGCAAAATAGCGGGCAGTAACAACCGCCCCTGGGGATCGGGGGCTTCTCCGGCACGCTGCACCGGCAAGCGCCGGCCCGTGGGCTGGTGGTACAGGCCCAGGGCCAGGCGGTATTCGCCGGGCGGCAGGGTGGCGGGGAGGGGCAGGGTGTGGGTGTCGATGATGGTTTCGCCGGGAGTCCAGATAGAGGTGGGGTACTGCCCGCTGACCGGCTGGCTGTCGTGGCCGGCGGCCAGCGTATCATTTTCATCCAGCAGGTGGATAAACACGGTGTAGTCCAGATCGGGCGTGGTCAAAGCCTGCCACAACAACGTCACCTCAATTGATTCGCCCGGCGCGAGGGTTTGCGGTTCCAGGCTCACGCCTGACAGCCGGGCCACATCACCAAAATCAACGGGTTCAATGGCCGGGGGCCGTACGGCAGGCGGCGGCAGCGGCACTTTGAGCGGCCCAATAAACACCGTATCCGGCGAGTTGCTGCTGCCTTGAGTGAGCGGCAGGCGCTGCTGGGTGGCCGGATCAAAGAGCGAAACTGCCAGCCAGTAGCGGCCCGGCGGCAGAGTGGTGGTGTTCAACCGCAGGGGATGATGGCCGGCAATTTCATCCACGTGGGGCCGCCAGAAAGAGGTGGGGTAAGCCCAGTCGTTGGGCCGCCCGCTGCCGTCGCCCCACACCCGGCGGGCATCATCAACCAATTGCAAGATCACTTCGTATTCGTGACGCATCGGTTCTGCGGCCTGCCAGAAGAGGGTAACGGGAAGCTGATCGCCGGCAGGATCAATTTCCATCTCAAACGCCGCGCCGGTGAGTTGGGCCGGGCCAAAGGCAGCGGTCAGGCGGCGGGTGGGCTGCTGCAAAAATTGGGCCGGGCCGGCGGGAAGTGGGGCCAGCCGGGCAATAGTTTCGCCGCCGACAGTTTTTATGGGCGTGGTATCGCCGGAGAGGGCGGTGTGGATGAGGCGCCGGCCGTTCTCGGTGAGGGGCGGGAGGATGGTTGCCAGCCCATTTTGCAGGCGAACCCAGGTTTTATCTTGCTCATTCCGTTCCGGGGAAATCACCACAGCCTTTGCGGCGGGCGGCACGTTCAGTTTTGCTTCGCGCCGGTAGGGGCCGCTCAGGTAATACAGCAGGGTGGCGTCGTTAAAACGGGCCAGGGGCAAATAAATCGCGGTATCGGCATTGTACGAGGCAATTGTATCGCGGACGGCAATCGCCCCGTAGTCGTAAGCGCCCCGGGCGCTTTGTAGTTGCGTCCAATCAACGAAGTAGGCGCGAAACGCGGCAGGCAAAGGGATCAAAATGAGCAGGAAAGGGAGAACGTAAATCGTAGTGCGGAGTGGGTAACGTTTTTTACCCGGCAGCTGGTACCTGGCACCTGGTACTTTCCCCCCAAGCCAGTAAAAGCAAAAAACCAATCCTATTGCCACTAAAATTGCCGTGGGCACCACGCCCACAATCATACGCAGGGGGTGGGGCGCTTCGATGGCCAGGATTGAGGGAGCGATGCCAATGAGCCACCACAGGGCTATCAGCCGATAAAACAAATGCCGCCAACGGATGAGGGCCACGATGAAGCCGATCAACAAAAAGGGCGCGAGGGCCGGGGGCAGGCCGGGCCAGCCGGGCAGGCCAAAAATAGGGTTGGGACTGCCCTGGCAGCAAAAGAAGCCTAACACGCGCAGGCTGTTTTGCCCTACCTCACGGATAATTTCAGCCGGGGTGTTGAGAAAATTCCACACCATCACCGAGCCGGCGCGGGCGGTAAATTGGGCCGGGTGGATCAGCAGGTAGAGGCCCATCGGCAGGTAAACCACCAGGGCGGTACTGCCAAAGATCAACAAGTTGGCGGCCTGTTTTTTGAGGTGGCCGGGCCGCAAGAAAACTTCGGGCAGAAGGGCCAAAACCAGGATCACGGGTAATAATCGCGCCGCCGAGTAGGTGTAGCCTTCCAATCCCATAAAAATGCCGGACAGCAGGAACCACCGTTTTTGGCCGATGGCCCAGCCCCGGAGGAAAAACCAGAACAAGGGAACGGCCAAAAAAGGCACCAGAATGGGGCGCTGCCCCAGCCGGCTGATGGCGATGTGCCAATACATTGTAGCCAGGGATAGCGCGGCGAGGGTTGAAAACCAGAGGTTGTGGGCTTTGAGCAGGGTATCAATTTTTTTTGACCCGCCAAAATCGAGGCAGCGCATGGCCCGGAGAAAAGCAAACAGCAAGGCCACGGTGAGCAGGCTGAGCGTGGCGGTGAGCGCGCGCATCGCCAACGGGGTGGTGTCGAAGAGCCGGATGAAGGGAATTAACAGATAGATAAACAACGACTCGCGCCCGCCGTTGGTGGGAAAAAACAGCACGTGGCCGCCGCGCTGCATCAAGCGGATGGCGTCGAGGCCGTTGATGGCGGGGTCAAAAAAGATGCCCAGCGGGTGATCGGCCAGGCGATAAAAGCGAAAGAAAAAGGCGATCAGGATAACTCCCACAAATGCCGGCCAGAGGAGTTTTCTTGGCGACGCGCCGGCTTTCATGGGGACACCTTCTTGCGCCGGTATCCGATGAGCAAAATCGCCACAATAGCCAGCGTGAACGCGCTAATGACGGCCCCGATAGTGAAGGTGACGGGCCAGAAGACCAGTTCAACTGTATGTTCTCCGGCGGGAACCGGCACGGCCCGCAGCACGTAGTTGGCGCGCAGAAGGGGCGCGGGTTGGCCGTCGATGGCGGCCCGCCAGCCGGGGTAGTGGGTTTCGCTGAGGATGAGCAGGGCGGAGGAGGGGGTGGTAATTTGGTGGATGATGTGGCCGGGAGAGGGGAAGTGGGAGATTATGGGCGACTCTTGGTCGCTAGTGAATGGTGAATTGTTAATGGGTTTTTCGTTGGGCGGCTGCCAGGGGGTGCCGGGTTCCAGGAGGGCGGTGATCCAGCGGTTGAAATTGGGATCGGCGATTTTTTGCAGGATGGCCTGGTCGTTGGCGGTTTTGGCCTGTGTCACCAGCCAGGCGCGGGGGCCGACGGTGTTGAGCCGGTGGACGTAGGTGGTATCATCGCCGGCCGGTTCCTGGTAGATGATGGTGGAGGGCGCGTACAGTTCCTCGCGCCAGGTGATGACGTATTTGACGTTGAGCAGTTCCCAGGCCCGTTCGATGGGCATGGGCGGGGCGATGAATTCATCATAGCGCTTAGGGCGGAGCGGGCTGGCGCCCCACAGGTCTTCAATTTCAAAGGGCACGCCGTAGTTGTCGTAGAGACGGAACTCGTTGTAGACGCGGTAGGGTTCGGCAGGCGCGGCGGCGGCATCCTGTTTGATGGCGGCTACGGCGGCGGGCATTTGGGTGTGCCATTCCGGCAGTTGGGGAAACAGGTTGGTCTGCCAGTTGGCGGTGAACAGATCGAAGCAGATCAGGGCGGCGGTCAGCATGGTAAAAATAGACAAAGGCAGCCGCCCGGCAAATTTCCACAGCAGCCAGGCGAGGGCCAGCAGCACCGTTAACAGCGTGGCCGCGCCGAGCAAATTGTAAAACGGGCTGGCGGGCGTCCAGCCGGTAGTGTTGAGGCCGTAAAAAAAGAGAAAAACAAGCAGCAAAGCAAAATAAAAGAGAAATTGAGTCAAACGGAGAAGGGAAATTTTTCCTGTTACCTTGCTACCTGTTACCTTGCTACCTGCTACCTTGCTACCTGCTACTTTGCCACTTACTACCTGCTCCAGAACAGCCTTAAATCCATACCCCACCAGCACCGACAAGCTAAAGGCCACGGCAAAGGCCCAGCGTTCCTGGCCGCGAAAAATTGAGAAGCCGGGCGTGAAGAGATAGAGCGGGCTGTAAAGAAACGTATGGCCGCCCAGCGAAATGAGCAGCGCCGCAAAGGCCACAATGCCCCAAAACGTGGTGTGGCGCGTGGGGCGGGCAAAGATCACCCACACCGCCAAAATCAACCCCACGATGCCCACATACAGCGGCGAATAAAAACTCACCTGGCCGGGCAGGAGAAACTGGATCAGATCGGTGATGGGAAATCCCCCCGACATTTTATTATACGTGCCCTCGGCGCGGACGGAACGCAAGGTGTATTCCGCCGCCGGGATGAATTGGATGGCGGCAACCCCCAGGCCGGTCAGCAGGAAAATGAGCCAGTGGCCGAAGGTTCGCAAAAGACGTAAGGCGTAGCGTTTGAAGCGTGATGCGTCGGATTCCAGGGGGGATTTTCTGCCGAGCCAGAGGAAGAAAAAGTAGGCGATGCTGAGGTAAGCCACTATCAGATAGCTCTGCGGATGCCCCGCCAGCAAAGCGATGCCCCAGGTCAGCCCGGCCAATAGCAGCATCGGAAGCGGAGAACCTATCTTTTTTTGACTTGTTGTCTCGGTGGTCGGCTCACTCGCTGACTCACTGACTCGCTGACTCGCTGAATCATTACCTCGCCAACTCGCTTTGTAAATGAAAAACAAAATCAACGGCAGCCACACATCCACTTCCAGCACGGCCAATTGCTGGCTGGGATAGCCGGTCAGATAACCGCTGAAGGTGAAAACCAGGGCCGCAATGACCGCAGCGGCGCGGTTTTGGGTGACTTCGCGGACAAAGAGGTACATAAAAGTGGCGGCCAGCCAGAAATGGGCAATGGCCTCGATTTCCAGGGCAAAGAGCGAAAATCCCCACGGCGCGGACAGCAGCAGGGTCAACAAACTGGGCGGGTAAAAGACCGCCGCCTGCACATCGGCCCAGAAGGGCGCGCCGGCAAAGGTGTAAGGATTCCACAGCGGCAGCCGCCCGGCGCTCAATTCGCGGGCTTCAAAGGTGGTAAAGGCCCAGAATTGGGCGCTGAAATCGCCGGGCGGAAACGATTGGCGGTCGGCCAGATTGGGGGTGAGAATACGCCAGTAAAACAGCACCACCAGTAGCGCGAAGATTATTAAAATGAAGCTGTCAAGGCGTGTCCAGCGTTTCAAAATGATTAACCTGTTGTTCGTATTGGGTGTAACTCTTTGGATGAAGGCTTTTGCAAAGCGCAACGTCTCCATCTGGAAAATTGGAGATTAGAGATTGGAGATTATCATCCTGAATCTCTAATCTCACATTGAAAAGGGTAGATTGATTAATTATCAGCCCAGGAATTATTCATACGTAAACGTATACTCATTAAAATCGCAGACCGGGCGGTAGCCGATGGATTGGTAGATGTGGTTGGAGGTGGGGTTGGCCAGGTCGGTGTGTAAAACGCAGAATTTCCAGCCTTCGTCCAGCAGTTGTTGGCTGAGCGCGGCCACGGCGTGGGTGGCGTAGCCGCGCCGGCGCAGGCCCGGCGGGGTGTAGACCAGGTTGACGGTGATGGCGTGGGAGATGGGCCTGGCTTTGGCCGCCATCGAGACCGGCTGCTCATTGTTTTCCCATACATACAATTCGCCGTTTTTGAGCCGCAGTTCAATGCTTTCCCGGGTTTGGTGCGGATCGCCGGGGCTGAGGGCTTCGGACTGGAAGGCCAGCGCCCAATCGGTGAGCAAATCGATTTCACCGGCAGCCGCCGGGCGCAAATGACCGGGGGGGGGATTGGCGGGAAAAGTTACGGCTTGCAGTTTGTAAATACGCTGGCGCATCCCCTGCTTGATGTTGACGCCCGTGGCATTGCGCCACGCGACGGCCAGACCTTGAGCCACCGCCGCCGGCCCCAGCACGCCCGGCGGAACGATGCCATCCTGCCGCAACTGCCGCACCAACACCTCCAGCGCCGGCGGATTGTTCTCCGGCCCGTAGATCACCAGGTTGTGGGGCGGCGTCATTACCGCGGCGAGCGCAAGCTGCGCGTGATCGGCTACGGTGATAAAATAAGGCGTGGTTTTCATTCGCTGGGGCGCATTTTTGAGTTGACAGCAGATGCCCAACAACAGGCCGTTGGCGGCTTCATTGGTTTCCAGAAAGGATTGGGTTGTTTGCAAGAATTTGTCGGCGGACGGATAGGTTGTTGCTTTCATGATGGCTCTATTCTACTGTAACCGGGGGCAATTCCACAAAATCACCTCCGGTTGACACGGGCAGGCGCCGGCCGGCGGCGGCATTGTACATCCCGGTGATGAGCCGGTACTGGCCGGGCGGCAGGTCATGCGGAAGGGGGAGGGTGTAGGCATCGGTCAGGATTTCGCCGGGCAGCCAGGTAGTGGTGGGGGCCGCGCCGGCCAGCGGCTGGGCGTCTACCTGGCCGACCACCTGCCCCTGGCTGTTGAGCAACTGCACAAACACCGTGTAATCGGCGGACATTTCCATTTCAGCCTGCCAGTAGAGGGTGAGCGGCAACGTATCCCCCGGCGATAGGGTGGTTTGGGGCAAATCGTAGCCGGCGAGATTCAGGAGATCGGCCAAAGAAATGTCGGTGGGGTGGGCGATGGCGGGCGCGTCAAAGTGCCGGGGGCGGGTTTCCAGCCTGATGGCTGCCAGCTCGATGGAGTCTGTAGCCTGTCCATCCGGGTTGACGAGAGCCACGGCCAATTCGACCTGCTCGCCGTTCAGACGCGGGCTGGTGGGCAGATGAACGATCATTCGCCGGATTTGGCCCGGCTGCCAGGCGTCGAGCGGGCCGGCGATCTGATTGAGGGGGATGTCGAACGGAAATATTTCATCATCGCTGCGCAGGGTAATGCGCAGGGCTGTGCCGGGATCAAGCGAATTTTCGGCCTGCGCGTAGAGCCACAACCAGGTATCCCGGCCCGGTTGCAGGCTGTCGGGGGCAACATATCCCACGAGAAGTAGATCGCCCAGGGCGTGGCGCGTGGCGTTGGGGATCGGCAAGGAATCGGGCGGCGGCGTGATTGGGGCGGGGGCAACGGAAATTGCGGACAAGATGACCGGCTGGCCCAGCGGCCCGGCGGCGGGATCGTAAACCACCCCCTGCAAAACGTAGTCCCCCGGCGGCACATCGGGCGGAATCCATAAACTGCGCCGGTCGGTGATGGGTTGGTTAACGGGCCAGTTTGAGGTTGGTTGGCCGGCGGCAAGCGGCGGCCAATCGCTTTGGGCAAAAATGTCGCCGCGCTGATTTAGCAGCCGGAGGGAGAGCTGGGCGTTGTACGGCAGCGGGGTATCGGTTTGCCAGGTCAGGGTAAGGGGCAGCAGATCGCCCGCCGGGATCGGTTCATCGGGCAGGGTGAGGCGCAGCAGCGTGGGACCCTGGCCGGACGCATCGGGAAAAGGGGCGTTGAGGGTTTCGGTTCGACCGGCGGGCGGTTGGGTATCATACAACGCCAGCCGTTTGCGGCCCAGCCAGCGCTGCCAGGCGGGATGCGTGTTCTGAGCCAGCCAGCTTTCCAGCAGCGGATCGAGTTCCATACCGTAGGGCGTGTACCACAATCGCTCGTGTTGGGTGGTGATACCGGTCAGAATTTCCAGCGCTTCGTCTCCTTCCGGGCGGGGAACGGGCTGGTGGATGGGGATGTTGAAACTGGCGTAAACCGGCAGGTTGCCGTGGTAGTAAAAATCAAAGGCTTGCTCGCCGCCGTCGCCGGTGAGCAGAATGGCGTCGCCCGGCTGTTCAAAAGCTTCGATGGTGCGGGCCACGGCGCGCCAATCCGGTTTGGCGTAGAGGGGGTCAAAATAATGGTGGTAGAGAACCCAGCCGTTGATGCTGATGAGCGCAAGCAGCAGCAAGGCAGCGGCCCGTTGGCCCCATCGGGTGGATTTCACTTCACGCTTTCGGAGGTGGCCGATCAGCCGGGGCAGGCCGTTGGCTACCGCCAAAACACCGATGGCGACGGTCAGCAGAAAGCCCGGCTGCACAAAGATCAGGTAGCGTTCCAGGTAAACCGTGGTACGGATTTCGCCGTAGAGCCAGGCCACGAGATTGGGGATAAGGGTGTAACTCACCAAAAAGGCCAGCATTTCCCCGCCGGTCCAGCCTCCCCAGCGGCGGCGGGTGGCATAGATCAGGCCCAAAAGATAGGCGGCCACAAATACCAGCGTCAGGGGGAGCGCCTGTTCAACGGGCACAAGTTTGTTGAGGCTGTAGACGATGGCGCTGCGAACAAAACTGTCCCACAGCGTGGGCTGTTCAACCCAACTCAAAAAACCGCCACGCAGGCTATCGCTCAGCACAATCCACGGCGTTATGAGCAGGAAAATGAGGCTTAAGGTGGCTCCAAACCGGAGATAGCTGCGCCAATAGCGCGGCCAGGTGAGCAGCAGGAAAAGCCCCTGGATACCAATGAGAAACAGGCCTAGGTAATGGGTCAGCAGAAGCCAGGTGGTGCCCACCACGTAGATGGCCCAGCCGCGCCGCCCGCCGTGTTGATACCAACTGACGAAGCCCCACATGCTCATCACCGAGGCCGCGGTGAGTTCGCTATACATCCGGGCCTCTTGGGAGTGCCAGATTTGGAAGGGGGCGACGGCCATTAACAGGGCGGCAATCCATCCAAGCCGCGCGCTGCCCAAGGCTTGGCCCAGCCGGTAGGTAAAGGGCACGGCCATCACGCCAAACAGCAACGAGAAGAAGCGCAGGGCGTATTCATTGTCGCCGGCCAGCCTGAGCCAAAAAAGGGTTGGCAGGTGATACAGGGGTGGATGAGGTTCGACGGTGGTCAACCAGTGCCATAACTCGGCGGGGGAGAAATTAGCAAAGGTCAGCGACCAGGCTTCATCGATCCAGTAGCTTTGGGCATCGAGCCGGTAGGCGCGGAGCAGGAAGGCCAGAAAAGTGATGGCAAGGATGATTGATTTTGGCGATAAACTTGGTAATTTCATTAATTGAATTGTGAATGATTAATTTTGAACGTGAACAATGCCCAGATCGATGAAATCGCCGCCGGTGTTGGCGGGAAGTCGTTGGCCGGTGGCGGGATCGTAGAGGCCGGTGATGAGGCGGTAATCACCGGGCGGCAGGTTGGCGGGCAGCGGCAGGGCGTGGCGGGTGGTGATGGGCTGGTTGGGTATCCAGGTAGAGGTGGGGGTGTAACCGCCGTTGGGCGGGCTGTCGTGCTGGGCGGCTAATGCGCCATCAGTTGATGGCGCGCCATCAGTTGATGGCGCGCCGTCGATGTTGAGGAGTTGCAGGAAGAGATTGTAATTGGTTGGCGGTGAGGAGAGAACGCGCCAGGATAATTCAACCGGCAGGGCCAGCCCCGAAGAGATGGTCTCCACCAGATTGACGTCGATTAATTGTAAAGTTTCTCCCAGGGTGATGTTGATGCGGCGGTTGGTTTGGGGTTTTTGGGTGGCGTAGCGCGCCAGACGCACGCCAACGCCTGTTGGCGCACTGTCGCTTAGCCATTCGTCGCTGGCTTTGAAGGTGTTGGCCGTGAGCCACTGTTCGGCGGCGTTATTCGATGCGGCAGGCTGAAAACCGACCGTCACAAGCCACACATTCGGCCCGGCAGTGACATCGCGCAGCAGCGGCAGGGCGGTTTGAGGCGGCGGCCACGCTTGTTGGGCAAAACCAATAAGCGGCACGCGGGCTTTGAAACGATTCATCTGCACGTGGTAGTGGTAGGGGGCCACGGTGGCAATTTGGTCGGCGGGGTGGCTTTGGACGGCGGCGGTGTTGAGAGCGCGGGTGTAGGCATCGTTGGGCGGGCCAAATTGCAGGTCGGTGTGGTAGATGCGGGTGAGGAAGAGGTAGCAGAGGAGCAGGGTAGCAAGGTAGCAGAGGAGCAAGGTAGCAGGGTAGCAGGGTAGCAGGGATTGGGAGTTGGGGATTGGGGGTCGCCGGTCAGTGGTTGGTAGTCGATGGTCGGTGGTCGGTATCCGGTGGTCAACAGCCCGGCATCGCCATAGGAGCCAGCCGGAAACGAGTACCAGCCCCAAACTCAGGCCAAAGGTCAGGGCATCAAAACCCCAGGGCTGCCACCAGACCACATCGGAATTTTCCACCGACCAGTTTTGAAGTTGACCCATCATCTGGCTGTAACGAAAATCGTACAGGGCGGCGGTATTCTCCAAAAAGAACTCGCCGCCAAACGCTTCTTGAAGGTTGCTGAGAAATACCCAGGGGTTAATGGCCACGCCTAAGATTTGGATCAAAAAAGAAAGGAGGAGTAAAGCGTAAAACGTAAAACGTATGGCGTATTCCGTAGGGCGTGGCACTTTTTCACCTGGCCCCTGGAACCTGGCACCTACCACTTTTTCCACAACCGGCGCTAAACTGATAGCCAAAAACGGAACCACCGGCACCAAAAAGCGGCTGCCCCACGATAGGCCCTCGCCCGAAGACCAGGCGGAAAAAAGCGCCACGGTGACGCCCGTAATCCCGGCAAACAGCCACGTTTCGGCGGGGCGGGTTTTTCGCAGCCACCACCAGCCGGGCAGGCTCAACAGTAAAATGGGGGTGTAGACAAATAATCCTCGCAGCGGGCTGAACAACAATTTATAAAGCCCCAGCAGAATGTTGGGCGAAAATAAGGAAAGATCGTAGCCCGTATCGGCGGGATTACCGGCGCGGACAGAGTTATAAATCAAAATTATCAGGCCGGGCAGCGTAACACTCAAAACAAAGACAACGAGAGGGCCTAAAAATACCTGCGCTTTGCCGCCTCGCCGACTCGCTGACTCGCTGACTTGACGCCATACAATCCATAACAGGTACACGCCATAAACCGGCAGCGCAAATAGATTATTGGCGCGCGTCATCACGGCAAAGCCGGCGGCCAGCCCGGCGATGGCGACATGGCGTAATCCGCCTTCCTGCCGGTAAACAAACAGCATATACGCCGCCAGCAGCAGCAGGAAACCGGCCAGCGGCTCGCTGAAGAGATATTTGGCGTACACGGCGGCAATGGTGGCCAGGCCAAAAATGAGCGTGGTGCCGGCAGCGATTGGCGTGGAAAAATCCAGCCGGTGGAGAAACATAAAGATCAAAAAGCCGGTGGCGGCGGTGACAAACGCATTCAGCAGCGACACCGTTTGCAGCATTCCGATACTCGGCAGCAGCAACGCCAGCCCATACAACGGCAGTTGCGCCAGCGATAGGGCCAGCCCCTTTTTGGAGTAAACGTGGCCGTCAATACCAAAAAAGCCCTGGGCTTCGGCCTGGCTGGTGGCCCACTGGGTCCAGGCGATCTGGTCGGCGTTGACGCGGCCAAATTTGGCGATGCTTTCCGTAACCGCAACCATCGCCACCTCATCCACCGAGTGGAACCCGCCGCGATAGATCAGGAGATAAACCGCAAACAGGAACAGGCCCAAACTCAAGCCCGCCAGCCGGCGTTTAGATTTGGCAATGCTGGTTTTAGCCGCCATAAATCGACCCGTCGGGGAGAATCAGGCCCTCCAGACCGGCGGCCTGTTCCAGGTGGGCGATATCCACTTTGGCCCCGGTAAGGTTGGCCCAATTCAGTTGGGCTTCGGTCAGGTCGGCATCGGTAAGATCGGTTTCGCGTAAATCGGTGCCGTTGAGGTTGGCCCGGCGCAACACGGCTGTTTCCAGGGTGGCAAAGCGCAATTTGGCTTCCCGCAGGTCGGCATCGGTGAGATCGGCGGCGGTCAGGTCGGCTTCGCTCAAGTTGGCCTCGCTCAGATCGGCGGCAATCAGCCGCGCCCGGCCCAGGTTGGCCGCGTTCAGGTTCACCCAACTCATCTGCGCTTCGTAGAGTTTGGCCCAACTCAAGTTGGCCCAACTTAAAATCGCTTCGTTTAGATTGACTTCATACAGTTTGGCCCGGCTCAAATTGACCTCAATCAAATTGGCCTGGGTGAGCGTAGCCTGATTAAGCGTAGCGCCGGATAATTTGGCCCAATTTAAATTGCACAGGCTTAAATTAGCGCCGGTCAGATTCGCCTCGGCAAGCGCTGCCTCACTCAAATTGCAGCCGGACAAATTGGCCTCGATAAGTTTGGCCTTGTTGAGCGTGGCCCGCTGAAAATTCGCCTCGCTAAGATTGACGCTGTATAGAACAAAGCCGGTCAGATCAACGCCTCTAAAATCTCGATGCCCTTGCTGGTATTGGCCGATGAGTTCTCGTATGTCCACGGGTAACTGCTCCAAATTATAGTTTGGCCGGAAAGATGCGGTGCGGCTATGGACGCGCCGGCAAATAATGGGGATGTATTATAGCAAAGGCTCCTTCAGATGACCAGTTCTATACCTTTGTATTTTTGCCAAAAGTGAGGGGGGTGTGTATCATACGCCGACCGGTTAGAAATAGAAGTGAAATAGAACCAATGACCATACATAGCGAATTTACCACCCCTCTCTTATCAATTATAATTCCGGCCTATAATGAAGAGTCTCGATTACCCCGAACCCTGACCGAAACGGCGGAATTTGTGCAAAGCCAGGAGTACCAGGCTGAAATCCTGGTTGTGGATGACGGCAGTACCGACCGCACGGCGGACGTTGTTGAAGAGTTTGCCGCCCGCTATCCCTGTATCCGGCTGGTGCGCGCCCCGCATGGCGGCAAGGGCCACGCGGTAAAAACGGGGATGCTGCAAGCGCAAGGCGAGTACGCCTTTTTATGCGATGCGGATCTGGCGATGCCCATCACCGAACTGCCCAAATTTCTACCGCCGCAGCAAAACGGCTATCATGTAGCCATTGGCTCCCGCGAAATAGCCGGCGCGGTGCGGTATGACGAGCCGGGGTATCGCCATTTGATGGGGCGCGTTTTTAACGGGCTGGTGAAAATAATGGCGGTGCCGGGGTTTGAAGATACCCAGTGCGGCTTCAAATGTTTCCATCGCTCGGTCATCGCCGACCTGTTCTCCAATCAGACAATTGATGGCTTTGGTTTTGATGTAGAAGTGCTTTACATTGCCCAAAAACGCGGCTACAATATTGTTGAAGTTCCCATCCACTGGTATTACCAGGCGGAAAGCAAGGTTCACCCGGTACGAGACACCCTGCGCATGTTTCAGGATATTATCATCGTGCGGCGCAACGACCGGCAGGGCCTCTACAACGCCTCTACTGCCGATTGAAACCCTGATCCATTCCCCTGGCTGCCGGTCTCGCCGTTTTACCAACCTCCCTGGTTGACCGACGAATTTAATCGTTACCCTTGAGAGACGAAATTTGAACGCAGATTTACGCAGGATTTCACTGATCAAAATCAAAAATTTGTAGATTAAGGAATGGTGTATAAATAACTTACCCAATTTAGAGATTGGAGATTGGGAGATTGGAGATTATTAGCCTGAATCTCCAATCTCCAATCTCTAATCGCTAATCTCCTGGCGAAATGGGTAAGTTATTAAATTTTTATTCCTAAGCCGGGTTGAACTGCATGGAGATGCCTGATGAGAGATTGTTTACAACTGCTCTTGATTTTGATAACGGGCCTGGTGTTTTCGGCCTGCGGCGCGGCCACCCAAACCGCAGATTTGCCCGATAAACCGGTTGCCAATATCACCGCGCCCACGCCCGGCCAACAGGTTGAGGTGGGCCAGCCGGTGCTGATAAAATTTGGCGCCTCCGACGTGGAAGGCATTGTCCAGATGGAAGTTACCATTAACGGCGAACCCGTGTATGTAGAAACCATAGACCCTCCGGTCAACGCCTTTGTGGCCGATTACACCTGGACGCCGTCTAAAACCCGAAATTACCTGATCCAGGCCATTGCCTTCAGCATCGATGGCGACTCCAGCGATCCGGTGCAGGTATCGCTAACAGCCGTAGAACCCGGTTCCGCCCCGCCGCCTGAAACACCAACAGAACCGCCCGCCGCCGCCCCCACTGCCACATCTACCCCGCCCCTGATGCCCACCTTCACGCCCACCACCGAATCTGGCGACTCTGGCCCCACCGGCGATCAGGTCAACCTCAAACCTATGGCCACCGCGTTACTTACCTTGAATGTTCGCAGCGGGCCGGGAACCGCTTACCCGGTGGTTGGCCGCCTCCCCCAAGGCGAGTCGGCGGAAATCCTGGGGCGAGACGAGGGCGGCTTCTGGTGGCAAATCGATTTTCCGGCAGCCAATGAGGGTGTGGGCTGGATCGCCGCCGGGAACGATTTTTCCACAGCGGTCAATACCGGCAATGTGCCGGTGGTCGATAGCCCACCGGAACCCACGCCCGACGCCGCCGCATCACCCACGCCGGTGGCCAACACCCTGAAACCCACCATCTACCACTTTACCGCCGACCATTACGCCATCAACCAGGGCGAAAGCGTGACCCTGAGCTGGGACCTGGCCAACGCCCAAACCGCCCACCTGCGCTACGAGGGCAAAGAAGAAGGCGTGGCCGCGCCGGGCAGTAAAACCGTCTCGCCGACCGACGATACCCGGTACGAATTAGTGGCCCGCAATGAAACCGGCGAAACCATCGCCCAAATCACCATCACCGTGGGCGGCCCGGCCCCCACCGCCGTACCGGTGCTGCGCGATGGGAAAAACCGCCTGACCCACGGCCAGAGCATTGATTTTGACAGCGGCGCGGTTCAAGATACGATTGGCCCCGACGTTGATTTTTACTGGGACGGCCAAAAGAAACAATTCACCCCGCAGCGGGGCGCGGACGGCGCGCTGCTGGGCATCGGCTATGGCGATATAAATTTGGAAACCTGCCTGTCCGCGGCCTATGGCCGGCCCATCAACGCCGATTTTAACACGCTGCTGACCGGCTGCTACAAAACCAGCGATGACCGCTATGGCAAGTTCCACGTGACCGATTGGGACCTGGCCGGAAATTTGACGGTGGAGTGGCTCACGTGGGATTATTGAGTGAGGCGTGAGAGATTTATCACGCCTCACTCGTCACTTCTCACTTCTCACGGACTGACCCTTTTCTCGCGGCGAACCTTGTTGATTTTATGGTATAATTCCGGTGAGGTGTTTGGATGCAATTTCGCCCGGCAGCTGAAACAGATTGTGCTTTACTGGCCCGGCTCAATCATCAACTCATTCAGGATGAAGACCATCCCAACCCGATGACCGTTCCCGAGTTGGAAGAACGGATGCGGCAGTGGCTGGCCGGCGATTACCGGGCTGTAATTTTTGAAGCAGAAGGCGAAGTAATCGCCTACGCGCTTTACCAGGAAAATGAGACAGACATC
This sequence comes from uncultured Caldilineaceae bacterium, assembly GCA_964612485.1. Classification (GTDB taxonomy): domain Bacteria; phylum Chloroflexota; class Anaerolineae; order 4572-78; family J111; genus JAFGNV01. The sequence goes on from CAZTFF010000029.1 coordinate 22,301, forward strand.
TACCTGCGGCAATTTTTTGTGGTCCGGCACCGCCGGCGTGAGGGACTTGGCCGCCAGGCGATGCACATCTTGTTCGACAATATCTGGCCCAAAAACAAACGGCTTACGGTAGAAGTTCTATCTCATAACCGGCCTGCCGTGCAATTTTGGAAATCGGTAGGCTACGAAGAACACAGCCTGTCTCTGGAAATTCCGCCCCGCTACAGAGGGCGATCATCAATCTAACTGTCTAACCGTGCAACTGTTTACCGATTTGTACCAGGGAGGTGTATGATGCGCAAACAACTGAATATCATTATCGTTTTAATTTTGCTCGTTACCATTTTGGCGTGTGATCTAAGTTTAAGCCAGGCAGCCAAACCTACCATCACCCTTACCGCCCCGGCAGCCAATAGCAGTGTTGCTTTGAACCAGGAAATTATGGTGCAGGCGGTTGTAGCCGATCCCAAAGGGGTCAGCCGGGTTGAATTGTGGGCAGATGGCCAGCAGGTGTTTGTGCAGGCGGTAGCGCCGGCGGCCACCTCCTATGCCGCCAACCTGCCCTGGACCCCGGCGGTGCCCGGCAGCCATATCCTCGAGGTGCAGGCTTACAATATCGAAAATACTGCCGCCAATCCGGCGCAACTTATTCTCACCGCCGGTGGGGAGGGGCAGGCACAATCCACAACCGAGGTACCGGCCACAACACCGCCCGATCCCGGCCCCGATGCTGATACGCCGGAGCCAACCGCCGAGATCGCGGACGATGGGAGCGATACGCTGTCCACGCCTACCGAAGTTTCAGCCACCACGCCGGCAGTAACCTCTGAACCGGCGACCTCTGCTCCCACCACGCCGGCGTCAACGCCGGTTCCTACGACACCGGCGCCCACCGCTGTTCCGACGACGCCCGTTCCCACCGCTATTCCTACAACGCCTGTTCCGACCCCGGTTCCCACCACGCCGCCTCCTACGGCAACGCCTGACCGGCTGGATGTAGGCCAGACCGGCGCGTGCGCTGCGGCCAGTAAAATGTTAGATCTGCCCGGCGGCACTTGCAGCAGCAATGCCGCTTTCAGCCCCGACGGGAATGAAGTGGCTATCATGGCGAGGGACGGCGTGTATGTGATCTCTACCGAGGGCGGCGCGTGGCGCGAATTGATCGTGCCGCCCGGCTACAGCCCCGGCGGCGACATCGTTTGGTCTCCCTGGGGCGAATACATTGCTTATGTTTACAATGATAATGGCACGCTTAAAGTGGGCGTCACCCGCAGCCATGGCACCACGCCCAACGAACTGTGGTCGATCACGCCCGAAGAAAAAACCGATTGGCCGCGCTGGACCACCGACCAACGGCTGCTGGTAACATCCGGCTCCGATTATCCGCTGTCAACTGTCTATGTGGTTTGGATGAGCGGCCCGCCCGCCGAAGTCAGGCCGGCCCCCACCGACGAGGTTTTCCAGTTGTCCGCCTCGGGGCCGGGCCAGCAATATTATCCCTGGAAACCCGGCAAAACCTGGACCGGCAACAAACCCGGTTACGAAGCCGATTAAAAACTCATCGAGAAGGAAAAATTTATGCCTGAAAATATTCTGGTTTGCACCGCCTGGCCCTACGCCAACGGCGATTTACACATCGGCCACCTGGCCGGGGCCTATCTGCCGCCCGATATTTTTGCCCGCTACCATCGCCTCAAAGGCAACAACGTGTTGATGGTGTCCGGCTCCGATTCTCACGGCACGCCCATCACCCTGCGGGCCGATGCCGAAGGCGTTGCGCCCCAGGATGTGTTTGAGCGGTTCCACCTGCGATTTTTGGAAACGTTCCAGCACATGGGCATCAGTTACGATCTTTTCACCCACACCAACACCGAAAACCATTACCGCGTGGCCCAGGATATTTTTACCGCCGCCCTGAACAACGGCTACATCTACACCCAAACCGAGCAGCAATTCTATTCTGAGAGCGAAGGCCGTTTTTTGCCCGACCGCTACATCGAAGGCACCTGCCCCAACTGCGGCTACGACAGCGCGCGCGGTGACCAGTGCGACAATTGCAAAAAATTGCTGGACCCCACCGACCTCATCAACCCGCGCAGCAAAACCGACGGCTCGACCCCCGTTCTGCGCGAGACCGAACACTTTTATTTGGACCTGCGGCGGCTCAACGAAGCGGTGTGGGAATATCTGGAAGACAAAGATCACTGGCGGCCCACCGTTATCAACTTCAGCCGCCAGTACGTGAAAGATGGCCTCAAAGCCCGCCCCATCACCCGAGATTTGCAGTGGGGCATTCCCATCCCGCTCGATGGCTATGAGCAAAAGCGGATCTACGTCTGGTTCGAGGCCGTCATCGGCTACTTCAGCGCCAGCATCGAGTGGGCGCATAACCAGGGCCGGCCCGAAAAATGGAAAGAATGGTGGTACGCGCCGGAGGCCAAAACCTACTATTTCATCGGCAAAGACAACATCCCCTTCCATACCGTGATCTGGCCCGCCGAACTCATGGCTACCGGCCTGAATTTGTACGAGGACGATCCCGATAAACGCCTCAACCTGCCGTACGATGTGCCTTCTAACGAATACCTGAATATGGAAGGCAAAAAACTCAGCACCAGCCGCAACTGGGCTATCTGGGCGCCCGACCTGCTGGAGCGATTTGATCCCGATCCCATCCGTTTCTACCTCACCTTCATCGCCCCTGAAAGCCGCGACACCGATTTCACCTTTGAAGACTTTGTGCGGCGCAACAACGATGAATTGGTGGCCGCCTGGGGCAACCTGGTCAACCGGGTGTTGGGCTTTGCCTACAAGCGGTATGATGGCCGCGCGCCCGACATCGGTCCCGACGGTTTGGATGAAGCCGATGAGCAGATCATTGCCGAGGTGGAAGCCGGCTTTGAAACCGTGGGCAATCTACTGGCCGGGGTCAAACTGAAAGCGGCCCTGGATGAAACCTTGCGCCTGACCCGGTCGGCCAACGTCTATCTGGACCGCAAAGCGCCCTGGAAAGCGTTTAAGGATGATCCGGCGGCGGCCGGCACGTCCATTTACGTGGCGCTGCGGGTGATCGACAATCTGAAGATTCTGTTTGCGCCTTTCCTGCCCCACACCTGCCAGCAGTTGCACGAATACCTGGGCTACGAGAGCCAGATCTTTGGCCGCCAATTCACCCAAACCTTCAGCGAAGCCGAACGCGAACACCTGGCTCTGTGCTACGATAACAGCGAAGCTGAGGGCCGGTGGGAACCGAGCGCGCTGCCACCGGGGCAGCCGCTGCGCAAACCCGCGCCCCTCTTCAAAAAGCTGGAGCCGGAAGTAGCCGAAGAAGAAGTACAGCGGCTTTTGGAGCCGGAAGAAGAGTAAGTATCCCAAAATTTTAACGGATGTGCCCGTGTCTATTCAAACTTACCGCGACGCGCTCGCGTACATTTACAGCCACATCAATTTTGAACGCCGGATGATGCCCAAATACGATGCGGAAGTGTTGAATTTGGGACGAACCGAACGATTATTGGCAGACCTGGGCCAGCCGCACCGCCGCTTTCCCTCGCTGCTGGTGGCCGGAACCAAGGGCAAAGGCTCAACTGCCGCCATCATCGAAAGCATTTTGCGGGCTGCGGGCTACAAAACCGGCCTCTATATTTCGCCGCACCTGCACTCGTTCCGGGAGCGCATCCGCATTGGCGGCGAGATGGTTGGCGAGCAGCACATTGCCACCCTGGTCAAGCGGCTCAAACCGCATTTTGAAGCCCATCCTGTCACCGTATTTGAAATGATCACAATTTTAGCGTTTATGACCTTTGCCGAGGCGGGCGTGGATGTAGCCGTACTGGAAGTGGGCCTGGGCGGGCGGCTGGACACCACCAATGTGGTGGATTCCAGTGTAGCCGTGATCACCTCTATCAGTTACGATCATGTTCAACTTTTGGGCGATACGCTGACGTTGATCGCGCGTGAAAAAGCCGGCATTATCCGCCCCGGCGCGTTGGTGGTCAGCGCGCCCCAGGTGCCGGAAGCGATGACGATCATCGAAGAAACCTGCCGGGAACGGAAAGCCAGGCTGGTGGTGGTGGGCGACGATCCGGCCTGGCGCTGGCAAACGGGGCGCGCCACCTTCAAAGGGCAGGCATTTTATATGAACGGCCACGCCTACTGGCTGCCGCTGTTGGGCGCGCACCAGGTCACCAATGCCGTCACCGCCGTGGCCACGGTTCACGCGCTGGCCGAGCGGGCCGGTCTATCCGTATCGCAAAATGCAATTGCCGCCGGTATTCGCGCGGTCGAATGGCCGGGCCGGCTGGAAATATTGAGCCGCGACCCTTACGTTGTCATCGACAGCGCCATGAACGGCGATTCTGCCCAAAACCTGCGCTACGCTCTGGCCAATTATTTTCCCGGCCGGGATATTATTTTTATTATCGGCGCAACAGCGGATCACGAATACACCGCGCTGCTAAAAAATTTATTGCCAGTGGCCCGGCAGGTGTACATGACCCAATCGCGCCATCCACGGGCTGCCACGCCTGAAATGCTGGTGGAGACCGCCGCACACCTGGGCTACCAGGCTATCATCGAACCAACCATTGAACGCGCCCTGCAAGCAGCCTTAGAAAACGCCCGCCCCCGCGATGTTATTTGCATAACCGGTTCGCTGTTTTGTGTAGCCGCCGCCCGCGAAATCTGGCTGCGAAATCATAATCTGCCCCTGCCGCCCATCGACCCTGAAAATTATATGAAATAAAAATACCCTTTGGCCTGCGCAGCAACCTTTTCTTCAATTGGAGAAAACGGTTCTTTTATGGTACTATACCATTAAACATTTGTATGATGTGGAGCAAACTGAACCTTAATGGAGCCGGTGAAACAAGAAGATTTTTCTCAAGAAAACAATCTGGATTTTGATATCATCGAGCTGCCGGTCTTGCCGGTGCGCGATAACGTGGTTTACCCGCAGATGCTGACCCCGTTGTTTGTGGGTCGGGATCGCTCGATGATGGCGCTAGAAACGGCCCTGGCCGGCAATAGCGAATTAATTGTGGTGGCCCAGCGCAATATCGATATCGAAGAGCCGGGCGTGGACGACCTGTACGACATCGGCACACTGGTGGTGGTAGGCCGCATGCTGAAAATTCCCGACGGCAGCATGAACATCCTGGTGCAAGGCGAACAGCGGATCCGGCTTCTGGAATTTGTACAGGAAGAACCTTTTTTAACCGCGCGGGCGCAACTGCTCAGCGAAGAGTCGGAAAAATCCCTGTCCGCCGAGGCTCTGATGCGCGCGGTGCTGGCCCTGTTTGAAAAATGCGTCCAACTCAACCGCAGCATCCCCGATGATGCCTACGTGGCCGCTATGAACATTGAAGAACCCGGCTGGCTGGCCGATATGATCGCCTCGGTGATGGATCTGCGGGTGGATCAACGCCAGCAGATTTTAGAAATGGCCGAACCCACCGCCCGGCTGCAACAACTCAGCATTATCCTGGCCCACGAGCTGGATGTACTGGAACTGGAGACCCGTATTCAAGATCAGGTTCAACAGGAAGTGGACAAAGGCCAGCGAGAGCACTTCTTGCGCGAGCAAATGCGCGTCATCCAAAGCGAACTGGGCGAGCTGGATTTCCAGATGGCCGAAGTCAACGAACTGCGCGAGCGCCTGGATGAAATTGAATTGCCGGAGGAAGTGCAAGCCAGAGCCGAAAAGGAGCTGTCCCGCCTGGTTGCGATGCCGCCGGCAGCCCCGGAAGTTGGCATTATTCGCACTTATTTGGATTGGCTCATCGAACTCCCCTGGCTCAACGCCACCGAAGATAACATCGATATTTCCCACGTGGCCGAGGTACTGGACCGCAACCATTACGGCATTCCCAAAGTCAAAGAACGGATTCTGGAACACATCGCCGTCAAGCAGCGGGCCGGGGAAAAAATGCGCAGCCCCATCTTGTGCTTTGTGGGGCCGCCGGGAACCGGCAAAACCTCCTTGGGCCGCTCTATTGCCGAAGCGCTGGGCCGGGAATTTGTGCGCTTCAGCCTGGGCGGCATCCACGATGAGGCCGAAATTCGCGGCCATCGCCGCACCTACATTGGCGCGATGCCGGGCCGTATTTTGCAATATATGCGCCGCGCTGGCACAATCAACCCGGTTTTTATGCTGGATGAGATCGACAAAGTTGGCGCGGATTTTCGCGGCGATCCCAGCGCGGCGCTGCTGGAGGCGCTGGACCCGGAGCACAACAACAGCTTCAGCGACCATTACCTGGAACTCTCCTACGACCTGTCGCAAGTGTTTTTCATCACCACGGCCAATTTGCTCGATCCAATGCCGTCGGCGCTGCGCGACCGCACCGAAGTGATCGAATTTTCCGGCTACACCGAAGAGGAAAAAGTGCAGATTGCGCGGCAGTTCATTATCCCCCGCCAATTGGAAGAACATGGCCTGCAAGACGACGGCATCCGAATTACGGACGGCGCTGTGAAAGGCATTATTCGTGAATACACCTACGAAGCCGGGGTGCGCAATGTGGAACGGGAAATCGGCCAGATCTGCCGTAAAGTAACGCGCCGCCTGGCCGAAAAAAAATCATCCCCCAAAGTTGTCACCCAGCAATCCTTATCCCGCTATTTGGGGCCGCCCCGTTTCCTGGAGCAGCGGGCGGAAACCGAAGACCAGGTCGGGCTGGCCACCGGCATTGCCTACACCGAAGCCGGCGGCGACATTATGCCCATAGAAGTAACCCTGATGCCGGGCAAAGGCCAGCTTACGTTTACCGGCCAGTTGGGCGACGTGATGCAAGAGTCGGTTCAAGCCGCGCTGACGTTTGTGCGGGCCAATGCCAAACAGTACAACATCAAACCCTCCCAATTCGAGAACTACGATATTCACCTGCACGTGCCGGAGGGCGCGATCCCCAAAGACGGGCCCAGCGCCGGCGTGACCATGGCCACGGCCCTGGTGTCGGCGCTGGCCAAGGCCAAAGTGCGGCACGATGTGGCTATGACCGGCGAAATCACCTTGCACGGCAAAATTTTGCCCATCGGCGGCCTCAAAGAAAAAATCCTGGCCGCCCACCGGGCCGGGATCACCACCATTATTGCCCCGGCCCGCAATAAAAAAGACATGGTGGATGTGCCCAAAAAAATTCAACGCCAACTCAACATTATCTTTGCCGAGCGCATGGAAGATGTGCTGGAAACATCGCTCATTATGCCCAAAAAGAAAAAGCCCAAACCCAGAAACAGCCAGCCGGCTGCTTCTTAACAACCCCGGCCTTTATTTTGCCCAAAACGCCGCGAATGCTTCGCGGCGTTTTTATTTACATAAAAATATTGATAATTGTTTGCGCTTTATGTCTACATCGTGTAGAATTTATCCAGAGTTTTACCATCTTTTGAATTTCTGAATTTTCTAAGTTTGTTTCCGGCTATCACGGCATTTTTTAATGCGCTATGCGGCCTTAAAGAAAATGGAAATAAGCTTGCAAGGAGGTCGGCCTTGGGTATTGATCTCAGGATAGTTTTTTTATTGTTAATCGCCGTCACGCTCTTTCTTTTGATCATCCGGCGCGGCGCTTTTGTGAGTGTGGGCAATATCTTTGATATTCTGCTGGATTTCTTTCTGGTTTTGGCCGTCTCCGGTACGGTGATTGTCTTTTTCTTTTTGTTAACCCGGCAAGACCCTATCCCCTATCTGCGCACCATCGGCTACCAGACCAGCCTTAAACAATTGATTTCTTTTGAGGATGCCATCCCCCCCCGGCTCGAAAACAATCTAGTCATCAGCGATATCTATAAAGAAGATACCGATGGCGATGAATACAAAGAATGGGTGGTTTTTTATGAGTTCGATCTGCAAGGCGGCGTCACCTCGGTTGGCGGTTTTATTTACGATAATGATCGCGGAAATCCGCCCATTGTGTTCCCTTACGCCCTGCGTCCTCCTAATCGAGATTACATCAGCGACGGCAAAATTTCATCATTTGAACTGGAAGAAGTAGTTTCGGAAAGAAATGGCCCCAATCAACGGAATCTTCCCGAAATTTTGGTGACAGGCCATGAAAAGAAGGATTTGAACATCTTTAGTTTTAGAGATAATTCCGCGTTGTGGGATTTTCCGCGCGATGCGCCCCCGCGCTACCAACCCCTCGGCTCGTTCCGGGGAACAGATGGCGTTACCTTTGACCAGACAACCAAAAACGTCACCGTCAATGACCGCTCCGGCTTTGAACGCAGCCAATTGGTGAACCGATCCGTTTACGCGCTGAATGAAAACACCCAAACCTATTGGGACCAATATTATGATCCGGCAGAACTGGATAGGAAACTGGCCGCGCCCATCGTCTCAACGGTTGATTTTCCCGGCAGCGGGTCGCCGGATAACATTCTGGACAACACCTTCCCCGAAAAAATCGTCCTGGCCTTTTACGCCGCCACCTGCGGCAGCACCGACCTCACGCTCTGCCGCCACGCCGATGAAAATTGGAATCCCAGAGATTTTCTGGACCCCAACGGCGACGCTTACCGGGAATTTGCCAACGATAACCCCGGATATTTTGAAATTCCCAACTTTAACAACAATCAAAACCTGTCGGTGAGCTTTCTCCGCTACTACCCCCAATTGGAAACAGACCGGGACTTGATGGAAATAGGCGGCGGCCGGGATGTAGTTACCGGCGAAGAGGCGGCTCAAAATGTAGTGGATATCTCTTTTACCGTTAACGGTTCCGTTGAAAATAACGTCCGCCTGAAAATGATGCTGGTTGATGGCCGCTGGAAAATCTCTCACCAACTTCAAGCCCCCGATTTGCCGGCATTGGGTGATCCGACCACGCTGGGGCAGTAGATGCGTGGGTGAATGATCAAGCCTATCTTGTGAAACTCAACAACTTTTGGTAAAATGAGGGCAGACTAAACGGCCCTCATTCTTTTGTGGCCAAATAAATTTTGGGGAGATAAGAAAAACCATGAATTGCCCAACCTGTGGTGCCAAAAATGAAGCTGACGCCCGTTTTTGCGCGGAATGTGGCGCGCCGTTGGAAAACCAGGAAACGGATGCAGCCGAGAATGATCAAACTATTTTGTCTACCGTAAGCCAGGTGTCTGAAGAAGCCAAAACCGTCTCTGTGACTCAGGAAGATGTAGACAATTTGGCCGCAGAAATGGAACAGGCTGAAGACGCCGACTTTGAACCCGACACCGCGTCTCCCCCATCCGGCACAGCGGATCCTGGCGGTGATACCGGCCAAAAGAGCAATACCCAACGTTACATTATTATTGGTATTCTGATTATCCTGGTCCTGTGCTGCTGCTGCCTTGTATTGGCCAGTATTGGCGCGGCCATATCCGGCGAAATGGATATAGACATAGATAATTTCAGCTATTTGCTCTCCACGGTGGAGCCTTTGGTGTAATTGTTGACGTAATTTATCAAGGCCGCCTCCGCGTGGAGGCGGCCTTTTTTTATTTATGAGGAGTATCCCATGCCAACCAATGGACACAAAAACGGCGTACAAAATACACCCACTCTCATCGCCGAGCCAAAAAAACTGATGCCAGACTTTGTCCGGGAATTACCTGCAAAAAAAGCCGCGCCCGATCAAACCGATACCCGCGCCGCCCGCTATCCGCCACAATTGCTGACAACTCGCCAACAAGGCAGTTTTGAGCAGCAAATTGTGCCGGAGGCCCAGCTCAGCGATCTGGATTGGGCGGTGGCGAATCGTTTTTTAGCTGATCAGGGGGATGGTGCCCCGCCGTCATCGGCGGAGGAAGCATTGCTCAACCGGGGATGTCTGGCAAAAGATCAGACCGGGCAGCTCTATTTGACCCACGCCGGGCTGCTGCTGTTTGGCCGCTCACCCGACCGCTTCATCCCTTCTGCCGAGATTATTGCCGCCTGTTACAGTGGCCTGCAAATGAGCGATACCCATACGCGGGCAGATATTCGCGGGCCCCTGCCAAATCAGATCAAACAGGCGGAAGTGTTTTTGCAGAAACACATCCGGCCCCGACTCCGTCTAAACGATCTGGAATGGGATGAAACCCCGGCGCTGCCCCTCGACGCCGTCCGCGAGGTGATTATCAATGCCGTGGCGCATCGAGATTACGGCCGGGGCGGGGAGGGCGCGCGCCTGCTTATCTTTGCCGACCGGCTGGAGTGTTACAGCCCGGGCCGGCTGCCGGGTCACGTCACCCCCAACAACCTGCTCACCGAGCGTTTCAGCCGGAACGAGGTATTGAGCCGCGTGTTGTCGGAGATGGGGTGGGTGGAACGGTTGGGCTACGGCCTGGATCGCGTGGCGCGGCACATGGCCGAAGAAGGGCTGCCGCCACCGCAATTTGAGGAAACCGCCGCCGGCTTCAAAGTAACGCTGTTTAGCCGCCCGGCCAACACGCTGTCTCGCCATGCTGACGAAGGACGTCAAAATAAGGCCGATCACGGCGCGCCGGCCACCCAACGCTGGCTGGCCCTGGGATTGTACGGTCGTCAAATCAAAGCGATGAACTTTGTTCTGGAACACCACCGCCTCAGCCTGAGCGAGTACGGCCGGCTTTACCCCGATGTTCCGCCCGCTATCCTCCGGCGAGATCTGGACAGCTTGGTTCAGCGCAACCTATTGCTGCGGGTCAGCGAAGGGCCGGTAAATTATTACATTTTAAAATAAAAAAACCTCCTCTTCTTTGAGGAGGCAACGAAACTGTGTGCCCTCGACGGGATTTGAACCCGTGTCGCAGCCTTGAAAGGGCTGTGTCCTAGTCCCCTAGACGACGAGGGCCTGTGCACACGCGCAAGGCTTGTTGCGTGTGCAACAAGACGGTACTATACCACTATTACGGATTTAGGTCAAACTTACCGATGAAAAACAAACACGCCCCCAATTTATGGTTTCCCCGCCTGACCGTCGATCTGACCGCTGAGGCCATTGTCCTCCGCAGCCAACAGCCGCTGAACATCCTGGCCTCGGCGGTGGTGGGCGGCGGCCAGACCCAGGCGAGAGTCATCATCAACCAGCACGTGGACAAAAACTACCATCATCCCGACCCGCCGCAAGATTTGCGGGAGTTCGCCGCCGGTGCCGGGATCACCGAGCCGTTTGTGGGACTGATGACGGCGGCCTATCTGGATGGCGTTAAAACGATGACCCTACGCGAACGCGGCCTGACCGTGAGCGTGGTACTGACCGCCGGGTTGAGCAACCCGACTTCGGCGGGCTTGAGTTCCCCGGCGGCACTCGCGCCCGGCACCATCAACATCATAGTGCTGATCGATGCCCGCCTCAGTTCCGCTGCGATGGTCAACGCCGTGATCACGGCCACCGAAGCCAAAACCGGTGTATTGTTGCAGCGCGGCGTCTCAACACCCGAAGGTCATCCTGCCACCGGCACCTCCACCGACTCGATAGTTGTTGCCTGTACAAATCGTGGAAAAACTGTGCCCTATGCGGGGCCGGCCACCACCGCCGGCTGGCTCATCGGGCGCGGCGTGCGGGAGAGTTTGGAGCGAGCGCTGACCTAATAAGGAATGGTGTATAAATAACTTACCCAATTTAGAGATTGGAGATTGGAGATTATTAGCCTGAATCTCCAATCGCTAATCGCTAATCTCCTGGCAAAATGGGTAAGTTATTAAATTCTTATTCCTAAATCAGGCTTGAACGTTCAAGAAACAACCTCACCCACCACCTGCCGGCCATCTTCGATGACCGTATTGCGCAAAATCACCGAATCTTTGATCAACACATCAGCCCCAATTTGGCAGTTGCGCTCAATGTAAACCCTCGGCCCGATGACGCAGCCGGGGCCAATGGTAGTAGATTTTTCTATGCGAAGGGGCGTAATCAAATGGGTATGCTGGCCCACACTTTGGGGCGCCAGCACCGGGCTATCGCCGCCGGTGGTCAGGTAATGGCGGTTGAGGGCCAGCAAATCGGTGGCGTTGGTGAGCTGCTGGCGGGTGGGGGTCAGCACGCCGTGGATACGCCCATCCCGCTCGATCAACATCTGGATCGCATCCTGCAATTCGTACTCGCCGCGCGGTGAGGGCTTTATTTCCGGCAGGTAGGCCAGCAGTTTGGGAGAAAAGACGTACAGGGGCAGGCTGGCGATGTTCGAAGGAGCTTCTTCAAGGGCCGGTTTTTCAACAATGCGGGTGATTTCTCCATTCTTCATATCTACAATGCCGGTCCGGCTGATGATCGAGGCGTCCACTTTCATCAGGCTGAGCGTAGCATTGGCCCGGCTCGATTGGTGGGCGGCGATGAGTTCGGCCACGTGCTCCAGTGGGGTCAGGTTATCGCAGGCGGAAAGCACAAAGGTGTTGTCGATGTGGGGCGCGGCCAGGCTCAAGGCATTGGCCATGCCCAGCCGATCCGGCTGCACCACAAATTGAATGTCAACCTCCAGGCTGCTCTGTTCCCGAAAATAGCGGCCTACCTCGCCGTCTTCCCGGCTGATCACCATGATAAAGCGCCGAATGCCGTTTTGGGCCAGGGTTTCCATCACCCGCTCCACAATGGGTTTTCCTAAAATGGGGACCATGGCCTTGGTGCGGTTCAGCGTAATTGGGTTCAACCGCGATCCTTTGCCGGCGGCCAATATGACGGCTTGCATAGATTGCTCCAAAGATGTTATTTGACCAAACCGGCCCGGCCATCAGGTTGGCAAAAATGAATGCTGTAATCGCCGGCTTCAGCGGGATGTTCCACCGGATACCGGCGATGAATGGCTTCGGCAATCGTCTCCCGCCTGGCGGGATCAATCAAAGCGATACAACTGCCCCGGAATCCCGCGCCGCTGAAGCGCGTGCCGTACACGCCGGGCGTATCGCGCAAAATCTCGTACAGCGTAATGAGTTGGGGGCTGCCGCATTCGTAATACTTGATAGAACTCTCGCCCGATTCCGATGTGAGCCGGCCAAACGTCGCCAGATCGCCATTTTGCCAGGCTTGCAGGCCGTCTTGCACCCGCTGCATTTCGCCAAAATAGTGGTTGGCCCGCCGCCACAGTCGGGGCGGCAGCCGGCGGCCTTCCTCCGCAAAAATCTGCGGATCAACATATCGCAAACGCGGGTCAATCTCCGGCGGGCGACCAGCGTAATTTAAGAGCAGTTGAACCGCCTCCTGGCATTCGGCCACGCGGTCATTATAATCGGTGCCCACCAGCACTTTGGTGACGCCCGAATAGGCGACCAGAATTTCAAAATCGCCGGGCTGTAGCGGGCCGGACACTTGCTCTACGTCCAGCGTCCGGCAGTCAATCGAAGTCAAATGGTTGTGATCGCTGAAGAGAATGACGGATTGATCGAGAATGCCGTTGTTCAAACCAATATATTGATTTTCGGTAAAGCGCACCCATTCGACATTTTCCTGAGCTGAAATATCTACCTCGTTCACCGTTTCCAGCGCCAGCAAGTAAGCAATAGTGACCGCCGCCGACGAGCTAAGCCCGCCGATAGGCATCTCGCCGCCCACCACCCCCACTAGCCCATGCTTGAGCGAATGCTGCTGCTGCAAGGCCAGCACCGCGCCCCGAATATAGTTGCCCCAATCCCGCACGGCGTACGGCGGCACCGCATCCAGGGTGAAGGAAATCGGCGGCTCAAAATCTTCGCTCTCCAAGTGAACCGCGCTGTTGGTCGTAGGCGCAAATGCCATCAGCAAAGATTGGTCAATGGTCATTCCGGTAACCACGCCCAATTGGTGGTCGATGTGCGCGCCCAACGGGCAAATCCGCAGCGGGGCTTTGACCACCCGGATAGCGGCGGGGTCAACCTGATGGTGTTGTTTCAGTTGGGATGTTAAAAGCTCAACGCGTTCCGTTTCTGACCGGGCGCGGTGTACCGGGGGGATGGTAGGGGCCATTGTTTGATACATAAGAATCCTCACTCAAAAAATAGAAACCCATTATAGACATCTTTTGGTATACAGACAAAATTATGGGGTTTGTCCGCTATTTTGGGCAAACAAGCGCGTTTTATTCAAGCAGAAGATCATCAGATTACTCCATAAAGAAAATAAGAGTCCGGTTAGAATCTGCGCCACCCATAAATTGGGACGCTGGGCTTATCTCTGGTAAAATAGCGGGCCGTGACACATGACCAACTGCAAAAAACGAACCGAATAATCATTTCTCTGGCCGCGCTGGGCGTGCTGCTTGTGGGGCTATGGCTGCGCCTGCGCTTCATCCACACCATCCGCCTTTATCCCGACGAATTTGTCACCCTGCTGGCCGTGCAGATGATTGGAGAAAAGGGCCTGCCGGTGATGCCTTCGGGCCTGTTTTACGAGCACGGCCTGTTGTTTTCTTACGCCGGCAGCGTGGCCGCCTGGCTGGGGCCGGCCCACCTCGCCGTGCGCTACGCCAGCTTGCTTTTTGGCATACTCACCTTGGGGTTGACCTTCGGCGTGGGGCGGCGCTGGTTTTCGCCGGCGGCAGGATTGATCGCCGCCACGGCGCTGGCGGCAGCGCCTGCGGCCATCCATTGGAGTGGCCGCGCCCGGATGTATGCCCTGTTTCAACTACTGGTGCTGCTGGCGCTCTGGCTGGCCTATGAGGGCATTATCCACAACCGGGCGCGCCGGCGCTGGGCCGCGCTGCTGGCCTATCTGGCGGCGGTACTGACCCAATTTGCCGGGGTCGCTCTGGCCCCGCCGCTGTTGTTGGCCGCCGGCGTGATGGCCTGGCTGCGGATACCGGCGGCAAAACGCTCTCTCAAAACAATCACCACCACGTTTTTCGACCGCCGGCAGTGGAAAATCTGGCTGGAGTCGGCGGCCTTTGTGGCGATCATTGCCGTGGCCTTCTGGGTCAAACGGCTGGGGCAGCCCAAAGGCATTGCCGCGCTGGACGCGGACAATACGCTCTCCGGTCTGGGCCAGGTCTTTACCATTTACAGCGATTTCTCCTTCAACCTTGTTGACGGCTGGCTGGCCATCGCCCCCTTCTACCTCACCCTGCCCGCCCTGATCTTTACGCCCTTCGCCCTGTTCGCCCTCGTCGGCGAGTGGTGGGAAACCCGAAAACAGCGCCAAAACCAACCACACCCTAACACCCCCACGCCCTTGCACCCTTGCTACCCTGCTACCATGCTATCCTGTCATCCTGCCACCCTGTACCTCACCCTCATCCTCCTGACTACCACCCTGGAAATGATCCTCATCGTCTCCCCCGACCGCCGCGATGACAAATACCTGTTCATGCTGCTGCCCGCGTTTTTCCTGTTGGGCGCGCGCGGTATGGCCGTTGCCGGGCGGTTGTTATTGCGCTTGATCCGGTATGTTTCCGGCGCGTCGCTTTCCGAGCAAACGTCATCCCTGCTAACCCTCATCTCGCCCCTGCTGGTCTCCGGGGTCATTTTGATGTCGGCCCGCGCGGGCGTGCAATCATTGCTCACAAATTTGGGCGATGATTACGCCTCGGCTTTTACCTTTGTGCAGGAACACCGGCAGCCCGGCGATGCCATTCTGACCGGCACCCCTCCGGCGGCAGCGCTGTACCTGGGCCATAACGATTTTTACTGCGTGCAGCGGCGGGGCGGGTACGATTACCGGATTCTGCCCGGCGATAACTATCCGGTTGACCGCTGGCTGGGATCGCCCGCCATTTGCACCGATCAAGCCCTGGCCGAGACCCTGACCGGCGCATCCGTTCCTCCCCCGAATCAATTGCTGCACGATACCCTGGCCAACCATTCCGTCTGGCTGATTTTGGAACGCTGGGGCCTTCAACGCGAATATTACGATCTCTGGTTCCAGCAGCAGTTGCTGGCCCAAACCGATTACGCCGCCGAAACCCAGGGCATTTTCATTCTGCGTTCCAAAGCTGCCCCCCGGCCCATCCGACTTGAACCGGCCCATCCGGTTCAGGCCGTTCTCGGCCAAAAAGTCCGTCTGACCGGCTACACGGTGAAACCGGAACAACCCGCGCCGGGCCAGGCCGTCCGCGTGACGCTCTACTGGCAGGCGCTGGCCCCGATGTCGCGCGATTACACCGTCTTCATCCATTTGCGGGAGGAACCGGGCGGCGGCAATGTGGCCCAGGCCGATCACCGACCTCTGGGCAGCGTGTATCCCACCTCGCTGTGGCCGGTGGGCAAAACCATCCGCGAAACCAGCAACGGGCTGGGCGGCGCGGCCCTGGTCATCCCTCCCGATCTTCCGCCCGGCGAATACGAATTATGGGCCGGCATGTACTTGCTGGAAACCGGCCAACGCTTGCCCGTGCAAAACGATACCAGTGGTGAAAACGCCGTTCGATTGGGCGTCATAAATATCGAAAAAATGACGAGTGAGGAGTGACGAGTGAAAGAGTGAATCACGCCTCACGCCTTACTCGTCACTAAAAACTATGCCGCAAATCATCAGATTTTTACGCAACTCCATAGACTGGCTCCTCCTCACCCTGATTATTTTCATTCCCCGACTCCTCAACCTGGATGTTTTTCTCACCATCGACGAGCCGCTGTTCCTGGAACACGCCCGCCACTTTGCCGCCGGTATCAGCCGGGGCGATTTCAGCCAAACGTTGGGCATTGGTTACCCCGGCGTGACTGTAGCCGGCTGGAACGCGCCATTTGTTGGCCTGGCCTCAACTGAGATGGGGGCTTATGCCATCGGGCGATTTTCCACCGCCGCACTGACCGGTCTGCTGCTGTTGCTGATGTTTGCCCTGGCTCGCGCGCTCTTGGGCCGCTGGCCTGCCCTCATCGGCATCATTCTGCTGGCGCTCGATCCTTACGCCCTGGCCTACAGCCGCCTGCTTCACATCGCCGCGCCGCTGGCCGTGTTGATGACCCTGGCCGGTTTATCTTGCCTGCTGTGGCTGCGCGATGACCGGCGGCGGTGGCTGCTGCTCACCGGCGTATTCACCGGACTGGCGCTGCTCACCAAATCCACCGCGCTGTTGCTGGCCCCGATGCTGGGCGGTCTGGTGATCGTCTGGGCGTTGGGGACGGCGCAAGGGCGAAACCCGCGCTGGTGGCTGGTCAAAGTGGGCGGCTTGTTCATGATTGCAGGTGTGGCAATTCTGGCTTTCTTCATTCTCTGGCCCGCCATGTGGGTTGATCCGGCCCAGGCTCTCACCCTCACCTTCAGCAAACTCTTCACCGATCAGGCAGCCGGTACCGGCAACCTGGGCCTTTTCTGGCTGGGCCGCTTTGTGGAAGACCCCGGCCCGCTGTTCTATCCGGTGGCCTTTCTGCTCAAAGCAACGCCCTGGCTGCTGTTGGGCCTGACGCTCCATGTGTGGTTCATCACGCGCCACACCCAAATCGCCCGGCCTACCCGTCTCTCCATCCTCGCGCTCTGGCTTTTTGCCCTCATCTATCTCATTTTGATGACCATCGCCTCCAAAAAATCGATCCGCTATATGCTGCCGGCCTTCCCCACCTTTTACCTGCTGGCCGGCTGGGGATTGCATCAATTGAGCCAATCAGCGCTTCAGCGACTCAGTGAGTCAAAACCCAAACTACTTCCTATTTCCTATGTCCTACTCCTTGGGGGCATCATCCTCTTCACATTGATCTACCACCCTTACTACTTTACCTACTACAACCCGCTGGTTTTGGGGTGGCGCTGGGCGCCGAAAACCTTGCTGGTAGGCTGGGGCGAAGGGCTGGACGAGGCCGCGCGCTATCTGAACCAATCCAAATCTGGCCGGGCCGCCGCCTGGTACGATTCGATTTTTGAGCATTTTTACAATGGCGAAGTGGAGCCGGTCGTGCCGCCGGAAAACCTGCTCACCGCTGGCCACGCCGTTCTTTACATCAACCAGGTGCAGCGCGACATCCCCGGCCCCAACATCATTCACTATTTCCAGACCCGCCGCCAACCGGAACATACCGTGCGGCTCAACGGCATTGAATACGGCTGGGTCTACTCCGGCCCCATAGCTGGGCTTGACCTGCCCGACCCTGAAATGCAATTTCCCTTCAACGGCCAATTTGGCGATGAGGCCCGGCTGCTGGGCTACAACCTTCACCCCCAACCCCGTTCCGGCGAGCCGTTGGTGGTGACGCTTTTCTGGCGCGTACTTTCACCGCCCCCCACGGAGCGATTTGCCTATTTGCGCCTGGTGGATGAGCAGGGCCGCATTTGGGCGCAGGCCGACAGCCCGCCGGTGATGGGCCTCTGGCCGGTGGAACGCTGGCAGCCCGGCATGCGGATTGAAGATGCCCATGAGTTATCGATTTCCCCCGGCACGCCGCCCGGTGTCTACCGGCTGGAAGTAGGCTGGTACGATCCCACTTCCGGCGAAGTTCTGCCAGCAAGCGGCCAACCGGCGGGGCCAGGCGGCGGGTTGCTGCTGGGCGAGGTTTCGGTTGAATGGCAAGCATCATCGGCAGACCCCGAATTGTCTCAGCAGACCGATGTCCGGCTGGCGCCCAATGCCCGGTTGATCGGCTATGATTCGTTGCCCGCCACCGCCACTCCCGGCGATGTGCTAAATGTGCGTCTGGCGTGGCGAGAGTCGAAAGCGCTAAACGGGTGGTGGTCCGACCCCAATAATTCTGTGGCATTTGGCTGGCGTCCGACAAATAGCGAGCTGAATGATTTTCAGATCAACGACCTTCAGTTTGACAATTTTTCCCTCCCCATCGACCAATGGGGGCGAGGCGCAACATTTCTCTCTCAGCACGGGGTGATTGTGCCGCCTGCGCTGGCGTCGGGCGAATATGAGTTAGTGGTGATGCTCCATACGACTCGTCATCCCGCCGGGGACTCACTTAGTCTGGGCCGGGTTGAAGTCACCGCACCGTCCCACCAATTCAACCTCCCGGTCACAGCCTCATCTCCCGCCGGCCCGGCGAAATTGACGCAAGGCGTACGGCTAAAAGGATATGAAACTGAAAGGGACAACACAGCTTTGAACGCGACACTGTACTGGCAAACCGATACCGCTCTGACCACTCCCTACAAAATCTTTGCCCAATTGTTAACGCCCAACAATACAGTGGCAGCTCAATCCGACAGTATTCCGGCGGCGGGGCAGCGCCCTACTCCCGGCTGGCTGCCCGGCGAAATTATCACCGATCCCTACACGCTTCACCTGCCCGATGATCTACCCGCCGGACAATATCGTCTCATTGCCGGATTATATGATCCCCTCACGGGGGAACGCCTGTCTATCCTGGACGAGAACGGCACAACCGTTGGTGATGCGATCTTCATCACCGAGGTGACGTTGCCATGAGTGAGCGAATCAGCGAGTCAGCCAATCAGCGAACTAAACTCTATTCTCCTGGCAAACTCAGGATAAATCCTTCATCCTTTATCCTCATTTTGTTCATCAGCGCCTTTGCTTTGTTTTTTAGCCTGATGGCTGTCCAACAGCACCACACCTTCCAAACCAACGGCCTGGACCTGGGCAATGTTGACCAGGCCCTGTGGAACACCGCCCACGGGCGATTCCTCCACTTCACCCTGATGACGCCGATCCAATCCCGCCTGGCCTTGCACGTTGAACCAATTCTACTGCTCTTCGCCCCGCTCTACTGGCTCAACCTGGGCCGCCCCGAAACCCTGCTCATCATTCAAGCGATAGTTGTCGCCCTCGGCGCGTGGCCGCTCTACCAGGTGGCCGTTAAAAATTCACCGTTAAAAATTCACAATTCACAATTGATTCCCTGCCTCCTCCTCATCTTCCCCCTGGCCTACCTGCTGCTCCCCACCCTGGAATCCGCCATTCTTTTCGATTTCCACGCCGTCACCCTGGCCCCCACCTTTTTCCTCTTCGCCTTCTGGATGTTGGAGCAGAAAAAAAATCGCGCCTTTATTGTTTTTCTGATGCTGGCGATGGCCTGCAAAGAAGATATGCCCCTGGTGGCGGCGATGATTGGCCTGTACGTGGGGCTGGCCCGGCGGCAGTGGCGGCTAGCCGGACTCGTCATCGGGATGAGCGCGCTCTGGTTTGGCCTGGCGGTGTTCGTCATCCAGCCGCAATTTGCTGCCGGCGGCAATATTCAGTTGGATCGCTACGCCTGGCTTGGCGACGGCCTCCCGGAAATGGCCCAAACCCTGCTCACCCAACCGGTACGCGTCTTCGACCATCTCTGGAACCACGCCCACCTGCCGGAGTATTTATTTCGACTTTTCTTCCCCACCGCATTTCTGGCCCTGTTCAGCCCGCTCACCCTGCTGCCTATGCTGCCCTCGCTGGCCGTCAACCTGCTCAGCGACAACGCCTTTACCTGGCGGCTGGAAGATTTTCATTACGGCGCGCCGCTGGCCCCGTTCCTCTTTATTTCTGCGATCTATGGCATCAACCATCTGAGCCGTATCCTGAACCATGTTACCAAAATCAACCCCCTGCTGCCCTACGCCGTGGCGCTCCTGCTGCTGCTTGTCTTTACCGGCATCTACCATTTTTATCGCGGTTTTACGCCCCTGGCCCGACCCTTCGATTGGCCACAGAAAACCGGCCATCACCAGGCGCTGGCGCAAATCATCTCTACCCTGCCGCCCAGCTCCGCCCTGTTTGCCCAATCCAATCTGGCCCCGCACCTGACCCACCGCGAAGTCATCTACAGCGATTTTGCCACCTTTACCGATCCCGCCTACCCCGCCCCGGCTCCGGTGGATGACATTCTGCTCGACATCACCACCTTTGAAAACAGCGGCGGCCTGCACCAGTTTTTACGGGAGGAATTGCTGTCCGGCGGCACCTACCAACTGCTCACGGCCCGCGACGGTATTCTTCACTTGCAACCGTCTCCTGCTACGCCCATCTCTCAACTGCCACCCACTTTCTATACCTTTGCCCGGCCCGGCTCTCCCCCCGCGTACCAACTCCCGGCTGATTTTGGCGATGTCGTCCGGCTGCGCGGCTACACCCTCCACTTCAACCGGCAGGAAGAAGTTGAAGTAACGGTTGACCTGGAAGCGCTCCAACCCCTGCTGCCTGATCTTCAGCCGGTTCTGTATTTGCTTGATGCCACGGCCCAACCCATCGGCGCCACCACCGATTTGCAACCCGCGCAGGTCTGGTTTCCGCCCGATCAATGGCCTCCGGGCGAAATCGTTCGCATCCGATTCAACACCCTGCCCTGGTATACGCGCGAAATGCCGGCCTACCGGCTGGCGCTGGGCGTGGGGCGCGGCTCCGACGCCTGGAACATCAGCCACCGGCTGCCGCTCGCCATCACCCACCCCACCGAGTTGACTCCCCGCCTGCCTGCCGGCGGCTCGCTGGTTGAACTGGCCCAAATCGAACAGGTGTGGAGCATCCCGGAAGGCGGACCGGCGCTGCGCCAATTTGATTTCCCTGGCCTGCCTCACTCGCTCGAGGCTAATTTTGATCGCCAACTGAAACTGTTGGGCCACACCACGCCCCATCTCAACAACGACACGCTGACGCTTGAACTGGCCTGGCAGGCGGTCAACGCCCCAGAAAACCTGGTCCGTTTTGTCCAACTCATCGGCCCCGCCGGAGGGCCGCAGGGCGTGGTATACGGGCAAACCGATTCCGCGCCCGATTACGGCACCTACCCCACCTACCTCTGGCAGCCCGGCGAGGTGGTGGTCGAAACCGTCACCTTCGCCATCCTCCCCAACCGGCCCCAAGGCAATTACACCCTGCACATCGGTCTTTACCACCCCGACTCCGGCGAGCGGCTGCCCCTTACCACCGGCGGCGATCACGTTGAGATACCGTTGGAGTAATAGCTGCGGTAATAGTATAAGCATTGTTCCCATTGCTCTCTGGCAACCAGACCGCCAACCACAGACGACAGGCCACCGGAAAGATTTAGGCTCATGTTGAGAACAAGTGCAAGTCTTTCTGGCCCTCCCCTAACCCCTCCCAAAGGGAGGGGAATCTTGCGCCCTCTCCCAGTGGGAGAGGGTTGGGGTGAGGGTGGATTCTCATATTTTGTATCTGTAATGTGAATTCGCACTTTTACTTGACATGAGCCAAGATTTAAGGGTCGGTGGTCGTTTACCGGTGGTCTGGATACCTGGATCTTAAACGCGCACTTTATTTTCGTAAGCCCCCCAATCGGTGTATACTGCCCCACTGTGAACCAACGAACTAATCAATACAAACCAAAATTATGGCTGCTGCTGTGGCTTATTCTCCTGGGCCTGGCGCTGACCTGGCGCGCGCAAAACCTGGACGCCTTCGGCCTCTCTAACGATGAAGGCGCGCACGTGATGTGGGCGCAATTGGCCGTGGATGGATTTACGCTCTACGAAGAAACCGTGGCCGTGCAATCGCCGCTGTTTTTGGAGGCGGTGGCCCTGGCCTTTCGGCTGGGCGGTTCAAGCCTCCTGGTGGGGCGTTGGGCGATCCTGTTGAGCTTTATCCTGCTGGCGGCAGCCTTAAGTTGGCTGGCGCATCGCGCCGGGGGCTGGTTGGCGGCGCTGGCCGCGCTGTTTCTACTGGGGATTTCGCCGCTACTCTTCACCTTCTCCCGCCTGGTGATGGCCGAGGTTCCGGCCACCGGGCTGGCCGTGGCCGCGTTAGTGTTGGCTTTTGTTTATTTTGATAAAAATCATCGTGGCTGGTTGGTGGCCTCAGGCCTCATGCTGGGCCTGAGTTTGATCACCAAAGCGCTGAACCCGTTTGTGGCCGTTCCGATTGGCTTGATCTTACTGCTGCGGTATTTTGACTCAACGCCCACGCCATCCCCCCTGCAGCAATGGAAAAACCTGCTGATAGACGGTCTGTTGTGGGGCGGAGCCGTTCTCCTGCCCATCATCCTGCTGCCGTTGATTTACAACCCGGCGGCTCTCTACGAGCAGCTTGTGGCCTTCCGGGGCGATTTGAGGGCCGCCATCCCCGGCTGCTGGCCCGACACCTGGGCTAAATTTGAGTTGTTTGTTTTCAGTCATTGGGGCGTCTGGCTGCTGGCCGTGGCCGGAGCGGTGATCGCCGGGTGGCAGTCGGTGACAGCCCGTACTGCGCCGCCGGCCTCACGCAATCTGTTCATCTTTCTCCACCAAAACCCGGCTATTTTTTATGCGCTCACCTGGACCCTCTGGCTGCTGGCCGGGGTGGTGATGCTGTTATGGCACACGCCGCTCTTTCCGCACCATTTTATTGTGCTGCTGCCGCCGCTGATCCTGCTGGCCGCCGGCTTCATCAAAGAGATTGTCGCGCTTTCCCGCCGAAGGCATTGGGCTATGGCTTTGTGGCTGGGGGTGGTTGCGGCGGCGCTCAACCTGCCGACGATGATAACGGCCAATCAAAAAACCGCCGCGATTGTGACGGGCGGTCGAGAAACCGAAGCGATCCAATTATTAGAAGCCGTATCGGCCCCCACCGATTTTGTAATGGGCGACAGCCAACTGCTGATTTTTATGGCCGACCGTCGCACCCCGCCGCCGCTGGGCGATGTGGCGCTGGTAGCCATCAAAGCCGGGCGGCAAACCTCGGACCGAATGATACAAATGACCGAAGATTTTGGATCTCCGGCAGTCGTCCAGTGGAGCCTGCGCCTGCCGTGGCTGCCGGAGTACCTGGCCTGGATAGACGACCACTATCTGGCCAAACGAATTTGGGACAACGACCACATCATCTATTTTGCCCCCCGTTGGTTCGCCGGGCAGCCTATCCCCAATGAACAAGACGAGTCCCTGGGACCGTTGATCCGGTTGCGCGGATTTCAATTAGATGAAACATCGTCCCCGGATGGCCGGCTCGATCTCAAATTATTCTGGCAGGCCGATGCGCCGCCGGAGGAAAATTACACGGTCTTCACCCAACTTCTCGATAGCTGTGGCGCGTATGTGGCCGGTTGGGACTCGCAGCCGTTGGCCGGCTATTTCCCCACCCGCCAATGGCCCGCCGGCGAGATCATCAGCGACATCGTGCAATTTCCCCTGCCGCCGGATCTGCCCCCCGGCGAATACACCCTGATCACAGGCATGTACCTGCTGAATACCGGCGAGCGGCTGACCCAACCCGATGGCTCGGACCATATCGTGTTGAGTACCCTTACCATTCCCTGATCTCACCGCACCAGTTCGATGGACATACCGGTTCGTTCTTTATCGGGGCCAACAAAGACCAGGTTTGGCTCCGGTTCAGGATCGGCCTCGATGCCCAGGTTGAGCAGCAAGTTATCACCGGTAAATGAAAAATCCAATCCCTCCGGCCCGCCGATGGTGGTCCACCGGAAAGTGATCTGCCCCACGGTATCGCCAAAATCGGTGTCGATATTTTGGGCCAGCGGATCGATATTCACAATTGTCCCCACCCCGGCAGCCCGACCTTTAAAGGTGTATTCGCTTCCTTTGGTAACGCCCCGCAGGTGAATCCGGTCGCCATCCGTCCAGATAAAAAAGCCTTCGTCTTCGCCCTGGAAAATGGTGGGCTTGCCCTCGGCATCGTTCCAATCAATCGTAACAGCCGGGCCGGTACTTTCGAGAACGGTTTCTTCCGGCGTGGCTGTGGCTTCGGGGGTGGGGGTGATGGTGGGTGTGGGCCGGGGCGTGGGGGTATCGGTGGGCGGTTTGGGGGTGTAGCTGGCGACCACCACCCTGGTATTGGTGGGCGTGGGTGCGAGTACGGTAGGCGTGAGCGCGGGCGGCAGCGGCATAGGGGTGGGCGAGGGATCGCGGGCGGCTGTAATCGTGGATACGGCCGCCTCCGGCGCGGGTTGACAGCCCGCGCCGGCAAAGATTACCGGCAGCAGTATCAGCAAAAGCAAAGAAAGTCTGAAATTCACAGGCTCCTCCTTCATATTTCGCTTCAATAAAAAAGGCCAGAGGCGTGATGTCTCCGACCTTTTGAAAGAATATTCCTACGCCGCTTCAAACGTTCGCCTGGCGCTGTCGGTGGTGTTGCGCAGCAGCATGGCAATGGTCATGGGGCCAACCCCGCCCGGCACCGGCGTAATAGCCGAGACCACATCTTTGGCTTCGTTAAAGGCCACATCTCCTACCAGGCGGTAGCCGCGCTCGCGGGTTGCATCATCCACAGCGTTGACGCCCACATCAATCACCACCGCGCCGGGTTTGAGCCAATCGCCGCGCACAATCTCGGCGCGGCCCACGGCGGCAATAAGAATATCGGCCTCACGCACAACATCGGGCAGGTTTTGGGTGCGGGAGTGGCAAATGGTAAGCGTAGCATTGCGGTGAAGCAGCAGCATGGCCACGGGCAGGCCCACAATGTTGCTCCGGCCCAATACCACGGCCCGTTTGCCGGCAATGTCCACGCCTGTCCGGTCGAGCAGTTCAATACAGCCTTTGGGCGTGCAGGGCACAAACAGGGGAGCGCGCTGCTTCATCGAGAGCCGGCCAATATTGATGGGATGAAATCCGTCCACATCCTTTTCCAGGCTCACGGCGGCCAAGATTGCTTCCGTATCAATATGGTCCGGCAGGGGAAGCTGCACCAGGATGCCGTGAACCTCAGGATTGGCATTCAAATCCTGAACCACCTGAAGTAATTCCTCCTGGCTCACGCTGTCCGGCAATTCGCGCCCAAACGAGGTGATACCGGCTTCGGCGCACGCTTTCTTTTTCATACGCACATAGGTATGGGAGTCTTTGCGGTCGCTGGCTAAAACGGTGGCCAGCCCCGGCACTTTGCCGTATTGCGTTTTTAATTGTTCAACTTCGGCCTTAATTTCGGCGCGGATGGTGGCGGCAATGGCTTTGCCATCTATGATCTGCGCGGTCATCGTTGATCTCCTATTCACCGGCCTCTAAATCGCCGGTCGTTTTAATGGGTATGACGCGGGACTACTGTAGCCCATTTCAAATAATGAGTCAAAATGCCTGGTCTCTCAGAAAGCCCGCGCAAAACTGCTCCAAGAAAAAACACTTCCGAAATCGCCAACGCGCCGGAAGTATTTTTGATCCAAGTTCTTAGTGCCAACGCCATCTGATGCCGCTGAAGGCAGGCAGCATGGAAAGGCATCGGGATAATACCCTACGAATTTGCATCCACGGAAACTATGGTATTGTTTTTTAAACCATTTGCGACAACGACTCGGTGCGTAAATCTCGCAGCCTTTCGCGTACCACCTGGGCCATTTTCTGGATCATAATGTAGCCAAAATCGCACTCTTCCACAAAAATTTTCAGCAACTCCTCGGCGTCAAAGGCAATCACTTTGCAGGGTGAGGTGGCCTTGCCGCTGGTGGTTGCCTCGTGCGGGGGAACCAGGGCCGACCAGCCAAAAATTTCGCCGGGGCCGATATTGCTGATGACAATATCTTTGGTCTGCATTTCGCCCGTAAATTGCTCCGAGAGTTTGTGTTCAACCTCCGAGGTGGGGATATGGATCACAATACCCACGTTTCCTTCTGTAACCAGATATAATTTATCCAGTTCATCCCCTTCGTGGAAAAAATAATGACCCGTGTCTACGGTCATCTCGTCGGCTACTTTGGCCAGCAGTACGATGTATGTGTGATCCAACCCGGCAAAAAACGGATAGCGACGAATTATTTCAGGTGAAACCATTTTTTCCTCCTTGAAAAAAGCATACACAGGTTGAACGCCCGTCGTTCAACTCTTCTCCAATTCTTTTAACACCGCGCCTGTTACCTCGGGAATGGCCGCGGCCACAGCCGGTGTTGGTTCCTCACCAAAATCAATGATATTTTCCACGTCTACGGCATAAATGACCAACATTTGGGGGATGTCGAACCCCATCCGTTCCGCCATTTCCAGCGCCGTGACCAAACTGGTATCGTGCGCCGAGGCGCTGTGCTGGGTGGGGCTGATCCGCCGCAAATCATCCAGCTCCATCCGGTGGATAGTGCCGGGATTGCGCCCCGGCCTGGCCGCCGAAGGTTCTCCCGCCGGGCCTGTTTCGTTCGGATGGTGCAGCGCGTCAATCAAAATAACCCGCTCGTAGCCCAGCAGCCGCTCCATCAATTCCAGGCCGCCCACGCCGGCCTCGCTCACTTCAACCGGCGAATCCGGCGGCAGCGCGGCCCGCACCGCTTCGGCCACGCGCACACCCACCCCATCATCGGTTAGAATAGGGTTTCCCAGCCCCAATACCAGCGTTTTCATATCCCTAATCCGCAAACATTTCTAAAGATACTGTATCCGCCGGAAAAACCTGCAACATTTTTCGATCCGAAGTAACTACCGGCACATCCACATCCCGGCCCAATGCCACAAATTCGCAATCATAGGCCGAACAACCGGATTGGGCCGCCAGATTTAATACTTTGATCGAGGCCACTTCATATTCACCCCCACGCATTAAATCTTCGGCGGCTTGCATCATCTGCAAGGCCTGCGACAGCGCCAACAGATTTTGGCGCAGGTACGAGGCCAAAATATTCCGAAATTCGCTCCGCCACAACAGGGGGGCCAGCCAGCCGGCATCTTTTTTAAGGGCTTGCCGCGCCTGGGACGTGTGCTTGCCGGGAATAAACAGATAGGCCAGGGTATTCGTATCTACCACAATCATTCCCGGCCCTCACTTTTGATGTCTGCCAGCGCATCATCGGTAAGGTAGGGCAGCGTGATCTCCTTGTGCAAGGCATCCAGCCGGTTCAAAAACGTATCCGGGTCAACCCGCTTGCTGCCCAGCGCTTCTTCCAGCCGGGTCAAGACCTCGCTGTTGATACTGCGGCGGTGTAATTGGGCAGATGTTTTGATTTGATCGTAAAGTTCAGGTGGAATATTTTTTATGGTTATGGTCAGCATAATGACACGCTCCGTAACGCTCAACTGGAACCATTATACCACCATTTTGGTTGCAATTCAATCGATATACTGGCTCAACGTTTCCATCACATCCCCTTGGCTATCGCGTATCCTGATCTCCAGCGGCATTTTCCCCGGCAGCGAGTGCGTGGCGCACGACATGCAGGGGTCGTAAGAGCGAAAGGCCATCTCGATCCGGTTCAACAATCCCTCGGAAATATCGGTGCCTTTTTTGATCAGGGATTTGGCCGTATTTTTGATCGACAGCGAGATGGGGGCATTGTTGTTGGTGGTGCCGACCACCAGATTGACTTTGGTCAGGATACCGCGTTCATCGGTCTGGTAATGATGGGTCAGCGTACCGCGCGGCGCTTCCACGCAGCCCACGCCTTCGTCGGGCGTGTTGGCGACCACCGGGCGGACATCGGGGTTGGTGATCTCGGGGTCTTGCACCAATTCCTGCATGCGCTCGGCGGCGTAGAGCAGCTCGATCAACCGCGCCCAGTGGGTGGCCAGGCGATGGTGTACCGGTTTGCCACCCAGGGTGTCGTACATTTTTTCGTAGGCTTCTTGCGCCTGGGGCGTCGCCAGGCCATCCGCCGCATTGAGCCGCGAGAGCGGGGTGGCGCAGTAGAGACCGCTGTCTTTGCCGTCAACAAACCCCTTCCAACCCACATCCTTGAGATAGGGGAACTTGAGGTACGAGTACGTCTCCACGCGCTCAGTGATGTGGTCGCGGTAATCTTGGGGTTCGTATTTGGCAAATTCGCTGCCGTCGGGGTCAACCACGCGGATCATGCCGTCGTAGAAATTGGCTTTGTTGTTTTCATCCACCATGCCCATGTAGTAGGTTTTTTCGGTGTAGGCATCGGACAGGATCAAATCAACATATGCCTGATTTTTCAGAACCAGGTCTTCAAAGAGTTGCAGGCTGAACAGGCCAAAGTCAACATTTTTTTGAGCGATTTCCGCAATCTCCGGCTGCATCTCTGCCGTGACCGGCTGGCTCCAGCCGCCGGGCAGCCCGGCCACGGGATGCACGCCGCGCCCGCCCAACATTTTGATGACATGGTGGTTGCGCATGCGGCACTCGATGACCTGTTTGCCGATGTCGACGCCCACTTTATGCACCACGCCCAGAATATTGCGTTCCGCTGCCGGAGCATCCGGCCCCAGCACAAAATCCGGCCCACCCAAGGCGTAGAAGTGGGTGGTATGGTCGGTCACGAAAAATGCCATATAGAACATCTCGCGCACTTTTTTGACCGTGGCGTTGGGTTCCACGTGGAAAAGCGCGTCGAGGGCCTTGGTGGCCGCCATATGGTGCGCTTCCGGGCACACGCCGCAGATGCGGTTGGTGATGCGCGGCATCTCTTCGACGGGGCGGCCTACGCAAAACTGCTCAAAGCCGCGCAGTTCGGGGATCAGCAAATAGGCGTTGGCCACGTTGCCGTCGTCATCCAGAAAAATATCAATTTTACCGTGTCCCTCTAAACGGGTGATGGGATCGATGCTGACGCGTTTCATTGTTTTACGCTCCCTTCGCCATTGGTTTTGACCCGGTGCAGCAACGAATGGGCCATGCTAAAACGGTAAAACGTGCCGCTGGGGTCGGCGATGGTATCCATAACCCGGGCAATTCGCTCCGCCATTTCGTGTTCATCTTCCTGGGCCGCGCCCTCGCCCACCACCGAGGCGATAGCCGACAGCATTTTGGCCCCCTGGTCTTCCACGCCGTCCAGCGGGCCGTAGCAGCCCCGGCAGCCCATGCCCACCTGCGGGCAGAGCGCGCCGCAGCCGGCGCGGGTAGCCACGCCCAGGCAGACAATGCCCTGTTCCAGCAGGCATTTGCCCGGTTCGGGCTTGATCTCATAGGGACGATGGAATTTGTCGATCACTTTCTCTTCTTTGGAGAGCGGGCACTCCTCGCACACGGCCACGTTGCCCGCGCCCACTACCGCGCCGGCGGGCGGCAATTCCGCACCCTCGGTCAGCGCGGCGGTCACGACCTCAACTACGGCCCAGATCTGGTGCGGTTCCGGCGGGCAGCCGGGCAGAAAATAATCCACCTTGACCACCTGATCCAGCGCCTTGACGGTATTGTAAAAGGCCGGGAGTTCCAACTCGCCTTCGGGCACCCGGGTTTTGAGTTGGGGCGTGATGGCGTCGGGATTTTCGGTGGAGGGGTTATCCAGGTAGACCGCGTTGAAGGTGTCTTTGGCCGTGGTCAGGTTAGACAGCGCCGGGATACAGCCCTCGTAGGCGCAGGAGCCGTATGCCACCAACACCTTTGATTTCTGCCGCAGCAAATGGGCCATTTCTTCGTTTTCAGCGTTGCGGATGGCGCCGTTGAAAAGACACACGTCGATATAGCCGTCGGGGTAGTTGCGCACGTCTTCATACTTAAAATCGGCAATGCAGGGCAGGAAGACGATGTCAAACACCTCGTCCACGGTCAAAATCTTGTCGCCGATGTTCAGCAGCGAGATCTCGCATCCGCCGCAAGAACTGGCCCAGTACATGCCCAGTTTGGGTTTGCCGTTGTTGCTCATGCTGACACCTCCTCAACCGGAACTTCTTGTTCAATGGGCGCGTACCCGTTTTCGCCCAGCACCGTCTGGTTCCAGCGCAGCGGGCCAAGGGCGCGGAGTTGTTCGGTCATTTTATCCACCGCCGCGGCCAGCACATTGCCTTCCGAGGCCGCGGCCCACACCAACTGCACCCGTTCGTCTTCAATGCCCCACTGCCGCAGCGTTTGTTTGAGCAGCGTATAACGGCGCAGAGTTTTGATATTGCCGTCCACGTAGTGGCACTCGCCCGGATGGCAGCCGGCAATGAGTACGCCGTCGGCGCCTTCCCGCAGCGCCTTGAGCACAAATTGGGGGTCTATCCGGCCGCTGCACATCACCCGTAAAGGCCGCATATTGGGCGCGTAGTGCAGCCGGGCGGTTCCGGCCAGATCGGCGGCGCGATAGGAACACCAGTTACATAAAAATCCAACAATGATCGGTTCGTATGGGTCACTCATTGATTCCTCCTACGCCGGCTCCAGGTCCGGTTCTTTGGTTTTTTCCGCGCCGTTTTCAGGCGCAGCGTCCCACAGCAGCCCCTGGATTTCCGACATTACTTGCTCGTTGGTGAAGTGCGCGCCGGTGATGGCCGCGCTGGGACAGGCAGCCACGCAAGTGCCGCAGCCCTGGCACAGCGCCGTGATCACTTCCGATACCTGCTCTTCTTCGTGGAAGACGATGGCGTTGTAGGGGCACATATTGTTGCAGATGCGGCAGCCGGAACATAGTTCGGGGTGGACGGTGGCGCGCACCGGCTCCATCATCACTGTGCCGCGTTTGATCAGCCCGGCCACGCGGGCCGCCGCCGCCGCACCCTGGGCCACGGAGTCGGGAATGTCTTTAGGCCCCTGGCAGGCGCCGGCAATCAAAATGCCTTCGGTCATCGTAGCCACGGGGTCCAGCTTGGGGTGGCGCTCGGTGAAGAAGCCGCGAGCATCACACCCCATGCCGATGAGATTGCTCAGCTCCTTGGAATCCTGGCGCGGTTCCAGGCCGGTGCTCAACACCACCATATCCACCGGAACCCGCCGCTGCTTGCCGATGAGCGTATCTTCGGCCTGTACAATGAGTTTGCCTTCTTCGCCCGGCATGCGAGCCGCATCGGTTACTTCGGCCACGCGCCCCCGGATGAAGTGCGCTCCCTCGTGCAGCAGGCGGTGGTAAAATTCTTCGTAGCCTTTGCCGGGGGTGCGCATATCGATGTAGAAGTTGTAGACATCGGCCTCCGGCAGGCGCTCCCGCACCAGGTGGGCAAATTTGAGCGAGTACATGCAGCACACTTTGGAGCAGTGCTCGTTGTAATTTTGATCGCGGGAGCCAACGCAGTGGATAATGGCCACGCTCTGCGGCTCGGTAACGCCATCGCGCAGCACCACCTTGCCGCCGGTGGGGCCGGCAGCGTTGACCAGACGTTCAAACTCCATCGCGCTGAACACATTGGCCAGCCGCCCGTAGCCGTATTGAGGAATGCGGCGGGCATCGAACACATCATAGCCCGTAGCCAGGATGATGTTGCCCACGTTGAACTCAACCATCTCATCCTGCTGGTCAAAATCAATGGCATCGGTGGGGCAGAATAGCTGGCAGGCTTTACATTTGCCGCGTTCAAAGTAGGTGCAGTTTTCGGTATCAATTACAGGATATTTGGGCACCGCCTGGGGGAAGGGGCGGTAGATGGCTTTGCGATAGCCCAGCCCCGCTTCAAATACATCGTCCACTATCCGGCGGGGACATTTTTCTTCGCAAATGCCGCAGCCGGTGCAGAGGTCTTCTTTGATGTAGCGCGCTTTTTTGCGCACGGTGATGGTGAAGTTGCCCAGATAGCCGTCTACCTTTTCCACCTCGCTGTAGCTGAGCAGGGTGATGTTATCGTGCTGGCCCACATCGACCATTTTGGGGGTCAAAATACAGGCCGAGCAGTCGAGCGTGGGGAAGGTTTTGTCTAACTGGGCCATATGCCCGCCGATAGACGGTTCTCGCTCTACCAGGTAGACGTGATGGCCGGAGTCGGCCAGTTCCAGCGCGGCGGTAATGCCGGCCACGCCGCCGCCCACAATGAGCGTATTGGGGTTGATCTCCACCGGCAGGGGTTCCAAGGGTTGGTGATGCGCCACCCGTTCTACCGCGCCGTTGACCAGCGCCTTGGCTTTTTGAGTGGCCGCTTTTTTGTCTTTGGTAGCCCAGGAGTCGTGCTCCCGGATGTTGGCCATTTCAAAGAGGAAGGGGTTCAAGCCGCCGCGCTGGCAGGCGTTGCGGAAGGTTTTTTCGTGCATGTGGGGCGAGCAGGCGGCCACCACCACGCGGGTCAGGTTGTGTTCTTTGATGTCTTCTTCCACCAAATCCTGGCCTAAACTGGAGCACATAAATTTGTAATCGCGGGCCACCACCACATTTTCCTGCTCGCCGGCCCATTGGGCGACATCTTCAACATCTACCACACCGGCAATATTAGAGCCGCAATGGCACACATAAACACCAATTCGTTCTTCGCTCATTATTTGTCCTCCTGCGAGCCGGGCATCGGCAAAGCTTCTTTAGATCGTCGCTGTCTTTTACCCGGTTTCGGTGGGGTCGCGCCGATTTTGGCCAGGGCCGGGCCGGCATCGACAAACTCTTTGCCAAAGCCGAGAGTTTTGGGCGGTTGTCCAAAAGCCAGGCCCATCAGTTGGGTAAAATAGAGGATGGGAATTTTATAGTCGGTTTTGAAGTGTTTGTTCACCGCGTCCTGGTAGGCGTCCAGGTTAAGCTGGCACATAGGGCAGAGGGTGACGATCACGTCGGCCTCATAATCGTGCGCGTTTTTGAGCAGGCGGCGGATCATTTCCAGCGCGGTCGGCTCGCTGATCTGGGTCATATGGCCGCCGCAGCAGTGAGCCTTCATGGGGAAGTCGACCACTTCCGCGCCCAGGGCACGCATCAATTCATCCAATGAGGTGGGGTATTCGGGGTTGTCAAAGCCATCCTCAAGATTGGGCCGCACGATCAAACAGCCGTAATAAGCGGCCACGCGCAGGTCGTAAAGGGGTTGGGTGACTTTTTCTTTGACCGCTTCGAGGCCCACATCATTAACTATAATGTCTAACAGATGGCGGGTTTTGACGCTGCCCGGTTCGTAATTCAGTCCGCCGGCGGCCAGCGCCGTGTTGACCTTTTCGGCCAGGTCGGGCGAATCGGCCATATAATGGTCTGTTTTTTTCAGGTTCAGATAACACATGCTGCAAGGGGCGGCCAACTGCGGCGCACCATTGCCAAATCGGCCTTCTGATGCTTGACGCGCCGCCAGCGCCAGGTTGCGGCCCACCAGGGAATAGGCGGGCAGTAATTCCAACGAAAAATACTCGGATGCGCCGCAACAGTTCCAGTCATCGATTTCCACAAACTCCAGGTCCAGGGGCGCGGCTACGGCCATGGCCGAGTCGTGATAGGCGCGGGCGTTGCGTTCCAGCGAG
Source organism: uncultured Caldilineaceae bacterium (assembly GCA_964612485.1). Classification (GTDB taxonomy): domain Bacteria; phylum Chloroflexota; class Anaerolineae; order 4572-78; family J111; genus JAFGNV01. The sequence goes on from CAZTFF010000029.1 coordinate 55,910, forward strand.
CAGCCGGGATAGTAACCGTATTTCATGCGTCACCTCCCACCTCTTTGGCTTTGTTGAGAATAGCTTTTAGTTCTTTGATACCTTTGATGCGGGTCGGCAGCAACTCCATCCGGCCCCGACGAAACATGCCCAATCCCATAGAAGTAGCCATTTTGACCATACCCAACGGGTTATGGCGCAGATGGTAGCGGGTAGCCAGCCCCAACTCAAAACTGCGGCCATAGCCTTCAACAAAATCGATGAAGGTGCCGGAAAAATCGGAGGCTTCCGGGCTGCTGGATTCTTGGAAATATCCTTGCCGGATGGCCATTCGTTTGAGGGTGTACATTAAATCGGTGATGCGGATTTCTTGGGGACAGCGCTCCATGCAGTAATAGCATGAAACGCAGTACCATGGGGTATTGCTACTGAGGACTTCTTTGGTCATCCCCGCATTAATCATTGCAAACAGGGCGCGGGGGGTGTGGTCCATATCGGGGCCTGAGGGACAGGAGCCGCCGCATGTGCCACATTGCAGGCAGAGTTGCAAACGAGAATCGCCCGGCGTGGCCGCTTCCACTTCGTCCATAAACGTAGGGGCGCGGGCCGGGGTTGTTGCTACAGCCATGAGTACCAACCTCCTTGTGAATACTCGCCAATGAATATAACTTTTTAACCGTATTTATACTATTACAATTTGTTGCAAAAAGTTAGTGTGAAATGTCACTATGTTTGGTGACAAACGTCACTTAGTACACAAAAATACGTTCCAATTTTTTTAGAGCCTGCGAAGAAACGTGAATTGTGACGCAAAGGAAGATTTTTAGCGTAACTTGGCGTCCCTTCGCGGATTCAGAGTGGCCAGGAACCCGGAATGAATTTATGAAACCCTGTACTTGGGTTGAATCTACCCCGCCGGGCTTCTTTCTGTATTTTAAGATTCTGTGTTATTATAAGGGCCTAAGTATCTTCTCAATATTTCGGGGGAACGAGGTCTGAGCCTGTCGAAGGCCGTTGGTTTCGACAAACTCAACCAACGCTGCTCCAGATTATTGAGATGGTACGGGTCTGACCCAAAAAATAAATGTGCCCTGAGCAAAAATCCCATAAGCAAGAAAGAAATCCTTGTGGCTGCGGCTCGTTTGGCGCAGGTCATAAAAAGTTTCCCGGCGTGTTTGCCCTGGTAGAAAACTGGATAGGGTTATGAAGCAACAAACAACAGAAACAAGCAGTTCAACCGCATCACCGGCAAATCTGATCATTCGATTTGCCACTCCCGCGGACCTGGAACCGATTTCGCGCATTGCTCACGTGACCTGGAACGAAACTTACAGCGGTACAATTGATGCCGAAAATCGAAAAGAATTTTTGGATCGGGCTTATAACCCTGAAAATTTGGCCATGTCCATAAATGTACCGGGACATTGGTTTTATGTGGCCGAGCTGGATCACAAAATCATTGGCTTTGGCCATTTTTTGCAGCGATACCATCGCCCCCATCCACGTGCGGAGTTGGTACGGCTGTATGTTTGGCCCGATTACCAGAGCCTGGGCGTAGGAACCGATATTCTCAAAACCGGGTTTTCAGCCCTGGCCAAAGAGGGGATTACGCATTGCGTGGTATCTGTTCAGGAGAGCAACAAATTGGCCCGCAAATTTTATGAGCGCCATGGGTTTGAATTCCATCGCAAACACGGCCAGTTTCTGGGAACCCAAATTGTGGTGCTGGTCCAATATATTCGCCCGATTGTCAAGAGTGATATTTTAGAAACAGGCTCAGGACGGGGACTGAGCGTTTAGGCAGGCCTGGATAGGTTGATAACTCTGCCGGTGAACCGCGCAGGGTTTGAGGGCCAGCAGCGCCGCGTGGTGCTGGGGGGTGCCGTAACCTTTGTGCTGTTCAAACCCGTAGCCGGGGTAGGTTTGGCTCAACTCAATCATAACTCGATCCCTGGTAACCTTGGCTACCACCGACGCCGCCGCCACTGTCAACGAGATGGCGTCGGCTTCGGGGAAAGCATCTTGCGGTATTTTTATGGCGGGAAGTTGAAGATGATCGAGTAAGAGATGGGCAGGCGCGATCTCCAAGGCGGCCAGCGCCTGCTGCATCGCATAGCGGGTGGCCTGTACTACATTGATTTCATCCACAAGCGCCGGAGTCGCCATTCCCACCGAAATCGCCAGCGCGGTCTCTTGGAGTAGCTCAAAAAACGCCTCTCGACTGGCAGGCGTAAGTTTTTTTGAATCATTTAGCCCGGTGAGCGTAAGGGGCAGATCAGGCCGGTCTACCGGCAGGATGACGGCAGCGGCCACAACCGGGCCGGCCCAGGCCCCGCGTCCGGCTTCGTCCAAACCGGCAATAAAACGATAGCCCTGCTTTAACAGGGCTATTTCTTTTTGCAAATGGGGGAACTGCCCACTCATTTTACGCCACACTCAAAACACGAAAAGACCTGACGATCAAGTACCTGTCAGGTCTGAATTCGATCAAAATAAATATATCAATGAGTTAAGACATCCGGCGTTCTTTAAGACGCGCCGATTTACCACTGCGCTCTCGCAAGAAGTAGAGTTTGGAGCGGCGCACCCGGGCGTGGCGCAGCACATCAATTTTGGCGATGCGGGGAGAATAGAAGCGGAACGTCCGCTCAACCCCAATGCCGTGTGAAGCCACCCGGCGCACGGTAAACGCTTTGTTGGTGCCGCTGCCTTTGATGGCGATAACAACGCCCTGAAAGGCCTGCACCCGCTCGCGGTTTCCTTCAACAATCAGAACATGAACATTAACGGTATCGCCGGCATGAATCTCGGGGCGCTCGCCGCCTTTTTCTGTAGATTGGTGTTCAACCGATTGGATGAGATCAACTGCTTGTGCCATTTTTCTATACCTGCCTTTTTAGTCGAGAAAGAGGCCGCCACCTGCTTGAGGCCCCTTTGAATTTACGATAAGTTGAAAACAAAAAGAGTGCCGGCGCTTGCCGGCCACAAACGGAGATTATAGCATAAAGTTTGGGAGTCGGACAAATTACAAGACTCATTTGGATGAACTGCCTACACCTCGGGCGGATACCCCAGGCGGCGCAGATAAATCAGATCATCCTCAGAAAGATCGGCGGTTTCCAATAAATCGGGGCGGCGGGCCAGGGTCCGGGCCAGCGATTGTTGGCGCTGCCATTGCTGCACATTGGCGTGGTGGCCCGACAGTAAAATATCGGGTACACTGCGGCCGCGGTATTCCGCCGGACGGGTGTAGTGGGGATGTTCCAGCAATCCATCGGCATAGGAATCTTTATGGGTGGCCCGGTCATCGCCCAATACGTTGGGCAGCAGGCGGGTGAGGGCATCAACCACAACCATGGCGGCAATTTCGCCCCCTGAAAGCACGTAATCGCCAATGGAGATCTCGTGCGTTACCAGGTATTGCCGCACCCGCTCATCAACGCCTTCGTACCGGCCGCACAGCAAAACCAGCCGGTCGTACGAGGCAATTAATTGGTGAGCCAGCGCCTGTTTCAACGGCTCTCCCTGGGGGGTGAGCAAAATGATGGGGGGAAAACCCTGTTCCAACAGCGGTGGGTAGCCATCATCCGGCACGGTGACACTCAAGACGGCCTCCACCGTGTTATAAATGGGTTCCGGTTTCATGATCATTCCGCCGCCGCCGCCATAGGGCGTGTCGTCGGTAACGCGATGTTTGCCGGGCGCGTGCTCGCGGATGTTGTGCAGCGCCACCGACATCCGGCCCATTTCCTGCGCCCGGCCCAGGATAGAGGTGTCAAAAATACCGGCAAACATTTCCGGGAAGAGAGTCAGGATGTCGAAGTGCATTGATTTTTGCGGCTCCGCACCTGCCGGTGAAGCGGGCGCCGGTTGTTCCAGGGGTTGGTCTTGATTCATTTGGGCACTCTTCTCCGGGCGGGATTGGGCGCGGGCAGGCCCACCAGTTGGGTCAGGGCGCGTTCCCAACTATTGCCTTCGGCCTCAAATTTTTCAGCTTGATAGCGATGATCGTGCTTGCGGATAAATTCGCTCAATTCAGCCGAGAGGTTGGACAGCTTGGCCCGCGTCATATCTATCAGGGCGGTAAAGGTGGCTTCATCCCGCACCAGTTCCAATGAGCGGCGCAGGTGCGGCACGCACAGGCCTTCAGACCCGGTGAGCGCGTTGAACAACCGCTCGTCATCGGGGAAAAATTCAACCAGGGTGGTCACGGCCAGGGTTTCCAGATTTTGCTCTTGCTCGCAGGCGGGGCATGGTTTATCGGGCTGCAAACGGCGTGCCACTTGTTCGGTGGCGGTGGCGGGTTTTTTCCGGTTCAATGTTTCTTGCATGCGAGACAATGAAAATCCACCGCCGGTCTCGTAGCTGGCTTTGCTTAAAATCTCGTCCACCTGCTTCACGTAATCCTGGTAAAAAATGGCGATGCCCAACCGCGCGCCGCCGCTGGTGTAGGGTAGCAGCCAAGCGTGCCGGTTGCAAAATCCAAATGATTCTCGATATTTGAGCCGGGTATCGGGATCGGTGGCGGTGCCGTGCATGCCGGCCACCAGAAATTTAAACCCCTGTTCTTCTACCAGGCGGCACAGCGGGCAGCCCGGTTCGGCGCAGGCTTCGATAATTTCGTAATAACTTTGGGGAGTCTGGTCTTTTTTCATCAATACATCCTCTAACGAAAATAATGGCGGTAATCCAAGGATAGCGGCTATCCACAGGATAGCGGCTATTAAGAATAGCATAAACTATCGAAAGGTCAACATTTTTCAGTATCATCCCCATCGTTTTCCATCACTCTGTTTTGCAATGCCCGATAGATAGGATACAATGGTCGGGGTAGAGTTCATGAGTAAAAGGACAAAAATTTCAATCCTTTCTCTCACTCAAACTGATGAACCCTTTTTGTGGGATATGGTCTATCTGGCTATTTTTGTGCCGGAAGGGTTTCCCCATCCCTCGCCAAACATTGTCAACCGGCCTGAAGTGGCAAAGTATGTGGCAGGGTGGGGAGGGGAACACGATAGCGGATTTTTGGCCGTTGATGTTGAGACCCGGCAGCCGGTTGGCGCGGCCTGGTTAAGATTGTTCACTGGCAAGGCGCGAGGATATGGGTATGTTGATGATGACACGCCGGAATTATCTATTGCCGTCCAGCCAAATTATCGAAGTAGCGGAATTGGCACAGCGCTGCTCACGTGCCTGTTTGAGGCTGCGGCTGGTAATTATCCGGCTATTTCTTTAAGCGTTCATGCCCATAATCCTGCCTTCAAACTGTACCGGCGGTTGGGTTTTGAAATTGTGTTGACAACACGCTCAGCCATCACCATGAAAAAAGTGTTAAAAACTAATTCTGAAATGAACCGATGAGCGAATCCATTAACTTACTTCATGTGGCCGATATTCACATTGGCATGGAAAATTACGGGCGCTTCGACTCCAAATCGGGGTTGAACAGCCGCGTGGTTGATTTTTTGCGCCGTTTCAGCCAGGTGATCGATCTGGCTCTGGAGCGAGAGGTTGATGCCTGCATCTTTGCCGGCGATGCCTACAAAAATCAGCGGCCCAACCCCACGTTTCAGCGAGAGTTTGCCCGCCGGGTCAAACGCTTATCCGATGCCGGTGTGCCGGTACTGCTGCTGGTGGGCAACCACGATATGGCCGCGGCGGATCGGGCGGCCAGCAGCCTGGATATTTTTGGCGTTTTTGATGTGCCGGGCGTGATTGTGGCCGACCGGGAAGAGGTTCATCCGATTACTTGCCGGCGCGGGCAAGCGCTGCAAATTGCCACCGTGCCCTATCCCCAGCGGAGCCGTTTGCTCAGCCGGGACCAGTATAAAAATATGTCGCTGGATGAGCTGGATTTGGAAGTATCGCGTATTTTGGGCCAAAACTTTGCCGATCTGGCCGCCGAAGTTGCCGAGCAGCCCGATATCCCCGCCGTGCTCACCGCCCATCTTTCGGTAAGCGAGGCCAAACAGGGCAGCGAGCAAAGCGTGATGATTGGCCGCGATGTGGTGGTGCTCAAAAGTGTGCTGGCCGATCCGGTTTGGGATTATGTGGCTCTGGGCCACGTTCACAAACACCAGGAGCTGAATAAAGGCCAGCACCCGCCCATTGTCTACCCCGGCAGCCTGGAACGCATTGATTTTGGCGAAGAGGGAGAACGCAAAGGCTTTGTGATGGCTCAGGTGCAGCGAGGCCACACGGAGTGGGAGTTTGTTCCGGTGGATGCGCGCCGTTTTTTGACCATTCGGATTGATGCCACCACGTCGGATGATCCGATGACCGATATTTTGGACGAATTGGAGCAGCATAAGGTGGCCGGCGCTGTGGTTCGGCTCATCATCAAAGCCACCGAGTCTCAAGAGGTATTGCTGGAGGAAAAACCCATTCGCCAGGCGCTGCGCGACAGCAATTACATTGCCAGCATTGTGCGGGATATTGATCGCGCCCACAATCGCCGTTTGGGAGGAATTTCCGCCGAGGTGCTAACGCCCAAAGAAGTTCTGGAACTTTATCTGGACTCGAAAGAAACACCCCCGGAACGCAAAGAGCAATTGCTGCGCTATGCAGAGGTTATCTTTAAGGGAGAATGAGTTGACCACCGACACTCGACCACTGATCGGGAAAATTTGTGGTCGGTGGTCGGTTATCGGTCGTCGATCATCATCGCGTTTGATCGATCTTGGGCAAAGTAATGCCGGCCTGCTTCTGATATTTCCCCTTTTTATCCCCGTACGAGGTGCGGCATTCTTCATCAGATTGAAAGAAGAGGACCTGGGCAATGCCCTCGTTGGCGTAAATTCGGGCCGGCAGGGGGGTGGTGTTAGAAATTTCTAAGGTGACGTAGCCTTCCCACTCCGGCTCAAAGGGGGTTACATTGACGATGATGCCGCAGCGAGCATAGGTGCTTTTGCCCACGCAAATGGTCAGAATATCGCGGGGGATACGAAAATACTCCACGGTTCGGGCCAGGGCAAACGAGTTGGGCGGGATGGTGCAGATATCGCCCTTGAACTCCACAAAGGAGCGGTTGTCGAAATGCTTGGGATCCACCACAGTGTTGTTCACGTTGGTGAAAATTTTGAACTCGTCGGCTACGCGAATATCATAACCGTAAGAAGAGACGCCGTAAGAAATCACCCCTTCTTTGACCTGCCCTGCCTCATACGGTTCTATCATTTTGTGCTCGCGGGCCATTTTTTCGATCCAGTGATCCGGTTTGATGCTCATAAATCTCCTCGCCGCCTGACTATTTTTTGAACGTTGGCGTTGGTTGACTAATTTTTTCTCTGCCAGTTAATGATAAAAATCTGGATAGCATCTTCGTCATCACAATCACTGCTGACGGTCCAGTCTACTTCATCCAACGATTTAACTCCTGGCCCACCGGTAATGATCGCTTCAAATTCGACTCCGTCTATATCATTATTAAGTTCGCCGATTAATATTGTGTATTCACCGTCGGCGTTTGTTTTTGCGGTGTAAGGGCCTCTGTAGGGGTCTTCATCTCCGGTAACCTGCACGGTCACGTACTCAATGGGCGCTTCTCCATTTTGCTGGTACACCCGCCCGGTAAGCCCCACGTGGGCGCAATTTTGATCAAAATCCGTATCGTCTTCTTCGTATTCACCTGGCAGAGTACCAGGCTCAGGTGTATTTGTTGGGGTAGGCAGCACAGAAGCAGCGACCGGGGTGGGCGTGCTGGTGGGCGGCAGGGGGGTGTTGGTCGGCGGTACAGATGTATTGGTAGGCGGTACAGGAGTGTTGGTAGATGGCACCGGCGTGTCGGTGGGGGGGGCAGGGGTAGGTGTTTCTGTTGGCGGCGGCGTATCGGTAGCAAGAGGCGTATCCGTAAAGGTTGGTGTGGGGGCCGGTGTAGGCGGAACAGGCGTTATCGTAAAAGTTGGAAAGGGCGTTCGGGTGGGTTGGGGGGGGGCAACGGCTGCCGGTGTATTGGTAGCGCAGGCTAATATGGTAAAAAACAGGACAACAAAAATAAAATTTGATTGTTTGATAAATTGAGCTAACTTCATGGCTGTAGGAACCAGGGTTTTTTGTTGAATTGAAACTGCAAACCGGAATTTAGCATAGAAATGGTGGCGCGTCAATAAGCCGATACCACATTGCGAACCGCGCCCGGTGATGCTATACTGGTGAACGGTTAACAAAACGCCTTTTTGGGGTGAAGGAATGATGGAAAATTTAGAAGCTGCCTATCGAGGTGACGGACTCATTGTGTTGGAAGATGAGTCGGCGGAGCAGGTAAAACAAGCCATTGAACAGGTCAGCCGGATCACAGTAACTGAGAATCGCCGGGTGAGTTTTGAAGGCCGACGCATCATCGAAGGACACGGTTTTGCCCTCACCGTAAATTGTTACGATATTTACGAGTGCCCGCGCGGCTATTTACTGCACACTTATATGGATAAAGGCCCCAACTGGGCCGTAGCGGGAAAATCGTTAGAAGAGATGCTGGCCGCCGCTCCCAACCACGCTGTAGCCCAACGCGCCCACGGCGAATTGGTTAAAAAGGGGCTGCTCTCCATTCACCAACATTAAAGTTTTTGCACCCGGTTGTTTCTTGAATCAAGCAATTTTGACACAGGCCCAGAGCAAAGTATAATTACGCCTGATCGTTTGTGTTTACGCCTCCGTAGCTCAATTGGATAGAGCATCAGTCTTCGGAACTG
>CAZTFF010000030.1:0-60692 GCA_964612485.1 uncultured Caldilineaceae bacterium
TTTTACACAAACCTTTCGGGTTTCTTGAATATTGAAGGAGCCAACAGGCCATGATCATCACCCGAACCCCACTTCGTATTAGTTTTGCCGGCGGCGGCAGCGATCTCCCCGCCTACTACGAGCAGGAACAAGGCGCCGTTGTCAGTACCGCCATCGACAAGTACATTTACATCACCGTTAATCCCAAATTTGACCATAAGATTCGGGCCAGTTATTCGGTTACGGAAATTGTCGATTCAGTTCCCGAGGTCAAGCACGAACTCATCCGGGAGGCGTTAGACCTTTTGGAAATTTGCCAGGGAATCGAGATCACTTCTATCTCTGATATCCCCTCTCAAGGAACCGGGCTGGGATCTTCCGGCAGTTACACGGTAGGGATATTGAACGCATTGTATGCCTACAAAGGGCATCTGGCCGGCGCGGAACGGCTGGCCCACGAAGCTTTTCATATTGAAGTAGAGCGGTGCGGCCGGTCGGGCGGCAAACAAGATCAATACATTGCGGCTTATGGCGGCCTGCAATACATCCGGTTCAACCCCGATGGCACCGTTTTTACCGATCCGGTCATTTGCTCTCCACACACAAAACAGACCCTGCAAGATAATCTTATCATGTTTTACACCGGCTTAACGCGCCAATCCGATGATATTTTGACCAGACAAGCCCAAGAAACCCGCAGCAACGCCGATAAACAATCAACCTTACGGCGCATGGTGGGCCTGGCTCACGAACTCTACGAGGCGCTCTGCCGGGACGATGTGAATGCCTTTGGCGAGATTCTCCACACCGGCTGGATGGAAAAACGCAAGCTGGTTGCCAACATCAGCAACTCATACATTGACACCTGGTACGAAACAGCGCGGGCTGCCGGCGCCATTGGCGGCAAACTATCGGGCGCGGGCGGCGGCGGATTTTTGCTCATTTACGCCCCCAAAGAAAAACACGCCGGCATCATCAGAGCCTTACCAGATTTACGACCGATGCCGCTGAAATTCTCTCCGCAAGGCAGCAAAGTGATTTACGTGGAAGAGAATGGATACACGCCATAGTGTACCTTCTCAATAATCTGGAGCAGAGTTGGTTGAGCTTGTCGAAACCAACGGTCTTCGACAGGCTCAGACCTCGTCCCCCCGAAATATAGAGAAGATACACCATAGTTTTTACTCTGCCCCACTTCTCTCTCCAAAAAACCAATTTATTTGACAGAATCAAACCCTATGATAGAATGGCCCATAAGTTTCGATTCCTGACCTCTCCTTTTCCCAATCATTAAGGTCTTTCTAAGCAATTTCTCTCATAATTGATCGTGCGGAAAATAACAAGCATCTTTTATTGGCCTTTTCCGCAAACTTTACCTGGTTATTTTACCAACAACCTTACAAGCTATTGAGGGAAACATGACAACTTTGGCAACCGCTATCTTTTGGGGCGTGGTAGGCGTCACCGGCCTGGTGAGCCTCTTGCTCTCCTACTCCGTGATCCGATTTCAACGGAAGTTGGCTCACAAATCAACAGGCATGAGCCAATTTCGTGATCACAGCATCCTGGGCTTCATCTGGACGCTGGTGCCGGTAGGGCTGCTGGCTATTCTGCTCTTCTTGGCTTTTCAATCGATGCAATTTTAACCAACAAACATCTTTGGGGATTCAATTATGACCAAACCTGCTCCTATCGGCAATCCGGGGTTCAGACACCTGACAATTTTCACTTCGGCCTGGATTTTATTTTTGATCTTCTTTGGCGCGATCGTCCGCGTGACCGGTTCCGGCATGGGCTGCCCCGACTGGCCGCTCTGCTACAACCAGGTCATCCCCCCGGCAGAATTACCGGCCTGGATCGAATTTCTCCACCGGGTCATTGCCGGTGTGGCCGGGCTGCTCACGGTTTCTATCGCCGTCATTGCCTGGCGAAATTACCGAACGTACCGGGCCATTGTTAATCCGGCGCTTTGGGCGGTGGGTCTGGTGTTGTTTCAAGCCTTTCTGGGCGGCGTAACGGTCTGGTACAACAACGCGCCGATTACGGTCGTCGCCCACCTGCTGGCCGCGGTATCTTATCTGGCTTTAACCCTGGTAATTACCACCGTGGCCCATCTCCCGGCGGAGTACGTGACCACGGCCGGCGTGCCGGCGGCGCATCGACCATTTTTCCGATTTTTGATGATCAGCGCGGTGGTGGTCCTGATTCTGTTGTTGACCGGCGCAACCGTGGTTAGCACCGGCACCGGACTGGCCTGTTTAGACTGGCCGCTGTGCCAGGGGGAAATCTTCCCCGGCAACGCGCATGGGGGAACCATCATTCAATTAACCCACCGCTTTACCGTGGCCGCTGTGGGCATTATGCTGGCTGCCCTTGTTTTGATTGTGCGCCGCCGGTACGCTCAACACCGCCAGATGGTTTTTTGGTCAACGCTGATGGGGATACTTTTTCTGATCCAGGTGGGGATCGGCGGGCTGAACGTGTGGCTGCGGCTGCCGCAGTTTGTCAACGCCCTGCACCTGACTTTTGCCTCAAGCATCTGGGGCAGCTTGGTCATCCTGATTACCGTGTTCTATTTCACCGGAAAATCCGTTATCCCCGCCGAAGCCGAACCGCAAGACAGCGATGCGGAATCGCTCAATGCGCGGCAAAAAGCCGCCGTTTATTTCACACTCACCAAACCGTGGGTAATGGCGCTGCTGTTGACCACCACCCTGGGCGCGATGTTCATTGCTGCCGGCGGCATGCCCGCCATCACGCTAATTTTGTACACGCTGCTGGGCGGCGCGTTAGCCGCCGGCGGCGCCAGTACGCTCAACAGCTACGTTGACAGCGACATCGACGGGGTGATGTCGCGCACCTCGCGCCGTCCCACAGTCACCGGGCTGGTCACGCCCGCGGAAACACTGTTTTTTGGCCTGGCCTTGAGCACGCTATCTTTTGCCGTTCTGGCTACATTTATCAACCTGCTGGCCGCCGCCTTGAGCCTGCTGGGGATTTTGTATTACGTATTCTTCTACACGTTGTATCTGAAACGGGCCACCATTCACAATATCATCATTGGCGGCGCTGCCGGTGCCATTCCACCCCTGGTGGGCTGGGCCGCCGTAACCGGCACCTTGGATGTGGCCGCCCTCTACCTCTTTGCTCTGATCTTTTTCTGGACGCCGCCTCACACCTGGGCGCTGGCTTTGCTGGTTAAAAAAGATTACAGCCACGCGCGCGTGCCCATGCTGCCGGTGGTGGCCGGCGAGAAAGAAACCGCCTACCAGATTTTTCTCTATTCTGTGCTGCTGATCGCCCTGACCCTGCTGCCCTTCACCTTTGGCATGATGAGTTGGGTTTACCTGATTGCGGCCATAACGCTGGGCATTCCATTCTTGCACCTGGCCTGGAAACTGTGGCGGCATTACAGTAAACAGACCAGCAAACGGTTATACAAGTTCTCCCAAACCTATCTGGCCCTGATCTTTTTGGTGATGGTGCTGGATAGCAGCTTATTCTAAGCCGTATTGCGTATTTCGTATTGCGTTCTGAGGCAATTAGATTACAGAATACGCTATACGAATAACATTTCTATGACACGCCCTGCTATTCTCACGATTGCCACCGCCAATCCGGTCCACCAACACGAGCAGATGTTGATCCACGATGAATGGCTGCGGCCCTACATTCACAGCCAGCGGGCGCGGGCCATTTTCGCGGCGTCTGAAATAGACACCCGCTACAGCGTTCTGCCCAACAGCGATTTTTTAGCTGCCGAACCGGGCACAAAAGCCCGCAACGACGTGTATATGCAAGCCGGGCGTGCGCTGGCCGCTGAAGTTATACAACAAGCCCTCAACAACGCCAATCTCGCCGCCGCTGGCATCGACCATTTTATGGTTATCTCCTGCACCGGCTTTGACGACCCCGGTCTGGACGTTCTTTTGGCCAAAGATTTAGACATGCGGCCCGATCTGCGGCGCAGCGCCTTGATTGGTATGGGCTGCCACGCCGGATTGACCGGCCTGGACCGGGCGCTGCTGGAACTTGCGGCGCGGCCCCAAAGCCATGTGTTACTTCTGGCCGTAGAATTTGGCACGCTTCACTTTCAACACGGGAAAAAACTGGACAACATGGTCGCCTCCGCCCTGTTTGGCGATGGCGCCGCCGCCGTGATCGTTGGCCCCGAAACTGCCCAATCGCCCAAAATTTTAGACACAATGACCTATAACGATTTCAGCGCCCACGATTATCTTGGCTTTCGAGTATCGGACAAAGGATTTGAAATCCGGCTGAACACCAAAGTTCCCAAAAAACTCCGGGACATTGTGCCCGGTGCGATTGAGGATTTTCTCCATCAGAACAATCTTCAACACCAGGATGTTCGTTTTTGGGGTATCCATCCCGGCGGGGCTAAAATTGTAGATTATCTGGAAGAAGGATTGGGGCTTTCGCCTGAAGATTTGCGGTATTCCCGTGAGGTCTTGCGCCGCTGCGGCAATATGTCGTCGGTGACAATATTTTTTGTGTTAGACAAAATCATACAAGAAGGCCAACCCCAACCCGGCGATATCGCACTTTTGCAAGCTTTTGGGCCGGGGTTGACCATTGAGTTGTGCCTGTTACAGTGGTAGTCAGGCCCACACCACTGTCCCTTGCGGGATCGCCTCAAACAAGGCTCGCGCGTAGCCGTTGGAAAGCTGGTCGTTTTCGTAGGCGGAATGGATACCGTGCAACACGGTGAGATCATAAGCATGATTACTGAACAGGTTTTTCCATTCGGTCATGGTCGTCTGATCGGAGTCGAGCACATCCAAAGTCAGCCGGGAATTCTCATCAAATTCACGCTGCCAGCGCTCCCGCAGCGCATCCGACCAACACAACACGCACACCGATAGATCACACCGTACCCCCATCTGCACCACATCGGCCACCTCTTCAAACGTTGGCTGCCGGTCCGGGTTGACCACAGCCAGCGATTTTTTCAATCGATTTCTCATTCAGGCATACTCCCTTTCACTTGATATTTCGCGTAGAATTTAGCCCAAATAAAAACCTCCCTGCAAGCGGCAAGGAGGCGTCAAACAAAGACATTGGATAGCCCAACTCACACGTTGGCTATCACCTCAACACACGCTACCTTTTCCGCGAAGGAACCACATGTCTAACTCAGGCGGGCGTCCTGACTTCTTTTTTTATCAAAAAGTTACAGTTGCGCGACAGTGCCGGACTCCGCATCAAACACGCATCACCGGCTTCGCCATTTTTCCCGCGCCATCCGGGGCCACGGGAACCTGAATTAGTGATTTATTTCGTTGGAAAGACAGGGTAAAACCAAAGCGCGAATTTGTCAAATTTATTATGAATGCAGTATTGTAATGCCTCTCAATTACAGATTCTCAGGAGCCTGCGATGAATATAGACCAAATTTTACACAATGCACGTATTTTTACGGTTGATCCCACCCAACCCTGGGCCGAGGCGGTGGCCTGCGCCAACGGTAAAATTGTAGCCGTAGGCAGCAACAGCGACATCCTGGCGCTGGCCGGGTCGCAAACTCAAAAAATTGATGCCCAACAAAAACTGGTGCTGCCCGGCTTCACCGATGCGCACGTCCACTTTCTGGAATACGCCATCCGGCAGCACCAGGTGAACCTGTTTGGCGTGCGGGATGTGGCCAAAGTGCGCCGCCGCATTGAACAGGCGGTGGCCGAAACACAGCCGGGCGAATGGATTCAAGGCTGGGGCTGGAGCGAAGATTATTGGGAACTTCAGCCGCACCGCCGCTGGCTCGATGAAGTAGCGCCTCACAACCCCGTAGCCCTGGCCCGGATGGATATGCATTCCTGGTGGGTCAACACCCTGGCGCTCAACCAGGTAGGCATCACGCTTCATACCCCCAGCCCGCCCGACAGCGAAATTGAACGGGACGAAGCGGGCGAGCTGACCGGCCTTCTGCGCGAATGGAACGCCATCCGGCTGGTTGAACAACACATTCCCCTGCCAGATGAATTCATCCTAAAGAACTGGCTATGCGAAGCCATTGGCTACGCCCACCAGTTGGGTCTCACCAGCATTCACGACCAGCGGGTGGAAAAAGAAGGGCCGCAGAGTTTGCGCCTGTTTCAAAGCCTGAATTTTCAGGAAGAACTTTACTTGCGGGTTCACCACCACCTTGTTGACGATTATCTCTCTGAAGTGACGACCCTGGGCCTGCAGGCCGGTTTTGGCAATGACCGGCTGTGGTTGGGCCATGTCAAAAACTTTTCCGACGGCACGCTTGGCTCTCGTACCGCGCTGATGCTGGACTCTTTTGAAGGCGAAGACAATTACGGCATCACCATCACCCCACCGGAACGGCTGGCCCAACTCACCTGGGAGGCCAATCAGGCCGGATTCCCTCTCTCTGTCCACGCCATTGGCGATCGGGCCGTACGCCAGGCCATCGAGGTGTTGGCCGAATATCCGCCGGAAGCAATGGCCTTCAGGCCCCGGCTGCCGCATCGGATCGAACACGTCCAACTGATTCATCCTGATGACCTGCCGAACTTAGGCAGTTCCAACATTTTTGCTTCCATGCAGCCGGTCCACCTGCTCACCGATTGGCATGTGGCCGATGCAGTATGGGGCCAACGGAGCCGCTATGCCTACGCCTTCCGCTCGATGCTTGACCACAGCGTTCCCCTGGCCTTTGGTTCCGACGCGCCGGTTGCGCCGCTCAATCCCATGCTCGGCATCTACGCCGCCGTCACCCGCCAGGATGAACAAGGCCAGCCGGCCCACGGCTGGTACCCCGAAGAAAAGCTGACGGTGGCCGAAGCCATTGAAGGATACACCATGGGGCCGGCCCGGCTGGCCGGGAAAGAACACAAACAAGGCTCCATCACGCCCGGAAAATGGGCGGATATGATTATCCTCTCGCGCAATCTTTTTGAAATCCCACCGGCTGAATTAAAAGATGTAACTGTGGATACCACCATTTTTGATGGCGAGATCATCTATCAGGCGGAGTAACCCCCAATGGTGCGCGAAAAAATATTGTGGATCAAAGACGAATTTTTACAACAGATTCTTAACGGTGAAAAAACCATAGAAATCCGGGTGGGGTATCGCAACATCAAACGCTTGCAAGCCGGCGATATTTTGCTGCTCAACGAGCAGTACCGGTACGAGATTGTTGATATACGCAGCTACCCAAATTTTGAAGCCATGGTGGCTGCCGAAAACCCCACGGCGATTGCGCCCCGGCTGGCCGATACCGGCGTTCTGCTGGCCGCCTGCCGCGCCATCTATCCCCCCGAAAAGGAAGCGCTGGGCGTAATTGCGCTGGAGATTCAGCCACTTCGACAACCGGATCAATTGACCAAAATTTGATTTCCAGGCTAAAATTTGTAAGATGTAGCCCCCTGAACCCATCATCGAGGAGAGAACAATGCACCCCCAACCGATGCAAACAACAACCGATACCGGTTCTGAAGAAATTGAATCCCAATTACGCCCGTTACTGCAACAGCCCCTGAGTCCCTCAACCGGGGAGTGGCTGTTTGAATTGGTTCAAAGTAGCGGCCATCTCAGCACGCCCGATCACCTGCGCTGGCGCGTTTTAAGCACTATCTGGCTGGCCGCAGAATTTGATACCGATAAAGTTTGGCCCTATTTGATGTGGTTGAACATGAACGAACCCACCATTGGCGACCATCTGACCGAGATTTTGGCCGAAGCGGTGGATGATTTTGAATGCCACGTGCAGCTATCCAACTGGATTGCCCAGGCCGCTGACGAGCGGATCGCTACATTCTTCAGCACCTATAAAAACATTCCGCATGCCGGCAAAATCAAGGGGGTTTTTAGCCGCTTGTTGGCCGGCCCCAACGCCCCGCAAATCGGCACCTGGCTGGATGCCTTTTGCCGCCATACGCTCGATAATCGGTCGCCCTCGATGCGCGGCTGGCGCTTGCTGGCCGCCGCCTGGGTCGCCGCCCAATTTAACGCCGAAACGGGTCAAATTTATCTAAAAAATCTGAGTGATGACCAATCTACTCTCTCCCCCACCGACAGCCGGCTGCTCACCGATACCGCCAACGATCTGAACGCCACCGCCGACCTGATGCAGTGGATTGCTGACTGCGCCGATCCAACCATCAAAACCATGCTCC
This sequence comes from uncultured Caldilineaceae bacterium, assembly GCA_964612485.1. Taxonomy (GTDB): domain Bacteria; phylum Chloroflexota; class Anaerolineae; order 4572-78; family J111; genus JAFGNV01. Next base: position 8,121 of record CAZTFF010000030.1, read on the forward strand.
AAGATGTGGGCCATCCTGATCTGGCCCAATTTGCAGAAACCACGCTCGATCAGAACCCGGACTATTCTTATTTGAACCAGGCCGAACTTTACGCCCCGGAGCACGCCGAACTGTTTCAACGTTACCAACATCTGCTGGAAGAAGCCGGCCTCCCGGTCAAAAATACACAGCTTCTTGACCTGGCCTGCGGGCCGCTGGCAACCTACACCATTTTATTTGCCGCCGCCGGCTGCAAAAGCACCGGAGCCGATCTTTACATTCCGCCGGCTCACCTGCCTACCTCCGGTTTCAAGCAGATGCTTAAAAAACGTAAGCATGCCAAAGCCTGGCGGCAGGCCACAGCCGCTTACTACCGGGCGCTGGCCCAACAAACCGGCCTCAAATTGAACCCCCGCAAAGCAACCATTGAACTGGCCGATCTGACCCGCCTGCCCTGGGCCGATGGCCGGTTCGATGTGGTTGCATGCGCCCACCATTTACAGCACGCGCCCGACGTTGCCGGGCTGCTGGCCGAAGCCGCCCGCGTGCTCAAACCCGGCGGGCTGCTTGTGGGCGATATTGTGCCCTATGCCTCGCTGCGCGGCAATTTTGATCCGGCAGAAACCAAAGCGCCCTGGGGCCATCTTCGTCAAAACGAAATCCCCAGATCAGGCATCATTTTGAACCGGTGGCGAGAAACACAATATCAAACCGCCATCAAACAATATTTTTCGATTGAAAAATGGCTGGCAGAACAAAACGAGGAAGCCGTGGCGCAATTAACCCCGGGCCTCAAAGACGAATTGGCCGATTTTGACGAAGCGGAGTTGACCCGCCAACAGATCATATTTGTGGCAAAAAAGAAGCTGGGCTGAACCTTGCCGGCAAAACAAAAGGGGCGTAATCCTTATGATTACGCCCCTTTTCATTCATCAAACCTGATGATTTCAAGCCATCGCCTGTTTTCTGCGGCTGCCGGTGAGACGGCTGCGCAGTTTTTTGCCCTGCTGCCGAACCCACGGTGTGCGCAGCAGCAGCAGGAAAACCAGCACTGCGCCGTAAGCCAGAGGCCGCCGGATGTCAGATTTGACCAGCCAGACAAAATGCACAATCACCAACAGGCCGGCCACATAAACCAGGCTGTGCAGCCGTTTCCAATTTTTGCCCAGGCGGCGCATCCAGCCTTTGGTGGAGGTGATGGCCAGGGGAATCAATAGCAAAAACGCCATAAATCCTACCAGAACGTATCGCTTTTCGGTGATGGTCTGCCAGATGAGGGCCAGGTCCAACCCGTAATCCAACCCGACAAAGATCAAAAAATGCAGCGAGGCGTACAAAAAAGCATACAATCCCAACAATTTCCGCAGTGGGATCGCCCACCGCCAGCCTAAAAATGTATTGGCCGGGGTAACGGCTAACGAGAGGATCAGCAGCACCAGCGCGTACCAGCCGGTCAGAAAGGTATATTCCTGAATAGGGTTGACGCCGATGTCGCCGCGCCAGACATCCCAGCCCACGGTTGCCAGGGGAATTAATGCGCCGATATGAACAATGAGTTTGGGCCAGTTTATCTTTTTGAGCTTCATTTTAATCGTTTCCATCAATAATTCTTTCTCAAATCCATTCCGGCATAGAGGTCGGCCACCTCATCGGCGTAACCGTTGAACATCAGGGTGTCACGACGGCCAAACTCGCCAATGCGGCGTTCGCTTGCCTGCGACCAGCGCGGGTGGGACACCTCGGGGTTGACGTTGGCGTAAAAACCATATTCGTGCGGCGCGGCGTCCATCCATAACGACGTCGGCATCTTTTCGACCAAATCAATCTTCACAATCGATTTGATACTCTTAAAGCCGTATTTCCAGGGAACCACCAAACGAAGGGGCGCGCCGTTTTGCGGCAGCAATTCTTTGCCGTACAAGCCGGTGGAAAGAATGGTCAGGTTATGCATGGCTTCATCCAACCGTAACCCTTCCACATAAGGCCATTCATACCAATCGCTCTGTTGGCCTGGCAGTCGCTGCGGATCGTAAAGGGTTTCAAACCGAACATATTTGGCGCTGCCCATGGGTTCGACCTCTTTTAACAACGCGGCCAGCGGAAATCCCAGCCACGGGATCACCATCGACCAGCCTTCGACGCAGCGCATGCGGTAGATTCGTTCTTCGGTAGTGAATTGGCTAAAATCTTCAATCCCAAAAGTTTTAGGATTGTGTACCAGGCCGCCGACTTCCACCGTCCACGGCTCGGTAACGAATCCTTCGGCCAATTGCGCTACTTTTTCTTTGTTGGTGGTAAATTCGTAAAAATTATTGTAATTGGTGATAGCCTCGAAAGAATTCACCGGATCGCCTAACTCATCGGTGTTGGCCTGGGGTGTGGCGGCAACGGCGTTTTCGGCATCAGCGCTATCGGTGGGGGCTACTCCGGCTGACGAACCCGCTTCGGTTGCACCGCCGGTTGGCTCCTGCCCGCCACACGCCGCCAGCACTGCCGAACTCAACGCCAGCGCGCCAACGCCTTTCATAAATTTTCTACGCGATACATAAATGTGTTCCGGGGTGATCTCGGATGAACTTATCTTTTTCATAAGGGCCTCCTGCGGTAAACTGAACTATTTATCTCTATTCTAGCCCTGAAATATAACAATTTGCTTAACAGGTTATTAAAAATTGATTAATGAGAGCGTGAAGCGCATAGCCTCGATTTCCATTTTCCGGGCGAAGGTTAAAAATTGTCAATCAAGCTGCTCGCCGGTATGATATGAAGCATCAAAATCTAGCAGGGACTCTATGCGTCAAAGCGAACCAAGCGCGCTCTTGTTTGCGCTGCCGATCATCTTTATATTGATCATCATCACCCTGGTGATTGTGGCCACCTTATTTTTAACAAACTTTTTTGGGTTGAGCCGGCCAATTTTGGAAACAACGACTCCGACATCCCGGCCAACACCGGCGCTGATGCTTGAAGCAGCAGCCACGCCGGAATTATTGGGCACCACGTCCTTCCAAAGCGCGGCGCTTGGGTTTGAGTGGCAATATCCTGCCAACTGGCGCAAAAGAGAATACACGTTGAAGGCTGTCTTTTCTCCTTCGCCGGATGGTTTAACACCGAATGAACTTGGAGATCGGGCCATCTGGGCCGGGATTCCCGCCGGCAACACGTTAGATCATGGCGAAATTCTACAAGCCGTTTTGGCCAATTTTTCGCCCGGCGTGGACATAGCAGATCAGCGAAACATCACCCTGGCCGGGGAATCGTGGACGATGGTGAATTTTAGTTTTGAAGGACAGAACTTTGGAGAAAAGGGGCGCGGAATAGCCGCCGCCGCCAATAAGAACGAAGTGGGGTATTATTTTGTAGCGGCGGCGCCGGCCTCAGAATGGAACGCAGCAGACCCCATTTTTCAACAGATCATCAACACTTTCCGTTTTACCGAAGAAGCCGTTTTACGCCCCACCGATGCCACGCCCCCGCCCACGCCAACACCCACTCCCACGCCCGTGGTCTACATTGTGCAATCGGGCGACACGCTGCTGGGCATTGCCCTGGAATATGGGGTTGAGGCGGACACCCTGGCCGCCCGCAACGGCATCGAAGACCCCCGCAATTTACGGACCGGCCAACGGTTGATTATTCCTCTCAGACGAAGATAAGAAATTTGGGCTGCCAAGACACGCTAAGTTACGTAAAAATTTTCCTTCGCGTTACTTAGCGACCTTCGCGGATTCTAAAAAAACCGCCGAAATAATCCCCCTGCGCTCAAGTTTTTGACGACTGAATCACCCTAAACCCGTCTTTGGCCGGCTCGTAATGCCCTACCAGCCGGCGGCGCATATAATAAACCCAGCCGTGTAATTCCAGGCGATTCGCTTCCAAGGCTTCCAGCACAAAGGGATAGGTTTGAATGTGGCGCAATTGCAACACCACATTGCGCTCCACAATAGCCCGATTTCGGTCCGCCTCATTGATAAACGATTGGCGCGAGCTGTCAATTTCCTGCTGGGCAGGGCGGGCAAATTCAATCCAGCGGATCAGCGCCGGTTCGGCCTGGGGATTGAGGTCCGCATCCAGGCCCTTAATTCCGCCGCAGTCGGTGTGGCCGCAGATCACCAGATGGGGCACTTTCAAATGACGAATGGCGTATTCCAACACGGCCGTCATGCCGGTATCGCTGTGCTCGTAGGGCGGAATGATGTTGGCGATATTGCGCAACATAAACAGCTCGCCGGGGGTTGCGCCCACCAATCGTTCCGGCGATACCCGCGAGTCGGCGCAACCCACAAATAGAGCCTGGGGCGATTGCCCCTCTTTGGCTAATTTCTTCAGCAATTCCGCCTGCTTTTCAAAAAAATCATTCCGTAATGGAGCGGATTGTTCAAGTAATAAATCGGGCATGGGTTCCTCCAAGGATAATAAGTGCCAGGTGTCAGAGTCAGGGTTTTAAATTGTGCCACGTTCAATATTAATTAGATCAATCAGTAATGAATAGCCGGTTTCCACCCGACCTGCCCCGGCCCCTACCAGGGTGATCGGGCCGGCCAGGTCGCACTCGTAGGTGATGGCGTTCATCGCGCCCATCACCCCGGCCAGGGGATCGGACCAGCGAACTTTTTCCGGGCCGACGCTGGCGGTCACTTTGTCTCCATCCTTTTTGATCCGGCCAATCAGTTTCCAGCGTTTGCCTTCGGCTTTGGCCGCCATTACATCCTGCATGGTCAAATGGCTGATGCCCCGGCAGGCCACATCTTCCGCCCGCAGCGGCGCATTCATCAACACGTTGGCTAAAATAACCACTTTGCCCAGCGCATCGTGGCCCTCTACATCGGCGGTGGGGTCGGCCTCGGCATAGCCTAACAATTGCGCTTGCTTGAGCGCCTCGGCATAGGCCATTTCATTTTCCATCTGGGAAAGGATGAAGTTGGTGGTGCCGTTAAAAATGCCTCGTATCTCGCTGATCTCGTTGCCGGCCAGCGCGATCAACGGCATCCGCAGGGCCGGCGTGCCACTCATCACCGTGCCCTCAAAACACCAGCGAACGCCTTTGTCTGCGGCCAGGGCCGACAATTCTTCATGAGCCAGGGCCACCGGCCCTTTATTGCTCATCACCACGTTTTTACCGCCGGCAAAGGCGGCCCGGCAGTGATCGATGGCCGGCTGGCCGGTTTTTATATCGGTGTAACTGACCTCCACAATGCTGTCGGCATTGCTTTCTTGAATAGTTTTGAGGCTGTCCCAGCCCCGTTCCAATCCCGGTGAGTCGGGGTAATCATCCAATTTACCGGTAGACTGCACAATTTCCAAAAGTTCGGCCACATTCAGACCATCGGGATGGTAGAGCGCCCCCTTCATCAAATCCGATACAGCCACCACCTGGGCATCAAATCCAATGCCTCGGCGCAGCGAGTCTCCTCGATCTCGCAATATTTCGGCCAGGCCCTGCCCCACGGTTCCAAAGCCAATAAAAGCTAATTTATGCGTCACGCTATACGCCTCCAAAATAATTTACGGCATGGTAACGCAGAGCGATAAAATCGGCAAACACCCCCTCACTTCTCGAAAATAGTTTGGATTTTGAGCCGATTATGTTACAATAGTTTCATTCCAAAAGAACATACGCAACCTATGGATACAGATCAAAAACCAATCACCTACCCGCCTGCCACCTGGCGGCTGCTCATCACCCCCCCGCTCGACGGCGCAACCAATATGGCCATTGATGAGGCCATTTTGCACACCCTGGCCGATGGCGCAGGCATCCCGACCCTGCGCTTTTTCGAGTGGGACCCGCCGTGCCTGAGCCTGGGTTACAACCAGCATTGGAGCGACGTCAATATTGCCGCCTGCGAGCGGCTGGGCTACACCTGGACGCGCCGCCCCACCGGCGGCAAAGCCATTCTCCACACCGATGAGGCCACCTACAGCCTGATTGTGCCGCTGGACGACCCGCGTATTCAGGGCGGCGTAGTGGAAAGTTACCGGGTGCTGAGTACGGGGCTGCTGCGCGGGCTGGCTTATCTAAACGTTGAGGCCCAACAGGCCAGCAAACAAAGCGTGCGAGACCAGCGCCAGGCCGGACGGGGCGGGGCGGTTTGTTTTGATACGCCCTCGCGCTACGAAATCACCTGGGACAGCAAAAAGCTGATTGGCAGCGCGCAACTCCGCCGCCGGAAAATCGTACTCCAGCATGGGTCGCTGCCGCTTTGCGGCGATCTCAACCGGATTTTGGACGCGCTGGCGTTGTCTGATGAGGAATACGAACTCCAGGCCAGGCTGCTGCCGCAACGGGCCACAACGCTGGAACGGGTGTTGGACCGGACGCTTTCCACAAAAGATGTCTTTAAGGCGCTGGCCCGTGGTTTTGCCGAGCAGCTTAATTTAACCCTGAAAGAAATGCCGCTCACCGAGCGGGAACAGGCGTTGGCCGGCAAACTGCGAGCCGAACAATACGCCAATGATACTTGGAACAAAAGGGTATGAGTATGGTGATAGGTGTTTGCACGCTCGATTTAAGTATTGATGCTGCCGGCTCGCTCAAAGACAAACGGCGGGTGGTTAAAAGCGTGATCGCCCGGCTGCGGAACGAATTTAACGTATCGGTAGCGGAAGTGGGCCAGCTCGACTCATGGCGCTCGGCCACCGTGGCGGCAGTAACAGTATCCAGCGATAAAGATTACGCCCACGGCCTGCTCACCCGCGTGGCGCTGTGGGTCGAACGCACGCGCCTGGACTGCGACCTGGAAGATTACGAAATCGAACTGATTTGAGGAGTTAAAAACAACAGATGATGAAATTTACTGCATTTGACCGGCACATCGAACAGAATCAGCAAAAGTTTCTTAAAGAATTCAAAGCCTTTGCCGCCCAGCCCAGTGTATCGGCCACGGGGGAAGGCATCGAAGAAATGGCCCAATTAACCCAGGAAACCATGGAGTCTCTAGGGGCCGACGTACAGCGATTAGAAATTGCGCCCGACGAACCTCCGGTGGTTTACGCCTCGCTGGGGCAGGGTGAAAAAACCTTGCTCATCTACAACCATTACGATGTTCAGCCGGTTGACCCGCTGCATTTGTGGGAAACGCCGCCGTTTGAACCGACGTTGCGCGAGGGAAAACTCTATGGCCGGGGGGTCTCGGACGACAAAGGCCAGATCATGTACCGGGTGCAGGCCATCCGCACCTGGCTGGATACAATTGGCGAGTTACCGTTCAAAATAAACTGGTTCATCGAAGGCGAAGAGGAAACCGGCAGCCCCAACCTGGAACCTTTTTGTATGGCGCATGCTCACCTGCTGCAAGCCGACGGCTGCCTGTGGGAAACCGGCGGCGTTGACGAAGCGGGACGCCCGGTGCTAAGTTTAGGGGCCAAAGGGCTGCTGTATGTTGAACTGAGCGTGGAAACCATGCCGGGCGACCAGCATTCGGCTTACGGCACGCTGGCGCCCAACGCGGCCTGGCGGCTCAATTGGGCTCTAAGCTCGCTCAAAGCGCCCGACGAGACGATTCTCATTGAGGGGTTGATGGATAACGTGGTTCCTCCCAACGAAACCGATCTGGCGCTGCTCAAAGCGATTCCGTTTGAAGAAGAAGCGATGAAAGCCAACCTGGGGGTTGAGGCGTGGGTAGCCGGGGTATCCGGTTTTGAGGCACTGCAACGGCATCTTTTCCAGCCCACATGCACCATCTGCGGGATTGAAAGCGGCTACACCGGCGATGGCTCGAAAACGGTTTTGCCGGCCCGGGCCAAAGCCAAGGTAGGGTTCCGGCTGGTGCCCGACCAATCGCCCCGGACAATTGCCGGCCTGTTGCGGCAGCATCTGGACAAACACGGTTTTGAAAATGTAAAAATAGATATCTTAAGCGCGGAACACCCCGGCAAATCAGACCCGAAGGCGGAGGTTATTCAGGCCGCGATAGCTGCCGCCAGAGACGTTTACCAGACGGAACCGGTGGTTTACCCCCTGATGGCGGGAACCGGCCCGGTCTGGCCGATTGCGGTGGCTCACGGCACGCCCCTGGTCAATCTGGGGGCTTCTTATCCCGGCGCAAAGGTCCACGCGCCGAATGAAAACATTGTACTGGACAATTATTTCCGGGCAATGCGCGCAATGGGCCGGTTCATGGCCAATTTTGGCGGATTATAGATCGGCATCCGCCTGGGGAGCGGCGGGCAGGGTAAAGTAGAAGGTGCTGCCCTGGCCGAGAATGCCTTCGCTTTCCACCCCGACTTTTCCTCCCAATTTTTCGATAATGCGCCGCACAATCGATAGCCCCAGGCCGTGGCCTTCGGCGCGAACCTGGCTCAGTTGGGTGAACTCAGTAAACAACCATTTTCGCTGTTCCGGTTTGATGCCGGGGCCGTTATCGACCACCCAGTAGCGTACCATGCCTTTATCGTCTTCTTCGCCTCCCACCTCAATCCGGGGCGACTCGCCGCCATACTTGAGCGCGTTACTGAGATAATTGATCCAGACTTCTTCTACCCACGCGCTGTACCCCAGGGCAACGGGCCACGTTGCGGGCACAATAATGTCAGGCTGCTTTTCTTCTATGATGTGGGCCAATCTTTCCTGCGCTTCGTTGAAGATGATGACCATATTCAACGGTTCCAACTCAACATCCGTATCTCGCAATTGGGCCAGCAGAAGCAACTCATTCACAATATTGGCCATTTTCTGGCCGCTGCGCTCAATGATGTGCAGGCTTTCGCCCAACTCCCCCGGCGACATTAGTTGGTGAGCTTCTTTCAGAAATCGGGCCAGGCCAATCATGGGGCTTAAAGGACTTTTGAGATCATGAGCCACTGTGTGAGCAAACGCATCCAGCTCTTCGTTACGAGATTGTAGTTCTTTAGTGTATTGGTATAACTCTTCTACCATCCGGGCGTTGTCGATGGCAATTGCCGCCGGCCCCACCAGCGTTTCCAGCAAGGCTTGATCATCGGCATCAAACACGCCGGATAATTTATTAACCAGTTCTACCACCCCAATCACCATATCCCGCACCCGCAACGGAACGGCCAATACGGCGCTGGTTTGAAAGCCCAGTTTTTCATCAACTTTAGCGCTGAAACGGGGATCGTCGGCCACGCAGGGCACAATAATGCTCTCGCCTTTCTCCGCTACCCAGCCTACAATTCCCTGCCCCAACCGCATGTTGAATCCCACCAGAGAACGATGATATTCATCGCGCAAGGCAGCTCGACAAACAATCGTATCAGAATCTTCATCGCGCAGCCAAACGGTGCAGCCTTCTGTACCAATGGTTTCGGACACGGCCTGCATCAACAAATCCAAAATCTCGTGCAAGTCCAGGGTCGATGAAAAACGCTGGCTCATCAGGTTGAGCAGGGCTAAATTATGGTTAACCTCTTCCAAAGCATCAACTGCTTTTTTATTTTCTTCTACCAAACGACGTTGTTTGAGGACTTGTTCGATAACCGTAGGGACAAGTTCAAAATACCCTCCCTCAACATCCTTCACAATGTAGTCGCCCGCTCCCAATTTCATCGCTTCGATAGCGATTTGCTCATTACCGGTTCCGGTGATCATAATTGTGGGCGGCACCTGATCTTGTTGGGCTAACATACGAATCACTTCAATACCATCGTATCCGGGCATTTTCTGGTCAACGGCCACCACATCATACGACCGCTTTTTATACATTTCCAGGCCTTCTTTACCATCGCAGGCCAGGTCTACAATGTAACCAACCCGTTCCAGGCGCTTTTTCAACAGGCGGGCTAATCCGAGGTCATCTTCCATGTACAGGATACGGATGGGGTCTGGCATAACTTTCAAGCTCCATTAGGTACGGTCACAACCGACAAAAACATTCCGATTTTACGGATTGCCTGTGAAAATTGAGTATAATCAATCGGTTTGGTGATATACATATTGCATCCCAAATTATAACATTTGGTTACTTCGCGGGTATCATCGGTGGTGGTTAAAACAACCACGGGGATCTGTTTGGTGCGTTCATCCTGTTTCATTTGTTGGAGAATTTGATACCCGTCCATGCCGGGCAAATTCAAATCTAGCAAGACCAACACCGGGGAGGCGTGGGAACTATCTTTATACTTTCCGGCTTTAAATAAATAATCCAGGGCGCTCTCCCCGCTATGAAACGTGATAATTTTATTGCTGATGTTAGAGCGCCGCAGATTTTTTTCTATAAGACGCGCATGCCCCGGATCATCTTCAACCAGTAAAATAGTTACCGCTTCAATATTAGACATTATTTTCCCTTTCAACCCAATGGTCCCGGATGCTGAAAGAAAACGTCGATCCTACCCCTGGCTCAGATTCGCACCAAATCTGCCCGCCAAACCGTCGTACCAGCGCGCGCACATAGGCCAGCCCCATACCCTCACCCGGCACAGACTGCTGGCCGGCCCGGCGGAAAAGCTCAAATATTTTATGTAGTTCATTTTGATCAATGCCGCGCCCGTTATCTTGAATATGAATAATTGCTTCTTTTGAGGTCTGCTCACCGGTGATCGTGATCCTGCCGGGCCGTTCTGGATCGAGATAAAGAATGGCGTTTAGCAGCAGATTACTTAAGATTTGTTCCATCGCAGTTCGGTCGGCAGTAATGGGAGGCAGGTCGTCAACCGAAACGCTTACCTGCTGCGCTTCAATTTGATGCGCCAGGGTTTGCAGCGTTTGATCAACCAGCTCATTCATATCAAGTTGTTCAAAAACTAACTCGCGCCGCCCCAACCGGGATAATTTGAGAATGGCATTAATAAAATCATTCATCCGGTTGACGGATGAATCAATAAACCCCAGCGCTTCGGGAATTTCCTCGTCACACGCTCTGGCAACCTCCTTTTGGATTTTCTCATCCAATTCGGGTAACAATTTCTCCACCGCCGATTTTACGACTCTCAGAGAAAGCTCCAATTCCCCGGCAAAACCTTTGATATTAACCAACGGCGCCCGCAAATCGTGAGAAACCATATAGGCAAATGTTTTCAGCTCTTCGTTAACCGTTTCCAGATCGACGGTCCGCTCTTTAACTCGCATTTCCAGCTTATCATGAGCTTCTTGCAGCGCCTGCCGGGTATATTTATGTTGAATTGCCGTCGCCAGCAAATTTGCCACCGACTGGAGAAAATTAATATCATCTTCGGTAAAGGTACGCTGCTGCGTGGTGTGGATGGCCAGCACCCCAAACGGCCACGCTTCGCCATCGATAATAACGCTCATCCCGCTGACAATCTCATATTCAAGCAGGGATAAATCGCTAAACCGGGTATCGGTTGACAGGTTTTCAACAATGACCGGGCGGCTTGAGAAAAGCGTGTATCCCAATTGAGAATCGCTGCGAGCATCAACGGTAGAACGCCCCACCAACCGCCTGGGCCAGCCCACGCCCGCCCGTAAAAGCAACGCATCCCGATCTGGAAGTAGTTCCAAAATCTGGCAGTAATCAACCTGAAGCGTCTCAGCCACCCGCTTGACAACGTCTTCTAACAAAGAGTCTATGCCGATACCGGCCAAAACCCGATGGCCCAATTCGGCCACCACCGCGTGCTGGTAAGCCCGTTCTCTTAATTCCGTCTCAATGATCCGGTGGTCAGCCTCCGTAGCTTCCAGTTCGGCAACACGCTGCCGTAATTCATCCAATTCTTCAATCAATTGTTTTTTCTTTCTGGGTTTATTTTTTTGAGCCATTCTGATTCTGTTTGTTTTGGCAGCGCCGGTTGATAACCACTGCATTGGCTTACCGGGAGAAGCGGATATTTTTCAAATCGATGGCCTGTTTTGGTCAGGTTGCACCTTACAAAAAAACTGCCACGGGCACTTTTAACAATCTTCAAATATTGACAGGTGGCGCACAACCCTGCGGCCTTATTGGGTTTCATCATACGAAGTGTAGCATAAGTTGAGGTTTGGAGCAATAGATTTGACCAAAAACTTTTTGACAAGACAGAACACTTGTGCTAAAATACCAAAATCGAACAAATGTTTTATACAACAGGAGGTGTATAATGGCCAAAAGTCAGGATAACAACGGAAGAGAGAAAGCGCTTGAGATTGCCCTGAATGATCTAAAAAAGCGGTTTGGTGAGGGCGCGGTGATGCGGCTGGGAGATCGGAACGAGCTAAATATCGACACCATTCCCACCGGCTGTCTCTCGCTGGATATTGCCTTGGGTATCGGCGGGTTGCCCCGGGGCCGGGTTATCGAAATTTACGGCCCGGAAAGTTCGGGAAAAACAACCATCTGCCAGCACGTTATTGCCGAAGCCCAGCGGCAGGGCGGCGTGGCCGCCTTTGTGGATGTGGAACACGCGCTTGACCCCTCGTATGCCGCCAAATGCGGCGTGAATATTGAAGACCTGTACGTTTCTCAACCCGACACCGGCGAGCAGGCGTTGGAAATCACCGAGGCGCTGGTCCGGTCCGGCGCTGTTGATGTGGTGGTGGTTGACAGCGTAGCCGCCCTGGTTCCCCGCGCGGAAATCGAAGGCGAAATGGGCGACGCGCACGTGGGCCTGCAAGCCCGCCTTATGAGCCAGGCGCTGCGCAAGTTGTCCGGCACCGTCAAACAAAGCAATTGTATGTTGATCTTTACCAACCAGCTTCGCCAAAAAATTGGCGTGATGTTTGGCAACCCGGAAACCACTTCCGGCGGGATGGCGCTGCGCTTCTACGCCTCGGTTCGGGTCGACATCCGTCGTATTCAGGCCATCAAAGACAGCGGCGAGATCATTGGCAATCGCACCAAAGTTACTATCAAGAAAAATAAAGTGGCTCCGCCGTTTCGCAAATGCGAGTTCGACATCATGTACAATCAGGGCATTTCCAAATCCGGCGATATTTTGGATATTGCCGTGGAAGAAGGCATTGTTGATAAGCGCGGCGCTTTTTACTCTTACGGAGAACAGCGGCTGGCGCAGGGTCGGGAGAACGCCAAAACCTTTTTAGAGGCCAATCCTGAGTTGATGTTCACTATTGAGAATAAAGTTCGTGAAGCCAAAGGTTTGCCTGCCCTGGACGCGGAAGTTTTTGCCGAGGCGCTCAACCAACCTGAAGTGGCCGAGGCCCTGCAAGAGATGGAACAAGCCGAGTTGGAATAGTAAGTTTAGTCAAATTAACCACAATCACAAATATCGAAACCCAATTCAAAGGTTTCGATATTTGTGATTCCTGATAGCGGGCATTTTCTCCTCTATTTATTCACACCCGCGTCTCGCTTGTGCCAATCATTGGCGAACAAATTAAAATGGGCCTGCTGCTGGGGGTGCTCCCGAATAACATCCTCATTCAACGTGACACCCAGGCCCGGCCCGTTAGGGAGCGCGAAGTAGCCGTCTACCACCTCCGGCACGCCGGACGCGGCCTCTTTGACGTAGGGATCATCAAAATCATTAAAATGTTCCTGAATCTTAAAGTTGGGCGTGCAGGCCGCCAAATGCAGCCCGGCGGCGATAGATACCGGCCCGCCAACGTTATGGGGAGCAACCAGCATATAGTAGGCATCGGCCCAGGCGGCCAATTTTTTGGTGTTAGCTAACCCGCCGAAGTGGGTGATGTCGGGTTGGATGATGTCGGCGGCTTGTAATTCAAACAGTTCCCGGTATTCGTAGGGCGTATGCAGCCGCTCGCCGGTAGCCAGCGGCACGCCCAACGGGGCCACGGCATCGGCCACTTTTTTGAGCGCGCGCAGATTTTCCGGCGGCACCGGCTCTTCAAACCAGGATGGTTTAAAAGGGGCCAGCTCCCGCGCCATTTCAATCGCCGTCATCGGATTGAAACGCCCGTGCATTTCGATGAGAATTTCCACCTCCGGCCCGACGGCATCCCGCACCGCTTCTACCAGGGCGACCACTCGATTCTTTTCGGCGCGCTCCATTTCGTAAAAACCGGCTCCAAAAGGATCAAATTTCAGCGCGCGATACCCTTTTTCCAGAGCGCGTTGGGCGGCGGCGTGAAACTCTGCCGGGGCGCGCTCTACTTTATACCAGCCGTTGGCGTAGGCTTTGATTTTATCCCGCACCGCACCGCCCAACAAGCGATACACAGGCTGCCCCAGCGCCTGACCCATTATATCCCAACAGGCCATTTCCACCACGGCGATACCGGTCATCACAATTTCCCCGGCCCGGCCAAAATCGTGACGCGACATTTGTTGGACCAGCCGCTCAATTTCAAAGGGATCGCGCCCCAGCAAATAGCGGGGCGTAGTTTCTTTGAGATAGCCCAACAAAGTTTCAGTTCTATTTGCGGCACGGGCTTCACCCAGGCCGATAAGCCCCTCGTCAGTTTCGATCTTCACAAAAGTTAGATCACGCCAGGGTGTTCCCAAGACAAGCGGGGTTACGTTTGTAATTTTCATCAATTATATCCTTTAGCTTTTGGAGATTTATCGATCTGTGCAATAGGTTGAAGAATTCCTCGAGGGGGGGTCCCCCCATCATCCCCCTTCCCTGTGCGGCTATTGCACAGGTACATATTTATTGTCGTCGCCGCGCCCGGAGAACGTTGGGCAACTGCTCGATCAGGGCCAGGACCCGGCTCAACTGGTCGATATTGGCAATTTCCAGGGTAGCCAGCAGCGTGGCGGTGTGGTCTTTTTTGGCCGTAGTCACATTCACCTGGCTGAGATTGATTTTTTCGTTGGCCACCACGGCGGTGATGTCGCGCAGCAGGCCAGGGCGGTCAAAGGCTTCAATTTGCACGTCAACCGGATAGGTTTTATCGCCGGTCACGTCCCAATCCACTTCAATCAACCGCTCGCGCCGTTCATCATCAAACCGCAAAATATTGGGGCAATCCCGGCGATGAATGGTGACGCCCCGACCCCGGGTGATATAACCCACAATATTGCTGTCTCCCGGCACCGGGCGGCAGCATTGGGCCAGCGTAGTTAGCAGATTACCCACACCCTGAATTCGCATATCCGAGGGGGTGGCGACAACTTTGCTGGGTTCAGATGTTGAAAAGCGCCATGCTTCCTCTTCGTCTTCCTGCTCCGTTCTTTCAACCGTCTCGTTGATAGCGCCCACCACTTGCGAGGGGTTGATGTCACTGCGCCCAATGGCGGCCAAAAAATCATCCACTTTATCAAAGTTGAAACGATGGGCCAGTTTTTCAAAATTAACTTCCAGAATACCCAGCCGGTGCAATTCCCGCTCCAGAATGGTGCGTCCCTGCGATACATTTTCTTCGTAATTTTGATATTTGAACCAGTGGCGTACTTTGGCTCTGGCCCGCGATGTTTTAAGATACCCCAGATGACTGTTCAGCCAATCGCGGCTGGGGCCGCCTCGTTTGGCGGTAAGAATTTCGATCTGGTCGCCATTTTTCAACTGGTAGTTGAGCGGCACGATCCGGCCATTGATTTTTGCGCCCCGGCAGCGATGCCCCACTTCGGTATGGATGTAGTAGGCAAAATCAATGGGCGTGGAACCGGCAGGCAGATCAATAATATCGCCCTGCGGGGTTAAAACGTGAACGCGGTCTTCAAAAACCTCGGCCTTTACCTGGTTGATAAATTCGGTAGCGTCGGCCACATCTTCTTTCCATTCCATCAACTGGCGCAGCCAGGCGATTTTGCGGTCGAAACTGGCGTCGGATTTAGCCCCTTCTTTGTAGCGCCAGTGAGCGGCCACGCCAAATTCGGCGTCCTGGTGCATTTCAAAGGTGCGGATTTGGACCTCCAGGGTTTTGCCGTCCTGGCTCACCACCGCCGTATGCAACGACCGGTAGAGGT
This sequence comes from uncultured Caldilineaceae bacterium, assembly GCA_964612485.1. GTDB lineage: Bacteria > Chloroflexota > Anaerolineae > 4572-78 > J111 > JAFGNV01. The sequence continues at coordinate 23,825 of CAZTFF010000030.1, forward strand.
TGTCTTTGGGGTTGGCAATATAATCATCAAATTCACCGGGGATAGGCCGCCACAAGGTATGCACAATACCCAACACCGCATAACAATCCGATACTTTTTCCACTAAAACCCGTAGGGCGCGCACATCATGAATCTGATCAAAATCCACGCCCTTGCGCTGCATTTTACGCCAAATACTGTAAATGTGTTTGGGGCGTCCGGTAACTTCGGCTTTGATATGCTGTTTGGCCAATTCATTTTGCAATTGGGTTTGCACGTTGGTGATGAAAGTTTCCCGATTGATGCGACGCTCATCAATCATACGGGCAATGCTTTTATAGACTTCCGGCTCCAGGTAACGAAAGGCCAAATCTTCAAGCTCCCATTTGATTTGCCAGATTCCCAATCGATTGGCCAGCGGCGCAAATACTTCGAGTGTTTCCCGGGCGATCCGTTTTTGTTTTTCTTCCCGTAGCGGCCCCAGGGTGCGCATATTGTGGGTGCGGTCGGCCAGTTTGATCAACACCACCCGCACATCATCAACCATGGCCAATAACATTTTACGCAAGCTTTCCGCCTGGGCACGTTCTTTTTTGCTTTTTCGGGTCTGCCCCCGGTACTCCTGAATTTGGCCCATTTTGGTCACGCCATCCACCAGGGAGGCAACAGTTGGCCCAAATTCGGCCTCAATTTCTCCCAGCGTAACCTCCGTATCTTCAGGCACATCGTGCAACACCGCCGCCGCGATGGTTTCGTAATCCAAGCGCATATCGGCCAGGATATTGGCCACCGCCAGCGAGTGTTGCAGATACGGCTCGCCGGAAGCGCGAAATTGGCCCTGATGCGCCGCTTGAGCCATCTCGCAGGCCCGGCGGATGAACTCCATCTCCGTTTTCGACCGCCCTTCGGCAATTGTTGGCAGCCAACTCTCAAATTCTAACGCATCTTTACTTGTAATCTCGGTATGTTGATCTTTTACAGCGACCATATAGAAAGCCTTACCCAAAGCCTAAAAGGTTATTTGTACCGCAAAATATTTTCAGCATATTTTCAATGATAGTATACTTCACACGCCGGGTTTAAGCAATGGTATTTTGAGGAACCACGCCTGTTTAAGGGTTCAATCCTGCAAACATTCCATTCATTTTCCCAATAAAGGTGACAAATGTCACTACAACGTAGTGACAAGTGACACTATACTGTTATGGCAAGCCATGCTATTCTATCTTATGCAGCATCGGACAGAGGCAAAAGGATTTTTCTTTTGACTCTCCTCCTCGAGCCGGCAGGTTCCCCCCACCTGCCGGTTTTTTTTATTGTTTTTGTTGAACAACTTGCACTTAATCACAAGAATGTTATAATCGAATTAATGCGATGCTTTTCATCCTTTGTTTCCCCGTACCGGCAGGTAAAGTGAGCCAAAGCTCCAGTTTTTAAGCAAAAACCCAACAAAATATGTCGATCCCATAGCTGACCGAAGGTAATAATTCAGCGCAGTATTGAGGAGACTCCACGCCGATCATGAAAACAAGAACAACCGACGATATTCTCAGACAATTTAAGAGCGGTTTTAAAGAATTTAAAGGTGTTACGATAGAAAAAGGAAATTTTTCTAAAAAAAGATTGGTTGACATCAATTTTGAAGGGTCAACGCTGATGGAATGTAATTTTCAAGAAGCGATCTTACAACGCGCTTCTTTCAGCGCCGCCAATTTACGGGGCGCCAATTTTCTGCGGGCCAATATGGCCAAAGGAAATTTCAAAGGCGCCGATTTCAGACGGGCCGACCTGCGAGCCGTTGACCTTAGCGGCGCTGATCTTCGTTGGGCCAACCTGGAAGGTGTTAATTTAACCGGCGCGATCATTGCGGGCGCTAACTTTGACGGCGCCAATTTAAAAGATGCCTGTCTCAGAAACACCGACCCCGGGAAATTGTGGTGGAAAGCCAATTTAAACGAAGCCAAACTGGACAATACGATTTTGCCGGATGGAACGGTATTCAAAAAAAATGTAGCCGGAGCGGAGTAACCCATTGCCCTATCTTACTGAAGATCAACCCGGCATTGGGGGGCGCATAAAAGTTGATCCCGAAGATTTTTTTGTTGAAGAAATCCCCCTTTATTTGCCCTGTGGTGAAGGCCAACACGTTTATTTTGAGATTGAAAAACGAGGCTTGTCCACCAATGCCGCCAAACGAAAAATCGCCCGCGCGCTCAATATTTCGCCTCATATAATTGGTTACGCCGGCCTTAAAGATGCCCAGGCCGTAACCCGCCAGACACTTTCAATTGAAGGCATAGATACCGATGTGGTCAATAATCTGAACCTGCTCAATATCAAACTTTTGAAAGTGAACCGCCATCAGAACAAGCTAAAAGTAGGGCATCTGGCCGGGAATCGCTTTATCATCCGAGTGCGGGATGCAGCAAGAGATTCGCTGCCCGCCGCGCAGTCCATTATGGATAGATTGACCCAGGCAGGCGTGCCCAATTTTTATGGCAGCCAGCGCTTTGGAAACCGCGCCAATACCCACCGGCTGGGCGAAATATTGATCCGGGGAAATGTCAAAGAATTTGTGGCCGAATACCTGGGCCGTCCCCAGCCTCAGGAAGCAATTGTAGCCCAGGCCGCGCGACATCTGGTAGATGAAGGCTGCTGGGAAGAAGCGTTGGCTCAATGGCCCGGCGCGCTTTCTGATGAAAAACGGGTGTTAACCGCCATTGTGCGGGCCGGCGGCCAGATTGATAACGCTTTCCGCGCTTTGGATAAAAAAACAAAAAGTTTTTTTGTATCCGCGTTTCAATCTCACCTGTTCAACCAACTGCTTACCAACCGGCTGGATACACTGGGTACGCTGCAAACTGGAGATGTGGCTTACATTCATCAAAAAGGGGCCTCTTTTATTGTAGAAGATGCTCAGGTAGAGCAACCCCGGGCTGATCGATTTGAGATCAGCCCTTCAGGGCCATTATTTGGCCCCAAAGTATTATTGGCCGAGGGTAAGCCCGGCCAACAAGAACGCGCAATTTTGGCGGAGAAACGGTTATCAAAAGAGGATTTCAAAGTGCCCGGCTTAAAAATCAGAGGAGATCGACGGCCCTACCGTTTTATGGTAAAAAATCCCAAGATTTGGTGGGATAACGGGGTGGTTGCCTCGTTTGAGCTGCCGCCGGGGGCCTATGCCACCACCGTTATGGGCGAAATCATGAAAAATTAAAAGCCACACCGATGAGTGTGGCTTTTTAGCTGAGACTTTCTCAACCCATGATGCTACAGGGCGGCTAACGCCTCATCAACACTGGGATAGAGATCGGCATATTGGGTAAGGCCCACCATTCGGAAAATCTTCTGAAAGTGAACGCTCAATCCGGTCATCAGTAGTTTTTGATCTTTTTTGCGCGCTTCGGTTACCACGCCAATCAAAATTGCGATGCCGGCACTATTAATGTAATCATTTTCTCTAAAATTAAAAATAATGTTGGTCGCCCCATCTGTAGAGACAGTTTGATAGGCCTGGTTAATTGCATCTTCAGCAAACGTTGTTACATCACCGACCAGGTCTATAACTGTGGCACTGTCTTTTTCCCGGATCGAAACCTGGATTGCATCACTCATTGTACTGCCCCTCCGTGCGATTTATTTGACTTTGGATTACCCATGACTGGCTCCTGCAACTTCATCCGACATGCGGTAGATGACCATCCGAAATTGATTGCCTTCTTCATCATCAGCTGTTACAAATTCGGCTTCATCCACGAGTTCCCGAATGATGAAGAGGCCCATTCCACCCAGGCGGGTTTTTCCTTCTACCATCCCATTAATATCTGGAATGCCAACATCCTCCGGGGGTGTACCGCTGGCGCCCGGATCTTTTATCAAAATATCAAGGCGGTCTTCGTCGGCGGTAAGGATAACCACCACTTTCATCCGGGCGTCTGCGCCGCCGCCATAGCGGATGGCGTTGGTGCAGGCTTCGCTCACCGCTGTTTTAATATCTTCTGTTTTATCTTCGTCAAAATCCAAACGACGGGCAACGGTGGCGACAGCCTCACGGGCAATTTTTTCGTAACCGAGTTCACTGGGGATTCTTAACTCGACAACTCTGTTACTTTGCAAGCGCCTATCCCCTTTCTAAAGATTTAAGGTCGAGCCGATTATACCATATATCGACAACTATTAAAAGTGGGATTTTTGGGCCACAAGCTTTTACCCGGTTGATCCCAGACCATTTTTCCCGGTTATATTTATTGAGGCACCTGAGGCACGGGCAGGCCGCCAAAGCCGGTATCTTCCGGCACTTTTTCCGGTGCCCAAAAATCCTCAATGTCGGCATTGAGCCTTGCTTCTTCTAACCATTCGTTGAAGGCTTGCTGCTGCATAAAGGAATAATCCGCCGGGGATAGTTCTCGCTCTTCCCGCTCTAAGACCTCAATAACATGCCAGCCGTATTGGGTTTCAACCTTATCAACCTCGCCAATGGGCAGGTTGAAAATGGCCTCTTCAACCGGTTCAACAAAACGTCCACGCGGCACAAAGCCTAAATCCCCCCCCTGAGAGGCGCTGCCGGTATCCAGCGATAGTTCAGCGGCCAGATCGGCAAAATCTTCGCCACCTTCCAGCCGGTTCAGAACCTCACCGGCTTCTTCTTCCGTTTCAACCAGAATATGGCGCGCGCGCGACTGTTCGGCCTGCCGGGGTGTTTCATCGCCAATGGCTTCTTGTACTTTTTGGCGCAGCAAAATATCCCGCACAATTTCGCGGTATTCCGTTTCATTAATGCCTACCTGATCGGCCAGAGTATTGAGCCAATTGGTTTTCTGGGTTTCCAACTCACTCGGGCCAATAATATTCAGAGTGGGCGTTGGCGCGGGCGGAAGCGGTTCGGCGGGCGTGGCAGTTGGCGTGATTTCTCCGGTTGAAGTGAGGGTGGGTGAGGGCGTAAAGGTGGGGGTTGGCGTCCACATCGCGGCGGTTGAGGTGACATCAATGCGGGCCACTTCTGTCTCGGAAGCTGCCGCCTGAGTCAGGCCGCCGGCCTGCCGTGCCAGAAACTGATTGACCTGCTCGGTCACTTCTTCGTCGGTGACGGTAATACCGCGCCGGGCCGCTTCTTCGGCAATCAGTTCGTCTTCAATCAGTAAATCCAACACATTGACATCAACCAGGTTTCGCTGCTGCTGGTACTGGGATAACTGCCGGTCATACTGTCCTACCAGCAATTCGGCCAATTGTTGATCGCCCGATTGGACCAACGATTCGCGCTGGGCCTGTGTTTGATAAATGGCCTGATCGAGCATAAATCTTTCGTATTTTACGCGATTCTGGTATTGTCGCGTGGTAATATCTGTACCGTTTACGGTGGCTACCGGTTCATTAGGTTCAAGCACATACGTTTGAAATAACCCAAACCCTAATACCAGAATGATAACCAGGCCCAGAATGCCCAGCCCCAGATAGAAACGGCGCTGCTGTTCCTGTTCTTTACGCGACATCGCCACTTGTTTTCGGGTAAGTTTACGTGTTTGCGGATCACGTTTTGACATAAATTTCCTCTACACTCCATTTTTATTTCAGAAGAACGCGAGCGACCCGCCGGGTCGCTCGCAAAAAAAGCTTCATCAAGGATGCCCTTAGCCTTTGCTCATGAAACGGGCGTGGGCATCGGTAAAGGGGGTAAGCGCCATATGGCGCGCGCGTTTGATCGCAACCGCCAACTGGCGCTGGTGCTTGGCGCAGGTGCCCGTTTTACGCCGGGCGCGGATGCTGCCGTTATTGTTTATATACCGGCGCAGACTATCGTAATCTTTCCAATCAATCGATTTAACTTTATCGACACAAAAATTGCATACCTTTCGCCGAGGCTGGTACCGCCCTCGGCGCATGCCGCCGGAGGAACGATTAGATTGATATTGGGACCGTCCTCCACCGTGGCGGGAACCTCCCGAACTGGTTGATCGACTGCTTTGAGTCCGTTGCCGGTCGTCGCTCTTTTTTTTAACAACCTTTTCTTCGTTTGTGTTGTTTTCGTTTATCGGCTCATTCGCCATGATTTACTCCGTAACTTTCCACTATGCTATTTTTCATGGGTGAACTCATCGGCAAATTCGTAACGTCTATCATTGCCGTCAAATTCATAATTATTATCGTTAGAGTTATTGCGTCCTTTGTTTCGAGGGCCTAGAACGATCATTTCATTGGCCACCACTTCCGTGCGAAAATGGCGCTGACCGTTCTCATCTTCCCAATTTCGAGTTTGCAACCGGCCTTCGATATAAACCTGCTGGCTTTTGCTCAAAATCTGGTTGCAGATCTCGGCCAAATTGCCCCAGGCAACCACATTGAACCATTCTGTATCTTCCCGACGCTCACCATCGGGAGCCGTCCAGGACCTGCTGGAGGCCAGACTAAATGATGTAACCGGTTTGCCCGAAGGAGTGTACCGCATTTCAGGATCACGTCCAATGTTACCAATGACCATAACTTTGTTCAAACCTCTAGACATGTCTACCCTCTCTAAGCTAAGGAGCCGGTTAAAACATATCGTTTCCAGGCCCAACAGCCAACTATATTGTTAAGCCCTTAGCCTTATACCGGTTCAGATAATCAGTTCTCAACTTTTACCAGCAAGTAACGAATAACGTCTTCTGACAATTTTAAATTGCGTTCAAGTTCTAAGATAGATGCGGGGGGCATTTTGGTTTGGAGCAGCACATACGTGCCTTCGCGGTAGTCGTTGATGGGATAGGCCAATTGCCTGCGGCCCCAAACATCAACAGACGCCACTTCGCCGTCGATTGCACCCACGTAGCCGGATACAGTATCAACAACAGCCGTGACGTCTTCGCCCTCAAGAGCGGGCCTGATGATAAACGCAAGTTCGTACTCTCTCATAGTGCCAGCAACCTCCTTTCTACGGATTTTAGCCCCCGATCCAGGCCGGGAGCAGAAAGAATGGAGCCGGGTCGGCTCCATCTGGCAGATAGTAATATATCACAAATTTTGATGAAAGCAAACTCTCCGGCAGTTTTTAAGAAGGTTATCTTGCCTTCAGCCCACGCTTCCGGCTCACCGGCTGCCCCTGAATTTGACGATTGATGGGGCATAGGATACCATCTACCTATTGTGGAACAATTGTCTTGAAAACCGCAGCCAGGATGTCAGTGGTTAGTAATCCGTTGCAACTAACTACAAGTAAACTGATTACTGAATACTGATTTTCATTGTTTGTCGTTGTCGTTCCGTAAGGACTGTCCGACTCCTCATTAAACAGCAAGATTTTTTACCCGGAGGGTCTTATGCCATCAAAAAAACTACCGGCTAAAAAAACAAAAATCGTCTGCACCATCGGGCCTGCCTCCCAATCACAAGAAATGCTCGAACGCATGATCGTGAACGGCATGAACGTGGCCCGGCTCAACTTTGCGCATGGTGATTTTGAGAGCCACTCCCGGACCATAAAAAATATCCGGGCAGCGTCTGCCTCGGTCGGCCAACGTGTGGCCATTATGGGCGATCTTCCCGGCCCCAAAATGCGGGTTGGCCCGTTGGACCAGGAATCGGTTGAGTTGGAACGCGGGCAAAAGTTCATCCTGCAAACCGAGGAAATTGTAGGTAACAGCCAGCGTGTTTCTGTCAGTTTTCCTAACCTGCCCCAGGTTGTTCACCCCGGCGATAGAATTTTTTTGAACGACGGTTTTCTTCAACTGAAAGTTAAAAAAATTAAAGGGCAGGAAGTGCATTGCGAAATCCGGGTAGGCGGAGAATTACGCGCTCACAAAGGGGTTAATTTTCCGGGCATTCAGCTGGGCATCAGCGCTTTCACCGATCACGACCGGAAATTTTTGGATTTTGCCGCCCAACAAAAACTGGACGCCGTCAGCCAATCCTTTGTGGAAAACGCCGATGACATCACCGCCGTGCGCAACGCCGCCGCCGAAATGAACTACAATCCCTTTATCATCGCTAAAATCGAACGCTCCGGCGCCGTTCAAAACATCGAAGCAATTCTGCAAGCCACCGACGGGATTATGGTCGCGCGGGGTGATTTAGGCGTGGAAATCCCCATTGAAGAAATCGCTGTCACCCAAAAACACCTTATCCGCCAGGCCAACTTGTTTGAACGCCCCGTCATTACCGCCACCCATATGCTGGAGTCGATGGTGCATAGCCGGCGTCCCACCCGGGCCGAAGCAACCGATGTGGCCAACGCTATCCTTGACGGCACCGACTGCGTGATGCTTTCAGAAGAAACCGCGATGGGCAATTATCCCGACGATACCGTGGCTATGATGACCCACATTGCCCAGGCCACCGAACCCCAATGCTGCTCCGACAACATTATCCAACTTCTTGAAACTGCAAAAAAAGAGCAAAAGATCAACACCGACGATCTAATTTCGCTCAGTATATTTTACAGCGTAGACACGCTCAATCCCATTGCGGTGATCACGCCCACCCTGAGCGGGGCCACCTCCCGGCGGGTCAGCCGTTTTCGCCTGCCCATCTGGATCATCGGTGTCAGCCCCAACGCGCCTACCTGTCAAAATTTACAATTCTCCTACGGCGTTCACGCCATACTTGAATCGGAACGTCCCCATAATTGGGAGCAATATGCCCGAGATACTCTCAACCAATACGGCCTGACCGGCGAACTGGCCCTGCTCACGCGAGGCACAACATCGGGGTCCGGGATGGGCGGTACCAATCAACTGGAATTTATCGACCTGACCCGCATCCCTGAAGGTCCACCCATTTGGTAAAGCCTGCCGGCCCAAAATTTTATGATTGACCAAGGAGGGTCAAATGTCAGTTAATCGGATCATCGTGATTGTTTTGGATAGCGTTGGCATCGGTGAATTACCCGATGCCGCCGATTTTGGCGATGTAGGCAGCCACACCCTGGGCAATATTGCCCGCGCCGTAAACGGCCTCAGCCTGCCGCATCTGGAAACGCTGGGGCTGGCCAATATTGCCATTTTGCAAGGTGTTGTCCCTCAATATGCGCCCCGCGCCGCCTACGGTAAAATGGCCGAAGTCTCGCCGGGCAAAGATACTACCACCGGCCATTGGGAATTGATGGGCATCCAGCTTGCCCGGCCCTTTCCCGTCTATCCCAACGGTTTTCCCCCAGACGTGATGGAGCGCTACCAGGCCGAAACCGGACGCGGCTGGCTGGGCAACTACCCCGCCTCCGGCACCGCTATTATTGACGAGCTGGGCGAAGAACATATGCGTACCGGCAAAACCATCGTCTACACCTCCGCCGACAGCGTCTTTCAGATTGCGGCGCACGAAGAAATCATCCCGGTTGATGAATTGTACGCCATCTGCCGCGCGGCCCGAGAAATCCTGCGCGGCAAACACGAGGTCAGCCGGGTCATTGCTCGCCCCTTTGTGGGTACGCCCGGTAACTTTACCCGCACGGCCAACCGTCACGATTTTTCGGTAAAGCCGCCCCAGCCGACGGTGCTGGACTCACTCAAATCAGCCGGGCAGATGGTGTACGCGGTGGGCAAAATCAAAGACATTTTTGATGGAGAAGGCATTACCGATTTTGTGTATACCCAAAACAATATGGACGGCGTAGACAAAACTATAGCCGCCATCAAAGAACAGAAAAATCAGGGGTTGATTTTTACCAATCTGGTCGATTTTGACGCCAAATTTGGGCATCGCAATAATCCGCAAGGCTATGCCAACGCCCTGCAAGAATTCGACCAACGCTTGCCGGAAATTGTGGCCTCCCTGGCCGATGACGATATATTGGTCATCACCGCGGACCACGGCAACGACCCCACTACGCCCAGCACCGACCACGCCCGCGAGTATGCGCCCATCCTGATCACCGGCGCGCCCGTAAACCCCGGCGTAAACCTCGGCGTCCGCCACACTTTTGCCGATCTGGGAGCCACCATTACCGATATTCTGAACGTTGCGCCGGCTTCGGCGGGAACCAGCTTCAAATCGCTTATTAGCAGGTAGCAGAGTAGCAGAGTAGCAGAGTAGCAGAGTAGCAAAGTAGCAAATTGCTACCTTGCTACTTTGCTACCTTGACTGGAGATCACGCCTATGAACGACACGATGAAACAAATCATTACCGCCCGCGATTATATTCAAGCGCGTACCAAAACTATTCCCCAACTGGCGCTCATTCTTGGCTCCGGGTTGGGAGAGCTGGCCGATGAGGTGGACGCCGATGCAGTGTTTCCCTACAACGAAATACCCGGCTTTCCCCACACCACCATAGCCGGCCACGCCGGGCGGCTGGTTATCGGCAACCTGCAAAACAAGGCGGTGGTGGTCATGCAGGGCCGTTTTCACTACTACGAAGGCCACCCGATGTCGTTGGTTGTTTTTCCCGTGCGGGTGATGTTGGCCCTGGGCGCTCACACGTTGATCGTAACCAACGCCGCCGGCGGCCTAAATCCCGATTTTAACGCCGGTGACGTGATGTTAATTTCCGACCACATCAACACCATGGGCACCAACGCGCTCATCGGCCCCAACGAAGACGAGCTTGGCCCCCGCTTTCCCGATATGACCCACGCCTACGATCCCGAGCTCCAGACGCTGGCCCAACAGATTGCCGCCCAAAATAACATCAAACTACAGCAGGGAGTCTATGCGGCGGTTTCCGGTCCCAGTTTTGAAACCCCCGCCGAGCGCCGTTACCTGCGCATTATTGGCGGGGATGCGGTGGGGATGTCTACCGTGCCGGACGTGACAGCGGCCAAACACGCCGGCATGCGCGTATTGGGATTATCGGCCATTACCAACAAAGCCACCGGCGAAGCCGACCAGCAGCCGGACAGTCACGAAGAAGTTTTAGCCAACGCCAAAATTGCCGGGGAAAAACTGGTTCGCCTCGTCCGCGAAATTGTAACCGAATTGTAACCACTCCCGTAATAGTTTTGTGGTAAGCTTTTTTATGAGATAAAATCAAAAAGGGCGGCAGAAGGAAACTGACAAACTTACCCTGCCGCCTGCAAACAGCTGGAACTATTTGCACCCGAACTTTAACAATCTATTTATAGGAGCCAGAACCTATGCCAATCGTTCTTTATGCTGAAGATGATGCTGAACACAGAGAAATGATGCGGGCCGTATTAAAAGAAACCAATGTTACACTGGTAGAAGCCGGCGATGGCCTGGAAGCATTGCAAAAAATAGAAGACCAGCAGCCCGACCTCATCTTGCTGGACCTGTTTATGCCCAAACTGGACGGGCACGGGGTGATGGAGGCGATCAAATCCAACGCCAACACCCGGCATATTCCCATTATTGTCCTGTCGGCCTGGTCTACCGGTGACAACCGCCAGCGCGCCCGCTATGCCGGCGCCAGCGAGTTTTTAGCCAAACCATACGATCCGATAGAATTGATTAAACTGGTAACCAATTACGTGGGCAACAACCGCAGCACCAAACCTCTGCTCACTTAACAGCCGGCTCCTATAAACAGATTGGAGTAGTCAAATTCGAGGAGGAAAATCTTACCCATGGAGCCACTCTGGAACTGGGGAAACCAGATTATTGTGTCCATTCAAGCCGTTCATGATCCCGTTTTGGACGGCTTTTTTAATGCGATAACCTTTTTGGGGGAGACGGAGTTTTTCCTGCTCTTTTTCCCCTTCCTGCTTTGGGCTGTCGACAAATCCACCGGCCAGCGAGCCGCGTTTCTCACGCTGGCCGGTCTGAGCATCAACACCTGGGCCAAAGAATTGATCGGCCATCCCCGCCCCTTTGAATGGCCTTCAACCGCAGCCAGCCCGGTATTAGACCTCAACAACAACGCGCGCGGCCATGGCCTCCCCAGCGGGCATACCCAAAGCGCGTTGATGCTGTGGTTTTATCTGGCCTACCACTTCAAACGGCCATGGTTGTGGATTCTGGCCGCCATTCTCTTCATCCTGATTAGTTTTTCACGGGTCTATCTGGGCGTCCACTTCCCTACCGATTTAGTGGGTGGGGCCGTTCTGGGTCTGATACTGCTATTACTGTTCATCAAATTTGAAGACACCATTGCCACCGCCTTAACAGCGCCGCCGGTATGGCTCCAGCTCGGACTGGCCATCATCATTCCCCTACTCCTTATTCTTGTCTTTCCGCACCGGGATATTGTCACCGCTGTGAGCGCCCTGAGCGGCTTTGGCCTGGGAATTATTTTCGACCGGCGGACCGTCAACTTTACCGCCGGCGGATCGGTACAACAACGCGCGCTCCGGTACATCACAGGGATGGGGGTGCTGCTCATCCTTTATGCCGGGATGAGGTATCTACAACCGGAGCCGGGCCAGCTATTGGACATCCCCGTAAGAATTGCGCGGTATACAATGGCCGGCCTTTGGGTTGGCGGCGGCGCAGGGTGGTTCTTCAAACAAGTCAAACTGGCCTGAACTTTACAAAATTTCATTTTTATGTAAACTTTCTGATATGACTATGAGAAGTATTTGCCGCGCAATCAAACTTATGAGCGTTCTTAGCCTGATACTCTTCGCCCTGTACCCGCCCCCGGCGCCGGCCCAAGAACCCTCTCCCTTTGATCCCCGCTTTGGCATTGTAGATAGCTATGTGAATATTGACGAGGCCAATGCCGCCAGCGCCGGCTGGACCCGCGTCATCTTTCGCTGGGACGTGGTCCAACCGGCGGGCGCGTTTGATTGGAAACCCACCAACGTGCCCGACACCTTTATTGATGCCGAAATTGCCTCCGGACGCGAAGTGGTGGCCGTACTCATTGGCACACCGGGCTGGGCTACGCCCGCCAATACCTCTACCGCCGTTCCGCCCCTGGAAGTTTGGGGCGATTTTGTTTACAAGATTGCCAGCCAGTACAAAGGACAGATCAATCATTGGGTTATCTGGAACCAGCCCGATGTACTCGACGCCAATTCACCCAGCCACACCTGGGACGGCAGCGAAGAAGATTATTTCCGCTTGCTCAAAGAAGCCTATTTTAAGATCAAAGCGGTTGATCCCGCCATGCAGGTTCACCTGGCCGGGCTGACCTACACCTACGATTTCAACCGGGGCGAGCGCCAATACCTGGCCCGCCTGCTCGACATCATCACCACCGACCCCGAAGCCGCCGCCAACAACTACTATTTTGACGCCGTAACCTACCACATCTACTACTCGCCCCGCCAAATTCTTGATATTCTGACCGACGTCAGAAATATTCTCGACGCCGCCGGGATGAGCGGCAAACCCATCTGGATCAACGAAACCAACGCCCCGCCCTCCGAAGATTATATCGAACCGGTGGCCGTCGCCCCGCCCTTCAAAATCACGCTTGAGGAACAAAGCGCCTTTGTGCTTCAGGCTTTTGCCCTGGGCCTGGCCGGCGGCGCCGAGCGCATCGCGTTTTTCAAAATGCGCAACGAACGCAGCGACGTACCCTACGGCCTGCTGCGCAGCGATAACTCGCGCCGGCCCGCCTTCAATGCCTTTCAGGTGGTGTCCCAACATTTTGCCGGCGCGCAAAGCGCCACCTGGCAGCAATTGGATAATGTTTACATGGTCACGCTGGATCGGGGCGGGCAAACCACCACCATTTTGTGGAATACGGCCACGGCATCAACCATTTTTCGGCTCAATGCCATTGCCCCGCAGGGACTCCTGATTGATGAACGAGGCAGCGAACAGCCAATTCTCGCCGAGGGCGGTGTTCATACCGTTGCCCTGCCCGGCGCGTTTTGCAGCAACAAACCCAACTGTTTTATTGGCGGCGCGCCGCGCGTGATTGTAGAAACCGGTTCCCCGGCGCAGCGCGCGTCCCAACAATCGTTTGTTGAACCAACGCCCACACCCATTTTACCCACCCCCACCCCGCTGCCGTCACCTACTCCTACGCCGCTGCCGCCGCCCACGCTGACCCCCACCCCGCTGCCGGCAGACGCCATTCCACCAACCTCACCCGCCGCGGCCATCGAGCCGGAGGCATCGCCGGCTGAAACCGCTACGCCGTCGGCCATTGCTGCCCTGCCCGCGCCGGGTGTAGAAGACGACGGAGCCAGCGCCATCACCGATGATAAACCGGCTGTAACCATTACGCCGGTTCCGCCAGTTTCGTTCAGCACCGTTATGACACCGCGCCGGATTCTGTGGCTCTTCATCATCGGCCTGATTGTATTTACCGTAAGCTACGGGGTTCAGGTGGTGATCTGGTATCGCATCAAACGCTGATTTCCGCTTACCATCAATTTTAACCCAATCCCCATGCCTGTGGTAAAATAAAGCCTATGACGGCTTTAAAACGAATGGCGAACTCATCCCCCCCCGCCAAACCAAGCCTGAGCCACACGCCAGACCTCTGGTTGGCAATGGGGGTGGCGCTGGCAATGTTGGCCGGGCTTTTGCTGCCCCTCAATTTATTAGCCGCCCAACGCTTTCACCACGATGAAGCGCTGTACGCCACCTGGGCGCTTGAAATTGCCTCAGGAGAAAACCCTACCCTGTACCAAACCCCCATCGATAAACCGCCGCTATTTCTTTATTTGGTGGCCGGCTCTCTGCGCTTGTTTGGCTCCACGGAATCGGCGGCCAGATTGCCCTCGCTGGCGGCAACCACGCTGACCATTGGCCTCACTTTTTGGCTGGGATACAAATTGTACGGCAGCGCGGTTGGCCTGCTGGCGGCGTGGCTGGCGGCGCTCTCTCCCTTTACCATCCTCTTTACCCCCACCGCCTTCACCGATCCCGTTCTGGTGATGTTTGGGCTGGCCGCTTGCGTGGCCGCGGTTTATGGCCGAGGCGTTTGGGCCGGGATTTTTACGGGGCTGGCCATCGCCACCAAGCAGCAGGGCATATTTTTTATGCCGCTGACGCTTGCACTGCTGATATTGGGGGATGGGGGGTGGGGATCAGGGAGTGGGGACCTATCCGATGAAAAAAAATGTAAGAGACGCAAGTTAAAATCTCTTTGGCGCAATTTCGTTCCGGGGATCATTTTTACCCTGCTGCCGATTTTTCTGTGGGACCTGGCCCGCAACCCATCACCCGGTTTCTGGCAACTGAGCCTGATCAATTACGGCGGGCTTACCACCCCCGTAGGGCAGTTTGGCGAACGATGGGTAGAATTCATCAACCTGTTAAGCTATGCGACGGCCTCGCCGGTGTTGAACATTTTTTTTGTGGCCGGTTTACCCATCTTGCTGGGATATGGTATCATAAGACAGCGCTTGAACAGACTCACACAGAAATGGCAGAGCACGTATTTCGATAGAGTGTTTGTCTTGTTCGCGCTGGGATTTCTGCTGGTGCACACCTGGTTCTCATTTCAAATTTGGGACCGGTACTTACTGGGGCTTATCCCGTTTTTGGCGCTGCTGCTGGCTCGAGTCCTGCTTTTACCGTGGCACCTTCTCAGGCAATATGCTCTTAACAAATTATCTGAACTTTTGTCGATTTCCCGGGCCCTGTTTGCATTGATTCTCATCAGTTTGTTGGGATTGACGTTGGCCCGTCCTGTTCAAGATGCCGTGAACGGCCGGTATCCGCTGGGCAGCCACAGCCACGCCTTGAGCGGTATCGAGCAAATTGTTGCCTATTTGCAAGGCACTACCACCGCCGATACCACACTTTATCATCAATATCTGGGCACGCACTGGCGTTTTTATTTGTGGCAATATCCCTACGATCTACAATACTGGTCATCGGCAGAGGAACTGGCCGGCCACGCCCAACCCGGCCATTTGATCGCCTTTCCGGCGTGGCGTTCTGAAACTGAAGCGCGATTGGCTCTGGCCGAGACGGATCTCGACCTACAGGAGATAACCCGATCTTATACAGCCGCCGGGAATCCATCGATCCTGCTCTATCAAATTATCAAAAAGGAGTAAGTCGCAGGGAAAAACAACCCGTGTCCGGTGATTTTGCACCCCTGGCTGACTTGCCGGCCCAATGAAAAAGAACCTACCAACACTCATCTCTATTCTAATTCTGCTGCTTCTGACCCTACTCTTTTTTTGGAAAATCTTGTTGACGAACTTGATTCTGGTTGGCATTGATGCCTTTCTTTATTTTGCCCCCTACAAAGCCGCCGCCGCCGGCGCTCTCCGCGACGGACGGCTGCCGCTGTGGAACCCTTATTTGTTTATGGGCGCGCCGCTGCTGGCCAACAGCCAGGTCGGGATTTTTTATCCCTTGAACTGGCTGTTCATCTGGTTAGACGCGCCCAAACAAATTGCCTGGTCCATTGGCCTGCACATCGCGCTGGCCGGGCTGTTGATGCTGGCCTATGCCCGGCGATCCTTACATTTGCGCTGGCCAGCGGCTTTAAGCGCGGCGATTCTGTTTGCGTTTGGCGGATACCTTGGCGCGCAAGTGGAACATATCAACCAGCTTAATGCTGCGGCCTGGCTGCCCTTGCTGTTTTTGTTGTACGATATTGGAATAGAGACCCCATCCCGCCGCTGGTTCTGGTTTTTACTGCTGGCAATTGTGGTCGCCCTCACCTTGCTGGCGGGACACGCTCAAACCGTTTATATTTCCCTCCTCGGTTTGGGCCTGTATGCTGTTTGGCGAGGCGCAAGCGAAACCAACCAACACCGTGCCCGCTCCGCTTCGATCATTCATTTTCCGGGCATGCTCAAATCAATCTCCTCATTTCTCATACACCTTTTCGCCCGTTATCTCTGGCCCCTCCTCGCTGTTTCGATTCTGGCTGCCGGGCTGGCCGCGCTCCAACTGATTCCCACCGCCGAGCTATCATCACTCTCAATCCGCAGCGGCGGGCTGTCGTTTCAGGAAGTCATCTCCTTCAGCCTTTCGCCCGCCCGCCTGCATTACGCCCTGCTACCGCCGCTGGGCACGCTGGACCTCTCTCAGGTGTGGGACGAAGCCTTCAGCGAACGCGTGGCCTATCTGGGCCTCAGCGGCCTGCTGCTGGCGCTGGTGGGCGGGTTGGCGGCCCTCCGGCAGCGACAAAACCGGCGCTTTGTCTTTCTGGCCGCTGCCGGGCTGGTATTGAGTTTGGGGGTTTATAACGGCATCTACATCCTTCTGTATTACGTGATGCCCGGTTTCAACCTGTTCCGGGTGCCGCCGCGCTGGTTGCTGCTGTTTGGCTTTAGCGCCCCCATCCTGGCCGGTTACGGCCTGGAGGCGCTGCTGCAACCCGCGCCGCTGCGCGCGCATCTGGTGGCTGCCTGGGCCTGGCTTCGGCTGCGATGGTGGCGGTTTCTCATTTTCATCGGGCTGCCCGCCTTGTTTGCGCTGGGCCTCATCGCCTGGAAAACACCGCCGCGCTCCACGCTTTTGCTCTGGATGCTGTTCGCTGTAATCACGCTGGGCCTGATGGTTGGTATTTTGCGTTTTACGGATCGCGCCGCCCGCCTCACGATACTTTTCATCCCGCTGCTGATCATCGAACTCTTCTGGGCCAGTCAACATCTAAATTACAATCATCCCACCGCCCCGCAAGCCTATCACTCGCTGCGAAACTCCATTGCCTTTCTGCGCTCTCAGGCCGCCAACGCCGCGCCCCCCGACCGCTTTCTCAGCCTCTCCGGCATCGTTTATGACCCCGGCGACCTGGGCGAATTGCAACAAATTTTTGGAGCCAGTTTATCACCGCGAGGATTAGATAAACTCATCACCGCTACCAAACAAAAAGAAGTTCTGTTTTTTAATTTACCGATGCTCTACGGCCTCCACAGTGTTGATGGTTATGATGGCGGCATTTTACCTCTGCGCCAATTCATCACCCTGCAAAAACTCTTTTTGCCGGCCAACCGGCTTTCCATCGATGGGCGGCTGCGCGAAAACCTGCGCTTTGTGCCACCCGCGCGGCTGCTCTCGCTGTTGAATACGCGCTGGATCATCACCGACAAAATGTTCGATGCCTGGATTGACAGCATTTTTTACGATCTGCAATTCCCGGCCTATCTCAAAACCAACCAATCCATTGCTACCACCCACCTTCCCGATTTTCCGGCCACGGCCATTGGGATTGTTTCCCACTTAACGGGCGCGGCCACCCTGCCCCAGGCCGCGCCAGTGGCTGTGCTGACCGTGACCTTTGCCGACAACGCGACCCAAACCTTCACGCTCAAAGCTGGCGTAGATACCGCCGAGGGCCATTACCCGGCCACCGCCGCCCACCCCCAGGCTAACATTGGTGTGCCCTGGCCCTACAACGCTCAGGGTGTCGATTACATTACCATTTTAACCCTAAACAATCACCAACCCATCACCCGCCTGGCCGTTACCGGCACGCTGCCGCAAGGAGAATTTGTGTTAAAAGGGCTGAGCCTCATCAACCAACCCACCGCCACCAGCCGCTCCGTCATCCTCTCAACCGAGGGAAATTATCGCCAGGCGCATTCCGGCGATGTTAAAATCTACGAAAATTTAGACGTTCTGCCGCGCGCCTTCATCGTGCATCAAGCTGCCGAAGTTAAAAATGATGACCAGGCAATTGCCCACATGCGTGATCCCGCTTTTGATCCCCATCAAACGCTGGTACGGGTGATACCCGGCACAGAGAGCAAAACAATGATCGTGCTGGGTCAGGCTTCGCCCAATGATACCGCCGGCATTGTCTCTTACCAACCGGAGCGGGTCGAAATTACGGCCACGCTGGAATCTCCGGGCTGGCTGGTTTTAACCGATACCCACTATCCCGGTTGGCTGGCCCGCGTAAACGGCCAACCCGCCGACATTCTTCCGGCCAATTTAATGTTTCGCGCGGTAGAATTGCCTGCCGGTCAGCATAGAATCATTTTCGAGTTCAACCCACAATCGCTGTCTATAGGATTGTGGTTCAGCGGGCTGAGCCTGCTTTTTGTGACAGGTGGCCTGATCATCACTGCCAAAATGCAACAGGAGAGATAGGCCATTGGCACAAATCCATAACAATGCTACAATAAAACAAACGCATTAAGCTAAATTAATAGGGATTTTTATGCGTTTAACCTTTTACGGAACACGAGGTTCCTACCCCACCGCTCGACGCGAGCAGGTCCGTTACGGCGGCAATACAACGTGTATCCATTTTCAAAGCGAATCAGGCCAGCATCTTATTCTGGACGGCGGATCCGGTATCCGGCTGTTAGGGCATCAATTAATGCAGCAGGCGTTTGGCCGGGGGCAGGGCGAGGCCGTGGTTCTGGTGACGCACACCCACTGGGACCACATTTTGGGTTTTCCCTTTTTTACCCCGTTCAGCCGCCAGGGCAACCATTTTGTGGTGGCCTCCGCCGGACAGATTGGCAGCCATATTCGAGATATTCTATCGGGCCAGCATGTGGACCTTAATTTTCCGATTCCTTTTGATACGCTGGTCAAAGCGCAAGTAGATTACCACCCCTTTCACCTGGGTGATGCGCTTGAGTTTGGCGATTTTTATATTGAAACCGTGCAGTTGAACCACGCCGGCATCACCATTGGGTACCGCATCGAAGCGGACGGCGCGGTAGCCACCATCTACACCGATACCGGACGCATCCGCGAGACCCGCCTGGGCGATGGCATGGGGATGCCGGTTCCAAACGACGTATATGCCCAGGGATTTCTGGATCAACTATCCCACTGCGCCCGTCGCAGCGATATTCTGGTGCACGACACTCAATTTTTTGAACACGAAATGGTGGGGCGGTATCATTGGGGGCACTCAACGGTAGAAGATGCGTTGGAAATTGCCCGATTGGCCCAGGTAAAACAACTGGTGCTGTTTCATCACAACCCCCTTCATTCCGATACAGAACTTGATATCAAACTGGCCCTGGCGCGCGATCTAAGCGCGCGCGATTCCTTTGAGGTCAGCGCGGCAGCTGAAGGAGAGCAGATCGAGATGGGAGCCAAGGAGACACAGGTATGATTCGGGTGCAATTTTGGGGCACCAGAGGTTCAGTAACCACGCCGGGACAAGATAATTTTAGATACGGCGGCGAAACACCGTGTATCGAGCTGACCGGCATTCAAAGCCGGGTTCCCGGAGCCATAACCTGGCCCCACAATCCCTATCTAATTCTCGACGGTGGTTCCGGCGTTACCACCCTGCAAACCAAGTTAATGGCCGGCGCTTGCGGCCGGGGCGATGGCGAGGTAAACTTTCTCATCAGCCACTACCATTGGGACCACGTCATCGGCTTACCCTTTTTTTTGCCCATCTTTGTGCCGGGCAACCGCATCACGTTTCATGGCGACTCGGTTGAAAAGCTCCGTTCCACCATCGAACGGTTATTTACCTCTAATTACTCTCCCCTGAAAGGGGCACAAAACTTGGGCGCCAGCTTGGCCTACAAACAGGTTAAGCTGGATGATGAATTGAACATTGCCGGATTTCAGGTGCTGGCTACGGAACATCACCACCCCGGCCAGGCGCTCACCTACCGGATTCAATATAAAGAGGCCGTGGTTGTTTACTCTACCGACCACGAAATTGGCGATGCTGAGATTGACGCCAAACTTCTCAAGCTGGCTCAAAACGCCGACCTGTGGATTTTAGACGCCATGTATGCCACAGAACGGGAGTACCGCCTGGAAGATTGGGGGCACAGCAGCCATATCCAGGCCACTAACCTGGCCTTACAAGCCAACGTAAAAACTGTGGTGTTATTTCACCACGCCCCGGATCATAATGACGCCGATCTGAACCAACTGGAAGGGGAAGCGAATGAACTGGCCGCCGGCACCCCTACTCAGGTTCTGATGGCCCGCGACGGGTTGGTGTTGGATGTCGGCTAGAGTACCGGTTACAATTCGTTTGGCCTCGGTGGAAGATACGGCCTTGCTGGCAAAATTAGGCGCAGAAACCTTTACCCAGGCATTTCATGAAAAAGTGCGGTCAGCCGATCTATCCGCTTATGTGACCCACAACTTTAATATCAAACAACTTTTCTCAGAGATGGACAATCCGCGTTCAATGTTCTTCATCGCTTCGATGCAACACGAGGCGATTGGCTATGCCAAACTCTACGCCGGCCCCACACCCGATGGCGTTCCGGCCCAACCCGCCATCGAACTGGCGCGGCTCTACGTGCTCAAAGCGCGATGGGGCAGCGGCGTTGGCGCGGCTTTGATGAAAGAATGTCTGACGGTCGCGCATCAGAAAAAATATACCGCCATCTGGTTGAGCAGTTGGAAGCGCAATGATCGGGCCAATGCGTTTTATCAAAAATGGGGCTTTGAAGCGGTAGGCAACCAAACGTTTACCATAGGCTCAGACGTGCAGGAAGATTTCATTATGGCCTGCCGGTTAAAGGACCAACATCATTATGACTGATCTGAACAGCGGAATTTTCAAACTAACCTCAAAAGGTAACGGGCATCTGTTCAACCCGGCTAATTTGCGAGAGAAAATTTTTGTACCCGGCAAACTGGTGAGCGCGCACCACCTGGCCGACGGCGCGTTGGTTAGCGGGCCGGTGAAAGCGGGCAAAAATGGCCTCCATCTTACAGCCGTTGACACCCTATGCGGCCTGACGCCGGAGGCTTTTCAGCAGCGCGCGCGCTTCAGAACTCTCACCGCCGTTGATCCCTGTGAACGCTTCAACCTGGCCGTGACCGGTGAAACCAGTACCCGGCTCATCGACCTGATCGCGCCAATTGGCAAAGGCACGCGCGGCCTGATTGTATCGCCGCCCAAAGCCGGCAAAACCATGCTGCTGGGGCAAATTGCCCGCGCCATCCACGCCGATGATCCTGAAACCCGGCTCATTGTATTACTCATTGATGAACGACCGGAGGAAGTGACCCATTTCCGGCGAAGTCTAGCAGGAGCTGAAGTTTTCGCCAGTTCCAGCGATCAGCCGTTGCAAGAACACATTGATCTGTCGGAACTGATGCTGGCTCACATCCGCACCGAACTTGAATGCGGACGCAACGTGGTGGTTCTGGTTGACAGCCTGACCCGGCTGGTGCGAGCTTTTAACCTCAAAGGATCGCGGGGCCGCGGCCGGACGATGTCTGGCGGCGTGGAAGCCGAAGCGCTGCAAATTCCTCGCCGCTTCTTTGGCGTGGCCCGCAACATCGAAAACGGCGGATCGGTCACCATTTTGGCCACGGTTTTGGTTGACACCGGCTCGCGGATGGATCAATTTATTTTTGAGGAATTCAAAGGCACCGGCAACAGTGAAATTGTGCTGGATCGATCACTGGCCGAAGCCTACATTTTCCCCGCCCTCAATCTGCCCGCCAGCAGCACCCGCAAAGAGGAATGCCTTTACAGCCCAGGCGACGCGCAGAAGGTGGCCCAACTCCGCCGAAAGCTAACCAACGCCGATCCCAGAGAGGCGATGGAATACCTGTTGGGATTACTGGCTAAATATCCTACTAATGAGGAATTACTACAGGCTTTCTGAATATAGGGCTGCAATGGTAAAGCCATTAATACTCGTCAGCAATCGCATACAAGCTCATCAGGAAAACGAATGGAATCCAGCCGGCGATTTCGCTCCCCGCCAGGATTATCTGGAAATTGCCCGGATGATGAACGGTACGGTGATCGGTTCCGTTTGTTTCGACAAAAAATGGTTGAGTTGGATACCCAAAATAGAGAAACAAATGAGGCTCAATTTAACCGAGACTTTTTACGCGCTCCATCAATTCTCCGCGCACAACATTGTCTTTTCAACCTCAGAAAAGGTAGCCATTCCCCTGACAGCATTGATGTCTATAACTAAATGCAAGATTCCACACGTGGTGATGGCTCATAAACTATCGTCAGGTTTCAAAATGTATCTTGCAGCTATGTGGCCCTTTCACAAAAGTTTTGATCATGTCATCTCCGATTGTCGCTTCCAGGTAGATTATGCCATCAACCAACTCAACCTGCCGCAAGACAAAGTGGATTTTATTTACCACAATGTGGATCACCTTTTTTACCATCCGCTAAACCTAAGCCCGGAAAATTACATCTTGGCAGTAGGCCAGGAACAAAGAGATTACCGGACTTTGCTGGATGCTATTGCAGGGACAGGGATAAAATTGGTAGTGGTTGCCTCAAGCCCATGGTCTACCAGCCGGATTGATGTAATCAAGGTGGGTGATGCTAAAGTGGTCAGCCATATTCCTTATCAAGACCTGCGCGATTTGTATGCCAGAGCGCGAATGGTTGTAACGCCTCTAAAAGACGTTGACTATGCGGCGGGCAATAGCGCTATTCTGGAAGCAATGGCGATGGGCAAAGCAACTGTGGTCAGCCGTACCAGAGGAATTGCAGAGTATGTTATACCCAACGAAACCGGATTTTATGTTTCTCCCCACGACCCGGCTGAATTACAAAATGCCATCCTGTCACTCTGGAATAACCCCAAGGAATGCAAGCGATTGGGGTCTAATGGGAGACAATGGGTTGAAGAGAAGATGAACCTGGATATTTATGTTAATAGAATTGCCGAAATTGTGACCCGCGTTACGGGCAAGGTATAAACAGAGCCAGGTTAACCTTAAAATAAACCTGAACATATTGACATCATCTTAAAGATATGTTATTCTGGCTTGCGGTTAAATCTAACGAAAGCGACGCAGACATGCCTCAGCACAACAAATCGATCTCCACCTATACCCATATGCTGATCGCCGCCGGCGATGAATTTGTCCTGTGTAATGAACAGGATCATCGTCGCGCGTCTGCAAAACTCTGAGATTTAACCCACCCAAAAAAGGTAGCTACAGAGCCGCAGGCGAGACACCGTCTGCGGTTTTTTTGTTTTCGAACCACAAATTCAGGGCCGCAGACATCATCACGTTCTGCGGCTCTTTTTGTTCTCTTGGCCGGGAGACACTGATCCAAATCTTTATAAACATGGAGGATTTCCAAATGATGACCAAGCAACCTTTTACCATGCAGGCCCTCAAACAGCGGGCGCTGTCCGGCACCGTCTCCGATGTCGATTATCTGATGCAAACGCTGGAATCAAACCGAAGCTTTGCCGGGTACAAACTCATCGATTATGCCTTGAGCCTGGTAAAGTCTGACGAAGGGACCAACCGCATCGAGCATTTTCTTTTCTGTGGAAGCCAGGTGCAGCGCAACTACGCGGCCTTGTACTTCAGGCGGCGCGGCGTCAACCGGGTTATTGACGAGGCTGTTCGACAGGGCTGCATCGATACAATCCAGGCTTATGCCAGATAAATCTCAATTCTTAGAGGGAGAAACATTATGAACACGCACACATATTTTAAATCGCCTGAGGGTGAAAAAGCGATAATGACGTTTTACGACTCAATGCTGGCCCAATGGCCCGTACCCTATGAAACCCATCAGATAGACACCGGCCTTGGCCCCACGTTTGTCATTGCCAGCGGAGAAAAAACAGCCCCCCCCACTCATGCTGTTGCACGGCTCAACCTCCAACTCGCTGACGTGGGCCGGGGATGTAGCCGCGTACAGCCGTTACTATCGAGTTTACGCGGTAGACACGCCGGGCGAGCCGGGCAAAAGCGCCCCCCAAAGTAAAACAATTTACCAACACCATTCCCAAGCAAGGTGGTGTTTATGAACAATCAACAACCGGAGGGTTTAAAATTGAACATCTTTGGCACACAACAAATTCTTGACCAGGACGGATGTCCCATCCATTACTGGCTCACCGGGCCGGAAGATGGCCCGGCGGTGGTTTTTTCTCACACAGGTTTTGTCGATCACACTATGTTTGAATCGCAGGTGGCTTTACTGACCCCACACTACCGGATTCTTACCTGGGATATGCGGGGGCATGGATTGTCGCAACCGTTGGGAGGGACGCTATCATATCAGAATGCTGCCAATGATCTGGTTGCGTTACTTGATCACCTGGAAATTGAGCAAGCCATTTTGGCAGGTGTTTCGATGGGGGGATGCGCGGCCCAAGAAGTTGTCTTTCATCATCCTAAAAGAGTCTCAGCCTTGGTGTTGGCAGGTTGTCCGTGCGTTACCATAGCCGCGCCAAAATCTGTTATTTTTATGAGCCGGATATTTTTAGGAATTGCTCATTTGCTGCCGGAAAATATTCTCAAACATCAGATAGCTAACTCAACTAATACGACTGTGCCCAGTACAGTGCCCGCCGTACGAGCCTATATCCGTGAGTCAGCCAAACAGATTTCCAAACAAACGGTTGTGGCGATGTACCGCGCGGTATTGAATGGCTTTCATGATGAACCGGGGTATCAAATCAACCACCCCTTTTTATTGATGCACGGCGATCACGATTCGCCGCCCATTCAAGCCCAAGCGCCTCTCTGGGCCAAGCGTGATTCTAATTGCCGCTATAAAATCATTCCCGAGGCGGCACACAATGCCAATCAAGATAATCCGGCGGTCTTCAATCAACTGCTTCAGGATTTTTTGGTTGAACAAACCGGAATAGTCATCAACTGAAAGATGGTTCAAAGATTGTCCGGCGGAAACACCGGACAATCTTTGAGCAACCAGATTTGGTCAAATGAAAAAAGATGACAGTCACTTAAAAAGTGACTGTCGTATGATATACGTGGTTTTATCGCGTCTGGTTCTTGGGCGTAGTAAATCGTTTACGCCGTTTCGGGCGGCGGGAGGGGCCGGCAGGCGTTCTTTCATCACTGGAGTGGGCCGGCGTTGATTTTTGCGCAGGTCGCGCCTTGAATTTTTGGCGGGAGGGGCTGTTGTGGGGCTGGTTTTGCCGGCGAGCGGCTGGTTTGTGCCGCGACGGTTTGGTCCGGCCTGGCGAAACTTCTTTTTCCGGCTCAAAGCTGCCGTAATCAAAGCCGGGCAGGCTGCGCCGTTCAAGGGGGGCCTCCAGCACCTTTTCTATTTCCTTTACCAGCGGCTGGTCTGTGGCCACGGCAAAGGTAAAAGCCTCACCGGTTTGCTCTGCGCGCCCGGTGCGGCCAATGCGATGGGTATAGGCATCAACCGTATCCGGCATATCAAAATTTATCACGTGTGAAATTTCGGATACATCGATGCCGCGCGCCGCAATATCGGTCGCCACCAGAATATCGTATTTGCCGTTGCGGAATCCATTGATCGCGTTTTGCCGCTGGTTCTGCGACATATTGCCTTGCAAGGCTGACACCCGGTATTTCCGTTTTCCCAGATCGCGGGCCAGGTTACGGGCGCGATGCTTGGTGCGGGTAAAGACCAATACCCGGCCGGTTGCTTTTTGATTCAGCATGGCAAACAAGAGATCTTTCTTCAACTCGTGTGAAACCGGATAAAGCGCGTGAGAGACGGTTTTGGCTGGAGCAATCATGTCAACCTGCACCGTAACTGGCTGGCTGAGGATGTCGTCTGCCAAAGCGCGGATATCGTCCGGCATCGTAGCCGAGAAGAAAAGAGTTTGTCGCTGCGCGGGCAGATGCTTGAGAATACGACGAATATCGGGTAAAAAACCCATATCGCACATACGGTCCGCTTCATCCAACACCAATACTTCAACGTGGGATAAATCAATCTGGCCCTCGCCAATCAGGTCGAGCAAGCGACCGGGACAGGCGACAACGATTTCGGCACCACGCTTTAACGCCGAAATCTGGGGGTTCTTGCCCACACCGCCATAAATAGCGGCGCTATGCACTTTGGTTCTTTGGGACAACTCGATGGCCGCCTGATGAATTTGTTCGGCAAGTTCACGGGTAGGCGCGACAACAAGGGCGCGCACGCGGCGCAACGGCCCCCGCGTGAGTTGCTGCAAAATGGGCAGCATAAACGCGGCGGTTTTGCCGGTGCCGGTCTGAGCCAGCCCCAGCACATCGCGCCCTTCAAGCACAACCGGAATGGCCTGCTGCTGAATAGGGGTTGGCGTGGTGTAACCTGCCGATTTGATACCCGAGGCAATACGCGGGTCGAAAGAAAATTGTTCGAAATTCACTGAAAGTACTCCTTGACTTTCTTGAGCCAAGTCGCACTCTCAACTCAATCATATAATTTTTAAAATTTACCAAAAATAAAGCGAACCCGAGGGTTCGCCGGAACAGAACAATATTATAGCTGCGACGGAGTGATTATGCTAATCTACGGTTCACAAATAACAGGCCCGCTTTTTGCCCCTACTGCCTTTCAATGCCGGATACAGGTATGGGTCAAGTCCATACCATTGACCGCCTTTGGCGCAACCTTCCAAAATCGCTCAATTTGGTGCAACCAGTCATCCAAAATCTGCTGACCGCGCACGCTGCCGGTCAAGCGCACGTGGCGCGTGATCAGATATTGGAGCAATTCCACATCGGGCTCATCTACGGCCCGAACGGACGAGGGACCATCATCAGAAAGGACTGAGGGTATCTGCATCTCAGTTTCCAGCACAAAAACCTGCCCGCCCTGCATCTCGGCGGCAAATTGAGGGCCGATCCGGCCCAAAACGACAACGACGCCGCCAGACATTGCGGTGCAAGCTCCCATCCCCGCGCCCTCTACCACGGCGGCAGCACCGCAATTGCGCCGGGCAAAATAATCACCCACCGAGCCGGCCACAAACAGGTTTCCCTTACCCGCCGACTCCAACGCCCCATCACCGGCCAGCGGGCCATTTTCAGCGTCCAACTGCGATTTCAAAGAGGGCCGGATGACAATCTGGCCGCCGCACATCCTGTGCCCGACTGCATCTCCGGCTTCGCCAATGAGCGTGAGATCGATGCCGGCCACGTTATCCTGCCCCAACCCGGTTCCGGCCTGACCATGGAAGGTGATACTGATGGTTCCTTCCGGCAGGCCCTGTTGGCCGTAGCGCGCTGCCACCTCGGCGGCTATCGGCGATGCGATGCCGCAATCGGTGGTGTTGATGGGCAGGGTCAAACTCAACGGCGCGCCGGTTTTTAGCGCCACTTGTGCCTCGGCCAGCAGATGGCGGTTCAACTCACCGGCGGCTGTTGCAAGGGTATCAGTATCAATTTCGGCGCCGGTATCTACGGCCATTGTTGCTTTATTCAAGAGGCATACCTCCGGTTTTGATCAGGGCAATTCTGTCTCACCCATCAAGTACAAATCCACCTCACGGGCCGCGCCGCGGCCTTCGTTGATGGCCCAAACCACCAGGCTTTGGCCGCGCCGCATATCGCCCGCCGCAAATACACCGGGCACATTCGTGGAGAACTGGCCGTATTCGGCTTTGGCATTGGAACGTTCATCCTGTTCCACGCCCAACTGCTCCAACAGCGGATTTTCCGGGCCAAGGAAGCCCATACTCAACAACACCAACTGGGCCGGCCACACCTTCTCCGTGCCGGGAATTTCTTTAAGTTGAGGCCGGTCGCCGTTGTTGAACACCCACTCGATCTGCACGGTGTGCAGTTCTTTGACCCGGCCATTTTCATCGCCCACAAATTTTTTGGTCATCAGGGCGTAATGGCGCGGGTCCTGCCCGTACACCGCTGCCGCCTCTTCCTGGCCGTAATCTACCTGGAAGATCTTGGGCCACTCCGGCCAGGGGTTATCGGGCTGGCGGGAATCGGGGGGACGATTGAGAATTTCAAATTGATGCACGCTGTTGCAGCCCTGCCGCAGCGAGGTGCCTACGCAGTCGGTGCCGGTATCGCCGCCGCCAATCACAATCACGTCTTTGCCTTCCGCCGAAATGTATGGCCCGATACCGGCGCGCTGCTGCCACGGCGTCAGGGCAACATCGTCACCATCCAATACTTTTTGGGTGTTGGCGTGGAGAAATTCCATCGCAAAATGGATGCCGTTGAGTTCGCGCCCCTCGATCGGCAGGTCGCGCGGTTGGGTGGCGCCGCCGGCCAGGACCACCGCGTCAAACTCCGATTTCAATTTATCAGCAGGATAATCTGTTCCCACCTCGGTATTGGTCACAAACTCGATGCCTTCTTCTTCCAGCAGTTTAACCCGGCGCTCAACAATGCTTTTGTCCAATTTCATATTGGGGATGCCGTAAGTCAGCAATCCACCAATGCGGTCGGCCCGCTCAAACACGGTGACGGTGTGGCCCGCCTTGTTGAGCTGCGCGGCGCAGGCCAGCCCCGCCGGGCCGGAACCGACCACGGCCACTTTTTTGCCGGTACGTTGGGCCGGCGGTTTGGCTACCACCCAGCCCATTGCAAAGCCTTTGTCGATGATGGCCTGCTCGATACTTTTGATGGTGACCGGCGGCTCGTTGATGCTCAGGGTACACGATCCCTCGCACGGCGCGGGGCACACCCGCCCGGTGAACTCCGGGAAGTTGTTGGTTTTGTGCAGCCGGTCCAGGGCCTCGCGCCACAGGCCGCGATAGACCAAATCGTTCCATTCGGGAATGAGGTTGTTGATGGGGCAGCCCGTGGCCATCCCGCCGATCAATTCGCCGGTGTGGCAGAAGGGGATGCCGCAGTCCATGCAGCGCGCGCCCTGTGTTTGCAATTTTTCTTCGGCCATTGGCAGGTGAAACTCCTGCCAATCGTGTATTCGCTCCTCAGGTAGACGATCCGTGGGAACTTCACGTTGGTATTCCATAAATCCGGTTGTTTTACCCATGTTCTAAACACCTCATTTGTTTTTTTCAGAGATGTTCCGTCCAACCCGGCTCGATACACGTTCCTCAGGGCTGCCCATCTCTGGGAGACAGGCAACCCTGTCAAAATGAAACTACGAATCCAGGATTCGTTTGGCCGCGTTGTCCAGAACATCGGTCATAAATGGTATATTAGTTTCTCGTTCGGTTTCCCGGTTGGCCGAAAACAGATCATTCCGGGAAATTTCGGCCAGCGAGAACTTTCTGGCGCCGGCCAGCAGCTGTTGCAAGCCGGCGGCCAATTTATCCGCCAGAGTCCACATGGCAATGGCTCCATACGGAATATTTTTCATTTCATCGGCTCCTACTTTATGCTGCAAATCATAGTAACCGGCAAAGATTTCTTCGGGGACCCGGCCAAATTGGGCCACCGTCTGGGGCAATTTATCCCAATTGCCATGCAACTCCTGGCACGTCTCAGGTTCAACCACCCCTTGAACATTTGCCCCCAGGAAACCGGGAATCATCAACGAGCGGCCCATGCAGACCAGCTTGGTAAAGGGCGCGCCCAGGGCCAATGCTTTGAAGATATGGTCTTCTTGCACCAGCCCGCCGGCAAACGCCATATCGACCACTTTATGCCCTTTGCCGGCCAAGTGCGAGGCATATTCATAAGCCTTGGCATGCAAGAAGATCGACGGCACGCCCCAGGTTTCCATCATATTCCAGGGACTCATGCCGGTCCCGCCGCCGGAGCCATCGATGGTCAACAGGTCCAAATCAGCCTCGGTTGCATATTTGATGGCCATGGCCAGGGCTTCCATACCGTAAGAGCCGGTTTTTAAGGTGATACGCTGGTAGCCCAAACTGCGCAGGTAGGCCACCGTTTCTATAAAATTCTCTCTAACCGCGTCCGCGTTGTGCAGGTCGGTATAGCCCAGGCGGCTGTGGCGGGCAAAAGCTTGAATACCGCCATGATGAAATGCTTCCTGGACATCAGGGCTGGTGGGGTCCGGATCTACCACGTAGCCCCTTTTCTTCAGAAATTGGGCATATTCCAGGCTGGTTACTTGGATCTCACCGCCAATGTCTTTGGCGCCCTGTCCCCATTTGAGTTCAATGATGACCTTGTCGCCATACTTGTCGATTACATACTCGGCCACGCCGTTGCGCGCATCTTCAACGTTCAACTGGACAATAATCGCGCCATACCCATCATAATAGCGCAAAAAGGTGTCAATCCGGCGATCAAGTTCGGGCGCTCTAGCAATTTTGCCGTTGGTTAATTCCGATTCCTGATCGATGCCGACTACGTTTTCGCCCACTACGATAGGAATTCCTACCAGAGCGGCGCCAACTGCAAACGATTCCCAATATTTGGCCGCGATAAAGGTTGATCCTAACGCCCCGGTCATAATGGGAAGCCTGGCCTTGGTTTTGGACTCGACGCCAAACTCGGTTTCCACACCCACATTGGGGAAAATGCAGTCATCAGCCGAATCAGACAACCCCTGCGGCAAGCCAAACGAGCCATAGCTGTAACCCTGAATTCTTAAAGCATTGTAATTAACGCCCACATGCGTGGTATTGGCGCTGCCGGATGTAATGGCTCCAAAATCACGCGGGTAGAGCATTTTTCGGCCCCGCAAGCTGGAAAGCCACGTTTCGCACTTTCCCTTACAATCGGCCCGGCACAGCGTGCACAGGCCGGATTCCGCCGCATCGCCGCGATTAGCTGTTCCTAAAACATCATTACTTCTCGACCACTGGATCATTTTTCTCTCCTTAGAAATGATTTTTTTGCGTGTTGATCAAACACCCAAATTTGAAATTGTGAAGCAGACCACCCCATATAATAGTAAAACCAAATTTCTCTCGCAAAAAAATCAAAAAAATATGGGATTCAAGAAGCAATTTTGCATAAAAATTATCGTTTTGACACATTTTTATCGCCATCAACCGCCAATTTTACAATTTTTGAGTTAACTTGGCGATTAATCTTGAAAAATTATGGGTAACTAAATTTACAATTAGTTTCCACTCACCCGCGACACGTCGCTCTTGTTCTTTTCAAAGGCCACCATCACCGCTTCGTCGCCGCTCAAGCCGGAGGCTTCGACCTCGGCAAAAGCCTCGATCATCCGTTTGTAATCGTGCGGCATGACTTTGACAAACTTGGGCAGCAGTTCGTCCCATTGGCCCAGCACGCGCCAGCCCAGCTCGCTATTGGTGTATTCAGCGTGGCATTGAACCATCTGTTTGATTTCGGCAATTTCGGCGTCATCGGTCAAATTTTCCAGCCCCACCATCTGCTGGTTGCAGCGGGTGGCAAAATCGCCGTCCCAATCCAGCACGTAAGCCACGCCGCCCGACATTCCGGCGGCAAAGTTACGGCCGGTTTGGCCCAGCACCACGACGCGCCCTCCGGTCATATATTCACACCCGTGATCGCCCACGCCTTCAACAACCGCATGAACGCCGCTGTTGCGCACGCAGAAACGCTCGCCGGCCACGCCGCGAATGTACGCTTCGCCGCCCGTTGCGCCATAAAAAGCCACATTGCCAATAACGATATTCTCTTCGGCCACAAAGGTAGAGCCTTCGGGCGGGTACACAATCATCTTGCCGCCGGAGAGACCCTTGCCGATGTAATCGTTAGAATCGCCTTCCAGCACCAGGGTGACGCCTTTAGGCACAAACGCGCCAAAGCTCTGCCCCGCCGATCCCTGGAAACGCAGCCGGATGGTATCATCCGGCAAGCCCACGCTGCCAAAGCGGCGGGTCAACTCGCTGCCCAAAATGGTTCCCACCACCCGGTTGGTATTTTTTATGGGCAGGGTGGCGGCTACCGGCTCGCCATTTTCCAGGGCCGGTTTGCATAATTCCAGCAAGGTCTGGTTATCCAATGCTTTTTCCAACCCGTGATCCTGCTCAATCTGGCAGTAGCGGCCTACGTCATCCGGCACATCGGGCTGATAGAGGATATTGGAGAAATCAACACCTTTGGCCTTCCAGTGGTCAATGGCCTTGCGCGGCTCCAGTTTATCCACCCGGCCAATCATCTCATCCACCGTACGGAACCCAAGCTGGGCCATCAACTCACGAATTTCCTGAGCCACAAAGTGCATATAGTTAACCACATAATCGGCGTTACCGGTAAACTTTTTGCGCAGTTCCGGGTTTTGCGTGGCCACGCCCACCGGGCAGGTATCCTGATGACAAACGCGCATCATAATACAGCCCATCGCCACCAGCGGCGCGGTGGAGAAGCCAAACTCTTCTGCCCCCAGCAGCGCCGCGATCACCACATCGCGCCCGGTCTTCAACTGGCCGTCGGTTTCCACCACAATGCGGCTGCGCAGGTTGTTCAGCACCAGGGTTTGATGCGTTTCGGCCAGGCCCAGTTCCCAGGGCAAGCCGGCGTGTTTTATACTGCTCTTGGGCGAGGCGCCGGTGCCGCCGTCGTAACCGCTGATGAGTACCACATCGGCCTTACCTTTGGCCACCCCTGCCGCTACCGTGCCCACGCCCACTTCGGATACCAGTTTTACGTTGATGCGTACCCTGGGGTTGGCGTTTTTGAGATCGTGAATCAGTTCGGCCAAATCCTCAATGGAGTAGATGTCGTGGTGCGGGGGCGGGGAGATCAGGCCCACGCCGGGGGTAGAGTATCGTACTTTGGCTACCCAGGGGTACACTTTGCGGCCCGGCAGCTGGCCGCCCTCGCCGGGCTTGGCCCCTTGCGCCATTTTGATCTGAATTTCTTCGGCGTTCACCAGGTACTCGCTGGTGACGCCAAAACGGCCCGAGGCTACCTGCTTGATGGCGCTCTTCTTGGAATCACCGTTGGGCAAGGGGATGAAGCGGGCCGGGTCTTCGCCGCCTTCGCCGGTGTTGCTCTTGCCGCCGATGCGGTTCATGGCCACGGCCAGGCTCTCGTGCGCTTCCTGGCTGATAGAACCGTAAGACATCGCGCCGGTTTTGAAGCGGCGGCAAATCGAGTCCACCGACTCCACTTCATCCAGCGGGATAGGCTCGTTGGCAAACTTGAATTCCAACAAACCCCGCAGCGTGTACAAAACGCTGCTCTGGTTGTTGATGAGGTTGGCGTACTGCTTGTAGGTATCGTAATTATTGGTACGGCACGCTTTTTGCAGCATGTGGATGCTCTGCGGGTTGAACAGGTGCTGTTCGCCGTCTTTGCGCCACTGGTACTCGCCGCCCACATCCAGGTTGTGACCGTTGCCGGAACGTTCCGGGAAGCCGTGGCGATGGCGCAGCCGGGCTTCTGCGGCAATCACGTCAAGGCCGATGCCGCCGATACGGGACGGCGTTCGGGTAAAATATTTGTCGATAACCACCTGGTTCAAACCCAATGCCTCAAAAATTTGCGCGCCGCAGTAGCTTTGAATGGTAGAAATCCCCATTTTAGATAGGGTTTTAACCACGCCTTTCACCGAGGCTTTGATATAGCCCTTCACGGCTTCTTCGGCGGTGAGACCCGGTAGTAATTTTTCGGCCACCATTCCGTGCAGGGTTTCATAGGCCAGGTAGGGATTGATGGCCGTAGCGCCGTAACCGATGAGGGTGGCGAAGTGATGCACCTCACGCGGCTCACCGGATTCCAGGATCATGCTGACCTGGGTGCGGGTTTCCTCCCGGATGAGATGGTGGTGCAAGCCGGCCACCGCCAGCAGCGCCGGAACGGGCGCGTTATGCCGATCCATCCCTCGATCAGAGAGAATGATGATGTTCGCGCCGCCGGCAATGGCTTCATCGGCGGCCCGGTACAGTTCGTCCATCGCGTTTTCCAGGCCGGGGCCATCTTCCGCCGGGTTGAACAGAATGGGCAGGGTGACGGATTTGTAATGCGGGTCATCCAGGTAGCGCAGTTTAGCCAGCTCTTCGTTGGTGAGAATAGGGGTGGAGATGCGAATGATCCGGCAGGATTCCTCGGTCGGTTCCAAAATATTATCTTCGGTGCCGGCCATTACCTCGGTGGCGGTCACAATTTCCTCGCGGATCGCATCGATGGGCGGGTTGGTGACCTGGGCAAAAAGCTGTTTGAAGTAGTTGTAAAGCAATTTGGGCTTGTTTGATAACACGGCCAGCGGCGAGTCGTTGCCCATCGCGCCCAACGGCTCGATCTTCTGTTCAGCCATCGGGCCGATGAGCATGCGCAGGTCTTCAAAGGTGTAACCAAACGCCTGCTGGCGCTGGGTCAGCGTATCGTGATCCACCGGCTGGGGTTGGTATTGGGACGGCACCGGGATGTCTTCCAACTTGAGGCGATATTTATCAAGCCATTCCCGGTAAGGTTTTTCGGTGGACATTTTTAGCTTGAGTTCGTCATCGCCCACAATCCGCCCCTCGTCCATATTCACTAAGAACATGCGGCCCGGCTCCAGGCGGCCCTTGTACAGTACGTTTTCGGGCGGCACATCCAGCACGCCCACTTCCGAGGCCATAATTACGCGGTCGTCTTTGGTCACGTAGTAACGCGAAGGACGCAGCCCGTTGCGGTCGAGCACCGCGCCCACCATCGTACCGTCGGTAAAGCCAATGGAAGCGGGGCCGTCCCACGGTTCCATGAGCGCGCTGTGGTATTCGTAAAAGGCTTTTTTCTCTTCGCTCATGCTCTCGTGGTTGGACCACGGTTCGGGAATCATCATCATCATCGCTTTGTGGATGGGCCAGCCGCCGAGCACCAGAAATTCCAGGGCGTTGTCAAACATACCGGAATCGCTGGTGTCGGGATCGATCACCGGCATTACCTTTTTCAAATCATCGCCAAAAAGTTTGGATTCGAAGACGGATTGCCGGGCATACATCCAGTTAATGTTGCCGCGCACGGTGTTGATCTCGCCGTTGTGGATGATGTAGCGGTAGGGATGGGCGCGATCCCAACTGGGGAAGGTGTTGGTGCTGAACCGGGAGTGAACGATAGCCAGCGCGGTTTCAATATCCGGGTCGGACAGGTCGGGATAATATTCTTCCAACTGCTCCGACATCAACATACCTTTGTAAATGATGGTTTTGTAGGACAGGCTGTTGATGTAAAATTCGTCACCACCGGCACAGTTGCCGGAATCGCGGATGGCGGCTTTGGCCAGTTTGCAGATCACGTAGAGCTTACGCTCAAAGGCCATAGGATCGGTGAGGTTGGGGCTGCGTTTAATGAACACCTGACGAACCGCCGGCTCGGCCAGCAGCGCCGATTTCCCCAGGCCGCGATTGTGGGTGGGCACAGTGCGCCAGCCCAACAATTCCTGGCCTTCGGCGGCAATAATTTCGTTGACTTTCTGCTCGCAGTCCCGGCGCTGGGCGTCATCTTGAGGTAAAAAAATCATCCCCACGCCATATTCACCGGGATCGGGCAAGGTAATGCCCTCCTGAGCGCAGACTTTTTGAAAGAATTTGTGCGGGATTTGGAGCAGCACGCCCGCGCCATCGCCGGTCGTCGGCTCGGCCCCGGTAGCGCCGCGATGCGTCAGGTTCAGGAGGACGGTCAAGGCATCCCGCAAAATGGTGTTTGATTTTTCCCCTTTTATATTGACCACAAAGCCAACGCCGCAGGCGTCGTGTTCAAACTGCGGATCGTACAACCCCTGCCGGGGGGGCAATCCAACGGGTTTCCCGGTGTAATGTTGCATCTTTCAGCTCCTTTTTGAGATAAAAATACCGCAATAGTTGACAAAGTCGCACCATTGCGGTATGGATTCACTTGAGTTGCGGTTCAAGTATGGGTTATCAAAAATCGATCTGTTTTTAGCTGTGGGGCATGTGGTAATGTTTATGATTTTAGCAGAGGCAGCCTGGACTTCAGGTTTTGCGAGGGATCGTTCGGGAGACTGCACCTACCACACATCCCGGGATGGTAGACAACTATCTTGTTTGATTGTTGAGGTCACTAATAATTATAGATGATTTTGAGGGTAAAACATCACCCAAATGGGTAATATTTTCATAGAATCGTTTTTTGATTGATGAACGGAATCGTGTATGCTATAATACGGGGAATCACAAAGTTAGGTTTGTGATTCCCGAAAGCAGATAAAAAACACGAGGGAGGTTATGCAACAGATTTGAAGGAGTATCCGTTTTCCAGTTTTCACCGCCTGTATGAACCCCAGGGAAGAACCGAATTGATGCGTCAATTTCGGGCGTATCCAAAATATCGTACGTTAATTTTACCAGAAGTTGATGAGGAGGAATCGGAATCACAAAGCTAGCTTTGTAATTCCAACCGTTTTTGTGATCCAATTATGCAAACAAAACACTGGATTTTAGTAATCATTATTCTCATACTACCCGCCTGCCAATCGACACCCACATCCGAAATCGTCCCCGCTCTCTCCACCTCCATCCCCACGCCAACAGTCACAACCACCACAGACACCTCAGTAAATGAAGCAACAGCGACACAAACTCTCACCCCCCTGCCCCCAACACCCCTGTCCCAAACAACCCCATTAACCATTGACAATTCTAAAGATCGGAAGAGCACACGCTGAACTCCAGTCACACTTGAATCTCGTATGCCG
>CAZTFF010000031.1:0-59908 GCA_964612485.1 uncultured Caldilineaceae bacterium
CAGGCTCACTTTCCAAAACGAACAGGCTCAGTATCTTCTCAATATTTCGGGGGAACGAGGTCTGAGCCTGTCGAAGACCGTTGGTTTCGACAAGCTCAACCAAACTCTGCCCCAGTTTATTGAGAAGGCACCAGGCTCACTTTCCAAAACGAACAGGTTCACTTTCCAAAACGAACAGGCTCACTTTCCAAAACGAACAGGTTCACTTTCCAAAGCGGACAGGTTCACTTTCCAAAGCGGACAGGTTCACTTTTCGGTATTAATTGAATAGTAAGTGATTCCCATGTCATTTCGACCGAACGGTAAAAGGCTTTGCATGAAATCCCTGAAACCATTTTGCGTAGGAGGAGTTTACAGGGATTTCTCGCTCCTGCCGTCGCTCGAAATGACATGTTTGATGCCGATTAGACCTGACAGAACATTTACCTAACAGGATATTGTCAAAATAGTTACAAGAGGAGTGGCTTCTATGAAATTTGCAGTTTTTGGAACCGGCGGCGTGGGTGGATATTTTGGCGGTCGATTAGCCCAGGCCGGCGAAGCGGTTACGTTTATTGCCCGGGGCCGGCATTTGCAGGCCATCCAGACCCACGGCTTGCGGGTAGACAGTCTCAAGGGCGATTTTATGATCCAGCCGGCCCAGGCGACGGATGATCCGTCTGAAGTAGGGCCGGTTGATGTGGTGTTGGTCGGTGTCAAAGCCTGGCAGGTAAGCGAAGCAGCGCGCGCGATCCGTCCGATGGTGGGGGCGGACACCGTGGTAATCCCCCTGCAAAATGGCGTGGAAGCCCCCATGCGTCTGGCCGAGGTGCTGGGCGAGTCTGGCGTGTTGGGCGGCTTCTGCCGGATTGTGAGTTATATCGTCGAACCCGGCCATATTCGTCAGGCGGGGGGCGATCCTTACGTTGCCTTTAACGAATTGAATAATCAAGCCGGCGAGCGGGTTGAAAACATACGGCAGGTGTTTGCCAAAGCCTCCGGCGTAACGGTTGATGTGCCGGCGGATATTCAAGCGGCCATGTGGGGCAAGTTCCTGTCTATTTCATCCTGGAGCGGCATGGGCGCGGTAACGCGCTCGCCCGCCGGCGTCTGGCGCGGCCTGCCGGAAACGCGCCGGATGTGGCAGCAAGCCATGCAGGAGGTCCTGGCCGTAGCCCAGGCGCGGAATATCGGCTTGACCGCGGCGGTGATCGAAAAATCAACCAAATATGTAGACAGCCTGCCGGCGGAAGCCACCGCCTCGATGCAGCGCGATATTATGAACGGGCGCCCGTCGGAACTGGATACGCTGTGCGGCGGCGTGGTTCGGCTGGGCCGGGAGGTCGATGTTACCACCCCAATCCACGCCTTTATTTATCACGCGCTGTTGCCGCTGGAATCAAAGGCCCGGGGCGAGGTTGAGTTTTCGATTTGAGTTTGGTATGGTGGTGATTGAGACGCAATAGAATCCGCGAAGTTACGCGAAGACACGCTAAGATTTTTTGGAATTGCGCGGGTCATGTCATTCTGAGCGAGGAACGAGCGAAGAATCCCTCGAATCTTGGTGAAAAATTGAGGTTCCTGGGCAAAAAGACAAGCCACAACCTCGATTTTCAACCAAAGAAACCGGCTTTAGGAGAATTGCCGCAGGGATTCTTCGCTATTGCTCAGAATGACATGCAAATGACCTTCTACTGAGTTTTGCCGTACTGCCTTATTCAAGAAAGACCGGCTCGCCGCTTTGCATCGATTCAATGGCGGCCAGCGCCACCTTCAAGGCCGCTTTGCCCTCGGCGGCGGTGGTTTTGGGCGGTTGATCTTCTAAAATGGCGCGGGCAAAATCGGTAATTTCCAACTGGTACATATCCTGGTTAGAGGTGGAAAACGTCTCCGGTTCGCCGCCGGTTTGGTGGGCCTGAGCTTCCTGATGGGTGATCCCGTAGCCTAAGGAAATCATCCCCTTTGGCCCCATAATCTGGTCGGGCCGGCTGGCCGGCACCACGCCCGGCGGCAGGCCCCACGAAACTACAAAGTTGCCTATATCGCCGGATTTGTAATGAACCACGATCAGCGCGGTATCGTAAGCCAGCTCTGCGATCCGGGCCAACTCCTGCCGTCCCCGGGCTAATTTCAGGCCGTGGGCAAACACTTTGACCGGCGGCGAGTCAAAAATGTAGCTCCACCCGTCAAATAGATGGACGCCCATATCGATCACCGGCCCGCCGTTGGCCTGGGCATCGTGCATTTCCAGCTTGGGCCGGATTTCGCGGATGTCAGTGGCGTGGTACATCACCGGGCGGCCCAATTTTTCTTCTCCCAGCCACGCCTTCAACTCGTCCGTCATCGGCGAGTAGCGGCGCATAAAGCCCAGGCCCAGCTTGACGCCATTTGCTTCAGCCGCCGCCTGCATTCGGTCCGCATCGGTCAGCGTGAGGGCGATGGGTTTCTCGCAGAGCGCGTGCTTGCCCTGGTTGGCGGCAAATATTGTGACCTCCGGGTGATCGCACGTTGGCACGCAGACCGATACCACATCAACCTGGGCCAGCCCCACGGCAATGCGGTAATCGGTGTGCCAGGTGTCCAGCCCGTGCCGGTGGGCCAGCTTTTCCGCCCGCGCCTCATCTTGATCTACTACGGCCACAATCTGGGCCTGATCCAGATTTTGCCAGCGTTCGGCGTGGGTGCTGCCCATATCGCCGCAGCCCACAATACAAACGCCCAATTTTTTTGATTCGCTCATAGCTGGAACCGCTCCTTTAGATATTGCCGGCTCATGGTGGCGCTTTCCACCGGCTGCCGGCGGGTATCGTCCTGCTCCACCACCAGCCACCCATCCTGCCGGCGTTGGATCACGTTGAACAGGGCGTCAAAATCAAGCTGGCCGTAACCCACCTCCATCCATTCATCGGCGGTAGTATCTTTGATGTGGAAATAACCAATGCGGTCAAAAAATCGTTCCGTTACCGCCACCGGCGAGCCGCCGGCCCGCTGCACCCAGCCCACATCCAGGCACAGGTAGACCAGGTTGGGATCGGTATGGGCGCACAGGTGCGCCAACTCGGCGCAATCCTGCTCGATTTCCCAGAAATGGTTGTGGTAACAGAGCTTGAGGCCGTGGGCCTGCACCAACCGGCCAATTCGATTGAGGCTTTCCGCCTGATTGTTGAGGTCTGCTTCGGTTTTATCCTCTTTGAGTTTCCCGCTAAAGGGGATGAAACTCGCGCCTACGGCTTTGGCGTAGGCCACGATCCGATCCAGGTTGTCCAGCGAGTCTTGCACGGATTGAGGATCATAGATCTCGCCGCCCACGTGGATGCCGACCACGTTCAGCTTGTGCGGCGCGGCCAGTTGGCGCAGTGTATCAGGTTGAGCGATGTCCAGGTGTTGAGCGCCAATTTCAAAGCCATCGTAACCGGCCGAAGCAATATCGGCCAGCACATCGGCCAGATGTTGTTGGTTCATGTCCGGCCCCCATGGCCGGGTTTGAATGCCTATTTTCATGCTATTCTCCTGTTATTTGGTATCTTCTCAACATTGGGGGGTGAACGAGGCCTGAGCCTGTCGAAGACCGTTGGTTTCGACAAGCTCAACCAACGCTGCCCCAGATTATTGAGAAGGTATGTTATTTGTTGGTTAAGGCCGGGATTGTAGCGTTGGCCAGGGGCATAATACCAATTCTGGCCTGGGCCGGCAGCGTATCCAGCGCCTGCGCAAGCGCTTTATCAAAATTGTATACCGGCGTCAGCAGCAGATATTCCACAAAATCGGGCGGCATCTCAGAGCGCAGCAAAACGCGAGTCCGGGCGGCGTCTCTGGCAATTTGAAACGCTTTATGGGGGCCAATGCGGAACCCCTCTTCTTCGAACTGCTCAAAAATTGCCTGATAGGAGGTTTTACCCTGCATCCACTTCTCGTATTTGTCGCTGCCGCTTCCTTCGGGGCAGGCCGCCGCCAGAAAGATGGTGCCGCCGTCTTTGGTAACCAGCGCCGCGTGGGCCAGCCCTTTTTGCGACTGGTAAAGATTAATATCTTTAGGATAGCCGCCGGGGGAAACAATCATCAGATCAAAGGGGACAGGTACATCGATCTGGTACAATTTTTTTACCTGGGGGATGCCCTGCCGCATCACGTCCGCCGGATCCCCGGCGATCACGCTGACAATTTTTTTATGCTGGTTGAGAATGGCGTTGAGCGCAAAATGAATCCCCGCCAGCCGCCCCATTTCTTCAACATCCTGCCGGGTCGGGTTGGTATCGAACCGGCCCAGCCGGGACTCCGGGTTGCTCATCATGGCGTGGTTGTGGTTGATGGTCTCGTGGCCGCCCAAACCGATCACGGCGCTTTTGACGCCCCCGGAAAAGCCCATAAATTGGTGCGGTTCGATGTTGCCGATCACCACCCGCAAATCGGCCTGGGCAAAGGTGCGGTTCAGCCAGATCGGTGTGCCGCGTTGGGTCTGGCCCAGGTAAACCTGCTCTTCTTTTTGATTGGCGTCGTGGCAGACCACCGGGTAGCGAGCCAAAATCTCCGGCGGCAGCACCCATTCAAATTCATTCGGCGGCATGGGGGGGTGGGTGCCGGTGGCAATCACCAGGGTGATGGCCTCCGGCGGCAGGCCCAGCGCCTCCAGCCGTTCCAGCAGCGGCGGCAGCAGGTGGTGGTGGGGCACGGGGCGGGTTTTATCGTTCACGGCAATGGCGGCGGTTTTGATCTCCTGAAAATCGCCCAGCCCGTTGAGTCCCACCGGATCATCGAGCGCCCGGTTGACTTCGGCCAGGGGATCGCCGGCAGCCGGTGTTTCTGCGGGGGCCAACACGGTGATGTCCAGCGTATCGGGCAGTTCAAAGGTGAGGGTTGTTTTTCCGTAGGGGAGGGTAAATTGAGTCATAATAGCTCTTTGGCTCATAAGCAATTGGGAAAGTAGAGATTGGGAGATTGGTAGATTAGAGAGTTTTGATAGTAATCCCCAATCTCCCTTTTCAGTTGTATGGTGAAAAATCAGGCGCTGCGATAAAGTTTGGTCAGTACAAACTCGTTGTGGCGCAACGCTTCGGCGGCGGTTAAGCGGCCGTTGACGGTTTGGGCCATCACTTCCATGGTTTTGTCGGCGGCTTCGTCCAGGGTCATTTCCAGGCGGAGCAGGTCGGTGATGTCAACATCAAAATGCTCCCGCATGGTAGAAACTGTGAGCGGATTGGCCGAGATTTTCATCACCGGAATGATCGGGTTGCCGATGATGTTGCCCTGGCCGGTGGTGAAGAAGTGCAGCACCGAGCCGCCCGCAGCGCACAACGTCACCATCTCGGCGGCGGCGCTGGAACTGTCCATAAAGTGGAGGCCGGGTGCCTGGGGTTCTTCGGCGGGCTTGAGGGCGGAAACAACTTTACAGCGGCCCATTTTTTCCACATTGCCCAGCGCTTTTTCTTCGATGGTGGTCAAC
The DNA here is from genome assembly GCA_964612485.1 of uncultured Caldilineaceae bacterium. Lineage (GTDB taxonomy): Bacteria > Chloroflexota > Anaerolineae > 4572-78 > J111 > JAFGNV01. The sequence goes on from CAZTFF010000031.1 coordinate 5,420, forward strand.
CCGCCCCGGATGTTGCCCTGGGTGGGTTGGGACCCCAGCAGGTCGGCGCCGGTGCCAAAGATGAAGTCCTGGTAATCCTGGAACAGCTTCATGAAATCATCGGCCACTTGTTGATTGATGCACTGGTCGGCGATTTTGTCTTCCGCGCCGGTCACTTCGCTGGTTTCGCCAAAGATGGCGGTGGAGCCGACCTCGGTCATCCGTTCCAGCACGCGGCCCACGGTGGGGTTCGAGGCCAGGCCCAGGGTGGTGTCTGACTCGCCACATTTGGCGCTGACCCACAACTCGCCCAGCTCAATGGGTTCTCGCTGCAATTCCGAGGCCCATTGCGAGAATTCCTTGGCTTTGTGCGAGGCCAATTCAATGGTTTTTAGGTCGCCGTACCGCTCGATGCTGAAACTGGCTACCGGCTTGCCGGTTTCGGCGATGCCTTCGGCGATGCGTTCGGTCCATTTGGGTTCGATGCCCACCACAATGGCCGCGGCCACGTTGGGATTGCGCCCGGTGCCGATCAATGTATCAAAGGTCAGTTCCAGGTCTTCGCCAAATTGCAGCCGGCCATAGGGGTGAGAGAGGGCCATCGTCCCCCGTATCAGCGAAGCAATTCCTTCTACCGCCGCATTGGAGATGTCGTCTACCGGAATAATTACCACATAGTTGCGGACGCCAACGCGCCCATTTTCTCGTCGATATCCTGTTAATTGTAAGTCTTTCATGATCTTGCCCACCTTATGCTTTCAACGTTTTGAGTGTGTACGTGCGCGCCTTTGGCAATATCTTTGGTGGCTTTGCCAATGGTTCGGCCATATTTGATCACTTCTTTGTTGGCGGCCATATCGTGCAGGGCAATTTTATGCCCCAACGGAATATCCTCTGTTGCCTTGAGGGTGGCCACTTCTTTGCCGTCAAGCGTCACCGCTTTTACCTCCGTACCTGCCGCCACGTCTGAAATGACCACAGCGACATCGTCTACCGAGTCGTGCATGAGTGCACCGTGTTTCATGAACTACCTCCTTAAAGTAGTAAGTTAAAAACTTGAATACCACAACATTGAAAAATCGTCAGCGAAGCCGAATTTATCAGGCAACAGTCACCTGAATCAGATTAAGTGTGGCTGCTTCACCTGGAAAATTGGTTTCACCGGTACATCAACGCACCCTATTCGTAGGGCCACCCTATTCGTAGGGCGTTTGATCCCAAAAACTTTGGAATTTACCTAAACCCACGTGCGTATACGGGTGGTCAAACCCTTCTTGATAAACGGCAAAGCCGCAGGTCACAATATCGGCGGCGGCCACGGCTGCCTCGGCAATCTGGCGGCCATTGCGGACCGCCGACACAATGATCTCGCCGGAGTAGCCGAAGTTATCCCGAATGGCCACAATTTCATCAATAAAGTGACCGGTTTCTTCGGCGTTGTTTTCTTTCCAGCCGATGAAGGGCGAAACAAAAGTGGCCCCCATGCGCAGGGCTTGCAGCGCCTGCATCGTTGAAAAGACCAGAGTTAAATTGACCCGGATGCCTTTTTCGGCCAGCACCGGGATCGCTTTGAAGCCGGGTTCCGTGGCGGGCAGTTTGATGACAAAGTTGGGCGAGATCGCAGCCAGCTTCTCCGCTTCGGCCACCATCTCTTTCCAATCGTCGTGGTGCGGGTTCACTTCCACCGACACCGGTTTGTCTGTATCTTTAAAAATCTCGGCAATTTCTTTGATGACCTTCAAAAACGGTTTGCCGGACACATTTACGTGCCGGGGGTTGGTGGTGACGCCATCAATGTTCCACATATCCAGCGCATAGGTGATTTCGTCTACTTTGGCGCTATCCAGAAAAAATTTCATACGATTGCCTCCTATAGCAATTATTTAATTACTTTTTTGATTTTCCTGCCGGCCAGCCTAAATGTTTACAAACGCGCCCAGCAGAAAAATAGCGGTTAAACTGATAATGCCTACAACCAGCGCCGCGCCCAGCCCCACAATGAAAGGTTTGATGCCCAACCCCTTGAGAATTTTGAAGTTGGTGCCCAATCCTACGCCGGCCAGGGCTACGACCATAAAGTTAACGGCCCAATCTTTGATAAAAGTGTAAATATTTTGCCACGTGCCGGCATCCCACAGCCCGAAGGCGTATCCCCCGGCATCCACGCCGGCATCACCCACAGAGCGGATCACGGCAAAGCCCAAAAAACCCAGGATGAACATCGGGAATAGTTTGGTGAAACTTACCTTTTTTGATCCCGTTGCGCTCGTTTTCCGAGTGTAAACCAGCGCCATCAAGGGAATGACCGCGGCCATAAATACATTGCGTACCAGTTTGGTGATGGTGGCCGTATCCAGAGCCGCCGGTTGGGTGAAAACATCGGCGTACACCAGGCCGGCGCCGGCTACCTGGGCCGTCTCGTGGATGGAGGTTCCCAGGAACAGCCCCGCTCTGACGGCATCGCCCCCAAAAAGATAGTGCGCGGCGTAGGGATAGGTCAGCATGGCTGCCAGCCCAAAAATGGTGATGACAGCCACGCCGTAGGCCACCTCTTCGTCTTCGGCGTCAATGGCCGGGGCCGCCGCCACAATAGCGGTCACGCCGCAAATAGAAGTGCCCACGGCGATGAGCGTGCCGATCCGTTCCGGCAATTTCAGCCGGCTGTTCAGCCGGGTAGTCAGCAACAGCGCGCCCACGATGCACAAGAAAACAATGGGCACGCCCAATGCGCCCAGCTTAAAAACACTCAGCACGCTCAAGCGGATACCCAAAAAAATGATGCCCAGCCGCAAGATTTTTTTCATCGAGAATTGAAGCCCAGGCTTAAAAATAGCCGGCAAAGGCCGGAGATTGCCAATGAGCATCCCCAGTAAAATGGCCATCATCACCGCGGAAATGGGCGATTTTTCGAACCCCATTATCACCGTGCCGGTAAACTCGCTGAGCCAGATGCTGGCCCAGGCCAGCAGGCCGGTGGCCAGCAGGCCGGGCAGTAGTTGCAGGATGTATTGCGCCGAGAAGACCGTCCGGCTTGATTCCTGTGGCGTTGCCGAAAGTTGCGGTTGTTTGGGTTGATTGGTGCTGGGTTTATTCATTGAGCCATCGCTTGTTGGGTGTTTTCCCATTCCGCTTCCAGGCCGAGGTGTTGCAGCCGTTCCGCCTGGGGAATACCGTTGTTGTCCCAGCCCATCAGCTCGTAATACTCATCCAGCATCTGGTCGAGCGGGACAGTATTGCCTTTGCTGGCCCCGGTGGGCATGGCTTCTTTCAGAAATCGTTTGGGCAAGGTATCGTCTTTGCGGCTCAATCCTTCGCGCAGATTGAAGAGCCGCTCCAGGTTGTTGATGCGTTCGGCAATTTCCAGCGCCTCCTCTTCGGCCAGCGGTCGCCCGGTGACGGCGGTGTACAATTCCAGCATCGCCTGCGGCCCCAGCACAAAACGCATCGACGAGCACAACACCATCGAGTCGACCAGCGTCATGATCAGTTGGGTGTCGCGCACCATTTTGGCTTTGCCGTCGGGCAGCAGGCGGCGGTTGGGGTCGCCGGCCACTTCCAGGCCCATGGTGGGCGCGATCATATGATGCCCGCCTTTGGGCGAGATGGCGTAAGAAAGCCCCATCCCCACCACGCCGCGCGGCTCGTAGGTGGCCAATTCCTGGCCTTTTACGTGCATGGCCAGTTCTTCGGCGTTGAGTTTTTGTGCGGCCCGCAGCGCGCCTTCGGCCAGAATATCGCCCAGCCCCTCGCGGTCGGCAATCTGTTGGGTGATGGCGACCAGGGCCTCGCCATTGCCAAAGCTCAAGTCCAGCCCGCCGGTCTCGTCGGGGCCGATGAGACCGCGCCCGTAGGCTTCCATAGCAAAAGAAATGGCCGCGCCCGCCGACATGGTGTCAAAACCGTAAGTATCGCAGATGGCGGTGGCGGCTACAATGGCCGCCGGGTCGCTGACGCCGCAGTTCGCGCCCAACAGGCCCACGGTTTCAAACTCCGCGCCCTCAATGGCGGTGCCCGCAAAGGGACCTTTGGTGACCGGCGATATTTTACCGCAGGCCACGGTGCAGGCGTAACAGGAGTTATCGCCCATATACAGCTCTTCTTTGAGCCGGACGCCGGTCAGCCGGTCGGCTTTTTCAAAGTAGCCGGTGCTGAAATTGCGCGTGGCCCAGAAGCCCAATTTGTTGGTGCCTTCTACCATCTCCGGCGTGCCGTATTCGCGCCGCAGTTTGGCTTTGGGGTGCTCGGCCAGTTGGGCGTAAACGTCTTCGGCAATGCGGCCCAGCGCCGGGGGATCGGCTACGTCCACGTGTTTGGTGCCTCGGATGGCGATGGCTTTGAGATTTTTCGATCCCATCACCGCGCCGCCGCCGCCGCGCCCAAATTCCCGGTGGTAATCGGCCTGGATGCAGGCAAAGCGCACCTGTTTTTCGCCTGCCGGGCCAATGGAGGCCACTCGAATATCCTGGTCTTTCAACTCGGCGTGGATGGCGTCTTCGGTATCGTGGGTAAGCTGCCCCCACAAGTGGCCGGCATCGCGCAGGGAGACGTCATCATTATCAATCCACAGGTAGACAGGATTTTCCGATTTTCCTTCGATGACCACCCCATCATACCCGGCAAATTTCAGTTCCGGGGCCAGATGCCCGCCGCACAGCGAGAAAGAGTAGGTGTTGGACAGGGGCGAGCGGAAGGTGACGGTGATTTTATTGGCGCCGGGCGCCAGGGTTCCTTCCAGGGGGCCGGTGAGAAAAATCAGTTTGTTGTCCGGGCCGAGTGGATCGGTGCCCGCTTCCAGTTCGTGGAACAGCATGTACGCGCCGACACCGCGCGCGCCGATATATTTTTCAAAGAGATGGCGCGGGGTTGGCACGCGCTGCACCTCTTGCGCGGTCAGGTTGACTCGCAGCATATAACCGGTAAGCCCGCCGGTAATAAAACTCATCTTACATTCTCCTTTCCCCAGGAAATCCGTGAGACGTGAAATTCCCGGTACCCCCGGTCTACTTTATCTGGTTCCAGATATTGCAGCGCGTCTTCCGGGCAATGTTTGACGCATTGGGGGTCGCCGCCGCACAGATCGCACAGAAGCGGCATCTCATTATCGGCATCAACTTTGATGCAGCCGCGAATACAACTTTCAACGCACAACCGGCAGCCGATGCACAAATCCTGATCCAGGATCAGGCCGGATGTTTGCGGGTCGAGGGTGATGGCGTCTTCCGGGCACACGTCGATGCAGGGGGCCTGGCTGCATTGCGAGCAGGCCACCGGCACATTGATGTAGCGGTGATGAATGCGGTGAATGGCCAGCCGCGCTTTGGCCGGGCTGACCACATCGTGATGCGTCCACGAGCACCATTGCTCGCAGATACGGCAGCCGGTACATTTTTGGGGGTAAACAACTAATACTTTATGGGGCATACAACACTCCTTTTATTCCAAACCGCCCGGCAGGTTGAGAACCATAAGTTTGGTTTGGGTCATTTCTTCAATAGCGTAGCGCGGCCCTTCGCGGCCCACGCCGGAATCTTTGACGCCGCCGTAGGGCATCTGATCAACCCGGAAGGTGGAAACATCGTTAACCTGCAAGCCGCCCACCTCAATTTCTTCAAAGGCGCGCATAATGCGGTTCATGTTCTGGGTGAAGATGCCGGATTGCAGGCCCAGGTCGGTGCTGTTGGCCAGGGTGATGGCTTCGTCAAAATCATCGTAGGGCATCAAGGTGATGACCGGGGCAAAAATCTCTTCCTGGTTGGCCCGCATCTCGACGCGCGTATTAGCCAGCACTGTGGGCTGGAACATCGCGCCCTCGCGGGTGCCGCCCAGCAAGATTTCCGCGCCTTGGTCTACGGCCTCCTGCACAATTTCCATGGCATCTTTGGCAGCGGTTTCGTTGATCATGGGGCCAACATCCACCTCCGGGTCGCGCGGATCGCCAACGTTGAGTTGGCTGATGCGGTCGAGCAGCTTCTCCGAGGTTTCGTTGTAGATGGGCCGGTGCAGCAACACCCGCTGCACCGAGATGCAGTTTTGCCCGGCGTTGGTAAAGCCGCCCACGGCAATGCGCCGGACGGCGTAATCGATATTGGCGTCTTCGTGCACCACCGCCGCCGCGTTGCCGCCCAATTCCAGGCCCACGCCTTTGCGCCCGGCAATGCTCTTGAGATGCCAGCCGACTTGAGAACTGCCGGTGAAGGTAAGGTAGGCGATGCGTTCGTCGGTGACCAGTTTTTCGGCTTTTGCACCGGGAACCGTGACCACGCTGAGCGCTTCGGGCGGATAGCCGGCTTCCAGCACCATCTCGGCCAGTAACAGGCCGGAGAGCGGAATGGAGGGTGGTTTCAAAATGAACGAGTTTCCCGCCGCAATCGCCGGCCCAATTTTGTGGCAGGTAAGGTTGAGCGGGTAGTTAAAGGGCGATATACCCAACACCGGCCCCAAAGGCTGGTGATGCACAAAGCCCAGCCGGTTCTCGCCGGCTTCGGTCCAGTCAATGGGAATGATCTCGCCGCTAATGCGTTTGGCCTCTTCTGCCGAGATACGGATCGTTTCTTTGGCGCGGGCCGTTTCGCCTTTAGCCACGTTCAGCGTTTTGCCGCCTTCCATCACCAGCGCGTTGACCAACTCGTCGGTGCGCTGCTCCATCTGATCGAGCAGGTTGTACAAAATGCGCGACCGGGCGTGAGACGGCAATTTTCGGGTAATCTCAAAGCCTTTTACCGCCGAGACGACCGCGTCTTCCAAATCGGCATCGCTGGCCTGGTACACTTCGGCAATGACTTCGTTGTTGAATGGAAACCGTACTTCGTGAATTTGGTCGCTGTCGCGCCATTGGCCTCCAATTAGAAATTTGTGTGTTTTACTCATAATGTCCCCCGTTTATGTGATTTATTCGAATTTTCTTTTTGACAATCGGGCTACCAACCACAGACGGCAGACCACCGTAGTAATTTCGTGGTCGGTCGTCGGTCGTCAGTAGTCGGTGGTAAAGTTGCCCGATTTTTATCTCTTTAAAAATTCGTCTATTTCTACGGGCCGGCCTGTTTTTACCGACTCTTCAGCCGCCGCCCCCACCACCACCGACCAGTATCCTTCTTCGGCGCGGGCGCTGTTGGTTTTTTTACCTTCGATGTTGTCGATGAAGTTGCTGTGTTCGAAATAAGTTGCGCCGTGATGCCCGGCTTCTTGCAGCAAGGACGGGTAGCAGGGTGTGGTGATTCTTGAAGGGCCTTTGTCGCCGCGAATGATTTCCATGTGGGTTTTGACTCTGGGTTCCGGCAGAAAGTCTTGATTTTCAAAGACTTTCAACCGGCCTTCGTCGCCGCAGAGCACCAATTCTTCGTAAAACATGGGCGAAAACATGCACAGGTTGAAGTTGGCCCGGATGCCGTTTTCATAGGTCACAATGACCATGGCGTTATCAATAATATCCGATTTTTGGCCGTCGTACTCAAAATCAACAAAGTTGACCGCCATACTGCCGGCGGCAAACACGCTGGCCGGTTTGGATTGGGCAAACAGGTTCATCAGGTCAAAATAGTGGCAGCATTTTTCTACCAGGGTGCCGCCGGAATATTTGGAGAATTTGTTCCACTGGTTCACTTTATCCAGAAACGGGACGCGGTGTTCCAGAATGCTGATGGTTTTGATCTCGCCCAGCGCGCCCCGTTCCAGGGCTTCGTGAATGGCTTCCACATAAATAGCCTTGTACCGGTATTGCAGCCCGATTTGCAGGATCGCGTTGTAGTTGTTGGCCAGTTGGACGATCTCATAGGCATCCTGAACGGTGGTGGCCATCGGTTTTTCCAGCAAGATGTGTTTGCCCGATTTGACCGCTTCTTTAACGACATCCAGGTGAGTGTAATTAGGTGTGGAGATGACCAGGCCATCGACTACCGGGTCCTGGCAGGCGGCTTCGAGCGAGTCGTAGACTACCAATTCCCCCTGGGGATCAAATTCAGCGTAGGCCCGTTTCGCGCCTTCCACGCTGGACGGGTTGGGATCAAAAACACCGTGGATACCGGCCCGGCCTTCAAGCATCGTCACGCGGATATGCTCCTGGCCGTTCACGCCGGTGCCAATCACATTGAATTTATATTTTGGCGGATCGATGGCAAAGATAAATTTATCGTTGTCGGGCAGGTAGCGCAGGGCGGGATTCAGCGATAATGCTTTGTTTCTTATTTCTTTGGACATTAGAGGTACCTCATGATCAGTAATAGTTGTTATTTTTAGCAATACGAACCCAAACGCTTGGTAAAGCGCAAAAAATGTGTGTATGGCTCACCCATCGATAAGACGCTCACCAGTTGGTGAGGCACTCACCAATCGGTGAGATAAAACGTGGCTTGGAGTTTTTAACCCCGTTTTTCTTCCCAGACGATGTGCCGTTTAGCGCCCTCCAAAGCCGGTCATGGCAATCCCCTGCACAAAGTAACGTTGGGCAAAAATAAAGAGAATCACCACCGGAATGGTCATAAATGTTCCTGCGGCGAAAACCAGTTCCCAACTGGCTTTGAATGATTCATCGGCATTTAAGCCGTTGATACCCAACGCCAAGGTCCAGTTTTCCAGGCTGTTGATGTAAATGAGCGGGTTCATAAAATCGGTATAATGTTGTAGCATGGCAAAAACCGTAACGGTGGCGATAACGGGTTTGGACAGCGGGATGATGATTTGTACCAGGGTACGGATGCGGCTGGCGCCATCAATCATGGCGGCCTCTTCCAGTTCCATGGGGATACCTTTAAAGAATTGCCGCATCAAAAAGATGTAAAGCGGCGTCCAGGGAGTGGTGCCAAACCAGTACGGAATGGTCAGCGGATAGAGGGTATCAATCCAGCCTAATTCTCTGAAAATAATAAAACGTGGCACCAGAGTGATAACTTCGGGCAGCATGAGAGTGGTGATCAGAATGATGAAGAAGAAATCCCGCCCCGGCCAGCGCAGGCGGGCAAAACTGTAGCCCACCACAATGGAAGAAAAGAGGGTGCCGGTTACGGCAAACAGCACCACCAGGAAGCTGTTCCAGGCAAAGATTTCAAAGGGCAGCACTTCAAATACGCGGGCGTAATTTTGCCATTGCGGGCTTTCCGGGATCCAAACAATGGGGTGAGCAAATACTTCCGTCGAAGCTTTTAGGGAGGAAGAAACCATCCACAGCGCCGGAACCAGAAACGTAATCAGTATGGCTGTCATAATAATTTGGAGAAAGATCAGCCAGATTCTTTCGATGAGTTTTCGACGGGATTTCCGCATAGCCATTGGTGTCATTGCTTGCATTTCTGCATCAGTTGTAGCCATTGTTTCCTCCTGACAAACCGGAACCAATAAAATAAATATGGTTGGAAATTCTTGCATCCTTTTGTAAAAGACAAGTCTTTAACTGGTTAGGCCTAATCCTCGTAATAAACCCATCTTTTGGACATATAGAATTGAATGAGGGTGAAGGCCAGGACGATCACAAAGAATTCCCAGGCCAGGGCGGCGGCGTAACCCATGTTGAAAAACTTGAACCCCTCGTTGTAAATGTTCAGTACGGCAAAGAGGGTGGCGTTTTCCGGGCCGCCGTCGGTCATAATTTTGGCCGGGATAAAGCTCTGGAATGAGTTGATGATGGCCATGACCCCGTTGAAGAAGATCAGGGGCGACATCAGCGGAACGATGACGCTCCATAACCGTCGCAAATATCCGGCTCCATCAAGATCGGCGGCCTCCATAAGCGAGGGTGGGATATTGCCCAACCCGGCGATAAAAATCACCATCATCCGGCCAATCATCCACAGCGACATAAATATGAAGGCCGGCTTGGCCAAAGCGGGATCGAAGAGCCAGGGTTGCGGCGGGATGCCAAACCAACTTAATACGTCGTTGAGGATGCCAAATTCGGGGTGCAGCACCCGCTGCCACACCACAGACCAGGCCACCAGGGGAACAATGATGGGCAGGTAAAAGCCGGAGCGGTAAACATCGCGAAATTTTATCTTTTGGGTGAGGGCCAGCGCCAGCAGAAAGGCAATGATCAACTGTAAGGGCACCGCAAAGACCGTATAGTAAGCGCTATTGTACAAACTGAGGTTGCTCCGTTCAGAGGTGAACATTTTGATAAAATTCTCAATTCCAATGAACTGAGGATCGCCCAATAAATTCCAGCGTTGAAAGCTGAGCCAGATGGAGTAAACCATCGGAAAAGCAATAAAAGCCAGGAACCCAATGATAAAGGGCGAGGCAAAAAGGTAACCTTGCAACCACTCCTGCCAGACAGCCCGGCTGGGAAGTTTAAATCTTCGTTTGGGTGCGGCTGTTAAAGCCATAACTTAACCTCCTGTATCTTTCATAGTGAGGGATGAGCCGGGTTGGTGCCGGCCCATCCCATCAATTTGGAGGGGTAAATGGAGAAACAAATTGATTTAAGATTTTAGCTTACTGAGACGCCCAGTAGTCGTCGAGTACTTTCTGGAGTTCTTCGTCTACTTTGGGCAGCACTTCTGCGGCAGTGGCGCTGCCACCCAGCATGGGATCGTAGCCTACCGGTTTTACAACCTCGCTCCACATCTTGCTTCGGGGAATGCCGCCCACCACGTCAACCTGCGAGCGTTTGAAAGCTTCAATAAAGGCCTGGCCGTTTTCAACACCAAACCGTTCTTTGATGGTGGGGATCCAGAAGCTTTCTACCAGATCAAGGCTGTTGGGAATACGGCCGGTGGTTTCGGCGTAAATCTTATCGCCTTCCTCGCTGCCCATGAAGTGGGCAAAGCCCCAGGCTGCTTCCACATTGTCGCTTTGCGGTAGGGCAACACCTTCAGCCCAGCCGCGATGGAAGCGATCCGGGTCGGCGCCTTGCGGCATCAAGACCACATCAAAATCAATCTCTTTGCCCTGTTCGCGGAGTTCGGGGCTGTTCAATCGGCCAAAGAACCAGGCGCCCTCGTATTTCATAGCGACGTTGCCGGTTTCGATGGCGTTGGCGCCGGCTTCCATATCCGCCGGAGTCGGGGCAATTTTCATGGTATGGTAGACGTCGTAGGCCATCAACTGGAGCATGTCAACGATTTCGGGCTGGTTGAATTGCGCTTTCTTGGGGTCTACGATGGTGTCAAACTCCTGCTTGCCGGTGGTGCGGATCCACTGAATATCGCGGAACCAGGAGCCGTTGGCCTGGATGCCAAACATCTTGTTTTCGCCGCCGGTGTCCGTTAGTTTTTCGGCAATTTCCAGAAATTCTTCGATGGTCCAGTCATCGGTGGGATAGTCCATCCCGGCGTCGTCAAAGGGTTTTTTGGCGTAGAACATCACCATGGTGCCCAACTGTAAGGGAATCAGGTATGTTTGTCCATCACGTTTGGTGGAAACATCGATACTTTCAACCCCTTCAGGATAGGGCGCGGTGAAGTTGTCAGCGGCTATAAAGTCGTCAATGGGGGCCAGTACATTGTTGTCGGCATAAATCTGCCATTCCCAACCCTGGAACGACGAAACGTGCGGGGGCGTACCGCCGGCAATCGACGTTTGTAACTTTGGGTAGAAGTTCGCGTTGGGGTCGGCCACGCTGGTAACTTTGACGGTTACTTCGGGGTTTTGCTCCATGTACATCGTAGAGAGTTTGTCCCACGCTTCAATATCCGCCGGGTCGCCCCAGGCCAGGAAGTTCAGCGTTACCGCTTCTGCGGCGGGCGCTTCGTCGCTAACTTCTTCTTCTTCCATGGCGGGTTCTTCTTCTTGCGCCGGCGCTTGCTGCTCCGGCTGGGCCGCGCCGCCGCCGCAACTGGCCAGTACGGTGGCCGCCAGCGCTCCCTGGCCGCCCAACATCAAAAACTGGCGTCGTGATAATTTGGATACTTTCTTCTTACTCATCTTGGTGCCTCCTTGCAATAATTTAATAAGTGTTTTTCACCATAACAACGTATCATCATTGAAACAACTGCCGGTGTAAATCAAATAATAGACGCTACCTCCTTTCGTATCATTATTTACAGGCGTAAAACAGGAATATCCAGCATTTTGGCCAGCGACAGCAAAGCGGGAACATAATCGCCGTAAGTAATTGTCAGGTGATGTTCTAGTCCTTCGCTCAAAATGGTATCAATGACGTTCTTGGCCGGATTATCAAAATGCAATATTCCTGACGTGCCGGAAAAACTGGGCGGGGCTTGTAATATTTCTCCCGCGCCGACCACCAGGCGGTAAGTGCCTGTTGTTTCACTCAAACGGGCCACGGTGACGCGCCCCGGCTTGAGGGGAAACTCCATCAATAAGGGTAGTTCGCGGTTTGAGTGAATGGTGCCTCTGGGCGCAACGGCTGGATCGGCCATTGAGAGCGGGGCCAGCCCGCAGTGCCAGAGTACAACCGCATCTTTTTCTTTATCAACCGATACCACATCGCTGCCAAAGGCCGATTCGCCGCTTAACCCCTGTAAAATCAATTGGGTGATGGTGCCGTTGACGTCGGTTTCGCAGCTACAGGGGATGCATTCGTTGCTCAGCATCGACATTGCTCCGCAGGCCGCGCAGCCCAGTTCGGTGAAAAATTCGGGCCAGCAGCGCACGGCCAGCCCGGCCAGTTGCTCCTGCTCGGCAAAGCGACGCAGCGTCAAATAGGTTCCCATGGTGCCTCTCAGGGCCGGCTGGTCCAATTCGGCCAGATTGCCTAATTTTTGATTAAGCGGCTCTAAAACCGCATCAATTTCCTGCGGCTCAACGGCCCGCGCCTGTTGAAAGACCCGGCCCAGATCAATCTGTACCACCTCCAGCCCCAATCGGTCTTTGAGAGCCTCGGCGTTGAAGCGACAGGTATCAAAACCGGCGGGGTGTTCGCCCACACGCCCCAGCCGGGTCTGGCGCAATTGGCGGCGAACCCGCCCGGCCAGCGCGCCGGCCTGTACCTGCTCTAACGCGGTGGGGTCGTCCGGCGCGGCGTAAACATGGTCATAAACATACCCGGCCCGCCTCAACGAATGCCCCGCCAGATTGATGCCGCACAACGAGTTGAGGCGCAAGCGCCCGCCGGTATGGGCTTCGGGCACGGCCCACAGCAGCAGTGGCGCGTCGATGGCCTGGGCCAGTTTCAGCACCATGCTGCTATCGGCAAAGGTTGTCTGTAAAACCAGCAGCAGGTCCGGCGCCGCGCCGGACAGGGCGTTTATTGTTTCTTCAACCGCGTCCATACTGCTGACCAGCGTATCCGGCCCTGCCAGCGTGAAACCGGTTTGTTCTAACAGGCGGCGTGCCTGCTCAAAAACCTCTTGAGCAAGTTGGGTATCAAACGTGGGCCGGGCAATAGGAACCAGCGCGACGGTTGGAGTGTTTGTTGTTTCAGGAGCATGCATCATGTTATCACCTCGGGCATAGGTCGGGGAACAAATATTTCGGGTTGTTCGTAAAAAAATGTGGTGAGCGCCAGAGCGGCCCCGCCAATAACGCCGGCATTTTGACCAAACGTGGTGGGTTTTATCTGAACTCGCTTTCCCAGATCGGCAAAAGCATATTGTCGAACCGTTTCTTGAATGCTTGGTAGCAATAGATCTTTGCCCTGGGCAAAAATACCTCCCAACAAGATCAATTCCGGGTTGAGCAGATTAACCAGGTTGCTCAAGGCAATGCCCATATACCGCGCTCTTTCTACGAGCATAGACTGGGTGGCTGTATCGCCGGCGCGGGCCGCGGCAAAAACTTGTTCAATGGTTGGGGCGTCAACCTGCCGTAAACAGGCTGCCAAAATACTTTCCGGCTCTTGTCCTGCCAGTTCTTGGGCCAGCCTCATAATGGAATTTTCCGACACCAGTGTTTCCAGGCAGCCGGTTTTGCCGCAGCGGCATGGTTCTCCCCCCTCGGGGATGATTTTGGCGTGGCCAATTTCGCCGGCGCCGGCCCCTATGCCGCGATAGAGTTGGCCGTCAACCACCAGGCCGGCCCCCACCCCGATTCGGGCGTAAACAAATGCCAGCACGCGGGCATTTTTAGCTTCGCCAAACAGCGCTTCGCCCAGGGCCATGGCTCTTACATTGTTGTCAACGCAAACAGGCAGCCCCAACTGCTTTTGCAGCCACCGGCGGATTGGAATATCGCGCCACTGCAAATTGGGCGCAATCATGTTGATGCCGGTATCCGGGTTAACCAGGCCCGACGCGCCCACCCCCACCCCGATGATGTTTTCTGGTGGAATATTACTTTGCTCAATAGTGTCTTGCACCAGGCGGCTGACATCGGCCAGTACCGCTTCAGCCGATTTTTCCAGGGGATGATCCAGGGATTGCCGTTTTACAATGTGGGCGCGTAAATCGGTGATGGCAACCCTGATTTTACCCACGCCAATGTGGATACCAATAGCATACCGCGATTCCGGCACCAGGCGGATGGCCGTACGGGGGCGCCCCGCTCCCGGTCGTCGTTCCAGGGTAATATCTCTTTCTTCGACAACAATATCTTGCTCCAGTAATTCGGTAATCAGATTGGTGATGGTGGTAGTGGAGAGATTGGTCAATTTGGCTAGATCAACCCGAGAAAGATACTCTTGCTGGAGAAGGGAAAAGAGGATGATACGCAGGTTGTGGGATTTTACTGTACTGATGTTACTGCCCGTAAAGTACGGCGATACCATAGTTTTTCCCCACGGCCAATTAATTAATCAAGAGGATAAATTAATTATCGAGCACCATTATATACAACTTTGTTTTTGCCGTCAAATCTCTACAGGTTATTTTAGCCATTTTGCCCTTTGATTGTATCAAAATAAGCGTTATATTGAGCCCCCATAATCCTGGCGGATCATTTTAACAAAAAGCAACAGGTGGGCTAGAATGCTCCTGGTTCAGACAGTTAAGACCGTAGCAGCCTTGGTGCCGGATGAGCCCGAGACTTAGCCTGGTTCCGATGATGAGTGATTTTATCATTGGTGGCGCATTGCGACCCCGTTTAGGAGAGTACATTTTTGAGCATCATTGGGTCTGAACCAAAAAACAGAACCAAGGAGCGATTAAAAATGGTATTACCGCCCACCCATCCCCACATGAAAGCGGCGAGAGCCGCACAGGCGAAGGCGGCCGAACAAGCCGCCGCCACAACTCAAGCTCAGGCCAAGCGAAAAGGTAGCCGGGGCAAAGGCATTGAGGTGGCCCAGTTGGATAGCCTCAAACAAATCAATCTCAATGCAGCCGGCTTAGATATTGGTTCGGCTGAGATTTGGGCCTGTGTGCCTGAAGGTCGAGATGAGGTTTCAGTCCGGGTCTTCCAGACCTTCACGGTTGATCTCAATGCCCTGGCCGATTGGCTGCAAGCGTGCGGTATTGACACGGTGGCCATGGAGTCCACCGGTGTCTATTGGATCCCGATCTATGAAATTCTGGAAGCCAAAGGCTTCGAGGTCTATCTGGTCAATGCCCGTCACCTGAGCAATGTGACCGGCAAGAAGATCGATATCCTGGATTGTCAATGGATCCAACAACTGCACACCTACGGGTTGTTACGGGCCTCCTTCCGTCCCCAGGAAGGCATGGTCGCCTTGCGTGTCTACATCCGTCATCGGGACAATCTCATTCGTGACCGGGCCACCCACATTCAACGCATGCAGAAGGCTCTCAGCCTGATGAACATTCAGTTGAACAATGTGATCCGGGACATCACCGGCCAAACGGGCTCAAGATTATCCGCGACATTGTGGCCGGCCAACACGACCCGGTCAAACTGGCTCAACACCGCCATCCTCGCTGCCGCAGCAGTGAAGACGACATTGCCAAAGCCTTGCAGGGTAACTACCGTCCCGAACACCTGTTTGCCCTCCAACAAGCCCTGGATTTGTATGACTATTACTCTCAGAAAATCTATGAGTGTGATGTCCAAATCGAGGCCAAGTTTGCCGCCTTCAAACCGCAGGTGGATCTCCAAGAGAACCCCCTACCCCCGCCCAAAAAGAAACGCCAGCGCAAAAACGACCCTCATTTTGATTTGCGCACGGCCTTGTACCAGACCTGTGGTATCGACCTGACGGCCATTGATGGCCTTGATGCCGTTGCCGTCCACAAGATTATCGCTGAAATTGGCACCGATATGAGCCCCTGGCCCACCGTCAAACATTTCACTTCCTGGTTGGGCTTGGCCCCCAACAATAAGATTACCGGCGGCAAAATCATGAGCCGGGGAACCAAAAAAACTCACAATCGGGCCGCCCAGGCCCTGCGGGTGGCCGCTCGCAGTTTAGCCCATAGTGACTCTGCCCTGGGCGCCTTTTATCGGCGTATCCGCGCCCAAAAGGGCGCCGCTATCGCCAACGTGGCCAGCGCCCACAAGTTGGCCCGTATCATCTACTGTATGCTCAAGCAGCGGACACAGTATCAAGACCCGGGCGCCTCCTATTACGAAGAACAGTACCGTCAGCGGGTTATCAAAAACCTCAAACGCAAGGCTGAAAAACTCGGCTTTGATCTGGTCCTGCAAGCCTGAGCACTAAAGACCACACAACTGAAACCACCACGCCCAATCCTCTTGATAGACAGAGGAAGTCGGATAGCTTTTGTCTACAGACCCCATTTACGCCCTGAACCTTCCCCAGTAAGGCACAAAACCGCACGATGAGTTCCTCTCAATCGTAAAAATTCCCCAACCGATCCCCTGGTTGCCCCACAACACACCAAACCGAAGTTTTGTTGCTTAGGCCGCCGGCAATGAACAGATAGGCCGCAGCCAGAGCCAGCCCTAAAACCGGAATGACGACCAAATAGCGAGTGGCTGCTACAATTTTTATTAACATCAATAGCTCCTTTTTGTCTCTGCGGCAATCCGGCCCGACGTTACGGCATCAACTAAGGCTTGATAATCACGCTCGGTCTGGTCGGCGTAGGCCACGGCAAAATCGGCAATAGCTTCCGTAAAGGGGGCGCTGCGGCCCGGATTGCTTACTTAAATTGTAAAGTAATCGTTTGCTTCGCACATCGGACAACTGTCCGATTTTTGATAGGACGAATGACCGAATCTGGAACAGACAGTTTTCTCTTAAATAATTGTCCCTCAGGCGGTTTTGTGCTAATCTATCTGTTTGCGCCTGTTTATTATCCATCAGCGCCAGTATAAACGGGAACCATGTCGTTGAAACGTATATCGTTAACACGTTTTACGTTGCAACGCTGTTTTGAAGGAGATGCACCATGTCGTTTTCGCAGCGTAATCCCCTGCCTCAACCCGAGGCGGGTCAAACTCTTTTCGCGGGGCGTGAAAAAGAGATCGGCCTGTACCGGCTGCATTACCACCGTCCCCCCAACCATGCCGAAGTGCGGTTGATTACGGCCATTTCCGGCCCCGGCGGAGTGGGCAAAACCCGGCTGCTGGATGAATTAGAGTGGTACCGCCCGGCAGAAACGGTGTACAGCCGGGTGAATGCCGCCGGTTTAGGGCACGATGGCGTCCGTCTCTTAGAAGCGGTGGCCGCCGGCTTGCACCGGGCCGGCGAGCCGATCCCCACGCCCCAATTTGACCACCTACTGCAAAAGCGGCAATCGCTGCTCAACAAGGCGCTCACCCGCAGTGCCGATCCCAAACAAATTTTGCGCCATTTCCACCGGCCCGCGTTGCTCGGCCTCTCCGGCTTGGGGTTGCCGGAGCAGGTGCTGCTCGGCCCCAATCGGGAGCCATTGGCCGACCTGCGTTGGAACGAGTCTGACCTGGCTTTGGCCTTTGAAAACCCCATCGATTTGCTCACCCAGGCCCTGGTGTCCGACTTGAACGGATTGGGCCAGGCCGCACTGGCAGACAAACAGCCCCTCAAAAAGAAAAATGCGCCTCAAAAAACCACCAAAGAAAAAACCCAGCCGCTGGAGGAAAAAAAGACGGTAAAATCGCCGTCCACTGCGACGGTCTCCACGCCTCCCGAAAAAGTGGTGTTGATGTTTGATGCCTATGAATCGAACGCTCCGGTGGTTAATGAGTGGCTGCTGACCCACCTGCTGGGTCACGCCCGCGAGGCCATCGCCATCGATTTGCGCTTGGTCATCGTGGGGCGAGTGGGTCTTTTGGCCACCGATGAACGCTGGCAGCAGCAGTGGGCGGACACCATCCTCCGGCTGCCGTTGGCCCCCTTTGCCCCGGACGAGGTGGCCGATTTTGCCAAAAAGAACACCTCGCTGACCGGCGCGCAGGCAGAAAAGGGCATAAAAACATTGGAGTCGGTTGCACCGGAGGCCGCTCTGCCGCTCTGGCTCACTGTTGGCGCGCTGAACGATACCTGGCTTACCTTTGATTCGCCCACCGGCCCGGATTTTACCGCACTTTTTGATGAATCTCAGCAGCAATGGCTGCAAAAAGCGGCGGTGGCCGGCTCCTTCGACCAGCAGCGGCTGCTGGCCCTGGTAGGCAGCAAAGAGGGACGGGCCGCCTTTAAATGGCTGGTCAGCCAGCCGATGCTGGTGCGCGCCCACAGCGGCGCCAACCGTTTTGTGCTGGATCAAACCCTGGCCGATTCCCTGCTGCAAGCCAATTCGGATGCAGCCGGCGATGCGCGCACGCTGTTGGATTATCTTGATGCGGAAATCACCACTCTGCGGCTCGACCTGCAAAAACCGGGCGGGAAAAAACACCGGGCCGTCTACGAAATCCTGGCGCGGGAACGGTTGAACCAAACTTTTCGCCTGCTGGCCGGTGATCAGGCCGTTACAGAAGCCGGGCAATTTTTGCAAGCGCACTTCATCACCGCGCTCAACGAGCATCCCCCGTTGATGTTTGATCTGCTGGCCGCTACCCGACGCAGCGAGACAGAAATATCAACCGCATCGACATTGACGAATTTGGCCGAAGCCTGGCTGTTGGGCCAATGGTCTCAAATGGAATCCATGTTGGGCGATCTGGCCGGGGACCAAACACTGCCCGCCGATCATCAAGCCGTGGCCACCGATTGGTGGGGCTATGCCTGCCGGGCGATGGAAAATCCGGAAAAGGCGTTGGAAATCTATGACAAAGGGTTGGCCGCGCAGGCCGATTACTTGCCGCTGTACGTAGACCGGGGCCTGGCCTACTTTGATTTACAGCGTTACAACGAGGCCATTGATGATTTTGACCGGGTGATCAAGGTGGAGCAGCCGGCCCAGATCATCCCCCGCTCAGTGATTTTTCACCGGCGCGGGCTGGCCCACGCCCATTTGGCCGATTATATTCACGCGGTGGATGATTACAATCAGGCCATCCGGCTGGACTCCGACAACGCCGCCCTCTACAGCGACCGGGGGCTGGCTTTTGCCCGCCAGAGCCACCACGAACGAGCCATTGAGGATTATAACCAGGCCATTCAGCTCAACGCGCGGGATGCGGTGGCCTATTTCTATCGCGGCCTGGCCCACGCCGACCGCTACGCGCCGGACAAGGCCATTGCCGATTTCAGCGAGGCCATCGCGCTGCGCCCCACCTATGCCGATGCCTACCACCATCGGGGGTTGGTCTACTTGCAGCAAAACGAGCTGGATCAGGCTGTGGCCGATTTCAATCGGGCCATCGAGCTGGCCCCCAACAATGTGGCCAATTATCGCCAGCGCGGCATGGTGTATGTCCATCGACAGCAGTTTGAGCAGGCCATCGATGATTTTGACCGGGCCATCCAGCTTAACCCCAACGACCGGATGTCTACTTTTAACCTGGGGTTGGCCTATATGCAGCAAGGCGACTCCGGGCGCGCCGTGCGCCACTTTGACCGGGTGTTAGAATCTGCGGTGGAAAAATATGAGGACAAACCGAAATTCTATGCCACGGTCTTTTACCAGCGCGGCCTGGCCTACGCCCGGCCCCCGCTGCAAAACACGGCGCGCGCTCTGGAAAATTACGATCAGGCCCTCAAACTGGCCCCCGAAAGCGAGCGCGACCTGCTCTTCTTCCGGCGGGGGCTGGCCCACGCCCAGGAGAAGAATACGGCCCAGGCCATTAAAGATTACAACCAGGCCATCAGCCTCAACCCGCATGCGGCGCCGGTCTTTTACTATCGCGGCCTGGCCTACAACCAACAGCAGGAGTTTTCGCGGGCTGTGGAAGATTTTGACCAGGCCATCAAGCTGGCGGAGCAGGATCAAAAAAATAGAGAAAAACCGTCTCGCCGGTTTAGCCTGCTGCCGCCGGGCTTTGAGGAGCCGGCGTTTGATTTGATCCCCTCGCAGTTGAGCGCGGCCTACAACCAACGCGGTTATGCCCACGTGCGGCTGCAAAACCATCAAAAAGCTTTGGCCGATTTTGAACAGGCGCTCAAACTGGATGAGCAAAATATCGCTGCCTACAAAAATCGGGGCAACGTATACCTGGCTCAAGCCGATTACCCCAGCGCCATCGAAGATTTCAACCGGGCGCTGGCATTGGATCAGGCTGATCAGCGTGATCAAGAAGATATTTTAATTCAGCGGGGGCAGGCGTTTGCCGCCCAAAAAGATATGGCCAAAGCGCTGTCTGATTTCAACCAGGCCCTCAAACTGAATCCTGAAAGTGACCGCGCCTTTTACTATCGGGGCTGTGTCTACGCCGATTTGTCGGGTGATACCTCCCAAGAGGCCGCTAACCGGCGCGCCATTGAAGATTTTGACCAGGCGATTTTTCTCAATCCCCAAAATGCTTTGGCCTTCCACCGGCGCGGTTTGGCTTATATGGACGCGCCGCAGGATTTTGGCCGGGCCATTGAAAATTTTAATCAGGCGCTCAACCTCAACCCCGATCCTGAAACGCAATTGAGCGCCCTCAGCCAGCGGGGACGGGCCTACCTGGGGCAGGGGGACTACGGACAGGCCATTGTGGATTTCAATAAAGTGATTGCTCAAAAGGCCGCCTCAGCCACCGCCTACACCTGGCGCGGGCAAGCGCGGGCCGGCCAGCAGGATTTTACGCGGGCCGTGGAAGATTACAACCATGCCCTGAAGATTCAGCCCGATAACGCGCTCACCCTGTTCCATCGCGGCCAGGCGCAGGCGGGACAGGCAAAATACAAAGAAGCGCTCAAAGATTTCAACCGCGCTATTGAGCTGGACGCGGACCGGGCCGAATTTTTCTACGCGCGGGGGATAGCGCTGACGGCGCAAGATGAGTATCTGGACGCGGTGGAGGATTTCAACCGGGTGATCGCGCTCGATCCTTCTCACGCCCGCGCCTTTAACCAACGCGGGCTGGCCTGTGTTAAACTGCACGAGTTTGACAAAGCCCTGGAAGATTACAACCAGGCCATTCGGCTTGATCCCAAAGACGCCGAGGTTTTCTTTAATCGGGCCAATGCCTTTGTGGATTCCTCGGGCAGCCACCGTCAGCCGACGCAGAAATTTGCCCGCGCTATTGAGGATTACAACCAGGCGCTGATCCTTGACGATCAGCAAGCCGAATACTTCTACCGGCGCGGGCTGGCCTATTTCAAACAAGATGAGTTTGCCGCTGCCATTGATGATTTCAGCCGGGCTGTTGAGCTTGACCAACGGCTGGTGACGGCCTTCAAATTCCGCGGCATGGCCTACGCGCATCAGGATGCAGCCCTGAAGGCGGTGGAAGATTACAACCGCGTGATCCAGTTGCAGGCCGATGACGGCGATGTGTTCTACCGGCGGGGACAAATTTACAGCCGGCAAGGTGATTACGCCCGCGCCCTGGCTGATTACAACCAGGCCATCGAGCGCATCCCCAAAAATGCCCAATTTTTTGCCCGGCGCGGCGAAGCTCACGCCCAATTGGGCAATCACGCCCAGGCCATCGAGGATTTCAGCCAGACCCTGAAATTGGATATCAAAAACGGCCCGGCGTTTCTCAACCGGGCGCGCGCCTACCTGGCCCAGGGCCATACCCAACCGGCGCTTGATGATTTTGACCAGGCCATCCGGTTGATGCCTGAGAACATCGAAGCCTATCTCCAACGGGGCGAAGCGCGCTTGCTGCACCTGGGCCTCGATGAAATGTTGGAAATGGAGGCGGTGGATGTAGAAAACGCCTCGATCAGCCGGGAATTGGCCCAGGCGATCAATGATTTTGACCGGACGATTGAACTGGATGCCAAAAACGGTCCATCGTTTGCCCGGCGTGGCCTGGCCTACGCCCGGCAGGGCAATTTTGCCCGCGCCATTGAGGATTACAACCAGGCCATTCGGCTTACGCCGGAGCAGGCCGAAGCGTATGCCCAACGCGGGCTGGCCCTCTATCAGCAAGAAAATTTTGAACGCGCCATCAAAGATTTTGATCAGGCCATTAAATTAGAAACAAGCGCGGATTCTCTGCGCAGCAGAGACCTCGGCGGATTGGAGGAGGCTCAAAAATCTCGTTTGGCGCTCTTTTACAAATACCGGGGGCAGGCGTATGCCCGTCAGAATGAGCCAAAACGCGCGCTGGCCGATTTTGATCAGGCGGCGGCGCTGACGCTGGCCAAACCGGAACCGGCGGCACGTGATGCGGAGATTTTTACCTTGCGAGGCCGGCTGCACGCCGATCAGCACAATTTACCCCAGGCGATTGATGATTTCAACCAGGCGCTGAAGCTGAACGGGCGTGATGTGACGGCGCTTACCCAGCGGGGGCTGGCCCATCTTCAGCAGGAGGATGTGCCGCAGGCCATTGCCGATTTTAACGAGGCGCTGGCCGTGAAACCGGAATCGCCCGATATTTTCTACCAGCGCGGGCTGGCTTACATGAGCCGGGAGAATTACCCGCGCGCGCTGGAGGATTTTAATCAGGCGCTGCTGCTTTCGCCGCAAAATCCCGACATTATCTATCAGAAGGCGCTGGCCTATGCCCGGCAGGGACAGTTGGTAGAGGCGGTGGAGTCTCTCAATCTGACCCTGCGGCTCAACCCCACCCACGCGGCAGCTTTTTACCGGCGCGGACGAGCCTACTACGATCAGGCCAATTACGGCCAGGCGATGCAGGATTTCAACCAGGCGCTGTCGCTGAAACCGGATAAGGACACCCAGGCGTGGAGCCTCTATTATCGCGGCCTCACTTTCTCCCATCGCGGCGAACATCCGCGGGCCATCGATGATTTCAGCCGGGCGCTTGAATTAGAATTGGCGGTGGGGCGGGCCACCCTGCTCAACGAGCGGGGGCGGGCCTATTCCGGGACCGGTGATTACGAGCAGGCCATTCAGGATTTTAACGACGCCTTGCAGATTGACCCCCAAATGATGTCGGCCTTTGCCAATCGGGGGTTGGTTCACAGCCGCCGGGGGGATTACGTGCGGGCCATTGCCGATTATGATGAGGCGATTGCCCTCTCTGCCGAGTTAACCCCGGCGGAGGCTCCTTCCGGCTCCGATGAGGCTCGCCTGTTCCGGTACCGGGGGCTGGCCTATATCCGCATGCAGGATTACGCCAAAGGCGTGGCCGATTTTAATCAGGCTTTGCAGCTTTATCCGGCGGATGCCTTTACGTTGAACCAGCGCGGGTTGGCCCACAGCAGGCTCAAAAATTATCCGTTGGCGCTGGAAGATTTTGATGAAGCGCTGCGGCTCAACCCTAAACAGGCTGATGCGCTGCACAATCGCGGCTGCGTGTATCTGGACCAGGATGACCCGGCGCAGGCAGTCAAAGATTTTAACCAGGCCATCCGGCTGCGGCCCCAAAATGCCGATACCTTTTACCAGCGCGGGCGGGCCTTTGCCCGCTACGGCGATACAGCGCGCGCCGTCAACGATTTTACCCAGGCCATCCAACTCAATCCCGAAGAGGCCGATTATTATTATCAGCGCGGGCTGGCCTATGTGGATCAAAACGAGAGCCATCGCGCGGTGGATGATTTCCGGCAGGCGCTCAAACTCAATCCCAAAGAGGCGGAGATGTTCCACAACCTGGCCCTGGCTTTAACCGAGCAGGGGCAGGTGGCCGAAGCGTTGGAAAATTACAATCAGGCCATTCAACTCAAACCGGATAATGTGGAAATGCTGCAAAATCGGGGCCTGGCCTTTGCCGCTTTGCAGAATTATGATGAGGCGGTGGCTGATTTCAGCTACGCCCTGGACCTGGACCCGGATAACGCCGCCACCTACAATTATCGCGGCAGCGTGCGGGCCAATAACCGTGCTTATCAAGAAGCCATCGCCGATTTTACCCAGGCCGTTTTGCTCAACCCCAAAGAGGCCGGCTATTATCACAACCGGGGCATTATTTATATGCAGCAGGGGGCTATTGCTTCGGCCATTGAAGATTTTAATCAGGCCGCCCGCCTGAACCCGGAAGACCCGGCTATTTACAATAATTGCGGCAATGCTTACTACAAACAGGGTGAATATCTGCGAGCCATCGAAGATTATAACCAGGCCCTGCGACTGGACGCCAACAACCCGGCCACGTTCAAAAATCGCGGCCTGGCCTACGAGCGGTTGGGCAACTTGCAGCAGGCGGTCAAAGATTACAGCCGGGCCATCAGCCTTGATCCCGACGACCTCAGCGCCTACAACTACCGGGGCATGGCCTACGAAAGCCTGCGCGATTACGAACAGGCGCTGGCCGATTACGATCACGCCTTATCGTTTGATCCTGATAATACCAAAACCCTCTCCAACCGGGCGCTGGCGCTCTATGAAATTGGCGAGTATGATCTGGCCATGCAGGATTTCAACCGGGTCATCGAACTTGATCCCGAGGATGCTACCGCCTACATCAACCGGGGGTTGACATTTTACAACCGGGAAAATTACACCGAGGCAATGAAAGATTTCGACCAGGCTATCCGGCTGGACCCGGATGATGCCGACGCCGTCTATCACAAAGCCTGCATTCTGGCGCTGCTGGGGCAGGACGATGCCTGTATCACCTGGCTGACCCAGGCCATCGAATTAGATGAATCAAAACGTGCCATCGCCCGCGATAATCCCGATTTTGAAGGGCTGTGGTATAAGCCGGCGTTCCGCAAGATGTTTGGGTATCAATAAAAAGGAAATCAATGTCGCATCAAAAACTTTTTTTAAAGCAGTTCTTTGAAGATTTCTTCCACGTCGGCGCTATTTTGCCCAGTTCAAAATATTTGGGTCGGGCGGTGGTGGCGTATCTGGCCCAAAAGCAGGGGGTGGTGCGGGTGCTGGAAGCTGGCGCGGGCACCGGCCCCTTTACCCGGGAAATTGTGCCGCTTCTACAGCCGGGCGATGTGCTGGATGCGGTAGAGCTTAATCCCAAATTGATGGCTACGCTGGAGCAGCGATTCCAACAAGAGCCGAATTTTCAAACCCCGCCCGGTGTAAAAGTCAATCTAATTGCTGATGATGTACGCAACATTGCCAAAAATCACCAATACGATTTTATTGTGTTCAGTTTACCCCTCACCAATTTTCCTCCATCATTGGTAGAGGAGATCTTAACATTGATGATGGCCCAACTCAAGCCCGGCGGTGTTTTTAGTTACGTGCATTATATTTTTGTCAACCGGTTGAAATACCTGTTCAGTTCTTCTGCGGTGCGGAACGAGATGAAGGCCAATAAAGCTATCCTGACCGCCTTTGCCGATCAATACCAGATCGAGCGGCGGACCGTACTGCGCAACGTGCCGCCCAGTTGGACCTACTTCTGGCAAAAACCGGTAGAATGACCGGTTTTGTCTCTCCCGCCGCTTGGCGCTATGCTTTTTAGTGAGGAAAGAAAAATCCAAAGAAGGGAGCGAGAATTTTGGCAAAAGAAAAAGTAAAGAATGCCGTCCCCAGTATGGCTACCATCAGTTCCCTGTTGCTGGGCGTGCTGGCAATTATGGTGTTGTTTGATGACCGTTTCTTTTTGGCCGGCCTCCTCATCATCCTGGGTTCTATTCTGGATGTACTGGACGGCCAGTTAGCGTCCCGGCTCGATGCGACCAGTGAGGTGGGTAAGGAGTTAGATTCGCTGGCCGATATGGTGACCTTTGGCGTGGCGCCCATGATCATGATTTACCGGCTGATGTTGTTTGTTGGGGTAGCAAGCTCGGTGGCGATGGCCGCCTCGCTGGTGTTTGTGCTGGCGGGCGCGTACCGGCTGGCTCGTTATAATACGCTGCCGTCGGACCGGCGGGCCTATTTTAAGGGGCTGCCCATCCCGGCGGCCTGTTTGATTTTGGTAACCGGCAGTTTTTGGCAGCATTGGACCATCAATATCTGGTGGATTGTCATTGTGGTTTTGGTGAGTTATTTGATGGTGAGCCGCTTCCCCTATGCCAAAAATATTCACGTGATCAAAGCGCCGCCGCTGCTGCTGACCGGAATGGTGGTGTGCGTTATTGGCTGGGGCCTCATGGCCGGGGGCCTGCGGGCCATTCCCTTTGGCATTTTTGCCCTCTACGGCATTAGCGGACCGGTGTTGTTTCTGTATCGTGTTGGCCGGCACCGGCATCTGCTGACGGTGGTTTGATCATGCTGAGTGGTATCTTTGCGGCCTGGCGAGAAGTGCCGGCCATCGTTTTGGGCCTGATTCTTTCCATCCCTATGTTTTTGTCGACCCGCTGGCGGTGGCTGGCCTTGATACCGGCGCTGTTATTAGGCTGGGTATTCTATTTTTTCCGCGATCCCCATCGCTTTCCGGCCTCCGCCGCCCCGGAATTCATAATTGCTCCGGCAGACGGCAAAGTGACCGATATTGAATTGCTTGATGACCCTTTGTTTTTTAAAGGTCCGGCGCGGCGGATCAGCGTATTTATGTCTATTTTTGATGTGCATGTGCAGCACAGCCCCTATAGCGGTGTTGTACAGTTTTTACACTACCAACCCGGTACTTTTGCCCCCGCCTTTCTGGAAGACACCCATAGCAACGAGTCGAATCTTATCGGGCTGGAAACGCCCCACGGGCCGCTGGCTGTCAAACAGATTGCCGGCATTATGGCTCGTCGCATTGTGTGTTGGGTGGAACCCGGTGATGAATTAGTCACGGGACAGCGACTAGGATTGATCAGATTTGGCAGCCGGGTTGACCTGTTTTTTCCGCCGGAGGCTGAAATCTTGGTTACGGAAGGACAGCAGGTGTACGGCGGGCAAACCTTGATGGCGCGCTGGACACAGTAGCCCAAAAATAAAACAGCCGTCTCAACTGAGACGGCTGTTTTTTATCGGACCGTATGAAGCCCACGAGCGGATTTGAACCGCTGACCTACGCCTTACCAAGGCGTTGCTCTACCTCCTGAGCTACGTGGGCAATTACAATGAAAAAACGGTAAAGTCGGGGCGGACGGATTTGAACCGTCGACCTCTTGAACCCCATTCAAGCACGCTACCGGACTGCGCCACGCCCCGATGAAATTTGTTTGATTGTTAATGAAGTCGGGATGGGCGGATTCGAACCGCCGACCTCTTCGTCCCGAACGAAGCGCGCTACCGGACTGCGCTACATCCCGCAACTTCTGTTCCCCCAACCATAGTTGGGGCGGCAACGAAGGAAAAGTATAGCACGAGGTGGATATACTGTCAAAAAATCCCGGCTAAAAATAAAACCTGTCGGGGAAGGGGCTTTATTCTTGCCCGTAAATCACCTTCATCTCGTCGTAAACGCGGCTTACGCCGGCGCGGATGCGCTTCTCAATAATCGATTTTTCTCCCGGTTTGTAAGGAAAATAATCAAGCATCTGGCTGATAACCACGGCGGCTTCGGCCTTGGTTCGCCCGGATTTGTACTGGCTGCGTACTTTCGACCGCATGGCCCGGATATATTCCGAAACCGGCTCAGTGGCCTCCACATTGCACAGCGGGCCGTGGCCCGGCACAATGAGTTCGTACTTCTGCCGCCGCAGCCAGCGAGATTTGGCCAGCCACTCTTCGCTATTGCATTGGCCCAGGGCCGGATGCTCGTTAACCACCACCAGATCGCCGGTAAACAGGATCCGTTCATCGGGCAAAAGCAGGCCGCTGGTGGCCGGTGTATGGCCGCCCAGGTGCATAAAATGAAGTTCTCGCCCGCCCTTGTTCATCACCAGTTTGCCGCTAAAACAAAGTTCCGGTTTGATGATTTTGATCTCGTTGAACTGCTGCTGGATTTCGGGCCGTTTTTTGAACAGGTTTTTCGTGCGTTCAATGAACGTATCTTTGTAGTTGGCCATTTCCTTCCAGGCAAATTCATGGGCCAGAATAGGCGCATCAAAAAACTGGTTGCCCATAATATGGGCGCGGTGATGATCGGTATTGAAGACATACAATACTTGATCCGCCAATTCTGAAACCGTTTTGGCCCATGCTTTGGCTTCTTCCGGGATCATCGGCGTGTCAATCACAATCGCCCCTTCATCGGTCAAAACGCAGCCAACATTGGCACCCTGGTAATCCAAATCTACAAATACCCGATTGGCAATTTCTTGAAGCATAAGTTGTTCCTCAATATTTCTTGTTTTCTATGGCAGGCAGAGGCGTATTTATCAGTTGATTTCTTCTACATTGAGTCAGAATAAGTTACACAGAGAGACACGGAGAAAACACAGAGATTCTCAGAGAAAAAATAATGTAATATCTCTGTGAAATTTTTGTGCATCTCTGCGTTCTATTTTGGTTCTTGCTTGGCTAGAATAACAAGCGGAGTGTAGTTTAACACAATCGCCCTAGATTATCAACTCTTATTAATTTATCTCTAGAGATTTTAATATGGATCGGCCAGAATACAAAACGCGGGGGATGGGGAAAATAGTGCCAATCATACACTAAAGGGGATACAGTACTGCTTTGAAATCTATATCTAGTGGGTACAAGGCTATTTTTTGGGGCAAATACCACTAAATATGGGATTAAATTTAAGGCCAGAAAGAAGTAAACTGATTGTCGGTAAGGGCGAGGTGTGTTATACTATCGTACACCCAAATGAGCCGGACCCCCATCCTCTATCCACAAAAAATTCTTGCTCACGGTATAAGCGTTTGGAGGGTTGGGCGTTGTTGTTAGCGATAGGGGTGTTTAAAATCAATGAAAAATAATCCGTTACCCAGGCTGGATCAGGATGAAGCGGTGAGACAAAAAATTTTGCCGTTTTGCCGGGTGAAGCCGGGTGAGATGTGGCTGGACCCCCAACAACAGCATCGGGTTGGCTGTCTGGATGCAACCCAGGCCGATCAGGTTGACACATTGATGGCGGGAGAAGCGGCCCAACTTGCCATTCACGACCCGCCCTACAATTTGGTGGCCTTTGAAGCGCGGCAACTTGTCGCATATATCGACTGGTGCCGCAGGTGGGTGGCGCAAACCTGGCGCGTGCTGGATCAGAATAGCGCCATGTATGTCTGGTTGGGCGCGGACCAGAAAAATCAGTTCCAACCCCTGCCCGATTTTATGCTGATGATGCGCGAGTTTGAGTTTGAAGCCCGCAGTCTTCTCACCATGCGGAATCAGCGCGGTTATGGCACGCAAAAGAATTGGATGGCCGTGCGGCAGGAACTGCTCTATTACGTGAAGGGACAACCGTTTTTTGAAGTGCAGTACACAGACATCCCCAAAATATTGCGCGGCTACTACAAAACGGTCGATGGACGGCTGACCGAAAATTTGGAGCGAAGTAAAGCCGACACCCTTCGCCCCGGCAATGTGTGGGTCGATGTTCAGCAGGTGTTTTACCGGATGCCGGAAAATGTCTCCGGCTGTTACGCGCAGAAACCGCTAAGAGCCATTGAACGGATCATCAAAACCAACTCGCGCCCTGGAGAATTGGTGATCGATTTTTTCAGCCATTCCGGCGCCACGCTGATTGCCGCCGAAGTGAATCAACGGCGCTGTTTTACGATGGATATTGATCCGGTTTACTGTGAAATTACTATCCGGCGGCTGGAACGGCTTCGAGAAACCGGCCAACCCGGCTGGCAAAACAGCCATCCGTTTGAAGTGGAACTGGCGGATTAGGGTAGTTGCACAAAAAGAATTACCTCGAAATTCGTATTTCGTGAAATCATCCATACGCAATACGCTGTACATTAGAGTTTTTCCCTGCTATTGTTGATTTTTCTTATTTGGAGAACCTGGATGGAAATGGAAATAGGAACTATAAAACCTGTAGATATTGAAAACGAAATGAAAGACGCCTACCTCGATTACGCTATGAGCGTGATTGTCTCCCGCGCCTTGCCCGACGCCCGTGATGGCCTCAAGCCGGTGCATCGCCGTATCCTTTACGCTATGCACGATATGGGTATTCGCCACAATACGCCCTACCGCAAAAGCGCGCGCGTGGTGGGCGACGTTTTGGGTAAATACCACCCCCACGGCGATTCGGCGGTGTATGATGCCATGGTGCGCATGGCCCAGGATTTTTCGATGCGCTACCCCCTGGTGGATGGACAGGGTAACTTTGGCAGCATCGATGGCGACAGCCCGGCGGCCATGCGGTACACCGAAGCGCGGCTGGCTACAATTTCTCAGGAAATGCTGGCCGACATTGAAAAAAATACCGTTGATTGGGTCGATAACTTTGATGGCAGTTTGCAAGAACCCCAGGCCCTGCCCGCGCGCCTGCCCAACCTGCTGCTGAACGGCACCTCCGGCATCGCGGTGGGAATGGCTACCAACATCCCCCCCCACAACCTCAACGAAGTGTGCGATGCTGCCATCTTCCTCATCGACAATTACCACCGCACCGATGAGGTATCGGTGGATGATCTGATGAAGTTCATCAAAGGCCCCGATCTGCCGACCGGGGCGACCATTTTTGGACAGGAAGGGCTGGTTAATGCCTACGCTACCGGCAAAGGCCGCATAACTATGCGGGCAGTGGCGCGCATCGAAGAAATGAAGGGCAACCGCTTCCGAATTGTGGTCAGCGAAATTCCCTACCAGGTCAATAAATCCTCGTTATTGGAACGCATTGCCGACCTGGTACGCACCGGTAAACTCAAAGATATTTCTGACCTGCGCGATGAATCGGACCGGGAAGGGTTGTCTATCGTCATCGAACTCAAACGGGGCGCGCAGCCCAAAAAAGTGCTCAACCAACTTTATAAATATACCACCCTGCAAACTACGTTTGGTATCAATATGCTGGCCCTGGTGGATGGTGTGCCGCGCCTGCTGCCCTTAAAACGCGCGCTTTTTGAGCATATTGAACACCGCCGCGATGTGATTACCCGCCGCACCGAATTTGAACTGGAAAAAGCCCGGCAGCGCGCCCATATTCTGGAAGGGTTGCGTATTGCGTTGGGCCATCTGGATGATGTTATCCAAACCATTCGCCAGAGCAAAGATGTCGATACCGCCCGTACCCAATTGATAAGCAAATTTGAATTGAGCGAGCGGCAGGCCCAGGCCATTTTAGATATGCAGTTGCGCCGCCTGGCCGCGCTGGAGCGCCAGAAAATTGAAGATGAATATCAAGAAGTGATGCAAACCATTACTTACCTGGAAGACCTGCTGGCCAACCCCGATAAGATTTTGGAACTGATCAAAGACGACCTGATTGATCTGAAAGAAAAGTACGGTGATGAGCGCCGGACTCGTATTTTGGTGGATGTAACCGAAGATTTTGACGAAGAAGACCTGATCAAAGATGAGCGGGTGCTGGTTTCCATTACCCAGCGAGGCTACATCAAACGGGTATTGGCGACTACTTACCGCAGCCAGGGACGCGGCGGGCGGGGCGTCACCGGTATGGCCACCCGCGATGAGGATGTGGTGGAGTTTCTCTTTTCGGCCAGCACCCTGGACACCATTCTCTATTTTACGGATAAGGGGAAGGTATATTCTGAAAAAGCCTACCAGATTCCCGATGCCGGACGCACCGCGCGGGGATCGTCGATCATAAACTTGATCAACATTGACCCCGGCGAAAGAATTACCGCCGCGGTGGCCGTACCCAGTTTTGAGCAGGCCAAGTATCTGGTGATGCTGACCCGTAAAGGCCGGATCAAGCGCGTAGATTTAAGAGAGTTTGCCTCGGTACGCCCCAGCGGATTAATCGCCCTGAATCTGGATGAAGACGATAGATTGGGCTGGGTCAAACTCACCAGCGGTCATGAAGAAATTGTTGTTGTCTCTCGGCTGGGGCAGGGCATCCGCTTTAAAGAAACAGATGTCCGCCCGATGGGGCGAACTGCTGCCGGCGTGGGCGCGATGCGTCTGAAATCGGGCGATGAAGTGCGGGGAATGGATATTGTTGTGCCCGACGAGACGCTGCTGGTGGTCACGGAAAAAGGTTTTGCCAAACGCACCCTGATGAGCGAGTACAGCGTTCAGAAACGAAACGGCGGCGGTATCCGCACTTTAGCCAGAGACCTCAAAAAGACCGGCGAAATTGTGGCTGCTCGCGTGGTATCGGATAAAGGCGATCTGACATTAATTTCCAGAGAAGGCATTATGCTGCGGACGGCCATTAAAGACATTTCTCAATTAGGCCGAGCCACACGGGGGGTCCGGGTGATGGGGCTGAAGGGGAGTGATGTGGTGGCCTCGGTTGCTGTTCTGGCTCCCAAAGAAAAACCCAAAAGTGACGAGCAGATCAATCACAACGACAAAGAGCAAACCGTGGATGAATAAATTATAACTTGTCGTTGATATCGCCCTGCGCCATCCACATCAAATTCACCCAACATAGGAGTTGTTATGCTTCGTACCCGGATTATTACCGCGCTGATCGCCTTCCCTTTGGTTGCCGTATTTGTATTTTTGGGAGGTATTTGGTGGGCGGTGGGCATTGGCCTGTTTGCCTTGATGTGTGGCTGGGAATTTGTGCGAATGATGAAGGCCGGCGGCTACGATGTTAACCACTTTGTAGTTCTGGGTCTGATCGCCCTGCTTGTTTATTACGGATATCGTTCTACTTTAAGTTTAGAGCTTATTCTCAGCGCGGGAATTTTGATCTCGATGGCCTGGCAGTTGTTCCGCAGAACCCCGGCGCCCACCGTCGATTGGGCCTTGACGCTGGCCGGCGGGTTGTACATTGGTTGGGGATTTGGCCACCTGGTGGCTTTACGGGAATTGGTCAATGGGTTGGCCTGGGTGTGGCTGGCTCTGTTTGCCACCTGGGGCGCGGATACCTTTGCCTATTTTGTGGGCCGGACCATTGGGCGGCATAAACTCTGGCCCCGGCTCAGCCCAAAAAAAACCTGGGAAGGATTCCTGGGCGGTATTTTGGGCGGCGTGGTGGGGGCGGCCATTGTAATCGCATTTATCAGGCTGCCGTTAGCCAATGCCCTGGTTGCCGGCGCGTTGGTGGCAGTTGTGGCGTTGTTTGGTGATCTTTCCATCTCGATGATGAAACGGCATACGGGAGTTAAAGACTCCTCTAACCTGCTGCCCGGCCATGGCGGGTTTTTAGACCGGGCAGACAGCTTTTTGTTTGTCAGCGTGGTAGTCTATTATGTTGCTGTGTGGGGCCGCGCAATCTTTTAGAGGTTTCTGATTTTTTAGTAGAGGAGCATTCTATGGCAAAAAAACAAACCCTGGTTTTGATCGATGGCCACGCCCTGGCCTACCGGGCCTATTTTGGCATGCCGCCCACTTTTAACACCAGCGCGGGCGAACCCACCCACGCCGTCTATGGCTTTACCAATATGCTGCTGGCCGTCTGGAAAGAATATGACCCCGATTATTTCATTGTCACCTTCGACCGGGGCGATACCTTCCGCCACGAAATGTATGGTGAATACAAAGCCACCCGCGAAAAAATGCCCGATGACCTGCGCGGCCAGATTGAGCGCATCGAGCAACTGGTCAAAGCGTTCAATATGCCGGTTTTTACCAAAGAAGGATACGAAGCCGACGACCTGCTGGGAACCCTGGCCAACCAGGCCGCTCAAAAAAATATCGAAGCTCTCATCGTTACCGGCGACCGGGACGCTTTTCAACTGGTCGCGCCCCATATCAAGGTTATTATTTCCGGCAAACGCTTTGCCGACCGCGAGGTGTACGACGAGGCGCGGGTGAAGGAGCGATACGGCGTCACCCCCCACCAATTGATTGAACTCAAAGGACTGGTAGGCGACTCCAGCGATAACATCCCCGGCGTTAAAGGCATCGGTGAAAAAGGCGGCGCGAAACTCATCCAGCAGTACGATACGTTGGAAAATATCTACGATCACCTGAATGAGATGACCAAATCGGTCCGTAAAAAATTGGAAACTGACCGCGAAAGCGCTTTTCTCTCGCGCGATCTGGGCCGCATCATCACCGATGTGCCTGGCATCGAATTAAATATTGAAGCGGGCAAAACCAGAGATTTTGACCTGGCTGAGGTAGCCAACCTGTTTGTTGAACTGGAATTCAACACCATCTTCAACCGCATTCCCGGCGCGCCCGAAGACAAACTGCCGCAGGATGTGGCCACCGTTGAATTGCTCCAGTCAGCGGCACCCGCACCGTCGGATGGTACGTACGCCGCCGTGGATACCGCCGCCAAACTGGCCGATCTGATTAAAAAACTCAAACAAAGCCAACGCCTGTCGGTAGACGTGGAAACCGACAGCACCGACGAAGTCCAGACCAATCTGGTAGGCATCGCCATCACCCCTACTACCGGCGAGGGCTACTATATCCCGGTGGGTCACGGCGTCAAAACGGGTACCAAACCTGCCGGCCAAACATCGCTGTTCGATTCGGCTCCCGACCCCGAGATCACTGCTGACGATTCGATTCAGTTGGATCTCAGCGCGGTTCAAACTGCTTTAGCCCCCATCCTGGCCGATGCTAACATTACCAAATATATGCACAATGCCAAATTTGATATGACGGTGCTGGAGCGCTACGGGCTGCCCGTGCAGCCACCCATTTTTGATACCATGATTGCCTCGTGGGTGGGCAACAACGCGCCGGGCGCCCGCCACGGCTTAAAAGATTTGGTGAAAGATGAACTCAATATCCAGATGACCGAGATCAAAGAATTGATCGGCACCGGCAAAAAACAGTTGACCATGGATCAGATTCCGGTGGATAAAGTGACGCCCTACGCCGCCGCCGATGTGGATATGACCCTGCGGCTGGCCGAAGCGGTAGAAAAACCGCTGCGCGAGAACGAACAGCTTGGGCAGATTTTTCAAACGCTGGAACTGCCTTTGATCTACGTGCTCAAAGATATGGAACTGGCCGGCATCAAGCTGGATACCAACGCCCTGCGCCAGATGTCGGCCCAATTTGGCAGCCGATTACTGGAACTGGAACAGCAAATTCACGAGGTTGCGGGTGAGTCGTTCAACGTCAATTCCACCCAGCAACTGTCCGATATTCTGTTCACTAAACTGGGCCTGCCCACCGAAGGTTTAAAAAAGACCAAGAGCGGCCATTATTCCACCGCCGCCGGCGTGTTGGAAGGGCTGCAAGGCCAGCACACCATCATCGATTACATTTTAGAACAGCGAACCCTGGCCAAACTCAAAAGCACTTATGTTGACGCCCTGCCCGCGCTGGTGAACCCGACAACCGGACGGGTTCACACCAATTACAACCAGATCGGTATTTCCACCGGACGCCTCTCCAGCAGCGACCCCAACCTGCAAAATATTCCCATCCGCACCGAGCAGGGGCGTGAAATCCGGCGGGCGTTTGTGGCCGAAGAAGGTCATCGTTTGATTGCCGCCGATTACTCCCAGGTGGAGTTACGCATTGTGGCCCACGTGGCCGAAGACCCCGGCCTGCTGGCTGCTTTTGCCAATGATGAGGATATTCATACGGCCACCGCCGCCGCCGTGTTGGGCATTTCTCCCGAACAGGTGGATAAATACCAGCGGCGCATCGCCAAAGCGGTCAATTTTGGGCTGGTTTACGGCCAATCGGCCTTTGGCCTGGCCCAAAGCACCGGCATGAGCCGGGAAGAGGCGCGTGATTTCATCAACACCTATTTTGAAAAATACCCCGGTATCAAACGTTACATCGAAGAAACCAAAAAAATGGCCGTTGAACAGGGCTATGTCTCTACCCTGCTCGGCCGCCGCCGCGATTTTTCCAACCTGGCTCACCTCAAAGGCCCGCAGCGGGGCGCCGCCGAACGGGAAGCCATCAACATGCCTATCCAGGGCACTGCCGCCGATATTATGAAGCAGGCCATGATTACCCTCTATAATCAATTACACGAGCAAAAGCTGCAAAGCCGCCTGCTCTTGCAGGTACACGATGAGGTGGTGTTGGAAGCGCCGGAGTCAGAAGTAGAAAAAGTGGGCGCGCTCACCCGCGAGGTGATGATGAACGCTTTTGAACTGCGCGTGCCGCTTAAAGTTGATGTAGAGGTTGGCCGCAATTGGCTGGAGATGGAGCCTGCAATTTAGAACCCGGAGCGGGGCGTAATGGGATCAGTTCGATTGCGAAGTTAAGGGGATTCACGCAGGACGATTGAAATTCAGAACCAAGGAGATATCCATATGACGAGCGATAAAATTAATGCCGGAAAAGTTGTATATGCCGAATCACACCCGATTGTAAGGCTGAATACCTTTCGGTTTGAGCAGTCTCCCTATATTGAAAAATATGGTACCGAACAAACGGTATTTGCCGTTTACTGCAATCGCTTATATCCCTTGAATAGGGGAGAAAATGTGGTTGAGTATTACTGGAAATTGCGCCAGGGCGTTTTGTTGTACGACGTACCCGAAAAGCCGCTCGAAATAAAAGGGCCGGACGCGGTTAATTTGTTAGAACGTATTTTTACCCGTCGGATAGATAACCTCAAAATCTGGCGCGCCCGTTATGCCATTGCCTGCACGTCAGAAGGAACAGTTTTAATGGATGGAGTCTTAATCCGTTTGGCTGAAGACCATTTTTGGTATGTTAAGGCGAATGGTGAGTTTGAAACTTGGCTGAAGGCTTATGCCGATGGGTTAGATGTAAAAATCACCGATCCACATTCGCGCGTATTGCAAATTCAAGGGCCAGGATCACTGGAGGTCTTAAATGCGGCTGCGGATGGGCCGGTGCCGGCAAGCTTTGGATACTTTCATGCCGGAATGTTTAGTTTTGACGGTCAGGAGCTTTTGGTCTCGCGGACCGGTTGGACGGGCGAAATAGGGGTAGAACTGTACAGCAACAGTTCGACCGATCATCACGCCTTATGGGATCATCTGTTTGAATGTGGTAAACCCTATGGTTTGGAATTTAGCAGCGGCTCGTCAATGGGCGTACGACGGATTGAAGCCGGAATTTTGGATTACGGCACCGACATTGAACCAGATATGACGCCGTATGCAGCCGGGCTGGGCGCATTTGTCGATCTTTCCAAGCCTGATTTTATCGGACGGTCGGCGTTACAGGCCGCCGATAAATCGTGCTTGTTATTTGGATTGGTTTGTGAAACAACGACACCCCTGGTTGGGATGAAGGTGTTTATAGGCGATAAAATGGTTGGCCACATGCAGATTGGTGATTGGTCGCCAACCCTTAACAAAGGAATTGGCTACGTGCGTTTTTACGAACCGGCTGAGGGGAAAGATGGCTGGCTTGGTGAAAGCGTGACCCTGGTTGATAATGACGGGGATCATCACAACTGTGAAATTGTATCTATGCCATTTTTCGATGCTGAAAAACGGATTCCCCGTGGATTAGACGCTGCTGAATAACGTCAGGCCCGGCTAAAAAGATGCCGGCCCTGTGACGGCCCAAGATGTAACTCTATCTCCTGCGCCTCCCGCTGGGCGTTTGCCCCCAATGCGTCAGCGCGATCATCCCGCCCCTGACCCTGCAAAAATTGGGCGTATCTTAATTGCGTCCGTATCTTCCCCAACCGGCAGCCTGTTTCCTCAAGCAGGGCTAATGATTGCGTAAATATCTGCTCTGCCTTTTCAAAATTGCCGGAGGCAACCTGGGTCTGGGCCAGCGTTCCTTGAGCCAGCGCCACAAATTCCTGGTTTCCCACGGCCTTAACCAGCTTGAGCGCATCGTTGGCAGCGGCCTCGGCTTGTTGGGGGCGGTTTAAGGCCAGGCAAGCCTCGGCCATCAGCCGGTAGACGTCGCTTAAAATATACACATTGCGCTGGCCTCGCTCCAGGGCCGGGGGCAGCGCTTTTTTAAACCATACCATCGCCTGATCCGGCTCCTGCCGGTACAAGTGCAGCCGGCCTCGTTGAATATAAATGTTCATCAACCCTTCCCGGCTGCGCAAAGTCTGGGTGTGGGTTTCGGCGGTTTCGATGAACTGCTCCGCCTGGTCAAACTGTCCCTGTTCAATCGCGGCGCGGGCCAAACCCAGCAGGGCTTGCGCCTGCTCTCTGAGATTATTTGATTCCTCCGCCAGCGCCAATGTTTGTTGAAACGTTTGTTGAGCTGCCGGCAAGTTTCCCTGAGAGAGATACACCTGCCCTAATCGCTGCCGGGCGGACAGCCGGGCAGGATTTTTGTTGTCTTTTTTGAACGCGGCCAGCGCTTTTTGCAGCCACGTTTCCGCCTCATTTAGCCGGCCCGTCAGCCAGGCGATGGTGCCCAGATGGACCTGAGCGGTAATTTGCTCTTTTTCCGGCGCGCCGTCCAACTTGAGCGCGGTTGTGGCTCGTTCCGCTGCCGGCGCATAGTCATCAAACAACCACAGCGTTTGGGCCAGCCCGTTGAGAATTTGAGCCTGATCGGCCCGGACGCCAGACTGCTCGGCCAAGGCCAGTGCCTGTTCAAAGGCTTCAACCGAATCTATTTTGCGCCCCTTGAGCCGGTACAGGTGGCCCAACGCTTTGTAGGCGGAGCGGGTTTCCATCAATTTGCTGGCCTGCCGGTAGTAGACAATGGCCGTGTCGAACGCGTTGGCGGCAATGGCTTTGTTGCCGGCCCGTTCCAACTGGTAGACGGCGTCGGCGGTAGCGCCCGCTTTCTGGTAATGGTGGCTCATCAAAATGGGGTCGCCCTGCTGCTGGTGCAGAATCCGGGCAATCTGTTGGTGGATTTCCTGCCGCCGTGCCTGGCTGAGTGTTGCCGCCAGCGCTTTGGTCAGGTCCGGCGGGCGGAAAGCATAGCGGGAGTGTTCACTGCTACTTTTACCTACTTCGCGCAGCACTCGTTTTTTTAGTGCCTCGTCAATGATCTCTTGCGCGGCGGCCTGTTTATCTTCTCCGCCCAGCGCCGCCAGCCAGAGGTCAAAATCAAACTCCGGGCCGGGTTCCAGCAGCGCCGCCAGGGCCAGCGCCTGCCGGCTGTTTTTTGATAGTTTTTCTATTTGCCGGGTAAAGGCCCCCATCACGGCCCGGGGTAAAAAGGCATCGGCGGGGGTGTCAACGGTTTGGACCGGGGTGTAGCGCCA
This sequence comes from uncultured Caldilineaceae bacterium, assembly GCA_964612485.1. Taxonomy (GTDB): domain Bacteria; phylum Chloroflexota; class Anaerolineae; order 4572-78; family J111; genus JAFGNV01. The sequence continues at coordinate 44,423 of CAZTFF010000031.1, forward strand.
TTGGCCGTTCTCCTGCCGGAGTTGGTTTGATTCAATGAGTTGAAATGTGATTTCTTCAACGTGCAGCGGGTTGCCCCGGCTGCGCTCGGCGATCCACGCGGTGGCCGCGGGGGGTGGGCTGCCGTCCAATAAATTTTTTACACACTCGTCGATGGCTTCCGCCGCGAGCGGCGTCATCGGGATGATCTCGTAATTATCGCCGGAAAACGTATCAAGCCAGGGAACCGGTTCAGCCGTGGGGCGGCAGGCCGCCAGCAGCAACAGCGGCAATTGTTCTTGCTGGAGCAAAAAGCCGGTGAGCGTGGCGCTGGCCTCGTCCAGTTGGGTGGCGTTTTCCAGAAAAATGGCGGCAGGCCCCAGGTTGTTCAAAATAGAAAGCACCGTTTCAAAGAATTGCCACTCGCTTTGGCCCGGTTCGTCGGAAGTATTGTCGGGCAACCGGTCGTTGAGAACTTTCCACAAGCCGCTGCTGCCCGGCAGTAGGGTTTGCTCATCGGTTTCTTTTTTGGCGGTGGGTTGGGGGGCAATATTGAGCAGCCGGCCCAGGCTGGGGATTTGTTGGAGCAGCCGGTCGATGTCCTCTTGCGGAATGGGATCCATCGGTAGTTGTTTTTCTATGATGGTGGCCAAAATATCGGCGTAGGGCGCGTAGGGTACGCCGGATTGGTTGCAGTGGCCCACCAGCGCGGCAAATCCGGCATCAACCACCTGCTGCCCCAGAAACTCCGTTACCAGTTTGGTTTTGCCGATCCCCGGCTCACCCTGTACCATCAGCAGTTTGGGGCGCGTCGATTGCCGGACATTGTCCCAGACACCGCCCATTTTGGCCAGAGGCTCGGCCCGGCCTGCCAGCGGCCTGGCGTTGGGGTCCAGCAGATCAAGATAAGATTGGCTGTACTTGTAACGCAATTGGACGGTATGGAGCGCGTTCATCACCGCTTCCGCCGAAGGATAGCGGTGATCCGGTTTTTTGGCCAGCAGCCGCATAATGATCCGTTCCAGGGCCACCGGCACATCGGGCGCAAAATCGCGCAGGGATAAGGGCGGCTGTTCCAAATGGGCGTCCAGCAGGCCATCCAGGTTGTCAAAAGTGTAGGGCATTTCGCCGCCGCTGGCCATTTCAAACAGCATCACGCCCAGCGCGTAAAGATCGGCCCGGCCATCAATAGGAGCGCCTTCAATCTGCTCCGGCGACATATAGGCGGGCGTACCGGCCATGTATTCTGTGCCCTGGCTGAGCAAAGAAATGAGGCCGGCCACGCCAAAATCGGTGAGCTTGGCGGTCTCTTTTTGAACAATCACGTTGTCCGGTTTGATGTCGCGGTGTACAATGCCTTTCTCGTGGGCGTACCGGAGCGCCTGCAAAATACTGAGGGCGAAAGTCAGAATATGTTCCAGGGGCAGCGGCCCCGACCAGTTATCGATGAGGTAGGACAGGGGTTTACCTTCCACATACTCCATCACCAGGCAGTAGGCCAGTTTATCTTCATCAAACATGGCATCGTGAATGGCTGTGATGTGGGGGTGATTGAGGCTGGCCAGCATGCGGGCTTCGGCCAGAAATGACTCGTCGTAGTCGGCGTCCTGGCTGCTGAGGAGGTATTTCAGGGCCACAGGCCGGTTCAACAATGTATCGGTCGCCAGGTAAACCTCACCCATCGCGCCGGCACCAAGTTTTTTCTGAGTCACGTATCTTTGTGAAGAATCGGTCATTGCGCGGGTCTTTCTGTATCGGATTTTTTAGTTGCTGGGGGTCAATAAGCAATGTAAAGCCATTGTATCACGGAGCCGGGTTGGTGACAAGGTAATTCGATCATTACGCAGTGTTAACAGCACTCCGCATACTTGGGCAACTGCCGGCGCAGTGTTATAATGATCTCCCAACCAACAGAGGAGGGTGGAAATATGCTATCCGCACCGCAGGTATTACAACAATATTTTGGACACAACAACTTTCGCGAGGGGCAGGAAACGGCCATCCAACGGGTGCTCGAAGGCCGGCATACTTTGCTGGTGATGCCCACCGGTTCGGGCAAATCTCTTGCCTACCAACTGCCCGCCATGCTGCTTTCCGGCCTGACGTTGGTCATTTCGCCCCTGATCTCGTTGATGAAAGACCAGGTTGACAGCCTGACCGAAGCCGGTATCCCCGCCACTTACCTCAACAGTACCCTGCCCCATGACGAAATCAACCACCGCATGCGCGCCGTGCGCGAGGGACACGTCAAACTGTTGTACATTGCGCCGGAACGTTTGCGCAGCCGCCACTTCACCCGTGTTTTGGCGAAGATGGACGTCAGCCTGCTGGCTGTAGATGAAGCGCACTGTATCTCTCAGTGGGGGCACGATTTTCGGCCCGATTACCTGCAAATCGGCCCTATCTGGCAGGCAATGGGCGAACCAACCCTGCTGGCCACCACGGCCACGGCCACCCCCACCGTGCGCGATGACATCATCAAGCTGTTGGGGTTGAAGGAGGTTCAGGCCATTGTGACGGGCTTCAATCGGCCTAACCTCACCTTCCGGGTCAAACATTCGCCCGATACCCGTACCAAGTTCAAATTTTTGCAAGATACGCTGCCGCAATTGGACGGCAGCGCCATTGTCTATGCTGCTACCCGCCGCAACACCGAAGAAGTGGCCGATTTTATCTGCGATGGGCTGGGCCTGCCCGCCCAGGCTTACCACGCCGGGCTGGACCGCAACCTGCGCCGCCAAACCCAAACCGATTTCATGACCGACCGGCTTAAAATTGTGGTGGCTACTAATGCCTTTGGCATGGGCATCGACAAAGCCGAGGTGCGGGCCGTGATCCATTACAATATGCCCGCCACCGTGGAAGCCTATTATCAGGAAGCGGGCCGCGCCGGGCGAGACGGCCTGCCCGCCGAGTGCGTGCTGCTGTTTTCACCCGACGACCAGGGGTTGCAGGAGTGGTTCATCAACAACGATACCCCTCTTTACCCGGACCTGGGCCAGGTGTACGATCTGCTGGCCCGCGCGGCTACTAACGGTGAAGTGTATTTTGCGCTCACTGAAATGGCCGAACTCACCGGCCTGCATCCGGTGAAAGTTCGCGTTACGCTCAGCGAGTTGGAACAGGCCGGCCTGCTGATCCATTTGGGCGATGAGGGCGGCTATGGCCGCTGGAAAGTGCTGCCGCTGACGGAGGGGGTGCTGGCGAAACAGGCCAAAGCCATCAGCCGGCGCGCCCAAATTCGGTTTGACCTGCTCCATCAAATGGTGGCCTACACCCGTCTCACCACCTGCCGCCGCAAGTTTTTGCTGGATTATTTTGGCGATGTCACCCCGCCCCAATCGCCTCGCTGCTGCGACAATCATACTACTACCAGCATTGCCGATTTACCCCCGGCTACGACGCCGCAGGAGTGGCTGCCGTTGATTGTGTTGGATACGGCTCGCAGCTTCCAACACCGGCCCCTGGGCCGCAAACGGCTGGCGCAGCTTCTCAGCGGGTCGCAGGCTAAAGGGATGGAGCAGTTTGGGTATACCCGGCACAAGTTTTACGGTAAATTGCAGATGCTCAGCCAAGCTCAAATTACCGTGTTGATCGATGCTTTGATCGAGCAGCGTTACTTGAACCTGACCGGCGGTGAGTTGCCGGTGCTGGTGCCGTCGGCCCTGGGCCGGGAAGCGCTGCAAGCCCGCGCCGCCCTGCCGGTTGACGTTCCCGCCCTGTCTACCGGCGATGATGCGGCGGACCGCTGGCAGCCCCGCAGCGAGCGATCCGACACCGTCACTGAAACGTTTGAGCTGTTTCAGCAGGGACTCACCCCGGCAGAGATTGCTGAAACGCGCGCCCTCGCCGAACGTACGATCTACAATCACCTGGCCCGTTTAATTGCAGATGAGAAAATTGAATTGCATCAGGTTGTTCCCGCCGATATTGAAACCCAAATTTTACAGGCCGTTGAAAAAGTTGATGATACCAGTCGCCTGACCCCCATCAAGGCCAGACTTCCTGCCGAAATAACTTTTGATCAGATCAAATGCGTGCTGGCCGCGCATCCGGCTTTGCGGCGCGCGCAGCCTTCAACAAAAATTATTCCTCAGGCTGAAAATGAATCTGTATCGACTCAAGGAGACCTACCCTCATCCCCTGATACCATCGTTCTCGACGCCGTCGTCAAATTGAACGGCACGTTGGGCCGCACCGGACTCTCTCAATTCCTGGCCGGTTCTAAAACCAAATGGCTGGAAACGTTTGCCGATCATTCCGCCTACGGACAGTTATCCAACCTGTCGCAAAAAGATGTGCTGAATATTATTGATGCCCTTGTCGCCGATGGCAAATTGACCACGACCGGCGGCAATCGCCCCAAAGTGGTGGTGCCGAATGCGCCGCTTGAAGAGGAAGCGTCGCAGCCGACAGAAATTCCCCGATTGGAAGCGGCTACAGACGTTGAATCTGACCCATCACCGGACCCGGTGGCTAAAAGTGAGGCGGCGGCTGATGTTGAAGCTGAGGAAGCGGTTGGCCCGACCATTGAATCTGAACCTCAAAAAGTTCCGGTCACTGTCGTTGATGAATCTATTCTGGAGACTGTTTTGACGGTGGTATCGGATTTGGAGGGATTGCTGACCCCGCATGGCCTGGCCCTTCTGCTCACCGCCGCGCCCGATGAGGTTGCGCCCTTTAGCGATCACCGGTTTTTTGCCTCCCTTCACGGTCAGGTTGCGCCGGACGTGTTGGAAAACCATATTCAACGGTCTGTCCGGTCCAACCACCTGTCCTTGACTTCGCATGGGCGGTTGGTTCTGGTGGAAAATAAGAATGTGACGAGTGACAAGTGAACTTCCTCACTCCTCACATTTCACGATTTTGATTTTCTGGTATAATAGTTTTCCTAATTCATTCCACGAGGTAATAACATTGATTGCCAACGATATTTCCCAACTGATTGAAGCAGCCATCAAAAAAGCGCAAAAAAAGGGCGATCTGCCCAAGTTTGATCTCCCTGATGTAGTGGTGGAGCGTCCCAAAGACCCCGGCCACGGCGATTACGCCACGCCGGTATCCCTGGGGCTGGCCCGCTACGCCCGGATGGCGCCGGTGAAAATTGCCGAGCAAATTGTCAAACGGATGCCCACCGCCGATTACATCGGTGAAACGGGCGTGGCTCATCCCGGATTCATCAACATTCGCCTTTCCGAAGATTGGCTGGCCCGGCAGGTGGAAACTATTCTGGCCGGGGGCGATCAATTTGGCCGGGTTGATCTGGGGCAGGGTAAAAAGGTTCAGGTTGAATTTATCAGCGCCAATCCCACCGGGCCGATGACCGTCGGGTCCGGGCGCAATGCGGTGTTGGGCGATACGCTGGCCGGGGTGCTTGACGCGGCCGGTTACGATGTGCAGCGTGAGTATTACGTCAATGATGTAGGCACGCAGGTCAACAACCTGGGCAAAGCAATGTATGCTCGCTACGCCCAGGTGTTGGGTCAAAATGAACCGGACCCCGAAGAGTACCAGGGCCATTACCTGGTGGAGATGGGCCGGGCCGCCGCCGAAGAATTTGGCGATAAATATCTGCACGTTGACCGTGAGGAAGCCCTGATCTTTATGCGCCAATATGCGCTGGATACCATTGTGGAGAGCCTCAAGCAGGATGCGGCGCTCATTGGCGTATATTTTGATCGCTGGTTTTCGGAAAAGAGTTTGTATGACGAAGATACCTATGGCCTGGCGTTCAATAAACTCAGCGCCAAAAATATGATTGTTGAGCGGGATGGCGCCATCTGGCTCAAGAGCGAGGATGAGGAGGACAAAGAAAACGTCATTGTGCGCTCCGATGGCCGCCCTACCTATTTTGCCTCTGATATTGCCTATGTGTGGGACAAGCTGGCCAGGCGCGGTTTTGAAAAAGCCATCTATGTCTGGGGCGCGGATCACCACGGCCACGTGCAGCGGCTGAAAAATGCGGCCCGCTCGTTGGGTCTGGACCCGGACAAAGTCATCATTATCCTGTACCAATTGGTCAGCATCACCCGCGAGGGCGTGGAAGTGCGCCAAAGCAAACGCACCGGCGATTTTATCACCGTGCGGGAGGTGGTAGAGGAAATTGGAGCCGATGCCTTCCGTTTTATGCTGCTCACCCGCTCGGCGGACAGCCAGATGGAGCTGGATTTGACCCTGGCGACCAAACAAAGCAGCGAAAACCCGGTCTATTACGTGCAGTACGGCCACGCCCGGATTGCCAGCATCTTCCGCAAGGCCGAAGAAGAAGGCGCGTCGATGGCGGGTGGCGATGTGGCGCTGCTGACCCATCCGTCGGAACTGGACCTGATCCGGCAAATGCTGCGCCTGCGCGAAGTGGTGGCCGGGTCGGCGGAGAACCTTGCGCCGCACCAATTAACGTATTACGCCCAAGAACTGGCTTCGTCGTTCCACGCCTTTTACCGCGATTGCAAGGTGGTGAGCGATGACGCCGCGCTGACCGCCGCCCGGCTAAAACTGGTCAAAGCCGCGCAGATCACGCTGGCCAACACCCTGCATTTGATGGGCATGACCGCGCCGGAACGCATGTAAAACAATGGAAACCAACGCGTACCCCATTTTAGAATTCGACCCGGCTCAAGAAGCGATCATTGAACCCGGAAAATTGGTTGCGCCCCTGGAGGGGATGGCCGAACATTGCGTCATCTGCTTTTTTTACGATGTCTTTGAGCGTTTTCTTGAACAAGGGTTGCTTGAAGAGATAAAATCGCTGAACAGCGAAATGGGCCGCCATCCTGTTTACAGATTGTCTCTGGAAGGCCGCACCGTTACTTTGTTTCATCCCGGTGTAGGTGCGTCACTGGCTGCCGGAATGCTGGAAGGCGTGATCGCCCTGGGGGGCGCAAGTTCATTGCCTGCGGTGGCGCGGGGGTTTTAAATAAAACGCAATACCGCAAAAATCGTCAGGTAAGTAAAATTGGATAAAAAGGGTTTTCAAAGCAAACTACCTCAAACCAAGAAACAAAAGAGGTAAGAGTATGAGAACTCCCAAGCAATTATATGTGCAAACATCAAATGTATACAAGAGAGGAAAGGAATTCACCACCTATGAGGCACTTACCTGACGATTTTTGCGGTATTGTCAATAAAGAGTTCACAGCATTTGTCTATTGAGGTGGGTGAGTATGAATGCTTGATGTTTATTTAGATGGCAAGCTGGGCCTGCCGGTTAGAAATAACCTGGGGAAAGTGAATAAACAGTTCGTCCGGCTGCGGAATTTCTGATAGATAGGCATCCAGTTCGATGCCGCACGCCAAGCCCGTCTCATTATCCATTGCGGATTGGGTTCGGATGCCGATAGCGGGCATATGAGGCAGTTTGTGGCGAACCAGGGGTAGAATGCCACACAAGAACCCATTGATCCCGTTGAGATCGACGATAACCAGGTCCCAATCGGCCCGGCAGGTATCCAGACCGTCCAAAATTTGATGGCTGGTTTGCGCTTGCATCCCCTGGCCGGCCAGCGTTTTCGCCATCTGCTGCTCGGTGAGCTTATTGCCGCTGCAAACCAGAACGTTGAGTGGTCTCATCATTTATTCACCTCAGCCTTCCATTGCCCCGAAAGTTATGCCTGATTAGTATAAGCTGAAATCCATCGGCTGTGAAGCGTAGAAGGTTCGGATTTCTAGGCGAGTTGGCTTACGTACAGAGTACGGCCTTGACGGTGAAGATTCCGTAGAAACTACGCAAATGTTTTCCCAAAGTGCTTGGAAATCGGGCGTTATTTGCAGGCAAACATTTGCCCCGTGGCGGTGGAGCGGCTAAAATAGCCGGTAGTATTGGAGAAAGCGTGAAAAATGCGAGAAGTCTTGAGAGCAAAAATTCATAAAGCCGTAGTCACCGAAGCCAACCTGGATTATGTGGGCAGCATCACCATTGACGAGCAGCTCCTGGAAAAAGCGGATTTATGGCCGGGAGAAAAAGTGCTGGTGGTGAGCAACACCTCCGGCGCCCGGCTGGAAACCTACGTGATTGCCGGCGAACCGGGGTCCGGCGTGATCGGTTTGAATGGCGCGGCAGCCCATCTGATCACAGTTGGCGAAGAAATCATTATTATGGCTTTTGAAATCACCAGCGAGCCGATCAACCCTACCATGATTTTGGTTGATGACCGGAACCAATTTGTCAGGTATCTATGATCTCAGGATAGCAACTTTCTCCATAAATTGTTCCACCCGTTGGGGGTCAACTTCCCTGGCCCACTGCCCATCTTTTTTGAAATAGGAACCCACAATCAAGCCATCGGCCACCCCCAGGTAGCGAGGCGCATTCTCCAGCGTAATGCCCGACCCTACCAGCACCGGCAGATCGACCGCCTGTTTAACGCTTTTTAGATCATCCAGATCGGCCTCGCGGCCTGTTTCCGGGCCGGTGATGATCAGACCATCGCTGAGAAAAAACTCGGCGGCGCGGGCGGTTTCTACAATGTTGACATCCGCCGTTACCGCGTGAGAGCTGTGCTTTTTTTTGATGTCGGTCAACACCAGAATATCATCGGCCTCAAGCTGGCGGCGATAGCGCAGCAGTTCCCCGGCGCAGCCGTCAATCAGCCCCTCGTCGGCCACGTGGGCAAACACAAACCCCTCTACCCGCACAAAATCCAGCCCGGCAGCCACCGCAGCGGCCAGCGCTTCTTTGTTGGCCGCCGCCAAAATTTGGATACCGCACGGCAATCCTGTAGCCTGTTTTACCTCGTGCCCAATCACGGTCATGGCCGCCACAATTTCCGGCCCCGCTTCTTGTTTGAGATAAGGCACATCGTGCATATTCTCAATGGCCAGAGCATCGATGCCGGCGTCTTGATAAACCTGCGCTTCTGTTCTGGCTTTGTTGATAATACCGGACACGCTGCCCGAAAATCCGGGAGTTCCGGGCAGCGCGTCCACGTGGATCATGCCGATGATCGGTTTTTTGCTGAAAAGTGACGGGGTCATTCGTATTCCAACACTGTTCGCGGTTGGTAGAGCGCCTCCAAAAGGTTACACTCTTCGGCTGATAGAGTGATGTCCAGCGCCGCTACCGCTTCTTCAAGCTGATACGCTTTGCTGAAGCCCAGCACCGGGGCGGTAATACCGGGTTGGTGCAGCATCCAGGCCAGGGCAATCTGGGCCGGTTTGACACCTTTTTTCTCTGCCAGTTCTACGACCCGATCTACAATGTCGAAATCGGTGTCTGTGAAATAGAAATCGTGGGCCATGCCGTCGCTCTGGTCCCGTTGGGTCACGCCGCGCTCACCTCGTTTGCGGTTGCCGGCCAGAAAGCCTCGGGCCAACGGACTCCAGGGGACAAGGCCAATGCCTTCGGCGCGGCAGAGGGGGTTCATTTCCCGTTCTTCTTCCCGGTAGATCAAATTGTAATGGTTCTGCATCACCGAAAAACGGCTCCAGCCGTGCAAATCGGCCACGCCCAGCGCTTTCATAAACTGCCAGGCGTGCATGCTCGATGCGCCCAGGTAGCGTACTTTGCCCATCCGAACCAGATCGTTCAGCGTTTCCATGGTTTCTTCGATGGGCGTTTCGTAATCCCAGCGGTGGATATAATAAATATCGACATAATCCGTTCCCAGCCGCCGCAGCGACGCATCAATAGAATCCATAATGTGCTTGCGCGACAACCCCCGGTCGTTGGGACCATCGCCTGTGGGCCAGTAAACTTTGGTGGCCAGAATGATGTCTTCCCGTTTGGCAAAATCGCGCAGCGCGCGCCCCACCACTTCCTCGCTGACGCCCAGCGAATACATATCGGCCGTATCAACAAAATTGATACCCAGTTCCAACGCCTGTTTGATCAAAGGACGGCTGTCCTCTTCCGATAAAACCCAATCGCGCCATTGGGGGGTGCCGTAGGTCATCGTGCCCAAACAAAGCCGCGAAACTTTCAGGCCGGTTTGGCCCAATCGAACATACTCCATTGCGTGCCTCCTGAATATAATTTGATTTGTATCTTCTCAATATTTCGGGGGAACGAGGTCTGAGCCTGTCGAAGACCGTTGGTTTCGACAAGCTCAACCAACCCTGCCCCAGATTATTGAGAAGGTACATGATTTTAGGAAATAATTTGAGGGTACAGAATTTTTGTTATTGTGTCAAAAAACTGAAGGCAGGCTCACACCAAATTTGGCGTGGGCCTGCCCCAAGGAGGAGATGAGAAACAATTTTTGTCTTATCCTGCAATGTGACTCAACCGGTGCGCTGTCGCTTTGAGGGTGGGATACAGCTCGCGGTACAGGGCGTAAATCGGCTCGTACTGAGCCACCGCCTCGGCGTTGGGCCGGGTTGAACCGGTGATTTGAATGCCGGCCTCGCAGGCGGTGTCAACATCAGGCCACACGCCCGCGCCCACGCCCGCCAGCAGCGCAGCGCCATAAGCCGCGCCTTCGGTGGTGTTGATGGTGACCAGTTCCGAGTTGAAGACATCGGCCAGAATTTGCCGCCAAAGCTGGCTTTTGGCCCCGCCGCCCGACACGCGTACCTGCGTGATCTCGGCCAGCCCCACTGATTTCATCAGTTCAAAGCTGTCGCGCAGGCCAAAAGCCACGCCTTCCAGCACCGAGCGGGTCAGATGGGCCGGGGTGTGGCGTACGGTCAGGCCCACAAACGCGCCACGTGCCAGCGGATCGGGGTGGGGGGTGCGCTCGCCGGTGAGGTAGGGCAAAAAGAGCAGGCCCTCGCTGCCCACAGGAATGTCGGTGGCCGGGGCCAGTAACTCATCAAAACCGGTGCCGGGAGCCACGGTGTCGCGGTACCAGCGCAGGCTGCCCGCCGCCGAGAGCATCACGCCCATCAAATGCCAGCGATCCGGCACGGCATGGCAGAAGGCGTGCAGCCGGCCCTCCGGTTCGATAAAGGCTTCGCCGGTGGTGGCAAAGATCACGCCCGACGTGCCCAGCGTGAGGGCCACAATCCCCGGTTTTACCGCGCCCACGCCCACGGCCTGGGCCGCCTGGTCGCCGCCGCCACCTACCACGGGCGTGCCTGTCTTGAGGCCGGTGGCCGCTGCCGCTTCTGCCGATACCTGCCCGGTGATGGCGGTACCTTCGTAGGTGGGGGGGAGCCAGCCGGCAGGAATATCGAGCGTTTCCAGCAGATCCGCCGACCAGTCGCGCTGCGCCAGATCAAACAAAACAGTGCCGGCCCCGCCCGCCCGATCCGAGGCGTAGGTGCCGGTCAATTTGAAACGCACATAATCTTTGGGCAGCAAAATTTGTTTGATCTTGGCGTAAACTTCCGGCTCGTTTTTCTGCACCCACAGAATTTTGGGTGCGGTGAAGCCGGTCAGGGCCACATTGCCGCTGATCTGGATGAATTTTTCTTTGCCCACGCGCCGGTGAATATCGTCGCATTCCGCGCCGGTACGCTGGTCGTTCCAAAGGATGGCCGGGCGCAGCACATCGCCGTTTTCATCCAGCAGGGTCAGCCCGTGCATCTGGCCGGTCAGGCCAATGGCGGCTACCGCCTCGCCGGAAATGCCGGTTTCTTGCAGCACATTTTTGATGCTGTTGGCCGCGCCGTTCCACCAATCCGCCGGGTCCTGTTCGCTCCACAGGGGTTTGGGGGTGGAGATGGGCAGTTCGGTGGTGGCGGCGCCTGCCACGCCGCCCTTTTCGTCAATTAACAGGGCTTTAACGCCGGTGGTGGATGAATCGATTCCTAAAAAGTAAGCCATACGTGCCTCCTTAAAATAGGGATTAGGGGTTGGGGGGTGGGGGTTGGGAGTTATCTCTCCCTATCCCCCCCAACTCCCATCCCCCTGTAAGTATCATTTACGTCCCATCAGCGCGCGAACGATTTCCATTTCCAGAAGTTCGTAATTGCGCTCGGTGATCAGCGTGTTGATGCGTTGGGTGTCCAGGCCGCGCACTACATCGAGCAGGGCCAGGAATAATTCTTTGCTGTTGGCCAGATGTTGGGTAGCCTGCCCGGCCTTTTGGGTGCGCATGGCCTTCACATCCAACCCCACAAATTCGCCGTTGTTACCGAAGCCGTTGCGGTCCAGCACCCAGACCTGCATAAAGGCGCGCCGCAAATCCACCGAGCCAAAAGCTTTGTCCTGGTCAAATTTCAGACCATTTTGATCGTTCAGGTGAACGCTCCACAACTTTTGGTGGGCCAGGGCATAGGCCATCTCGTCCGAGGGGTCTAACCCAGCCAGCACGGCGTGGGCCGACTCAACCAGGCTGCCCACGCGAGCCGGGTCGTCGGTGAGATAGGCCAGGGCAATGGCGTGGCCAATGGTGGGAATATAGGCCAAATCCATCGGCTCGTTGGGTTTGGGTTCGATCAAAATTTTGATGTCGGGGTCCTGGGCCAGCATCGTGTTGACGGCGGTGACCAGTTGGTCGACAGCTCGCGTGGCATCCTTGGCCTCGCGGATGTAGGTTCCTTCGCGCGCCAGCCATAGCACAATTTTGTCGGTGTCCAGGGCGCGGGCAATGTCAACGCATTGTTTAGCGCGGTCCAGCGCGTATTGGCGCTCGGCGGCGTTGTTGGCAGTGAACCCCCCGTCGATGGTGCGCGGGTCTTCCCACAAACGGGGAGCGACAAATTCGGCCACCAGCCCCTCGTCCGCCAGCATCCGGCCCATTTCCTTGGCTGCTTTTTCAACCTCCGCGCTCGACAACTCGTTGAGGTTGGGCACGGCGTCATCATCGTGAAACTGCACGCCGTCAAACCCCAACTGTTTGTAAACCTTCAATTTTTCCGCAAACGGAACCGTGGGCCGCACCGGCGGGCCAAAAGGATCGGCTCCTTCGTGGATGTTCCACGGACCAAAAGAAAAACGAAACGTGCCTTGCATAATGTCCTCCTTGACATAATAGGGCTTAGGGGGTGGAAGTTAGGAGTCTGGGGTTAAACTTTTCCCCAACCTCCATCCCCTGAAGTTTACCTTGCTCCCAATAACAATTCAATCAATAATTGATCCAGCTTCTCGTAGGGCTGGCCTTTTTGGCCCATCGCCACCCGGTCGAAGGATTGGGCTTTGAGCGCCTGGGCCTTGTCCGGCGTGTACGCGCCAAAATATTGATCCATCGCGCCATCGTCGGCTTTGATGTTGGCCAGCAAAGCTTGAATATCTTTGTCTTCGTTAAATTGGTGGGCTTTTTCTTTCAGAATCAGGTAAGTGCGCATGCAGCCTCTGGCAAATTCTTTGACGTCGTCCAGGTCGGCGGTGCGGTAGGCGTGGGCGTCAAAGTGGCGGCTGCCGTTGTAGCCCACGTCTTCCAGGAATTTTACCAGGTAAAAGGCGGATTTGATGGATTCGGCCCCAAAACGGAAATCCTGATCGTAGCGGCTGAATTTTTGATCGTTCAGATCGATGTGGAACAGTTTACCCGCGTCCCAGGCCTGGGCCACGGCGTGCATAAAATTGAGGCCGGCCATATGCTCGTGAGCCATTTCAGGGTTCACGCCCACCATTTCGGGGTGATCGAGGGTTTGGATGAAGCCCAGCATCGCGCCGGTGGTGGGCAGGTAGAGGTCGCTGCGCGGCTCGTTGGGTTTGGCCTCAAGCGCAAATTTGAAGCCGTAACCCTGGTCGATATTATATTCGCACAAAAAGTTAAGGGCCTCACGGAACCATTGGCCGGCGTCGAGCGGATCTTTGCCTGCGTCGGTTTCGGTTCCCTCGCGCCCGCCCCAGAAAACATAAACTTTCGCGCCCATTTCCGCGCCCAGGTCCATCGCGTTCATGGTTTTTTGCAGGGCGTAGGCACGCACTTTGGGGTTGTTACTGGTAAAAGCGCCGTCGCGGAAAACCGGATCGTAAAAAAGATTGGTGGTGGCCATCGGCACCACAAGGCCGGTTTCGTCCAGCGCTTTTTTGAAATCGGCTACAATTTTGTCTCGTTCCGCCGGGGTCGCGTCAATTGGCACCAGATCGTTATCGTGAAAGTTCACGCCCCACGCGCCGGCCTCGGCCAGCATGTGAACGATCTCTACCGGCGACAACGGCTCGCGCACCGTATCGCCAAAGGGGTCGCGGCCCGGATTGCCTACGGTCCACAGGCCAAAGGTAAATTTGTGTTCAGCTTTAGGATCATACATTCGTCTCTTTCCTTTCTTGGTAACTAGGTTGTGATATTTTTCCGGGCCGGCTCAATACGGCCTGGTAAATGGTGGCCGTGCCGCCCATTACGCAGGCATTGACGCCGTGTTGAGACAGCACCACTTTGGCCGCGCTCTCGTTCCAGCGGAGGGCGCGGTGTTCCAATTCTTGATTGATTGCCGGCAGCAAAAAGTCGCCGGCCAGGCTGAGAATGCCGCCAAACACTACTCGTTCGGGATTAAGGGCGTTCACCAGCGAGGCCAGGCCAATGCCCAAACAGCGGCCCACACGTTCCAGGGCTTGCCGGGCTACGGCATCGTTGGCCTGGGCGGCCTCTACCACCAGCGGCACGGTTAAACGATTCAGATCGCCCCCTGTTTTTTCGAGGAGCGTAGAAGCCCGGCCTTGTTCAATAGCCTGTTTAATGTATCGAAATAAAGCCCGCTGGCTGGCCTGGGTTTCCCAGCAGCCGCGATTGCCGCAGTTGCACGGCTCGCCGTCGGGGTCCATGGTCATATGTCCAAACTCGCCGGCAAAACCGGTGCCGCCGTTGAAGAGCCGGCCGTTGTAAATGATGCCACCGCCCAGGCCCACCCCGGCGCTCACATACAACATTTCGTGATAATCGCGGGCCGCGCCAAAATAATATTCGCCCAGGGCGGCCAGATTGGCTTCGTTGTTAACAAAAATTTGGGTGTTAAACGATTGGCGCAGGGTTTCTCGCAGCGGAATATTTTGCCATTGCAGGTTGGGGGCAAAAAGGATGGTGCCGTTGCGTTGATCCACCAGGCCGGGCACGCCCACGGCGATGCCCAGGATGTTGGACGATACCTTTTGACCGGCCTGGATCGCCTGGTAAATCAAGGTTTGGGCGCGGTTGAGGATGGCCTTGTGCCCGATCCGGGGGTTTGTATTTTCTTTGCGCTGCCACACCGGTTGGAGGGCAAAATCACTGCACAAAATCGAGATGAAATCAACCCCAATTTCAACGCTGATCATCGTGCCGGCGGCGGGATCAGGCTCCAGCATAATGGCCGGGCGGCCCGCGCCGACGGATTCGGCCCCGGTTTCTCGAATAAGGTGAAGGTCGATCAATTCTTGCACCAGGCTGGAGACGGTGGTTTTATTGAGGCCCGTTTTTTCGGCCAGGGTCGCGCGGGAAATCGGCGCATGGGTATGCAGGCAATTCATCAGAGTTGCCAGATTGATTTCGCGAACCAGCGCCTGATTGCCCGTGCGTTGCGGGGAAGAAACAGCCATACTACCTCATCAAAATTAGTTTGTTGTGTCAACAAACTAATCGGGAGTATATAGCAGCCTGTTAATGTTGTCAAGCGGGTTTGTCCATAATTTTAGGAAATCTGGACAAAGCTGAGGGTTCCCTCCTGTCTGTCCTAAATCTTGGCCAGACTCTTGTCAAGCAGGG
>CAZTFF010000032.1:0-59146 GCA_964612485.1 uncultured Caldilineaceae bacterium
TCTTTTTCAACCCCCCTTGGTTTATCGACGAGGGTTTTGGGATAGGCTCTAAATACTACTTGCCCTGCGATGACTCCGCCAAAATCACGATCACCGGTTTTTGTGAAAAAATTCTTGTTGCCTAAAATATATTTTATCGACATTAATCAGATAAATGTTTGGTAAAGGATGGTTTTGATGCAAAAGAAATTCAAGAGGATCGTACAGGCGTTATCTATTTTATCGTTGGTCACTGTGGCGATCACCCTGTCATTAATCACCCTCAGCACATTTACCGGTTCGGATACCGCAACGGCGCAGGAGCCGGCTGCTACGCCGCCCGTTGTATTTTCAGCGGAAGAAGCGGCCACGCTGGAAGCTTTTGGGATGTCGGCCAGCGATTTGATCTACGCTGCCAGCGGCCCGTTTGATTTGCAGGTTGAGAAAACCACAGACGTTGTGTCTGTCACCTCAGGCAGTATGGTTACATTTAATATCGCCATCACGAATGCGACAACTGAAGGAACGGAGGTGCCATACGTCATCTTTCAAGACGATTACCCGGATGAGATGAAAGACGCAACCTTTATATTCAGCACTTCGGCCATCTCGGATGGTTCAGAAACGCCCTCATGGCTGTTCACCGACCCCATTGCCGCCAACCAGACCGTGATGGTGACGGTTACCGGAATTCTAACCTCCGCGCCGGATGTAACCATCAACAATACAGCCACTGCCGGCGCCTTTAACAGTAGCGAAGAAATGGACACCACCAACAACACCTCTTCAGCCAGCGTAGATATTGTGGGGTACAGCCCTTTAACCGTTCTCTATCTTCCGCTAATTTTCAAAGCGCCGCCCAGAGTTCTTCAATACTCGGAGAATTTCTCAAATGATAATAGCGGCTGGCCCGACAATGTGGATACGAATATTTGCGATATTGATTACGCCAGCAACGAATATCGGGTAAAAGTTTATGAGGATGAAACCTGCTGGATTCCCGGCCCCGACGCGGCAGAATATCGTTATGGCGAATTTCAGGTATCCGCTCGCGTGAGCGACGGCGATGGAGATTTTGATTACGGGCTTTATATCAATGGAGACGGGGGCGATAACTACTATCTCTTCAGGATCAAACCGGACGATAGCTGCGGTTACAGGCTGATCCGGAAAAGAAACGGATCAGTAACAACCCTCAGGAGTGGGGGCTGCGTATCAGCTATTAATCGGGGCAGCGCCACCAACACCTTGACTCTTAAACATGATAGAAACGGCGACATTACCATCTACATCAACGGCGACGAAATATACAGCATTGACGATAATAACCGGCTGACAGGCAGGGGTGTGGGGTTGTATGCTGAAGGGGCCGATGATGATGAGGTTACGATCAGGTTTGATAACTTTAGAGTTTACAGCGTTCCCTGATAATCAGAAATATTAACAACCGTATCCGCGCGTTGAGCCAGGAAGCTAAAATCCAATCAACGCGCGGATATTTTTTGTTAACAAGCCGCCAACGCATCTTCCTCCCTGGCCACCCGTATCCCGTCTTGCTCGTCAACGCGGGTCAGCAGGAAGCCGCCCACCACAAAAAACACCACCAGGGCCACAATGCTCAACCGGCTGGAGCCGGTGAGCTGGCCGATCAGGCCAAACAAAAACGGCCCCGCAATGCCGGCAAATTTGGAACTCATGCCATAAAAGCCAAAAAATTCGGCGGTTTTGGCCTTAGGCGACATCGCTCCAAACAGCGAGCGGCTGAGCGCCTGGGTGCCGCCCTGCACCGTGCCCACCAGCACGGCCAGCAGCCAGAAATGAAAGGCCGTGGTCATAAAATATCCGCCCACCGAAATGAGCGCGTAAACGCCCAGCCCCAGATAGATACTAAGCTTGGTGCCGATGCGCCCGGCCAGCCAGCCAAAACCAAAAGCAAAAGGAATGCCCACAAATTGAGTCACTAAAATCGCAGCCACCAGCGTGGTATCGGGCAGGCCGATTTGTTTGCCATAGGCTGCGGCCATTTTGATGATGGTACCGATGCCATCGTTGTAGACCCAAAAGGCGATCAAAAAAATAAATAACTGTTTGTAACGGCGAATCTCCCGGAACGTACGCCCCAGCCGCCGGAATCCGGCTGCGACCGGATTGATATGTTCATCCCGCCCGGCGGCCTCAGGTTCTTTGACATTTCGCAGCAGGGGAATGGTGAAAATCGCCCACCAGATGGCCACACTTACAAATGAGAGCCGGGCGGCCAACGTTCCGTCTGACATCAACTGGATCATCAACAGGTTAATACCTAATAAAAGCCCGCCGCCCAGATAGCCAAAAGCGTAACCGCGTGTCGAAACACGATCCATATCTTCAGATCGGGCTACATGCGGCAGCAGAGAATTATAAAACATATCCGAGGCCGCAAAGCCCACATTGCCCACAATAAAAAAGAGCGAGGCTTTGACCCACTCGCCCGTGGTCACAAAAAAAAGCAGGGCTGAAAAGAGGATGCCAATCGAGGCAAATACCAGCAGCAGCCGTTTCTTGATCCCCGAAAAATCGGCCATAGCGCCCAATACAGGCGCTAACAGGGCTACAATCAACAAGGCAATGCTGGTTGTATAGGCCCAATAGTTTGTAGCCGTATTTCCGGGCAGATCTTTGCCAGCTTCGCTGACATAATAAACCGGCAAAACCACCGTCATCACCGTGGTAACAAAAGCCGAGTTGGCCCAATCGTACATAGCCCACGAATTAATGACTTTTCGATAGGATTTTTCAACCTCTCGATCCAAAAGGGGATTTACGGGTCCGGCCATTTTGACACCTCGCCAGTACCTTCTCAATAATCTGGGGTAGAGTTGGTTGAGCTTGTCGAAACCAACGGTCTTCGACAGGCTCAGACCTCGTTCCCCCGAAATATCGGGAAGATACCCTCGCCATAAAAAATTCGCGGACAACGGTTATGTTGTCCGCGAGCATTATATTTCTACCGCATGGGAATGCAAATCAAGTTCAGTCATGCTGTCTATTCTTCCGGCGATACCGCGCACCGAAAGCCAACGTTGGTGAAGAATTGAAAATCTCCATCCAATCGGGAGAGACAATGGGCCACATTGGCATCGTTAACCCACGAAGCGCCGCGCAGCACCCGAAATCCGCCGGCATCCCGGCTCTCCCGGCCATCATCCGCGTTATAGGGATAGGGCCAGTACAGGCTGTTGGTCCATTCCCAAACATTGCCCACCATATCAACCAGGCTTTCGGGGGTATCGCCCTCGGGAGAATAATCTCCAACCGCGCTGGGGCCGTTGATACCGGCTTCTTTGCAATTACAGCAGCAGCCCGGCGAAAATTCGTTACCCCACGGATACCGGCGGCCTTCCCGGCCCCGGGCCGCGTATTCCCATTCTGCTTCGGTGGGCAGCCGTTTGTTGGCCCAGGCCGCATAGGCCATGGCATCTTCCCAAGTGACCAATACAACCGGATAATTTCCTTTGCCTTCGGGATACATGCGGGTTTCCGGGTCCCAATTGTATCCTTCCGTATCCACCCAACTGACGTGATAATGGGGCACCGGGTGGCCGGTTTCGTCAACAAATTTTTTGTATTCCGCATTCGTAACCGGCCAGGCATCCAAATAAAACGACGCGACGGTTACGTCGTGTTCAGGCTGGTAATTGGGGTTGCCGTCATTGCCCCCCATCTTAAATGTGCCGCCGGGGATAAAGACCATGTCTTTGCCGTCGTCCGGCCAGACAATAACCGGTGCGGATTGATCCAGTGAAGTTGTGAGGTTTTGCGCCATGCCTTCACCTCGCTTTCAAATTATCAGGTTGATCATAATTTAACATCATATGCCAGGACACAACCACCCAACCAGAGATGATCGCCCGGCTTCAGGGCCATCGATTGGCCCATCAATAGTGTTTTTCCATTGATGCGGGTTCCAAATCCACTGCCCGAATCTTCCACATAGGGCATATTATTTCGCCACGTGATGATAGTGTGCCGGCGCGAGACTCGAGCGGATACTTCACCCTCTTCGCTCAAATCAATATCGGGAACAAAATTAACAAAGGCATCGCGGCGGCCAATGATAATATCATCAGGCGGCGTGATTTCAAATTGGCTTCCAGAAGCGGTGACGGTAATGATATGTTGAACCTTATCCTCAGGCGAGATAATCAGAATATGGGTGGGCACGGCATCATAAAGCAGCTCAATTTTACCCAGTTTTATACGATCACTGGTTTCAAGCCGGTGTCTCGTTCCGCCCGATACGGCCACACCATTGACCAATACCCCCACCGGACTGCCCAAATCTTCAACGGTGTGGTAGCCGTCTCGCCCCACAATTTTGGCGTGCCGCCGGGAAACTGTATTGTTTTTGTCTTCAAAACTGAGGTCTATATCGGGTGGAATACCAATATGGGGGTCAAACCGGCCCAAAACCAACTCGCCATCGTTGGGCAGCATCACGTGCCGGCCGCTGCCCCCCACCGTAAACCAGTGGGGGCGAATCGTATCGGTTTTTTGGGCCGCGGGGGATTCCTCTTCTTCGGCATAGGCCGTATATTTGGGAAACAGGTTCACATCAGAGGAAGCTTTTTCGCTTGAGGCCGGCACCATCCAGACGGGTTCATCCGGCGGCGGGGGAAGCGGTTTCGATTTTGGAGGCAGGGGTTTTAGTTTGGGTTTTGTCTGAGATTTGAGACGTCCCGAAGGCGACAGGCGCTTTAATTTTGAGGACCCGGTTGTTTTGGAAGATTTCACGGGCTGAAGATACTCCGGCTTCTGTGACGACGATTCTTCTGATAGCTCTTTCGTTTTACGGGCTTCACGCAAACGCCGGCTCAACAGCGATTCTTCACCGGCTCGCTCGGCCCGTTCTTCTTCGGCTTTAATGAGCAGGCAGTCTTTTTGCAGGCGGCCCCATGTTTTTAAGGTGTCCGTCCGAGCCTCAAACGCATGCCGCAGCATGTTTTTGACGCTGGTAGAATTATGACTTTCATCAATGCACCGATTACGAATAGGGCATTTCCGACAATTGTATTTATACATTGTCGCCATAGATCCCTCTTCCTTAGTTCCCCAAAAGCTCCCCAAACAATTTTAGTTTAATCTCCTGCCCACAATATGTCAATAGCATAATTATACTGATTTTATCCCCGGATTCAAGGACTATTCCAAAATACCTATTGTAAACCTTAAACATTCATGCTATGATACCTACAAGCAGGTCCAAATACGTCAAACGACATTCCGGCCCTTTAACAACTTAGTCCAGCACTTTACCCCCCTCCCTTCAACCGGTTGAAAGTTCAATGGGTTGAAACTTCCGTCTCTAACCGAATTCTGCCTGACAAATTACAGCCGGCATGTCTTTACATCCGGTTTTTTTATTTTTTAGAGGTATCCTCTCAATATTTCGGGGGACCGAGGTCTGAGCCTGTCGAAGACCGTTGGTTTCGACAAGCTCAACCAACTCTACCCCAGATTATTGAGAAGGTACTTTTAGAGGGAGAAAGAAGGTTTAAAATGAAAGTCGTTAAAAAGTTCCGTCTATTTAATTTTTTGATAACGGCAGTGCTCATAGGAGGCACGCTGTCCCAGCCAAACACATCGGCCCAGGCAAATTCCTCGATCCTGTTTGTGGAAAACGCAGGGCAGTTTGACGAAACCGTCCACTTTCAGGCGCGCGGAGCACGATCAACCCTGTCGCTAACCGACGACGGCCTGTGGGTGAGTCTGCTGGGCCAAACGTCGGACAACACCCCACCGGACACCATCGCGATTGCCGAACAAGGTGTTCATTTGAAATTAGGTTTCGCCAACGCCAACCCGCAGCCGGAGATGCAGCCCTTCAACCGGCTCAACGCCCAAATCTCCTATTTTACCGGCAGCGATCCAACCCGCTGGCAGGCCGACGTTCCCGTCTGGGGCGGCGTCCGCTACCACAACCTGTACCCCGGCATCGACCTGGAAGTGACCGGCGAAAACGGGAAACTGGTACAGCGCCTGATCCAAAAACAAAGCGTCAGCAGCCAAAGCTTCTCTGACATCGCTTTGCAGGTTGAGGGGGCAGAGAGCTTAACTTTTGATGACAACGGTGATCTGCTCATCACCACCGCCATCGGACAAATCTCTTTCCCGTTGTTACATGTTGACGGCGAGTCGGTTCAAATTGCCGGCGCCTCAACCGTACCCCTTATTGAGGGCAACACGGTTTACAACCCCTTCTCCACCACTCCCCCCGCGCCCGAACCGCAAGCCAACATCGCCGCCGCCTCTGACCTGATCTACAGCACGCTGCTGGGCGGTATCGGCAATATTGATACCGGGCTGGGCATTGCCATTGATGAATCGGGCCACGCCTTTGTAACCGGCCAGGCGTACGCCGGGTTCCCCACCACGCCGGGCGCGTTTGATCCCACCCTGGAAGGCATTTACAACGATACCTTTGTAGCCAAAATCAACCCCGATGGTACCGGCCTGATCTACGCCACCTACGTGGGCGGCACCGATTTTGAAAACGCCACCGATATTGTGATCGATGAGGCCGGCAACGCTTACATCGCCGGTTACACCACCTCGATTGACTTTCCTACCTCGCCGGGTGCATTTGATGCTACGATGGACGGCGACTCCGACGCCTTTGTGGTCAAACTCAACGCCGACGGCACCCAACTACTGTACGGCAGCTACCTGGGCGGCAGCGAAAACGAGCTGACCTGGGGCATCGACCTGGACACCGAAAACAACGCCGTCATCACCGGCTTTACCCCCTCTACCGATTTCCCCACCACCTCCGGCGCTTACGATACCACCCTGGATACCTGGTACGATGTTTTTGTAACCAAATTCAACGCCGATGCCAGCAGCCTGATCTACAGCACCTTTGTGGGCGGCGAGAATGCCGATTACTCTTTTGGCGGCGTGGCGGTAGACAGCACCGGCAATGCCTACGTATCGGGCTACACCCATTCGGCCAACTTCCCCACCACGCCGGATGCGTTTGATACCACTTACGACGACCAGGAGATCTTTGTCTTCAAACTCAACCCCGACGGCAGCAATTTGCTCTATTCCACCTTCCTGGGCGGCAGCGAAACCGAATACGTCGAAGGGCTGACGGTTGACGAAAGCGGCCAGGTGTACCTGACCGGTAACACCCGCTCCCTTGATTTTCCGGTTACAACCGGCGCGTTCGATCCCGATTACAACAGCGAGCCGGAAGAATTTGAGGGTGACGCCTTTGTGGCCCAATTGAACGCCGCCGGCAGCGACGTGGTCTACGCCACGTATCTGGGCGGCAATGGCGAGGATATTGGACACGCCGTGGTCCTGGACGCCGCCGGCAATATTTATGTAACCGGCGAAACCGATTCAAACAATTTTCCCACCACAGACAACGCGTTTGATGCCACTTTTAATTCCGATGAAGAAATGTTCCCGCCGCGCGATGTTTTTGTCAGCAAACTTTCGCCCGCCGGCAGCGATCTATCCTATTCCACCTACCTGGGCGCCACCGAGTACGATCACGGCTATGGCCTGGTCGCCGATGATGCCGGCAACGTCTATGTGACCGGCGCCACCAGTTCCATTGAGTTTCCCACCACCCCCGGCGCATTTGATACGGTGGTGGAAGGCTTCAAAGATATTTTCATCAGCAAACTCTTCACCGGCAGCGACTCGCCCGGCCCCGACCCCACGCCAACGCCCACCCTCCCCGATTACGACTGCGCCCCCACCCCCCTGGGCACCATTCCCGTGGGCGAAACCCCGCGCGGCATTGCTCTGGATGTAGCCCAACAGCGGGTCTACGTGGCTAACTACGGCAGCAACAGCGTCAGCGTGATCGACACCAGCACCCACACCGTGCTGCAAGAGATCACTGGCATTCCCTCGGCCAACGGCCTGGCCTACGACGGGCTGCACAACATGCTGTGGGTAAGCAATTACGATACCGACCAGGTCACGCCCATCGAAGTCAACAATGATGCCACCGCTTTCACCGTCCTCGATCCGGTAGACGTGGGCGACGGCCCCTGGGGCGTGGTTTTTGACCCGATCTACGGCCATTTGTACGTGGCCAACAGCCTGGGTGATTCCGTATCCGTCATCAACGTGGCCCAACGCACCGTGGCCGCCACGCTGACCGAGAACTTCAGCCAGCCCTTCCATCTGGCCGCCACCCCGGTCACCGGTAAAGTTTATGTGGCCAATTTCGGCAACAACACCGTCACCGTGATCAAAGGCACTACGATTGAAAGCGTGGTCAATTTATGGGACAGCGCCCAACCCTACGGCATCACGGTTGATGAAACCCGGAACGTGGTGTATGTAGCCACCGTGGCTACCAACCGTATTGTGGCCCTTGGCACCCTGAACGGCGCGGAAGATCAATTCCTGGGCTGGTCGATGTTCTTCCGGGGCTACAACCGCAATCGGCCCCTTCCGCTGCGAGTCATTGCCGTGAATCCCGAAGCTGGCCCCGCCTACGATGGCGGCCATCTCTGGACCACTACTTCAATGATAGACGGCAGCGAGCAGGATCAGGCCTTGCTCATTCCCAAAGGCTGGAGCAGCTATTTCCACGTGCCGCTGCCCCAAAATGTTGGGCAAAATCCATCTGAGGGCATTGCCGTGGATCGGACCAACGACCTTGTCTACGTTAGCAGCGGCACTTCGCCCGGCACGCTCACCATCATCGGCGACCACGATGCGCAATGCCCCAGCGTGGCTCCGGCCTCAAGCGCGGAAACCGGCTTCAGCTTGAATATTTTCTCTCGCCAAGCGCTGATGCAGGGCGATGTCGTGCGCGACGGCTTGATCGACATTTTCGATCTAACGTACGTGGCGGGCCGTTACAACATCAGCGATTACACCGCCGATGTCAATGGTGATGGCATAGTCGATATTTTTGACCTAACCATGGTGGCGAATCGATACGGTCAGGCGGTAGCTGAAGAAAATTAATCAAACCGCATATTGGAAAACACCTTTTCCTGTGTTATGATAGGGCTGGTTCGTTAAAATTTGAACCGGCCCTGTTACTTTGTGAAACCAAATTCAATAAATATCGTATTGCAAAATACATACCGCAAACATTTAGAGTAGTAAACCATGAGCCAGCAAATCGACCGCTACCGGATATTGGAAGAAGTCGGCCAGGGCGGTTTTGCCACCGTGTATCGCGCCCACGATACGGAACTGGACCGCTTTGTCGCCGTCAAAGAATTAAAACCCTCCCTCATCCAGGACAATGATTGGGTTAAACGGTTTCAGCGCGAAGCCCGCGCCATCGCCCGCCTGGATCATTCGCACATCATCACCATTCACGATGTGATTCAGGCCGATAACCGCTTTGTAATTGTGATGCGGCTGGTCAACGGCCCCAGCCTGGACCAACATATCACCGCCCAGGGCCGGCTTTCCTGGACCGAAACCCTGGAAATTATGGCCGCTATCGTCGATGGGCTGGATTACGCCCACGCCCAGGATATTCTGCATCGTGATCTGAAACCGGCCAATATTTTAATGGACCCCCAACGCGGCCCCCTCTTGAGCGATTTTGGCCTGGCCAAATTGATCAGCGCCAATGCTTCCAGCGTAACGGTCAGCGGCAGCATTGCCGGAACCCCTCACTACATTGCGCCCGAAGTTTGGGAAGCCCAGCCGGCCACCCCCCAAACCGATATTTATGCCCTGGGCTGCATTGTGTATGAGATGCTCACCGGGGTTAAGCTGTTCAAAGGCGAAACGCCTCCCGCCGTGATGATGGCCCATTTCAAACCGCTTGAACTGCCCAAATCGTGGCCCGATGATGTTCCCCCCGCCGTAGCTAATGTGTTGCACAAAGCCTTGGCCACCGAACCCGCCGACCGGCACGCTTCGGGCCGTGAGTTCGTAGAGGCGATGCGGAATCTCTCTATGGCTGACCCGGTAGACATCACGCCCGGCGCGTCCCAGGCAACGACATCAACCATAAGTGATGGAGACGTACAAACCCTGGTCCGGCAGGTCACCGAGCAGGTTATGGCCGAAACAAAACGGGATCAGGCCGATTTGTGGCAGCACGAAGCGAAAAGCGCGCTCGATGAAGGCCATCTGGACAGCGCCGAACGCGCCGCCCGAAAATGGCAGGATTTAGACCCTACCGCGCCCGCCCTCACCACCTTTTGGCAGCGGCTGGCCGAACAGCGGAAGACGCCGGCCACCCCCCCACCGGATTCAACCCCTTCGGCAGCGCCCGAAACCCACAAAGCCAAAAAGATCGGGCTGAAAAAGGGCTGCCTGCGAAAAATCATCTATGTCACCATCATCGTCTTGGCCTTGATCGGTGCGGGCACGGTTTGCACGCAGTGCCATTATCTGGACAGGCTGCTCTCTACGGTTCAAACCGGCCCCACAGAGACGGAAGAGGTTTTTGTTCCCTTTCCCTCCGGCAGCGATACGCCCCAATTAAAAATCAACTTCAGCATGGGCAACCTGCAAATTTCGCCCGGCGCTGAAGAGGGATTGGTCCAGGGGCAGGCCACCTACAATATCGCCGGCCTGAAACCGCAAGTAACCACTAAAGACCACACCATTACCCTGGCCCACGAGAGCGCCATCGACAATTTTTTCAGCCTGCCCGCAGATGAGTTTGAAAACACATGGAACCTCACCCTGAATTCAACACCGATGGAACTGGATGTTCGAACCGGCGGGGCTAACGCCGAAATTGAACTGGGCGGCCTGACCATTACAGACCTGGATATTACCCAGGGTACTTCCTTTTTGGCGTTATCTTTTTCCGAACCCAACCGGGCCGAGATGAAGCAGCTCTTTTTCAAAGCCGGGGCCTCGGGCGCAGAGATGACCGGGCTGGCCAATGCCAACACCGAAGAGATTATTTTTTTGGGCGGCGCCGGAGAATACAGCCTGAATTTTAACGGTGAACTCAGCCAGGACCTTGATGTCTCGGTAGAATTTGGCCTGGGCGTGGCCACCCTCATCGTTCCGCAAGAAACCGCGGCCACCGTTGCATTTGATACCCCACCTCAAGAGGTTTCTTTTGAAGGCGCGTGGCAGGAAGTTGACGGCGAATACGTAATGGCGGGCGAAGGGCCGCAACTCAACATTGTGGTCAATATGGGGCCGGGCGAACTCATTTTGCGCAACAAATAGCCTCAACTTCCTTGATAAACCCTTCCTCTCGTGATACTATTACCTTCAGTTAATTAAATTTGGTTGGAGTTTAATTTTGATCAAATCAAATGATCGATACCGGCTTTTCATCCTGCTATTATTGAGCCTGTTGCTTCTGGCAACCACCAGCGCCACAACCGCCGCTCAAACCGCACCATCGGCAGAAGCCTTCACCTTTGAGCCGGTTCCGTGCATGTTCGAAGGACTGGACCTGGGGCTGTTCACCATCTCGCCCGAAGAACAGGGCTTTGAATGCGGCTACGTCACCGTGCCGGAAAAACACGCCCATCCCGATGGCCCCACCATTCGCCTGCCGGTCGCCATCCGGGAAGCGACCGGCCTCGATCCCAAACCGGACCCGCTGTTTGTGGCCCAGGGCGGGCCGGGCGGCTCGGCATTTGAACTGTTCAGCCTGGCCCTGCCCAACACGCCCATTGCCGCCGAACGAGATATTGTTATTTTTAACCAGCGCGGCACCGTTTACGCCAAACCGGAACTGGTCTGCACCGAATTGCGAGACGACCTGCCCTACCTGGTCAGCCTGCCGCCCGAAGAGGGCGATCCCCAATACATCGACTTGCTAAACGACTGTTACCAACGGCTGGCGGCGGAAGGCATCAACCTATCGGCCTACAACAGCGTGGAAAACGCCGCCGACGTGGACGCTATCCGCCGGACTCTGGGGTATGATGAATTCAACTTCTACGGGGTATCGTACGGCACGTTGTTGGGGCTGCACCTGATGCGCGATTACCCCGATCACCTGCGCAGCGTCATCTTAGACAGCGTGGTGCCCACCGACCTCAACTTTATTCTGGAAACCGGGCAGAGCGAAAACCGCATCTACAACGAGCTTTTCCAGGCGTGCGCCCAAGACCCCGCCTGCGCCGGCGCCTATCCCAACCTGGAAGAACGGCTGTCGGCGCTTGTTGCCAACCTCAACCAGAACCCCACCACCCTCACCCTCACCCATCCCGAAACCGGCGAAACAACAGACGCCTACCTTAACGGCGATCTGCTGCTGGATGTGTTATTTATGGGGTTTTATCTGTCGGATAATTACGCCATCTTTCCCAAAATTGTGGAAAATCTGGAAAACGGGGATTACGTTTTTCTTCAAGAAATCTGGACGCTGTTCATGTTTGATACCACCTTTAGCGAAGGCATGTATTATTCTGTTCTCTGCGCCGAAGACATTGATTTTGATGTGACTGAAGCGCGATTGGAAAACCTCCGCCCTCAAATTGCCGATAAAGTGACCAACGAATTACAAACCTACCTGGATTCCTGCGCCGTGTGGCCGGTTGACCTGCTGCCCGCCCGCGTTGACGAGCCGATTGCCAGCGATATTCCCACCCTGCTGCTGTCGGGCCGGTTCGATCCCATCACCCCGCCGCCTTTTGCCGATGTGGCCGCCCAAACCCTGGAAAACGCCTACACCATTGTCGATCCTCTCGCCAGCCACGGCGTGGCTTTTAATCACCCCTGTATCAACCAGGTGGTGCAGGATTTTCTCAACCACCCCACCCGCCAACCCGAGGCCGCCTGCCTGGAGAGTCTGGCTCCGGTTGACGTGGTGCCGCCTGCGGCCATCACCCTGCCCATTCTGGCAAAGGTCGCTGCTCTGGACGGCGAATTTTTCATACAAACCACCGTTGCCGGCCTCTTTTTACTGGGCCTGTTGACGGCTTTTGTTGTCTGGCTGATCGTCTTCATCGTCAAACTCATCATGGGTAAATCATCAAACCTCACGCCGGCCCAAAAACGGCTGCGCTGGATCAGCCGTGGCCTGGTGCTCTTATTTGGTATCTTCAGCGTGATTTTTGTGGGCGGGCTGGTGGGGCTGGTGAGTTACGCGCTGTTTAATGGATCCGCCTACCTGTCGGCTTTCAGCGTGCCCGGCATCGGCTGGCCGATTTTATTGATACCACCGCTGCTGCTGGTGCTAACCCTGGGGATTGTGGGGGCTGCGGCGCTCATCTGGCGGCAGCGCAACTGGGCCATCGCCGATAAATTGTATTACACCTTTCTGACCCTCTGCACCGTGGGTTATGTTTCAATATTGACTTACCATCGCTTTATTTTTTGATCGAAATTTGTGTACCTTCTCAATATTTCGAGGCAACGAGGCCTGAACCTGTCGAAGACCGTTGGTTTCGACACGCTCAACCAACTCCGCCCCAGATTATTGAGAAGATACGAATTTACAGGAATACGACTGTGAAAAAACAAGTATGGCACCAACATTATGACCCCGGCGTCCCCATCTCGCTGGATTACCCCTCCGATCCGATTGATCGTTTTTTACGTCAAACGGCCCAAAAAACGCCGTCTAAACCGGCCCTGATTTTTGGCGGGCTTATACCGCTGCTGGGAGAGCGGCATCTAACGATCACCTATCAAGAGCTGGACCAGCTGGTTGATCGTTTTGCCGCCGGCTTGCAGCACCTGGGCTTGAAAAAAGGAGACCGGGCGAGCATCTACATGGCCAACTGCCCCCAGTTTGTCATTACCTATTACGCCATTTTGCGCGCCGGGGGAATTGTCGTGCCCAGCAATCCGCTGTATACACCCCGCGAGATCAAACACCAGCTAAACGATTCCGGCGCTAAATTTGCCGTGGTAATGAGCCTGCTATATGACAACATCAAAAAAATTCGGGCCAAAACCTCGCTGAACCATGTGATCGTCACCAATATCAAAGAATATTTCCCCGGCCTGCTCAAGTTTCTTTTCACGCTGACCAAAGAAAAAGAAGGCCACCGGGTTGATATTGCTCACGATTCCGATACCCACTGGTTCCAAGATATTTTGAAGCGCGCCGATACTCCCCAACCCGTTAAACTATCTCCCGACGATACCGCCGCGCTGATGTACACCGGCGGCACCACGGGCATTCCCAAAGGCGCGCAGTTGTCGTACGCCAACCTGGTAGCCAACGCGATCCAGTCGGTCAGTTGGCTGCTGGGCAGCGACCCCGGCCGGGGGAATGAGATCACGCTGTCGGCGCTGCCGTTGAGTCACGCCTATGCGATGACGGTCTGTATGAACGTTTCGGTGTTCAACGGTTTCAGCCAGGTGCTCATCCCCAACCCGCGCGATCTGGACCACCTGCTGGCTACCATCAACAAACATCACCCCACCCTGTTTCCCGGCGTTCCGGCCCTTTACACCGCCATCAACCACCATCCCGCCGTGCAAGCCGGCAAATACAACCTTCGTTCCATTCAATCGTGCCTGAGCGGGGCTGCCGGCCTGCCGGGAGAAGTTCAGCAAGAGTTTCAACGGATTACCGGCGGCATTCTGGTAGAAGGCTACGGCCTGAGCGAATCATCACCGGTAGCCATTGGCAATCCTTTTGGCGGGGGGCGCATTGGCTTCATCGGCGTGCCGATGCCGGATACCGAGGTAAAAATTGTTGACGAGCAGGCCAACAACAAAGCTCTCGACCCCAACCAGCCGGGTATTTTGTGCCTGCGCGGCCCGCAGGTGATGAAGGGATATTGGGGCATGCCCACCGAAACCGCCAACGCGCTGCGCCAGCACCCCGACGGCAAGGTTTGGCTGCACACCGGCGATATTGCCGAAATGATGGAGGATGGTTATTTTCGATTGGTTGACCGGCAGAAGGATTTGATCCTGGCCGCCGGAGGATACAATGTTTATCCTCGCGATATTGAAGAACGGCTCTACGAACACCCCGCCGTCTTGGAAGTGGCCGCCATCGGCGTGCCCGCCCATAGTTCCAACCAGCGGGCCAAAGTTTTTGTGGTACTCAAAGCCGGCCAAACCGCCACCGGCGCGGAACTCATCGACTGGTGCCGCCAGGGACTGGCTCCCTACAAAGTGCCCAAATATGTTGAATTTAGAGACGAGTTGCCTAAAACGCTCGTTGGCAAAATCCTGCGGCGAGAGTTGGTGGAAGAGGAATCGGCCAAAACAGATTCATAATTAAGGAGGCATAAAATGACCGAAGAAAAACAACACAAATCACCCTCGTACCATACCTGGGACGAGGTGGGGCAGCAGTTTCGGATGTTGGGCGAGAGCCTGGCCTCGGCTTTTAAGGCCACGTGGGAAAATGAAGAAACCCAACAGAATGTGGAAAAAATGAAAGCCGGCGTAGAGGCGATGGCGGCCGAGATCAGCGAGGCGGTCAAAGGCGCGGCGGCCTCGGAAGAGGGGCAAAAGATAAAATCCGAGGCCAAAAAAGCCGGCGAGGAAATTCGCCCTCACCTGGTGGCCGCGTTCCGCAAAATGAGAAACGAACTGGATCGTATGATCGAAACGATGGAAAAATCAGATTCGGAAACGCCGCCAACCGGCTCCGAGCCTACGGAAGAATAACCTCCAGCGCTGTTTTGGCTATTTCAAAGGCTATCGTTTCATCCGGTTCAGTGGTAACCACCACGGCAACCACCGCATAACGAGCCGGGCGGAGCCGGGCCGGGGCAGGCTCAACCACAGCCTGCGGCGTCGGCTCCGGGTTGATTTGGGTGGGGTCTAACACTAAATCATTCGCCTCATTGGGAGAGTCGATTTTAGAGGCGGTGGTGGGGGCCAGCCCCACAAACCAACTTAACGAAGCCTGACCGGTTTCTTTGGGCGTGGCCGTACCGCGCAACCCCACTACCTGCTCGGACACCTGCCCAAGCAATCCCCGGCCAACCCACGCCGCTTGAGAACTCATTGCAGAAACCGCCTCCCGCTGATGGTCCGCCGAGAGACCGGGCGAGGGCAGCCGGCCTGCGTTTTCGAGCGCGGCTGCCAGACGCACCAGGTGCAGCGGCGTGATCGCCAGATCGCGCACCGTACCCTGCGCCTCAAAATTTGGCAATAAGCCCGGTTGAGAGAGAAGGCCCGGTACGGTTTGGCTCAGTCCCAACTGGTGGGCGGTAGCCAGGTACCCAGACTCGCCCAGCGGCTGCATCATTTCCGAAAGTTCGGCTGTGCGCGGATCATCCGGCAAAGTGGCGCCGGCCTCTACCAGGCCGATCAAACCGATCAGGCGCGCCAAATCACCCACAGGGAACAAGCCCTGGGTGACGCGGTTGAGCAGGGGGGCGCGGGCGTCGGCGCGCAGCGAGTCCCACTGTTCATCCAAGGTGTTGGGATCATAGGTGGGATGGCTGGACATTACCACAATGGCGCCGGTTTCAAGCTCCATAATTACCACCGCGCCTTCTCTATTGCCCAAAGCGGCATCCGCCGCAAGTTGGGCGGGCAGGTTGATGGTGAGTTCAACATCTTCCCCGGCCAGCGGGCGGTGCAGCAAATCATCCAGCCGGAGAGATTCTTCGGACCGGTTGGCTGTGCCGCGCAGAAGGGGATCAAACAAAGCTTCCGTGCCGCCGGCCCCGTAACGGATGCTGTAAAAGCCAGTCACGGACGATAAATCGGGATAAAGATAGCGGCGTTGGGTCAGGCCATCGTCACCCGCAACGGTTTCCACAATGGGCGTGCCGTCTGCCGCCAGCAAACGGCCCCGCCGGATTTGCTGCTCGGCGATGATGGGGCGGGGGTTGTCATCTCGATCCACCAGAAAGGGCGCGGCCAAAATTTGCCAGAAGGCCAGGCCGCCGGCCACAATCAGCAAACCGGTCATCAGGCCCCGCGCCAACCGGTAATGAGGCATCGGGCGAAACGACAAAAATGGCAAGCGCGGGACAGTAGTGGTGGCCGAGCGTTGGTCAATAAACAGCAAAAGCCCCACCATCACAAAACTGGTCACCAAACTGCTGCCGCCGTAGCTCACCAAAGGCAGGGTGACGCCGGTGAGCGGCAGGAGCTTGAGGGTTCCGGCCATAATGATGACCGTTTGCAGCCCCAACATCGTACCGATGCCGGCAGCCAGCAGCTGCTCAAAGCCGTTGCGGGCGCGGGCAGCGATGAAAAACGCCCGTCCCACCAACAGGGCAAAACAGAGCAAAACACCCGTGCTGCCCCACAGTCCAAATTCTTCTCCGATAGCGGCGAAAACAAAATCGGTATGCACCACGGGAATGGCCGTGGGCAATCCCTGCCCTAGTCCCTGCCCCAAAAAACCACCGCTGGCAAAAGCCAGCAGCGATTGCACAATTTGAAAGGAACGCCCCGCCGGGTCCAGCCAGGGGTTGAGAAAAGCATCCACCCGCAGTTCCACCACATCAAACAGATAATAGCCCAAAATACCGGCCCCCACCAGCAGCACCAGCCCCACCCACACGTACCGCTGCTCGCCGGTGGCCAGGTAGAGCATGCCCAGAAAGGTGCCAAAAAAGAGCAGGGCGGCACCCAGATCGCGCTGCCAGATCAGAAGCACGATACTGAATCCCCACATCAGCAGCATCGGGCCAAAATAGGCGGGGTGCGGCAGGGGGATGCGGGCCACATAGGCTTTGATCTCCACCAACTGGCGGCGGCGGTCGGCCAGGTAGCCGGCCAAGAAAACGATCATCAACAGCTTGAGCGGTTCCGACGGCTGGAAATAAAAGCTGCCGATATTGAGCCAGAGCCGGGCTCCAAAGCCGCTGGGATTGACGCCAAAAATCAGCGTAGCCGACAGCAGTAAGAGGCCGCCAATGAGCCAGGTGTATTTATAACGCCGCAGCCAGTTCAGGTTTTGGGGCAGCAACGTTACCAGCAGCAACAGCGCGGTGGCGATCACCAGCCAGAATTGCTGCCGGACTATGAAGGAGGAAGGGGCCAGCCGGGCGGTAAGCACCAAGCCGAGGCCGGCCAGAAAATAGGTGAGGGGAAGCAGGATGGGATCAGGACAACTGACGACTGACCACCGGCCACCACTAAGAGTTTTGGCGCGATTCAACCGATTTAATGAATATGCGGCGATGCTGCCGCAACCTATGAGTACCAGAAGAGGAATGAAGGTGAACAGGGTCAGCGTGTTATTGGTCAACCCCAATTGTAACAGAGCGATGGTGATAAAAAGGTAGGCTAAGGCCCAGAGAAGACGGTGGGCGACGACGGATGACCGACGACGGGGGACGGACGACGGACGACCGTTAGAAAGGGACATCGGGTTCCTACTCATATTGAACAATCTGATAAATTAGATCCGTGTACTCCAATGACAACCGCCACACCTCGAGCTTCTCGAATTTAACAGGCATCTTACCCGGCATCCTATAACTCAAACATCCATAACGATCCCCCAAAGTACTCCTGGCAATTATCACCGCCAGTCAATGATCGGTCGTCCGTGGTCGGTCATCGGTCGTCACTTATAATATTTCCCAACAAACAACTCCACCCCCTCCCAGACCTCGTCCGGCACGTATTTACGCTCGCGCCGGCTGATGATGGCTGAGGCCAGCGCGTGGTGGCTGATCATATCCGGCTCGTCGGACAGGCTGGCTACCACATTGCGGATGGCCTGTTTGGCCACTTCGATGTTGGCGTTGAGGGTGGCAATGATGGCTTCGACGGTTACGGCGTCTTCAGTATCGTGCCAGACATCATAATCGGTGACGTGGGCCATAGAAGCGTAGGCAATTTCCGCTTCGCGGGCCAGAAAGGCTTCGGGGATGGTGGTCATCCCAATGATGTCGCAGCCCCATTTGCGGAAGATGTTGCTTTCGCCTTTGGTGCTAAAGCGAGGGCCTTCGATGATGATAAAGGTGCCGCCTTTGTGCGTCGTCGCCCCGGTTTCAGCCACGGCGTTGTACAACAGATCATTTAAAGCCGGGTCAAACGGCTCGGCCACATCCAGATGCACGATGACCTCTTTTTGGTAATAGGTCAACTCACGCGACCGGGTGCGATCAAACAACTGATCAGGAATCACAATGTGACGCGGCGCGTAATCCACCCGCAGGCTGCCGCAGGCGTTGGAGGCAATAATGTATTTCACGCCCAAACTTTTCATCGCCCAAATATTGGCGTGGCTGTTGACCATGGTAGGGCTGATAGTGTGATGCCGGCCATGCCGGGGCAAAAAAGCCACCCGCTGCCCCGACAGCGTGCCGATCACAAATTTATCCGAGGGGTCGCCAAAGGGGGTTGAAACGGCGACTTCTTCCACATCGGTCATATCTTCCATTTTGTAAAGACCGCTGCCGCCGATCACGCCAATTTTCACATCGCTCATTTTTTTCTCCTTGTGTTCTAGTTTTTGGAACAGATTTTCAACAACTGTTCAGACCTGAAACCTGGCCCGATTATAAACGCAGGCAGATAAGGTGTCAATTGGAACAGCAAAATATTCAAGAAATTGAGTTTGGGTTATAATACCGCAGGAGGACCCGACCCATGAACTCGACATCACGAAAAGCGTGGTGGCTGCTCACGCTGGCCAGTATGGGCTGGCTGCTGTGGATGACGCTGCGGCCCGACAGCACCCCCAACCGGATCAACCTGATCCCCCTGGCCGAACATGGCCGCGCCCTGGCCTGTTTTATATCCGGCGCTTGCGCGCGCCGGCAAGTTTTCTGGTTTTTGTTTATTGACGTGCTGGGAAATATCGTCGTTTTTATTCCTTTGGGAATTGGGCTGGCTGGCCTGCTTCGCCGGCTCACCCTCTGGCGCACCATTTGCCAAATCGCACTGGTTGGTTTTCTATTCAGTTTGACCATTGAACTGTTTCAACTCACTATTCCCAGCCGGGCCACCGATGTTGACGACTTGATTTTCAATACACTGGGTGTTATAGTAGGAGCCGCGACGTTTGTTCTGATCCAGCAAAGCGATCCTGCCACCCACCATTCCCCGGCAGATATCGATTGAGGGAACCGCACGTCAAACAACAGTGTAACTATATAAAAACCAAACAATCACAGGAGATTGATCCCTTATGACCGATATTCGTTACTCGATTGTGGCCCCCTGCTATAATGAGGAACAAAGCCTGCCCGAACTGTACCGCCGGATCAAAGAAGTGATGGACCAAACCAACGATTCCTGGGAACTGGTGCTCATCAACGACGGCAGCGCCGACCGCACCGCTGAACTGATGCGCGAGCTGCACACCGCCGACTCGCGGGTGCATTTCATTGATTTTGCCCGCAATTTTGGCCACCAGATCGCCGTTACCGCCGGAATGGATTACGCCCAGGGCGAGGCCGTGGTGTTGATCGACGCCGACCTGCAAGACCCCCCCGAACTCATTTTGGAAATGATCGAAAAATGGAAAGCAGGCTACCATGTGGTCTATGCCGTGCGTAAGGAGCGCAAGGGCGAAAGCTGGTTCAAGTTGTTTACGGCCAAGGCCTTTTACCGGCTGATCTACCGCATCACCGAGGTGGAAATTCCCATGGATACGGGCGATTTCCGCCTGATGGATCGCAAGGTGGTCGACGCTATGAAGTCGATGACGGAAAGACACCGCTTCATCCGGGGAATGACCAGTTGGGTGGGCTTCAGGCAAACCGGCGTGCAGTACGTGCGTGAAGAACGCTTTGCCGGGGAAACCAAATACCCGCTGCGCAAAATGATGAAATTTGCCATGAACGCCATCACCGGTTTCAGTTATTTGCCCCTGCAAATGGCCACTTACCTGGGCTTTACCATTGCCGGGCTGAGCGCCATCGGCGTAATTGCGGTCATTATTGCCCGGTTATCGGGCAGCCAGGCCTTTTTTGGCCAGGCCACCACGCTGATCATGGTGTTGTTCCTGGGCGGCGTTCAACTCATCTCGCTGGGGATCATTGGCGAGTACCTGGGCCGCATTTATGATGAGGTCAAAAATCGGCCGATGTATGTGGTCAACGAGGCGGTTGGGTTTGACGACGCCACTTAAAAACGTCTCTTTAATATGATGAATGTAGATGTTCTGTTATCAATTCCGTTTATCATCTTCATCCTATACTTTATCGGTTTTTCCATATTTTTGATTATGGATAACCGCAGCCCCCAATCCACCTTTGCCTGGCTATTTCTGTTCATCACGCTGCCGGTGCTGGGCGTGCTGGTCTACATTTTTTATGGCCGCAACTGGCACGCCTTTGCCAAAGAAGACGATCTGGCCCGGCAGATGATCGGCGGTGATTTGTTAGACCAACTGGGCACCTATTTTGATCGGGAAGAAGAATATATCGACAAAATCGCCCAGATCAAACCGGAATCTTACAAGAAAAAACTCTTGAGATTGATGCAAAAAAACTCCAACTCCCTGTTGACCGGCTACAACCAGGTGGAGATCTTGCAAAATGCCAGCGCCAAGTACCCCCGCCTGCTGGAAGACATCGAGGCCGCCCAACACCACATCCACCTCAACTACTACATCTGGACCGAAGACGAATTTACCTTAAAAATCAAAGAGGCTCTCATCCACAGGGCCAGAGCCGGCGTGGAAGTGCGCTGCCTTTTCGATGCGTCGGGCGGGATGATGAGCAAACAATACCTGCAAGATTTAAGGGATGCGGGCGTGGAGATTTTTCCTTACCTGGAATACCGCCGGCTCACCCGGCTGCATACGGCCAACTATCGCAGCCACCGTAAGATCGGGGTCATCGATGGCCGGATAGGCTACATTGGCGGCCTCAACCTGGACAAAGAGCAGCTGGATGGCGGCTCCTATTTTGATTCCTGGCGAGACACACATCTCCGTATCGTGGGAGAAGCCACCACCGCGTTACAGATCAGTTTTAACCTGGCCTGGTTCAATACCACCGGTAAAAAACTGACCGATAAAATATACTTCCCGGCCATGGAACAGGAAATCGATACATTTTTGCCGGTGCAGATCACCCTCTCCGGCCCGGATTCCCAGTGGGCCGGCATTCGCCAGCTCTACTTTTTTATGATCATGGCCGCCGAAGAAAAAGTGTATCTGCAATCTCCCTTCTTCATTCCCGATCAAAGCATTGTGGAAGCTCTCAAAGCCGCCGCGCTGTCCGGTGTGGACGTGAAATTGATGTTTACGCCCCGGGGGACCACCTACAGCGTTCCCTATTGGGCGGCCAACACCTATTTCAAAGAAGTGGCCGAGGCCGGGGCCAGAATCTATCTCTACCAGGCCGGATACTTTCACCCCAAAACATTGACCATCGACAGCAGCATCTGCACTATTGGCACCGCCAATATGGATATTCGCAGCTTCAGCCTGAACTACGAGGCTAACGCCGTAATTTACGATGCGGCCACCGCCCAGGAACTGGAGCAAGATTTTCTCAAAGACCTAAAAGCCTGCCGGGAGTGGACGCTGGAAGAGTATCGGAGCCGCAATGCCTTGTCCCGTTTCCGTGATTCAGTATGCAGACTTGCATCACCGCTATTATGAGGTAAGATCAAAGCTGAATTGGTGGAGAAGGCATCCCTATGCCCGACTTACCGGCGCATTGGGGATGCGCCGGCCCCAGGCTAAAATCATCTTCTAAAAAACTATATCAAACGAAAGGCAACGAACAATGACGTTTTTACCTGCAGAAACACGTTATGATACTATGCTGTACAATCGCTCCGGCCGGAGCGGGCTGAAACTGCCCGCGGTGTCGTTGGGATTATGGTACAACTTTGGCGGCATCGATCCCTTAGAAAATTGCCGGGCGATGGCCCGGCGGGCCTTTGACCTGGGCATTACCCATTTTGACCTGGCCAACAACTACGGGCCGCCGGCCGGTTCCGCCGAAGATACCTTTGCTCAAATTCTTAAAAAAGACCTGGCTCCCTACCGGGACGAACTCATCATCTCTAATAAAGCCGGATATTATATGTGGCCCGGCCCCTACGGCGAATGGGGATCGCGCAAGTATCTGATTGCCAGTTGCGACCAGAGCCTTAAGCGCACCGGGCTGGATTATTTTGACATCTTCTACAGCCACCGCCCCGACCCCGATACGCCCCTGGAAGAAACCATGGGCGCGCTCGACACCATTGTGCGCAGTGGCCGCGCCCTGTACGTGGGCATTTCCACCTACAGCCCGGAGCAGACGCGCCAGGCCGCCGAAATTCTGCGCGAGTTGGGTACGCCGTGCCTCATCCACCAGCCCCGCTACAATATGTTTGATCGCTGGATCGAGGACGGCCTGCTGGATGTGTTGGAGGAGGAAGGCATCGGCTGTATCTGTTTCTCGCCGCTGGACCAGGGCATTTTGACCAACAAATACATCGGCGGCGTTCCCGAAGACTCCCGGGCCGAAAAATTGAACAACGAATTCAATTGGGGCGATAAAGTCAGCCAGGAACGCATCGAAAAAGTGCAGAATTTGAACCGGATTGCCCGGGAACGAGGCCAATCGATGGCGCAACTGGCTATTGCCTGGGTGCTGCGCCACCCGCAAATGACCTCGGCCCTGATTGGCGCCAGTAAGGTGAGCCAGATTGAGGACAGCGTAGCTGCGCTGAACAACCTTGAATTTTCGGATGAGGAACTGCAGGCGATCGAGGATATTTTGGCCGAATAACGGAGGATTTATGCCCAAATTTCAAGTTTCATCAGATTATGCCCCCACGGGCGACCAGCCGGACGCCATCAAAGGGCTGGTGCAGGGGCTTGAGG
The DNA here is from genome assembly GCA_964612485.1 of uncultured Caldilineaceae bacterium. Taxonomy (GTDB): domain Bacteria; phylum Chloroflexota; class Anaerolineae; order 4572-78; family J111; genus JAFGNV01. The sequence continues at coordinate 23,606 of CAZTFF010000032.1, forward strand.
GGCGATTGACCCACCAGACCCTGCTCGGCGCTACCGGCACCGGCAAAACGTATACCATTGCCAAAGTCATCGAGCAGGTGCAAAAGCCCACGCTCATCATGGCCCACAACAAAACCCTGGCCGCCCAACTCTACAGCGAGTTCAAAGCCTTCTTCCCGCAAAATGCCGTGTCTTATTACGTCAGCTACTACGATTATTACCAGCCCGAAGCCTACATCCCCCGCACCGACACCTTCATCGAAAAAGACGCCCAGATCAACGACGAGATCGACCGGCTGCGCCTGGCGGCCACCCAAAATCTCTTCTCCCGCAATGACGTTGTCATTGTGGCCAGCGTCAGCGCCATTTACGGCCTGGGCAGCCCGGAAGATTACGGGCAGGTGGTCATCAATATCCGCGAGGGCGATATGCGCAAGCGAGACAAAGTGCTGCGTCACCTGATCGACATCCAATATTCCCGCAACGATTACGATCTCAAGCGCGGCACGTTCCGCGTGCGGGGCGATACCCTGGAAATCATGCCCGCCTATGGCCAAGAGGTCTACCGCATTGAGTTTTTTGGCGATGAGATCGACCGCATCACCGAAGTTCACGCCCTCACCGGCGAGGTGCTCAACCGCCACCGGAACCTGGACATTTACCCGGCCAAGCATTTCATCACGATGGAAGAAAAACTCCAGGAAGCGATTGTGGACATTGAAGAGGAACTGGAAGCTCGGTTGTCCGAACTGCGCGATCAGGAAAAATTACTGGAAGCCCAGCGGCTGGAACAGCGCACCCGGTACGATCTGGAAATGTTGCGCGAGGTGGGCTACTGCTCCGGCATTGAAAATTACAGCCGCCCCCTCAGCCGCCGCGAGCCGGGCAGCACCCCCTGGACCCTGATCGATTATTTTCCCGATGATTTTCTGATGGTGATCGATGAAAGCCATATGACCCTGCCCCAAATTCGCGGTATGTACGCGGGCGACCGCAGCCGTAAAGAGGTACTGGTTGAACACGGTTTTCGCCTCCCCAGCGCCCTGGACAATCGCCCGCTCAATTTTGACGAGTGGCTGGCCCATATTCACCAGGTGGTCTACACCAGCGCCACGCCCGGCCCCTTTGAGATGGAACACAGCCAGCAGGTGGTCGAACAGATCATCCGGCCCACCGGCCTGCTGGACCCCGAAGTGGAAGTCCGTTCGGTCAAAGGGCAGATCGATGATCTGATTGGCGAGGTCAACCAGCGCATAGAGCGCGGCCAACGGGCGCTCATCACCACCCTCACCAAACGTATGGCCGAAGACCTGGCCGATTATATGATGGAACTGGGCCTCAAAGTTCACTACCTGCACAGCGAAATCGACACCCTGGAACGGGTGGAGATTTTACGCGACCTGCGGCTGGGCATTTATGATATTGTGGTGGGCATCAACCTGCTGCGGGAAGGACTGGATTTGCCTGAAGTCTCGCTGGTGGCGATTTTGGATGCCGACAAAGAGGGCTTTTTGCGCTCCCGGCAGGCGTTGATCCAGACCATTGGCCGGGCGGCCCGGCACGTAGAAGGTAAGGCCATTATGTACGCCGATAAAATCACCGATTCGATGAGCTTTGCCATCGACGAAACCAACCGCCGCCGGGAAAAACAGCAAGCGTATAACCGGGAACACGGCATCGAACCCCAATCGATCATCAAAGCCATCAAAGACCTGACCGAGCAAATGGCCCACGAGCGGAAAGAACGGGAACAGGAAAAAGTACTGGCCGAGCAGCGCACCGGCTACGAGATCAGCCCCACCATGCCGCCGCACGAGATCGAGCATCTCATCGAGCAACTGGAGAAACGCATGAAGGCCGCCGCCGCCGAGCTGGAGTTTGAAAAAGCCGCCGCCTTCCGGGATCAGATCAACGAACTCCACGAGCAGCTAAAAGCCATCGAAGATGCTGCCGATACCCGCCCTGCCTGGGAAAAGATAAAATAGAGATGGAGAAACCTTATGATTGCCCTTAAATTTCTACTGGCCGGAATTGTCATCGTCATTGGTATGCGCGCCATTGGCGCCGGTCTCTACACCTTTTTTACCGGTAAAATATTGGTGCGCGACGGCGTCAAAACCAAATGGATTGACGCCCCTTCCGACACCGACTTTTTGACCCGGTTGATCCGGGAAGCCGTGTGGGGGCTGTTGCTGGTTGTGCTGGGCGTTGTGCTGATTGTATAACTGTTCAGCCTCGGTCATTCTTCGACTTCGCTCAGAACGGGTTTCGAGGCGCTTGGAAGCGCAGCGACTAAAGCGACGAGAAATCCCTGCGGCACAACAATACCTAACATCGTTGTTGGATACAATAGAACGTCAGGATTTAGATTTTCCGGCAATCTGTTTGATAAAAGGGCCGTTTCAGGGATTTCTCCCTTCGATCGAAATGACATGTATAATCAAATTGTACGCGTCAAATAACCAAGTAGCCCGCAACTTTGCGGGTTTTGTTCTTTTATGATACGCTACGCCACTTGTGGAGTAAGATAGGTCACAAGTTACACGGAGAATAGAATAGAAATAAAAAAGCTCTGTGTACCTTTTGAAAAAAGGCTCTCAGGGAATCTCTGCGCAACAAATCATATGGACGATCTGGCCAAATTCAACAAAGAAAGATGGGAAGAACTGGCCCAAAACAGCGTCATTTATTCCCGGCCATTTTTCGATTTAACGCCGCAGTCGGCGCGGGATGTGGTTGATCCGGCCGGTTTGATGGGCAACGTCAACGGCAAAGCGGTACTGTGTTTGGCCGGCGGCGGGGGCCAACAATCGGCGGCCTTTGGGTTGTTAGGGGCCAACGTTACCATCTTCGATCTCTCGGAAACGCAGTTACAGAAAGATGTCGAGGTGGCCGGTCACTACAAGCTCGACATCCACACCGTGCAAGGCGATATGCGCGATTTGTCGGCCTTCAAAGACAACAGTTTTGATATTGTCTGGCACGCCTACTCCATCAACTTTATCCCGGAAATCAACACCGTTTTTGATGAAGTTGCCCGGGTTTTACGGCCAGACGGCTTGTATCGCCTGGAGTGCGCCAATCCGTTTGTGTGCGGCCTTGATGAAGCCGAGTGGCTTGATCCCGGCTACCCCCTCAAACGGCCCTATCTGGACGGCATGGAACTTGAGTTTGACAAACCCTATTGGGAAGTCTGGACCGATGACGGCACGTGTTTGCAGATCGAGGGGCCTCGCGAATTTCGCCACACCCTGAGCAGCGTGGTCAACGGTCTCATCAGCCGGAGTTTCTCGCTGCTGGGTATTTGGGAAGAAACCAGCGCCGAGCCGGAGGCCACCCCCGGCACCTGGGAACATTGCAAATTGATTGCGCCGCCGTGGTTAACTTTTTGGGCCATTTATCTGCCCGATTCTTTATGAACAACATCTGGTATCTTCTCAATATTTCGGGGAGACGAGGTCTGAGCCTGTCGAAGACCGTTAGTTTCGACAAGCCCGACCAACGCTGCCCCAAATTATTGAGAAGGTACAACATCTGGAAAAGATAATGACCGAACCTGTCTGGAAAAAATACCTCACCGATTGGAACGAGGGGCTGGGCGTGGTGTATGAACGCTTCATCCTCAACGATTACCTGGACAAAATCGTAAACCACCACCCCATCAGAACCGTGCTGGAAGCGCCGCTGTACGGCATGGCCGGGGTCAGCGGCATCAACTCGGTGCGGCTGGCCGAGCGGGGCTGCCACGTGACGCTGGTGGACGACAACAAGGAACGGCTGGCGGGCATCATCAAAATCTGGCAAGAACTGGACCGGCCCGCCAACTTCATCCATCACCAGGATTTCAGCCAACTCCCTTTTGATGACAACACCTTTGATCTGGCCTGGGAATGGGCCGGGCTGTGGTATTTGCCCGATGCCGAGGCGCTGCTCAAAGAATTGGCGCGCGTATCCCGCAATCTGGTATTTGTAGCGATGCCGAATAACATTCAAGTAGGTTACTTGCTGCGAAAATATGTTATCGACAAAGAGTTTTTCCCCACCATCGATGAAAAATGGGTGCAGATGGGGCGCATCAAAAAAACGCTCAAAGCGGAGGGCGTCAAATTTATCGATGAAGGCGTACTCGATGTGCCGCCCTGGCCCGACACGGTGATGCCCGCCGCCGAGGTCCTCAAACGGCTGGGCATAAAAAGCAAAAAACTCGATGAACAATTTACCGGCGAAGGCTGGAGCTGGAGCACCATGGCCTACTACCTGGGCCAGCAGCCCAACCTGCGCGACCGGGTGCTAAAATACGCCTGGCTCGACCGCGTGCCGCTGCCCTGGCAGTTGAAGACAATTTGGGCGCATCACCGGTATGTGTTGGGTAAGGTGGCAGGGTAGCAAGTAGCAAAGTAACAGGAGGGAGGTATAGAGGAATGTCGAATTATGAGGATATGGCGCTTTACAAGCTGGCGAAACAGATGGCGGTAGAACTTCATACAGCAACATTAAATGAGCTGCCCAAATTTGAAATGTATGAGCAAGGATCGCAAATTCGACGCTCCAGCAAATCAATTGTAGCCAATTTTGTCGAAGGCTATGGACGCCGCTATTATAAAAATGATTACGTCAAATTTTTAACCTATGCCCTGGCTTCGTGCGACGAGACAAAAGCACATTTGGAATTACTCCATGAAACCGGCTCTCTCAAAAGCGAGCAGTTTCAGCACTTCTATAACAATTATCGGAAAATAGGTGCCATGATCTTCAAACTCCGCCAATCTGTTAGCAACGGAACAGCCACTTAAAATGCTACCTGCTACCCTGTGTAGTTGCTACCTTGCTAAAGGAGACTAACTTTGCCAATTCTTGTTACCGGCGCTGCCGGATTCATCGGCAGCCATCTGGCTGAAACATTGCTGCATCGCGGTGAAAGTGTCGTTGCTATTGATAATTTCAATGACTACTACGACCCGGCGCGGAAGCGGGCCAACGTGGCCGGCTTCAAAGATCATCCGAATTTGCATTTCTATGAAGAAGACCTGCGCAACGCCACCGCCATTGAGCAAATCTTTGCCACCCACCGGCCTCGCGCCGTGGCTCACCTGGGCGCGTACGGCGGGGTGCGCTATTCGATTGGCCGGGCCAAACTTTACACCGAGGTTAACATTGTAGGAACCATCAACTTGCTGGAAACCGCCCGCCAGACCGGCCTCGACGTATTTGTTTTTGCCTCAACCTCATCCGTGTACGGCCACACCGAGCAGCTTCCCTTTATTGAAATCGATCCCTGTAATCTGCCCCTGGCCCCCTACCCCGCCAGCAAAAAAACCGGCGAGGTGATGGGCTATACCTACCACAATCTGCACCAAATGAATTTCACCGCCCTGCGCTTCTTCAGCGTGTACGGCCCCCGGGGACGGCCCGATATGATGCCGTTCATGGTGACGGATCGAATTGTGAAGGGCGAAGAAATCAAACTTTTTGACGCCGGCCAGATGAAACGGGATTGGACCTATGTGGACGACATCGTCAGCGGTGTCATCGCCGCGCTGGAACGCCCGCTGGGTTACGAGATCATCAATCTGGGGCGGGGTGAACCGGTGTTGATGGCCGATTTTGTCAACATTGTTGAAGATTTGGTGGGTAAATCAGCCGTTTTATCCACCCCACCCGCGCCGCCCAGCGAGCCAAAAATCACCTACGCCAACATCGATAAAGCCCGCCGGCTGCTGGATTACCACCCGCAAACCGTCGTGGTAGACGGCCTGACCGAACTGTGGCGCTGGTACCAGGCCGAGGTGATGGGGCAATGAAAAAATATCGCCGCCTGTTTTTCCTGTTGATTCTCAGCGCTGTAATTATCTGGGGATTGCTCCGCCTGGGCAACATCGATCTCTCGGCTGAAACGCTTTCGCAGGTCGATTGGCGCTGGCTGGGCGTGGGTATGGTGATTTTTTACTCCGGCATTCTTGTACGAGGCTTGCGCTGGCAGCGCATTCTCAAAGCGATGGGCTGGCCGCTGGGCTATCTCTACACCCAATCGCTGCTGGTGGCCGGCTTCTTTCTGAGCCTGATCCTGCCGGCGCGGTTGGGAGATGTGGGACGGGTGGTGATGCTCAAGCGGGATCACCAGCTTCCCTTTGCCCAGGGCATTGCCTCGCTGGCCGCCGAGCGCGCGCTGGATGTATTCGCCATTTTGGTGCTGGTCATCACCGGCGCAGTGTGGGCGCTGCAAGGCCGCGTGCCGCCGGAGATCGTGCAGCTCATCATCGGTGCGGCTATTTTGTTGGGTCTGGGATTACTGGGCCTGATGGCCATTCCCAACCTGGAACGCCAGCTGCGGCAACCGGGCCAACTGCAAAGCCGGATTCCGGCCAAAATTTGGTCGTTTTATCAAAAAGGGTTGGATTTTGGTTTTAACCTGATCCACGGCGTGCGAGCCTTGGGCCGGCATCCTCTGATCCTGGCGATAGCGATTCTGGAAAGCCTGTACATCTGGTTGTGCGATGCGCTCATCATTTACTTTGGCCTGTTGAGTACCGGCGCAGCCGCCTCGTTCAGCGCCAGTTTATTTACCGGGATGGTGGCCGACCTGGCTACCGCCGTGCCACTGACTCCCGCCGGGCTGGGTCAATTTGATTTACTCCTTACCTGGCTGCTGACCCAATTTGATGTCACCACAGCGCAAGCCAGCCTGACCGTTTTACTGGTGCGCTTTGTCAATTTATGGCTCTTTCTGCCCTTAGGCGCAATCATCACCTTTGTTTTTGGCTTTTCCAGTATGCTCAACCTGACCGGAACCGAAACCGGAGAAGAAACAAGGCCGATTCTGCCCAAAGCGATTGAAAGTCAATAAAGATAGTTTTATGAATGGGTCTAATTCCCTCAAAAAACTGCAAACCTTCTACCGCCGTCATTCTGATTTTCTATTAATGCTCATCCTGTTTGCCACCTTCCGGCTGCTGGCGCTGGCCGCCTTCCGGCCCGGCGGGCTGGTGCTGGACTTTTCCGATTTCTACTGGTATCGGGGCTTTGCCGAATTGATCCGCCAGGGCTACTACCCCTACGACAATTTGTGGACCACCTACCCGCCCCTTTTCCCGGTGGTGATGATCGCCATCTACCAGGTTAGCGTGCTGCTGCCGCCCTGGGAATTTGCCAACCTGTGGTTCACGCTGCTGCTGGGCGGTTTCTTTCTGTTGTTTGAGATCGGCAACTTCATCCTGCTCTACTTCTTTGCCCGCCACCTCCACCCCGCCACAGACAACGGCTCCCGCCTCCACACCTTGCGCCCGGTTTGGATTTACGCCCTTTTTTTTGTGCCGGTCTACACCCTCACCGGCTGGTTCGAGAGCTATCCTCTCTTTTTCTTCCTGCTCAGCCTCTTTCTACTGCTCAAACACCGACCCTATCTCAGCGCCTTTTTCACCGGCATCGGCTTTATGATCAAACTCATTCCCCTCATCCTGATGCCCGTGGCCGTACAAATTTTCTCCAAAACCAAATACGAACTCACCCTCAAAAATCGTCACCCCAAAATAATCAAACACGCTTCGTTCACCATTCACCATTCACCATTCACAATTAATAATTTCATCATCCCCTTCGACCTGCCAAGAATCGTCATTTACGTTGCCATCTTCCTCATCACCGTCATCCTCATCGCCACACCGTTTTATTTGATGAATCCCGACCTTATTTTGGGATCGCAGCAAATTACCGGCGCGCGCCAGCCGTGGGAAACCGTATGGGCGCTCATCGACGGCAACTATGATTATGGCATTATTCCCCTGGATATGCGCGATCTCAGTTGGATGCCCGGCGACGCGCCGCCGACCCGCATTCCCTGGCTGCTCGTCACCGTTGTGTTTGGCCTGATCTACGGCTGGTTTTACACCCGGCCCCTCAACTGGCAGCAGCCGCGCCCGGTGCTGGCCTTTGTGGGCTTCACCCTGTGCCTGTTCATGCTCTGGTCTAAAGGCTACAGCCCGCAGTGGCTCGGCTGGATTCTGTTTTTCATCGCCCTGTTGCTGCCCAACCTGCGCGGAGTCACCTATGCCGCTATTCTCAGCATCGCCAACATCATCGAGGCCAATTTCTACTTCATCATGTTCCCCACCGAGCGCTGGCTCTTTGCCGCCACCGTACTGATCCGCACCTTTCTGTTTTTGGTGCTGGCGGTTGAATTTCTGTGGCTGATCTGGCCGCAGGGGGTCACGCCCCGCGTGGTCAAAGTCCGCGCCTGGGGGCTGGCTCTTTTTGTGGCGCTGTTATTCATCGGTACGATTCCGGCAGGCATCCAACTGAGCCGGGCCTATTTCGACCTGCGCCTCCAACAAAGCCCCTACCGCGCCACGCTCATCCGCCTGCAAAACGAACCCGTTACCGGCGCGCTGCTGCTCAACAGCCACCGGGTTTACGATTGGTTCTATCCCTACCTGCGGCACGACTACACGCTGTTCATGTTGGATGATTACGCCCCCCCCGGCCACTCCGTCGAGGCCCATACCACGGCGCTGCTGGATTCCATCGCCGCCCAAACCAACGTGCTGTGGATTTACGACGCCGATGCCGCCGTCACCACCCCCGCTGAAGAAACCCTCGCCGCCTGGCTGGGGGATACACCCCTGGCCCATATTCAAGATGTTGATGGAGGCCGATTAGTGCTGTATATTTTAGATTCCAGCAATTGAACACCACATCGCAAAAATATTGGTAAAGTTTTTGCTTTTGACCATCATTTTGACCAAATGGGCCTGGAAGTAGTGCCATAGATCCCCGCCATTTCCAGCCCGCAAACTTTACCCAAACTGCAATACGCACTATACTTCCATTTTACCTCGCTAAACGTTACAACGGTTCAAACAAGGTATTCCATTCATGACCACAGCCACCCTCACCGACGTTGAAAAAATCCGTAAATTACCCTGGCTGGCCACCGGTGACGCCCTGAATATGGGCTTTATCTTGCTGACCTTCACCGGGCCGGTCTTTTTACTCTTTCTGGACGAATTGGGGCTGGACGAAGCCCAAATCGGCGTGATGTTATCGATTGTGCCTTTTTTGGGCATTATTTCGCCGTTTGTAGCCCCCATTGTGACCCGCATGGGCTACAAGCGTGTGTTTGTTCTCTTTCGGGCCACCCGCGCCCTGATCCTGGGGCTGTTGCTGTTGACCCCGTGGATACAGGCCCAGTGGGGGGCGCAGGCCACCTTTTTCTGGGTAGCCATGATCATCGGCTGGTTTGCTATCTGGCGCGCCATCAGCGAGACCGGCGGCCTGCCCTGGCGCAAAGAAGTGATTCCCAACGCCATCCGCAGCAAATTTGGCGCCATCAATAGTATGGCTTTTACCGTAGTCAGTATTCTGGTAACAGCTATGGCCAGCTACATCATCGACATTGGCACCGGGCTAACCCGCTTTATGGTTCTGATCGGCATTGGGGTATCGATGGGGCTGCTGTCGGCCTGGTCTTTTAGCCACGTTCCTGCCGAAACCACGGTTCAGCGCCATAAAGAAAAATCTAACTTCCAGGGCATCCAGCAGGCATTCCGCGACAAAGATTTTCTATTTTATCTGGGCGGTTTTGGCCTGGTCGCCGTCAGCATCATCTCAATTATTTCCTTTATTCCTCTATTTATGAAAGAAGAGGTGGGCCTGAGCGATGGGAATGTTGTCCTGCTCAGTGTCGGCACCTATGCCGGCTCCCTGCTTACCTCCTTTTTATGGGGTTGGACCGCCGACCGCTACGGCAGCAAACCCATTATGCAAACCAGCGTCACCGTCATGCTGCTACTGCCCGTAGCCTGGTTTTTGATGCCCCGCAACAGCCCATTGAGTCTGCCGATTGCTATGGTGATTGCCTTTACAACCGGTGTAGCCACCCTGGCCTGGCAAATCGGCTGGACGCGCTACCTGCACGTGAACGCCACCCCGGAAGATAACAAAACGCCCTACATGGCCCTCTTTTTTGCCTGGTGGGGCATTACCAGCGGGGCCGGGCCGCTGCTGGCCGGGCAAATCGTCACGTTTTCAAAAAACTTGAGCGGAACATGGGGAATTTTCAGCCTCGATTCCTACACCCCCTTATTCGTCCTGGGATTCCTGGTAGTGGGAATTGGTTTTTTGACCATCTCCCAGCTTCGCCCCGACGACGCCACGCCGTTTACCCGTTTTACCGGTATGTTTTTACGCGGCAATATGGTCCGCGCCCTGGAATCGCTGATTCAATACAATTTTGCCGGCGACGAAGCCACCCGCATTGTCACCACCGAACGCATGGGCGATGCCCGCAGCCCGTTGAGTAATCAAGAATTGATTGAAGCCTTGAGCGACCCCAGTTTTAACGTGCGCTACCAGGCCGTCAACTCCATTGGCCGCATGCAGCCCGACTCGGAACTGGTTGACGCCCTGCTGGAGTTGCTGCAAGAAAATCCGTCGGAATTGAGCTTTGTGATCACCCGCTCTTTGGGGCGGCTGGGCGACAAACGCGCCATCGAACCGCTGCGCCGCTATCTCTTTTCCGGCTACCACCTGCTGGAAGCCAATAGCGCCCGCGCCCTGGCTATGCTCAACGACCGGGACAGCATTCCTCACCTGTTACAAAAATTAGAGCGGGAACCCAGCCCCACGCTGGCCGTAGCTTATGCCACCGCTCTGGGCAAACTCCGGGCGGTCGAGGCCATTGACCAACTATTTGACTTACTGCAACACGTAGACTCAGAAACCAAACGAGGTGAAATTGGCCTGGCTTTGGCTCGTATTGCCGGCGATGAGCGCTACTACATGCAGCAGTGGCGCGCCCTTCGAGCTAATCCCATCACCGCCACCGCCCAGGCAATTTTGGGGCTGCAAAAACGGAGCCGGGAGCCAGGCTTTATCAACGCAACCGAGCAATGCGCCGCATCCTTTGCCCTGGGCGATACAACGCAAGGGATTGCCCTCCTGAAAATGATTTTAGACACATTTCCCACAGCCCATCTTGATGAAAAATTGGCCGCCATTTTACAAGCGTGCAGCCGCGCCCTGCCTGAAAACAACGAAACCCAGGCGGTACATATTTTGTTAACCTTACACACCCTGGATATTGCTCTGCGATAACATCATTTGATTCAAATTTGCTTGAAGGAAAATCAAATTCCCTTGAAGGGAAATTCAAAGAAGAACCCCCAAAACCGCCGTTTGCCGGATGCGCCAGGGGGGATTCTTCGGCCTTCGACCTCAGAGAATGACATTTAAGAAATACGCTCTTAGAAATGACATAGGCCAGGGCTGTTCAGTTCTGCGGTTATGTCATTGTGAGGCGTATTTTGCCGAAGCAATCCCCACGTTGCAAGCAGGAGATTGCGCGCACTTTCAGTGCGACCGTCCGCTTCGCTTCCTCGCAATGACAAACGCGAAAGCTTTAGAACTGAACAGCCCTGTGACATAGGCGTAGGGAAACAAAATAAAGAGGTTTCAAAAAACCATTGCCACCCTCAAATAATGTACACAAAGAAACATACGATTCACAATTCCTGCGTTATCTGGCTCTGTTTTTATTTCTGCTGGCCGTCTACCTGCTCACCTACACGCCGCGTATCAATTCCAGCGATGGCCTGGCCATGTTCGCCACCGCCGAAAGTATCGTACGGCGCGGCGCGCTGGATATTGAGCAAATTCACTGGCTGGATTTGCAGCAGGGAACCTACGGGTTGGACGGCCTGCTTTACTCCCGCAAAGGCATCGGCCTGCCCCTGGGGTTGCTGCCGCTAACCTGGCTGGGATTAGTGCTGCCCTGGTTCGGCACAGTGAGCGCGAGCCTGCTTTTTAACGCCATCGTCACCGCCCTCACCGGCGTGCTGCTGGCGGCGTACGTACAGCAACTGGGGTACAAGCCGCGCACCGGCCTGATTGTTACCCTGACGTACGGGCTGGCCACCCTGGCCTGGGCCTACGCCAAATCCCTCTTTAGCGACCCTTTTTCAGGGCTGCTGCTGCTGGCGGCGGCCCATGTGCTGCTAAAATATCACCGGCGAGTATCCCGGCGGGATCAAGCCGTTAAAAAAGAAGTAGACAGCTATTCGCTGCCACTGCTGCTGCAGTATCCTATCCGCTTCCGCTGGTATTTTGTCAACCACCTTCACTACCCCTTTCTGGCCGGCCTTTTTCTGGGCTGGAACGTGGCCACCCGCTACGCCGAAGTGCTGTTTGTGCCGGTTTTTGGGCTGCTGTTGTTGTATTATTTGGGCGTGTTCCAATCGCGCCGCATTTTGTTTTGGGTGCGTTACCCCGCGCCCAACCCCTGGCCACCGCTCCTGGCTTTTTTATTGCCGCTGGCCCTCATTGGCGGCGGCCTGCTGGCCTTCAACATCACCCGCTACGGCGATCCCTTTAACACCGGCTATTTGCCCAACGAAACCTTCAGCGCCATTTGGTGGCAAGGTATTCTGGGGCAGCTTGTCAGCCCGGGACGAGGATTGTTTTTGTACTGCCCCATTCTCATTTTGACCTTCTTTGGCCTGGTTCCGGCCTGGCGCACTTTCCGCGCCGAAGCGCTGCTGGCCGCGAGCATCATCCTCATCCACCTGCTGCTGTACGGCAAATGGTTTATGTGGCACGGCGGCTTTGCCTGGGGGCCGCGCTTTCTGATTCCCACCCTGCCGTTTTGGGTCATTTTTCTGATACCGATTGCCGGCCGCGCGTTTTCAGACCCGGTTGATTTTGATAAAAATTCTCACTACGCGAAATCATCACGCTTTTTACGCAGCGCCTACCTGGTCCTGACTATACTGAGTCTGATTCCCCAACTTCTGACCGTGACGCTCGATTTTTCGCCGTTCCAGGGCTATCTAATGGAAACCGGGCTGCCCTTGTTCGATCCTCAAACCTTTTTCAACCCCCTCTATTCGCCGCTGCTGCGAGGATGGGATTTATTTCAGTCAGAATCGCCGGATATGAGTTGGGCTTGGAACAATGAAATTAATTGGCTGCTTCTGGCACTTTTAATCGTCAACATCGTGACGACCGGCATTTATTTGTACCGATTCTCGAAACTTACCGGCGATCATCATCTTCGCGGCCCCGCCTCGATCCCCCTCCTCACCACCACGATAGCGCTGTTCGCCCTTTTGAGCCACACCCACACCCTGCCCGACAGATCTCTCCAAAACGCTGTCGAGGCGTTGAACCACGGCGTTCGCCCCACCGACGCCATCATCCTCAACGATCCCGACATCACGATGGCGTTTGCCGAACGCTACAAAGGCCGCGCGCCGGTTTTGGGATTGAACCACGGCGGATTCCCCCTGCCGGATGATGTTACGCATCGCCTCCAGGAAACGATGACGCAGCATGCTCAAATCTGGTGGCTGCCCAACTGGCTGCCGCCCCAGGACAGCGCCATCGAGCAAATTCTGCTGGCGAACGGCTTCCGCGCCCGCAACGATTCGTTTGGCTCCCGACGGCTGGGGCTGTTTGCCTTTCCCCAAAATTTGACCACAGAAACGGTCGATGCAACATTTGGCGATACCATCACGCTTCTCCGCATCGCGCGCCCTCGCCAGATCAAAAGCGGGGCCGCGCTTCCCATCGAACTACAGTGGCAGGCGGGCCAATCCATCGACAAAAACTACCACATTTTCATCCATCTGACCACATCCGATGGCCGGATGGTGGCCCAGGCCGACGGTCAGCCCGCGCTATGGACCCGCCCCACCTCCACCTGGCTGCCCGGCGAGACCATCACCGACCGGCACGGCCTCTGGATTCCGCCTGAAACCCCGCCCGGAGATTACAACCTCTTGCTCGGCCTCTACAACCCGGAAACCGGCCAACGCTTATATGAGACCGGGGGGAAAGACGCCTTCCGGCTGGCCGTCACCGTAAATTAAGGAATTAAGGTATCTTCTCAATATTTCGGGGGAACGAGGTCTGAGCCTGTCGAAGACCGTTGGTTTTGACAAGCTCAACCAACGCTGCCCCAGTTTATTGAGAAGGTACGAATTAAGGAATAATCGTACGCTGAAATTTCCGTAGGGCGGCATAGGGATGCCGCCCGCATATTGTTACATTTGCCCAAACCAACCGCGTCGCTCCATCCACTTGGCCACCTCTAACACCGGCGAAACGGTGAAAGCCAGAATCACAACAATCACCCAATCTATCAACGGCAGGCTGTAGGTGGTAAACGGCGCGTGCAGGAAAGGCAGGTAAACAATCAGGGCCAGCAACAGCAATTCCCAGCCTACTGCCAGGTTTAGCCATTTATTGGCAAAGGGCCGGTTGAACACCGATTGGCGGTCGGAACGAAAATTGTAGGCTTTGAAAAATTGAATGAGCACCAACGAGACAAAGGTCATGGTCATGGCCTCGGTAATACTGCGGCCCGAATTGAGCGCCCAGGCAAACAATCCTAAATTAACCAACGTTGACCACAAGCCGCCCACCATTAACAGGATGACCACCGGCCGGGTAAAAATGCCTGTCCGCGGATCGCGCGGTTTACGGTCCATCAGGTCCTTTTCGGGCGGGTCTACGGCCAGGGCCAGGGCCGGCAGGCCATCGGTGGCCAGGTTTACGTATAGAATTTGCACCGCCGTTAACGGCAGGGGCAGGCCCAGCAAGGTCGCTCCGGCCATCAACCCAATTTCGCCCACGTTAGACGAAAGCAAATACATCAAATATTTTTTGATGTTGCCAAAGATACCGCGCCCTTCTTCTACCGCCGCTACAATCGAGGCAAAGTTGTCGTCGGTAAGGGTGATGGCGGCAGCCTCTTTGCTGACATCGGTGCCCGTAATGCCCATGGCCACCCCGACATCGGCTTTTTTGAGGGCCGGGGCATCATTCACCCCATCGCCGGTCATGGCCACAATGTGGCGCTTTTGTTGCAGGGCTGTTACCACGCGCAATTTATGGGCCGGAGAAACGCGGGCGTAAACTTCGATATTCTCCACTTCACGCTCAAATTCCGTTTCGCTCATGGCTTCCAATTCTACGCCCGTCACCACCCGGCCGGTTTTGAGGATGCCCAACTCGCGGGCAATAGCCTGGGCCGTAAGGGGGTGGTCCCCCGTGATCATGACCGGCTTAATACCGGCTTGTTCACACGTTCGAATGGCATCGGCCACTTCAACGCGAGGCGGGTCGATCATCCCCACCAGACCCAGGAAAACCATATCGCATTCCGCATCTTCAATTTGGGCGGTGGGCTTATAGGCCACCGCCAATACCCGTAGAGCCTGACCGGCCATCTGTTGGGCAGCGGCCAAAATAGATTCGCGGGCTGCATCATCAAGCATCAATTCTCCATTTTCACCCAACTGCTGTCGGCATGAGGCCAGGATGATCTCCGGAGCGCCTTTGGTATAGGCCAGCGGGCCGTTGGAGGTGGCGTGCAGCGTGGTCATGCGTTTGGTTTCAGAGGTGAAGGGGATTTCGTTGACGCGGGGAATTTGGGTCTCAAGATCGGCCTTGTCTAACCCCGCTTTAGCCGCCGCTACGACCAGCGCCCCTTCGGTGGGATCGCCTTTAATATCCCAACGGCTATCGTTTTGCACAAGCCGGGCATCTGACGCCAGAGCGCCACCGCGCAGCAACTCCAGCAGCGGCGCGGGGGGTGTAACGGTTGAGCCGTTTTGAGAAAATGTACCGTGGGGGTTATAACCGGCCCCGGACACCTCAAAGGTATGCCCGGCAACAAAGATTTGGCGAACCGTCATCTCGTCTTTGGTCAATGTGCCGGTTTTGTCTGAGCATATTGTTGAGGTGCTGCCCAGCGTCTCCACAATGGGCAGGCGGCGCACCAGGGCGTGGCGTTTGACCATGCGCTGCACGCCGATGGCCAGCGAGATGGTCACGACCGCCGGCAGCGCCTCCGGCACGGCGGCCACCGCCAGGGCAATGCCAAAGATGAACATTTCTAAAGCGGGCTGGCCGCGCAACAAGCCCAAAATAACAATGAGCAATACAATGCCAAACGCCGCCTGGGCCAGGATTTTGCCCACTCTATCCAGATTCTCTTGCAGCGGTGTTTTTCCAACCTCTACGGTTTGCAGCAGCCCGGTAATCCGGCCAAATTCGGTCTCCATGCCGGTAGCCACCACCACGGCCCGGCCCCGGCCATACGTAATGACTGTGCCCGAGTAGACCATATTTTTACGGTCGCCAATGGCTAATTGGTCGTCGGCCAGTGGGGTGGTGTGCTTGCTCACCGGCACCGACTCACCGGTAAGCGCGGCTTCTTCCACTTGCAAGTTGATCGTTTCGATCAATCGAGCATCGGCAGGCACTTTATTGCCCGCTCGCAGAAGAATGATGTCCCCCGGCACCAGATCGCGGGCCGGGATTTCAAGCTCATCGCCATGACGCAGCACAGTGGCAGTAGGCGCGGCCATTTGGCGCAGGGCGGCAATGGCTCGTTCGGCGCGATACTCTTGCACAAAGCCCAACAACACGGCAAACAGCACAATAACGGAAATGGCAATGGCCTCGACCCCGTGGCCAAGAAAGGCCGAAACCACGGTGGCCAAAAGTAAAATGATTATCAGCACGTTCTTGAACTGCTCAAATAGAATCGTCCACGGTGAAATCCTGCCTTCGGCCTGCAACTCATTTACACCGTATTCGGCCAGGCGGCGGGTAGCTTCATCGTCGCTCAATCCTTTGGGATCAGTCTCTAATTCTTTGAAAACTTCGGCTATTTCTTTTTGATACCAATCGATCATTGTTTTGCTCCTCAAAATATGTTGTTTCGCCACGCTTTGGAAAAAGCGCAACTGCTTTAGCTGGTAAACAAAAAGGACAACACCAAAATTACCCTGCCGAGTGATAAGGTGTTGGCCTAAATTTCGGCTAATCCGCTCTAATTAAAGAGCCTATCTTCCGTCTCATCTGCCAAACTGACAATTATTCAATTGATCAAAACAGGCTGTCGCTTGATTGTTCTTAAATACGAAACTAATGATATTTGCTCTTTGTTAAAAAAAGAATAATCTTTATACAGTATACTCGAAAAACGTCTGTTGCGATAACAAACAACCCTGATTTGTACCTTTATTTATCCACGCAAAGGAATAGCGCATGGTCCATATAAGTTGGCACACTTCAACCGTAGTGGATGTTGTCAAAGCACTTGATGTTGACCTGAACAATGGCTTGAATGATGCCGAGACAGCAAAACGCCGGACCCGGTACGGCCCCAATGAACTGCAAGAACGTGGCGGCATCTCCCCCTGGCAACTATTGTGGGCGCAGTTCACCAACCACATGGTGCTTATCCTCATTGCCGCCGCCGTAGTTTCCGGCTTTCTGGGCAAAATCACAGAAGCGGCTGCTATTGCGGCCATTGTTGTGCTTTTTGCTCTGCTGGGTTTTGTGCAAGAGTACCGGGCCGAACGAGCGATGGCTGCCCTTAAACGCCTGGCTGTGCCGGCGGTGCGCGTCCGTCGCGGCGGCGAAGTACGCGAGATTTCGGCTGTAGAGTTAGCGCCTGGCGATGTCGTGCTGCTGGAGGCGGGCAATGCCATCCCTGCCGATATGCGGCTGGTGGAAAGTGTAAACCTGCGCATTCAGGAAGCGGCCCTAACAGGTGAATCGGAGCCGGTAGAAAAACATTCAGACCCCTTGCCTCAGGAAGATGTTTCTCTTGGTGACCGGCGCAACATGGCTTACATGGGTACCGTAGCTACCTATGGGCGTGGTACAGCCGTGGTTGTCGCCACCGGTATGAATACCGAGTTGGGTAAAATTGCCACCCTGCTACAAACCGTAGAGACCGGCCTGACGCCGCTTCAGCAGCGTCTCGATCAGGTTGGCAAGCAGTTGGCTATAGGCGGCGTTGTTGTGGCTGCGCTGGTGATGGTTATTGGCGTGTTGCGTGGAGAATCGCTGCGGGAAATGTTTTTGACGGCCGTATCTGTAGCCGTTGCCGTGGTTCCGGAAGGCTTGCCTGCTGTGGTCACCGTGACCCTGGCGTTGGGCGCCCAACGTATGCTGCGTCGCCGCGCCCTTATCCGTAAATTACCGGCGGTGGAAACCCTCGGCTCTGTCACCACTATTTGCTCCGACAAAACGGGCACGCTCACCGAGAATCGCATGACAGTTACTGTTATCGACGTAGCCGGGCATTTTTTGGAACTACAAGGAACGGGACGCCATCCCGCCACAGTACTTCGTTTGCCCGATACCCACCCCGATTTTCTAAAAAACCAACCACCGGAAATTGGGCTGGCCCTGACTGCCGGAGCATTATGTAACGACGCTTCCCTTCGTCCTGACCCACAAACCGGACGCTATTTAGCTCTGGGTGACCCCACCGAAGGTGCGTTGTTGGTAGCCGCATCACAGGCCGGCCTGCGCAAAAGCGAACTGGCAGTCACTGTGCCACGGGTAGCAGAATTGCCGTTTGATGCTGACCGCAAACGCATGACTACCGTTCATCGCCTGCCGGACGAGGGGGCCCAACTGCCTACGGCGCTTCGGGCGTTAGCGGATGCACCGATGCCCTTTGTCGCCTTTACCAAGGGCGCGGTGGATGGCCTGCTGCCGTTGTGCCGTGCTGTTTGGCTGAACGGCACGGCTGTGCCTATGAATGAACAGTGGCAGCAGCGGATTGACCTGGCCAATACCCAGATGGCGCAAAACGGGATGCGCGTGTTGGGGTTGGCCCTGCGCTGGCAATCCGACACAGCGCCGGTAGAGGATGATCTCATTTTCATTGGCTTAACGGGGATGATCGACCCACCACGCCCGGAGGTAAAAGCGGCAGTCGCCACCTGCAAGGCAGCCGGCATTCGCCCCCTTATGATTACCGGCGATCATCCGCTAACAGCCCGTTTCATTGCCCACGATCTGGGTATCACGGACAATATGCGGGTTAAAACCGGCCAGGATTTAAGCCGTATGGCGCCGGAAGAACTGGAATCAATAGTGCGTGAGGTATCAGTTTATGCGCGGGTTACCCCGGAACACAAACTGCGCATTGTTGAAGTGTTACAGGCTCAGGGGCAAGTAGTGGCCATGACCGGCGACGGTGTCAACGATTCGCCGGCGCTGCGCAAAGCCGACATCGGCATTGCTATGGGAATTACCGGCACCGACGTATCCAAAGAGGCTTCTAAGATGGTGTTATTGGATGACAACTTTGCTACCATTGTTTCGGCAGTGGAAGAAGGGCGCGCTATCTACGACAACATCCGCCGCTTTGTGAAATTTTCAATTGCGGGCAATGTGGGCAAAGTGCTGGTGATGTTGTTGGCCCCGCTGGCCGGCATTAATGTGGCCCTGTTGCCGCTCCAGTTGTTATGGCTGAATTTGCTTACCGATGGCCTGCTGGGACTGGGATTGGGCGTAGAACCTGCCGAGCCGAATACCATGAAACGGCCACCCCGCGCGCCGCAAGAAAGTTTGTTTAGCGGTGGATTGGCTCGGCATATCATCTGGGTTGGGTTAGTTATTGGGGGAGTAGCGTTGGGAGTGGGAGTACTTTACTACAATACAACTGATCTCGAAAATCGCTGGCAAACCATGATCTTTACGGCCCTGGCCTTTATGCAGATGGGACAGGCGCTGGCTTCCCGTTCGACACAGGTGTCCATCTTTTCGTTAGGGCTGTGGTCTAATCCGATACTGCTGGGGCTGGTAGCGATCACGATCATACTCCAACTCATAGTTCTCTACGTGCCTTTCCTTGACCAATTTTTCCAAATTACGCCGCTCAGAGCCGGAGACCTGCTGTTGTGTGTAGGACTGGGCATCGGCATACTGTTGTTGATTGAAATTGAAAAGGTATGGCTGCGGGCCACGGGGGTGAAATAAGTTATAAAGAAAATCGAGAAGGTGATAAAATTTTGAATGAATTAGCGCTGGAAATCATTATCATTTTTTTGCTCCTGGTGGCTAATGGTGTTTTCGCCATGTCGGAGTTAGCTGTTGTGGCCGCCCGCAAAATCCGGTTACAGCAATTAGCCGACTCTGGCAGTCAATGACCACCACCAGAGGTGGTGGCTTGGATTATTGCACCTAGAAGGTGCGCTGGTACTCAGCTATTCAAACAATTTGCCTTGGGTCGCATCTGCATCTCGACCCCGCTGCCATTAAACATACTTTTTGATCCGCTCTTCGTCCAAGCCGACGGTGCTAACACAGTACCCTCTCGACCACACGTGTTGGCCCCAGTATCGCTTGCGAGGATGCGGATATCGGTCAAACAGTTGCAGGACCAGTTTGCCTTTCAGAATAACTCATTTTACCTCATTTTTACCTGTTGGACTCAGTGTAACGCTCAGAAGACATGCGTGAGTCCCAAATAATTTCCCTACGCAAGATGGACACCCCCCAGGAGAAATGACAATTAGAGCAATTAGAGGTAAAATGCCCTGAATTCAAAATAGGAGTCCTGGCCCTATGGAAGAATCTGCGGCAAAACCCACATCCCAACGATTTCAAGTCTCTCTCAGCCGCGATCTAGGTTTGTTTGATGTGACCATGATCGGCGTGGGCGCGATGATCGGCGCCGGTATTTTTGGCCTCACCGGTATTGCCGCCGGGGAAGCCGGACCGGTTGGGTTGCTGCTGGCCTTTTTCTTGAACGGGCTGGTTACCAGCATGACCGGCGCAGCCTACTCCCAGGCCGCCGACAGCGACCAGATCATCATTGGCGCGTCTGAGGAACGTATACTGGAACAATCACTCTTTGGCTCGATCCCCCAACGGGTGGCCGAAGACGCGCTCTGTACCGTGATGATGGTCAAGCGGCACGATCCCGTAAAATTCGGCCTGCGGCGCTGGTTGATGGGGCCGCGTAAGCTGTCTGCGCCGGTAAACTCAACTGAACAAGGCAATCAACAATGACAACACAGGCAAAAAATCTTTTCAGGCGATTAACGCCCGGCAATGGTGGGTCAAAAATCAAAAAATTTGGCGCCTTTGGCGGGGTCTTTACCCCGGATGTCTTGACCATCCTGGGCGTGATTATGTACCTGCGCCTGGGCTGGGTGGTGGGTAATGCCGGTTTCATTGGCGCGGTGGTTATCATCCTGCTGGCTAAAAGCGTCTCGCTCTGCACCGGCCTTTCGATGTCGTCCATCACCACCAACATCAAAATTGGCGCGGGCGGAGCCTATTCTATTATCTCCAAATCGTTAGGGCTTGAGGCGGGGGGCAGTATCGGCATTCCGCTGTATATTGGCCAAACGCTGTCCGCGGCACTCTATTTGATCGGGTTTACGGAAGCCTGGATACGTGTCTTTCCCCACAACTTTCTGCTGGAGATTGTTGTATTGCCCGAAGCCTGGGTATGGATGGTACCCAGGGTCTACTTTGTTTTTGTCTCGCTGGTGGCCTGGGCCATTTTGTTGACCATTTCCTACATCAGCGCCCAGCTCGCCATCCGGGTGCAATACATCATCATGACTTTGATGGCGATTTCCATTTTATCATTCATGTTCACCCCGGTCAGGCCGGCGGCGGATTTTGTATTGATCGGCAAGTTTGAAGATGCCAGCTTCTGGCAGGTATTTGCCATCTTTTTCCCGGCAGTCACCGGCATTATGGCCGGGGCCAATATGTCGGGCGATTTGAAGAATCCGCGCCGCGCCATTCCGCTGGGCACCATCAGCGCCATTTTGGTGACAACCGCCATTTACGTTGGGCTGGCCTATATTTTGGCCCAGGTAGCCACGCCTGAAGAGTTACGCGCCAACCAATTGATCATGGTAGATAAGGCATTCTGGGCCTCGGCGGTATTGGCCGGCGTTATGGGGGCCACGTTGTCTTCGGCGTTGGGCAGCATGCTGGGCGCGCCGCGTTTGCTGCAAGCCCTGGCCGAACAGCGAACCATGCCCTTTTACAAAACATTAGAAGCCAAAACAGCCACCAACGAGCCGCGCAACGCCATTATCGTTACCGGCGTGTTTATTGCCGCCGCACTGATCCTGGGCAATTTAGATTACCTGGCCACGCTCATCACCATGTTCTTCTTGATTACCTACGGTACGCTGAATCTGGTGGTATTTTTACAGCAAAGTATGAAGATCATCAGCTTCCGGCCCACGTTCAAAATTCCCCGCTTTGTCTCTTTCTACGGCGCGGTCTCGTCGATTTTTATGATGTTTCTGATCAATCCGGTGTTTGGCTTTGTCTCTTTTCTCATCATCATTGTGCTGTATTTCTGGCTGGCGCGGCGCGGCCTCTCCGCCGACTGGGGCGATATCCGGGGCGGCTTGTTCATTATTTTGGCCGAACGGGCCGCCCGCCTGGCCGATAAATTTCCCCGCGACCAAATATCATGGAAACCGGACCTGCTGGTTCCCGTCGAAGAGCCGCCGGTGTGGGCCGGCCCGCTGCTCTTTATCCGCAGCATCACCTACCCATCCGGCAGTATTTTTGCCTTTACTGTCAAAGACAACGACCCCAACGATGAAAATCAACTGGCGCTGGATGAACTGTTATCGCCCCTCAAAGAGCAAAATATCCTGGTCAATTCAACCGTCATCGAAGACCGCAGCTTTTTGCATGGAGCTACCTCCGTCATCCAAACCCTGCGGGGCGGCTCCTTTCGGCCCAACACCCTGTTTTTGACCATGAGTACCGAGAGCAAAAACACCATTGACGACATTCCAGAAATAGATTTGGGCCAGAAATTACGGCTGCAACAGACGCTAACCCAAAAAGACGAAATCATGAAAGAATTGGTGGCGGTGGCAGCCAAATACCATATGGGCGTTATTTTGCTGCGGCAGCACCCTCAGATGGCGTTTGGCATTCAGCAGGATGTCAACCTGTGGCTGCGAGACAAAAGCCCCAACTGGCACCTGGCCATTTTGATCGCCCTGCAATTACAGCTCAATTGGGAAGGCAGAATCAATTTGATCACCGCTACAGCCAACGGCGCCTCTGAAAAACGCCTCCATAAATTCCTGGAACGTCTCAGCGACCAGGCCCGGCTGCCCTCCCGAACCGAATTTCATGTTTTACACGGCTCGTTCAAAGAAGCATTACAAACCGCGCCTCGCGCCGACGTCAATATTTTTGGCCTTTCTTTGACGGATGGTGAATTACCCTTAGACTTTGTTCGAGAGGTATCTGAGTCCATAAAATCTTCCTGCGTGTTTGTGATCGACTCAGGGCAGGAAAGCGCGCTGGTGTGAACCGGCGATCTGGTATAATCTCTTAGAGGCTGGTACCTTCTCAGTAATCTGGGGCAGAGTTGGTTGAGCTGGTCGAAACCAACGGTCTCCGACAGGCTCAGACGTCGTTCCCCCGAAATATCGAGAAGATATAGCTTCTTAGTCGAATTCAGTTAAGAAAGGATATGGAGTGAAAAATATGATTGATGTGTTGTTTGTCTGTATGGGGAATGTGTGCCGTTCTCCCATGGCCGAGGCCGTGTTTCGACATCTGGTTGAAGAAGAAGGATTGTCGGACCACTTCAATATAGACTCCGTGGGAACCCACTCCTATCACGTGGGCGAACCGGCTCATCCCGGCACGCGGCAGGTGCTGGCTGATCACGGGATAGCGTGTGATGTGGTCTCACGGCGGGTCAGCCAAACTGATCTACGCGACGCCGATTATATCCTGGTGGCCGACCGGGGCAATCTGGCCGATCTCAAATCAATGGCGCGCGGCATGTCGATGGCAGGGCGGCTCCACCTGCTGCTCGATTTTGCGCCCGACCAACCGGAACGGGAAGTTCCCGACCCCTACTACATGGGCAATTTTGAACACACGTACCAGTTGGTTTCCGCCGGCTGCCAGGGGCTGCTGGCCCATATTCGGGAAGAGTACGGATTTTAAGATGACACTGCCCGCAGCGCTGGCCAACAGCATCAGCCAAAAAATCGGTTCCACTTTAAAAAATACCGCGCCCGTGGGTGGGGGCGACATCAACCAGGCGGCGCGCGCCGCATTGGATGATGGCCGGGAAGTACTGGTTAAATGGAATTCTGCCCCCATTCCCGGCATGTTCACCGCCGAGCGCCGGGGGCTGGAATTACTGGCCGGGGCGCACGCCGCCAGCAAAGAAGACCGGCTGCGTATCCCGGCGGTATTGGCCCACGCTGAACCCGCCGACGACTGCCCCGCCTTTATCGTTATGGAATGGTTGGGCCGCGGCTCGAACAGCACCATCGCTGCCGAAGCCTTAGGCCGGGGGCTGGCTGCCCAGCACCGGTCCACTGCCGAAAATTACGGCCTGGATCACGATAATTTCTGCGGCTCCAATGCCCAACTCAACACGCCCGCCGATAATTGGGCCACCTTTTTTGGCGAACGACGGCTGGGCTATCAACTGGAATTGGCCGCGCGCCGGGGCCGCCTGCCTGGGAAACGGCAGCAACGCCTGGAGAAACTCATCAATCAACTCGATAACTGGCTGCCGGCCCAGCCCCCCGCCTCGCTGCTGCACGGCGATTTGTGGGGCGGCAACTGGCTGGTCACGGACTTGGGCGAACCGGCGTTGATCGACCCCGCCGTGTATTACGGCCACCGGGAAGTAGACCTGGCCTTCACCGAACTTTTTGGCGGCTTCCCCGCCGCCTTTTACCGGGCCTACCAATCGGCCTGGCCCCTGGACCCCGGCTACGAGGAACGAAAATCGCTCTACAACCTTTACCACCTGCTCAACCATCTCAACCTGTTTGGCGAAAGTTACGGCGGCGGCGTGGATGCGATTTTGCAGAGATACGCCGGCTAATCCCCCAAAAAAATCATGCTCTGCAAAGATCGTTCCGGCCATATTTTTTGACCGGAATTCTTTTTGATGGTACAGTAACAGTTTGTTTAGAGCTTCCCAATAGAGGGTCTGTCCTAAAATCTTGGACAGTCCCCTAGCAGAGCCAACTTATGACGCAAAAAAATCTTATCATTCGCGGCGCGCGGCAGCACAACCTGAAAAATATCACCCTGGAAATTCCCCGCGACCAACTGGTGGTCATCACCGGGTTGTCCGGCAGCGGCAAAAGCAGCCTGGCCTTTGATACCATCTACGCCGAGGGCCAACGGCGCTACGTGGAAAGCCTATCGGCCTACGCCCGCCAATTTTTGGGCCAGATGGACAAGCCGGACGTGGACCAGATCGAGGGTCTCAGCCCGGCCATCTCCATCGACCAGCGGGGCGCGAGCCACAACCCCCGCTCCACCGTAGGAACCGTAACCGAGGTTTACGATTACCTGCGCCTGCTCTTTGCCCGCATCGGTACGCCCCACTGCCACATCTGCGGGCGGGAGGTCAACGTGCAGACCACCCAGCAAATTGTAGACGCCATCCTGTCCAAACCCGACGGCAGCCGCATTATGATCCTGGCCCCACTGGTGAAGGAGCGCAAGGGCGAGCACAAAGCGGTGTTTGAAGACATCCGCAAAGCCGGCTTTGTGCGGGCGCGCATCGACGGCGCGATCTACGACCTGGACGAAATTTTTGAACTGGAACAGTATAAATCGCACACCATCGAAGCCGTGGTCGACCGCCTCATTATCCGCCACGACCGGAACGGTGATGAAGATGCCGCCCGGCTGGCCGACTCGGTGGAGACGGCGCTCAAGCTGGGCAACGGGGCGTTGATTGTTCAGGATGTAACCAACCGCGATAAACCGTGGGACCGCCTCTTTAGCGAGCATTTTGCCTGCGTGCATTGCGGCGTGAGCCTGCCGGAAATCGAGCCGCGCACCTTCAGTTTCAACAGCCCGCACGGGGCCTGCCCCAATTGCGACGGCCTGGGCGTCACCCTCAAAGTTAACCCCGATCTGGTGTTGAACGGCAGCAAAACCCTGGCTCAAGGCGCTATCCGCCCCTGGGCGCGGCAAAGCCAGCGCCACGATAAAGGATATTACGCCCAACTGGTGATTGCCGTAGCCCATCATTTCAACCTGCCCCTGGAAACCCCGGTGGGCGAATTCAGCGGCCAACAAAAAGACGTGCTGTTGTACGGCGGCCAGCCGGGCGAGGAGATCACGCTGAGTTATAAAAATGCCGAAGGTCAGACCCGCACCTACAACACCACCTTCGAAGGCATTATTCCTCATTTGCAGCGCCGCTACAAAGAGGCCGGTAAAGCCAACAACACCTACGCGCTCAACGAAATTGAAAATTATATGTCTACCCAAACCTGTCCCGCGTGCAGCGGCCACCGGCTGCGGCCCGAAGCGCTGGCCGTGACGATAGCCGGTCAGGGCATCCACCAGGTCAGCGATATGGCCGTCACCGATGCGCTGGCATGGTTTGAGGGGTTGAGCGGCAGCAACGGCGCGAATCCGCCCGATTTGGGCGAGCGCCAGCGCCTGATTGCCGAGCAAATTCTCAAAGAAATTATGACCCGGCTGCAATTTATGCGCGATGTGGGACTGGAGTATCTGACCTTGAGCCGGGGCGCCACCACCCTGTCGGGTGGCGAGTCGCAGCGCATCCGGCTGGCCACGCAGATTGGCTCGCAATTGATGGGCTGCCTTTACATTTTGGATGAACCGAGCATCGGGCTGCACCAACGCGACAACCAGCGGCTGATCGCCACGCTCAAAGGCATCCGCGATCTGGGTAACACGGTGCTGGTGGTGGAACACGATGAAGACACCATGCGGGCCGCCGATTGGCTGGTGGAGATGGGGCCGGGCGCGGGCGACCACGGCGGCGAGGTCGTGACCTCGGCGGAGCGAGAGACGTTTCTCAACGGCTATTCGCTCACGGCCCAATACCTGCGGGGCGAAAAATGTATTCCCGTACCTCTTAACCGGCGCGAGGGCAACGGCAAAGAAATCACCGTGGTGGGCGCTGCCGAAAACAACCTCAAGCACATCGACGCCCGCTTCCCGCTGGGCAAACTCATTTGCGTCACCGGGGTGAGCGGCAGCGGCAAAAGCAGCCTGGTCATAGAAATCCTCTACAAAAAGCTGGCCCAGTTGATGTACCGGGCCAAGGCCACGCCCGGCAAACACGAAGCGATCAAAGGTATCGAGTTTATCGACAAAGTGATCGACATTGATCAAAGCCCCATTGGCCGTACCCCGCGCAGCAATCCCGCCACCTACACCGGCCTGTTCACCCCCCTGCGCGAGCTATACGCCAGCCTGCCGGAAAGCAAATTGCGCGGTTACAAGGCCGGGCGTTTCAGCTTCAATGTGAAAGGCGGTCGCTGCGAGGCCTGCCAGGGCGACGGCATCATCAAAATAGAAATGCAATTTTTGCCCGATGTGTACGTGCCCTGCGAAATTTGCCACGGCAAACGGTACAACCGCGAAACCCTGCAAATAAAATACAAAGGCAAAACCATTTCCGACGCGCTGGATATGACCGTGGCCGAGGGGTTGGAATTTTTCTCCAACATCCCCTCTATCCGCAAAAAACTGGAAACCCTGCACGATGTGGGCCTGGGCTACGTGACCCTGGGCCAGCCCGCCACCACCCTCTCCGGCGGCGAGGCGCAGCGAATCAAGCTGTCCAAAGAGTTGAGCCGCCGCTCTACCGGCAAAACATTCTACATTTTGGATGAGCCGACCACCGGCCTGCACTTTGCCGACATCGAACGGCTGCTGGCCGTGCTGGGCCGGCTGGTTGACGGCGGCAACACCGTGGTGGTCATCGAACACAACCTGGAAGTGGTCAAGTGCGCTGATTGGGTCATTGACGTGGGCCCGGAAGGCGGCCACGCCGGGGGGCGGATTGTAGCCGCCGGCACGCCGGAACAGGTGGCCGGCCACGAAGACAGTTACACCGGCCGCTGGCTGCGGCCGGTGTTGAAGTAGACGAAAGATTCACTTTACCGGCGACCAGCCTTTGGGAAACATGCTCTGCACTTCGCCGCCGGTTTCGCGGGGATAGAACAAGCCCACGCCCAGCACGTACCCTCGATGCCGGATCAACACATAGCCCACGCCGGTACACCGCCGAGCCTGCTCAAGCGACACCGCAAAATTTTGCCGCGAAATATACGCTTGCATTTGCGTATGGTTCACGTCAACATAATTTTGGGTGGCCGCCCGCCCCACCAGCATCGCTGCTGCCGTGGTTAATTTCGGATACCGCACCCGCGTGCGCATCAACAGCATGCCGCTGGCGTCGGGCGGAGGGGTAACAGGCGGTTGGTGATCGCGATTGACCCAATATAGCTTACCGCGCCCCCGCTCAAACAAATGATAGCGCTGAAATTGCTCGGCAGAAATACCAAATCGTTCGCTTACAATTTCAACGAACGCGCTGTTTGAATCGATTTCCGGCGCAACTTCTCCGCCTCTTTGGCCCTCGTCTTTTCCATCGCCTCTCTTTTCCAACACGGCGATAAAAAAAGCGCCCGTATCATTCTGCTGGGGCCAGACGCGCATCGTTTGGGCCAGCGAGGGATCAAAAAATTGATCTTCCCATTCAACCAGTCCAGCGGACGATGCAAACCCCGAAATACGGGCCGGAACCAGCCGCACCCGCTCACTATACTCACGTAACACGGTATCAACCACGGCCTCGTTTTCTTCCGGCGGATAGGTACAGGTGGCGTACACAATGCGCCCGCCCGGTTGGCAGAGTTCGATGGCGCGGCGCAGCAAGGCTCTTTGCAGCCCTGTTTTACGGCTGACAAAATCAGCATCGGGCCGGCGAGCAACGGCGGTATCTCGTCGGGCCGTGCCCTGGCAAGAACAAGGCACATCGACCAATACCCGGTCAA
The DNA here is from genome assembly GCA_964612485.1 of uncultured Caldilineaceae bacterium. Lineage (GTDB taxonomy): Bacteria > Chloroflexota > Anaerolineae > 4572-78 > J111 > JAFGNV01. Next base: position 52,204 of record CAZTFF010000032.1, read on the forward strand.
AACTCCCCACCGAATTGGGCAGGTTGGCCCCATCCTCCGTCATCGTGGTCACATTGACCAGTCCCAGCCGTTCCAGCGATTGCCGCACGGCCCGCATCCGGCCGTAATTAATATCGTTGGCCACCACCGTGCCGCGATTGGCCATTTTTACGGCGATTTGGGCGGTTTTATTGCCGGGGGCGGCGCACAGGTCCAGCACCCGCTCGCCGGGTTGGGGATCGAGCAGCAGGACCGGCAGCATCGCGCTGGATTCCTGCACCTGGTACAACCCCGCCAGAAACGCCCAATGACGGCCCGGTTTGAAATCAGACGCCAATTTAAATCCACCAGGGACCCAGGGTAGCGGCTCAAAGGGGATGTTATCCGCCGTTAAAATATCGGCCAATTCTTTCGATACGATACGCAAGGTGTTGGCCCACAGGGTCGTGGGCAGGGGGCGGGCGTGGATCGCGCAGAACGCGTCCCAATCCCCCAGGATCGACCGGTATTTTTGAAAAATCGCTAACTCTTTCATCGCCGTCCATTTCACGCAAACAAAAGGCCAGTATACCATCACCCTGTACATTTGCTGAAATCGACACTATAATAACAGCAACTCAAATGACAGGAGGAATATCATGAAAAATTTAACCGATCAAACCGCCATTGTTACCGGCGGCGGCAGCGGCATTGGCCGGGGGGTGGCGCTGGCGCTGGCTGAGGCCGGGGCCAACGTGGTGATTTGCGGACGGCGAGAGACATCGCTGGCCGAAACGATCAAGGCGATGGAAGCCGCGCCGGGGGCCGGCCTGGCCGTCCAGGCCGATGTTTCAAAGGCCGACGAGGTGACGCACGTGGTCAAAACCACGGTTGACACTTTTGGCGCGGTCAATATTTTGATCAACAACGCCGGCATTGGCGGCGGCGCGCCCATTCACCAGCACGATATTGAGGCCTGGGACCAAATCATGGCCGTCAACCTGCGCGGCCCATTTCTATTTACCCGCGCCGTGCTGCCCCTTATGCGCCGGCAGGGCGGGGGCGACCTGATCAACATCAGCTCGGAATCGGCCCTTAATCATTACGAAGGTAACGGCGCTTATGGCGTTTCTAAACACGCGCTCAACGCCTTGAGTGAATATATTCAACGCGAAAACCAGGAGGCCGGCATCCGGGTTAACACCATCTGCCCCGGCATGGTAATTACCGAAATGTCTGAAAATTCCCCGGGGCTGAACCATGAGAAATCGCTCTACCCGGAAGACATTGCCGATTTGGTGTTGTGGCTGCTCACGCGCCGCACCAACATCAAAATTGGCCGCCCTATTTTGATCCAAACGATAGAAAATCCATGGGCGTAGCCTCTGCTTCATTCCTTAAGGAATTAGTACTACCTGTGTCCGCGCCGGCTTATTTTATGATATAATGTTAAATGATGTTTCGCCGTGAAGCAGTTGTAATTTAAAAATATGATGCAAAGCGCGTGATCCTGGCGTTCAGCTTCTCAACTGCTTCCTGTCCCGATCTATGGAAGCAGTTTTTGTTTGGGGAGGAAAATTCATGAAAAAACGCTACGACCTCCGCAAGATTTATACCCTTCTGGTTCAGGGGTTCAACGAAGATCAATTAAGAGATTTCTGCCAGCACGTCCCTGAGTTTAACCCCATCTGCGACCAATTGACCCTCTACAGCAGCAAAGACGATATTATTCGCCAGATATTTGAACACGCCCGGCAAACCGGTCAATTCGATCCATTATTGGCCTGGACGCAAGAGCAAAATCCAGAAAAATACAAGGCGCTCCAGCCGTTTTGCGAAGACAGCGACCCTGCCGGCGAATACCTGGGCAAATACCGCGTCATCAAACGGTTAAAGCGCGGCGGTACGGCCGACGTTTACCGGGCTTACCACACCGGCCTGAACCGCCAGGTGGTCATCAAAGCCCTGCACAGCCATCTGGCCGGAGAAAAAGGTTTTGCCGAACGCTTCCGGCAAGAAGCCTCGGCGGTGACCGGCCTGCGCCACCCCCATATTGCGCAGGTTCACGATTTTTTCACAGTGGACGATACCTGTTACATAGTTATGGATTTCATCGACGGCCGCACGCTGGAAGAAGACCTGTATCGCTGTAAAATCAATGAACAGCCGTTTGATCTGGATGAAACCATTCGCATTTTTGATGTTTTGACCGGCGCCATTGACTACGCGCACAACCGGGACATCATACACCGAGATTTAAAACCGGCCAACATCATGTTCACCCCCGACAGAGAGATCATCCTCACCGATTTTGGCATCGCGCGTATTATGGGAGCCATCCGTTATACAATGACCGGGGCGGTGTTTGGCACGCCGGCCTATATGTCGCCGGAACAGGCCCAGGGGCAGCCGGTAGATGCCCGCAGCGACATCTACGCGCTTGGGGCTATTTTGTTTGAAATGGTCACCGGCCACATCCTTTTTGAGGGCGACACCTCCGTAGTCGTTCTGCTCAAACACGTCACCGAACCACCGCCCCAACCCACCGATCTCAACCCCAACCTGTCCCAGGCCGTAGAAAATGTGATTCTGAAAGCTCTGCGCAAAAATCCCGACAACCGCTTTCAAACCGCCGGAAAAATGAGCCGGGCGCTGGCCGAGGCCGCAGCATTGGCAGCCGGCGAAAGCAAACCCGATACCAACCCGCTCTCCCCGGCACAGGCGAGAAAGCCCCCGCCCAAAACCACCCCCCTGCAACATCGTAATATTGATTGATAATGATTCTCATAGAAATTGGTCACAGCATCGAACCCAACTATAATCAGAAGCGACATTCGCTGCCGGTTTCCCTGCGTCTCAGCAACCTGGCGGCTTTCCGTTGAATTTTTTTGTTTTTTCAGCAGAGTTATAGAAAGTGTTCGATAATTTTTTAAGCTATGTTGATGCCTGAAGTGTCCAATCTGCCATTTTGCCTGGCAAATTTCAACAAACTTCAATCGAGGTTCTATTTGCTGCGGCTTGTATTACTGCTTACAGCTTTTATCAGCACGACAGCTTGTGAATCAGCCAGCGCGCCGCCGACCCCCGAACCGCTCACCTCTTTCTATGCGAAAGCCCACGCTCTATTAGAGCAGCGTCGCTTCACCGAGGCAGCGCAAACTTTGGAGCAGGCCGCCGAAGTTCACCCCAACAGTCCCCAACCGCTCATCAAAATCGGCCAGATTTACCTGCGGCAGCACCGCTGGCTGCTGGCCGAAGATGCGTTCAACCGGGCGCTGGTGCGGGAGCCGGTCAATGCGCCGGCGGCGGCAGGGTTGGCCGAAACCCTGCTCAACCAGGGCCGGCTCGGCGAGGCCGGCAAATGGTGGCAGCGAGCCATTCAATTCGATCCCGCTCAAGTTGGGGTCTTTACCGGCCTGGGCCGCACCTATTTGCGCCTGTTCGAGTTCGAGGCGGCCCAAGATGCTTTTTTGCAGCAGCAGGGACACAGGTTTGATCCTCGCGCAGCCTGGTACCTGGCCGCGCTGACCGCGCCGGTCAACCTGGATAAAGGGATCGCCCACCTGCACGCCATCCCCGATGACGCGCCGGCCAATTTAGTGGCTCACCGCGATTACCTGTGGGCGGCGCTGGTTCCCTTTGCCGAGGATTCGCCTCCGGCAGAAGTGGCTATGGCCGCCGGCATCGCCCTGACCCAGATCGAGTCCTGGCCGCTGGCTGCGCGCGCGCTCTCGCTGGCCGCCAAACAATCCGCCGCTCTTTCCCCCCAAGACCAAGCCGAAACCCTGGCTTTCCTGGGGCACACGCAAGCGCAGAGCGGACGTCCCGCCCTGGAGCTGTTCGAGCAGGCTCAAAAGCTGAATCCTGCTTCAGCGCTGCCGCTGTATTTCAAGGGACTCTACCTCCGCCGGCAGGGCGCGCTGGACACCGCCGAGCAAGCCTTTCAAAAAGCCATCGCCCTCGATCCACAAAATGCCGCGCTCTATGCCGAAATGGGGCATATCAAGGTTGGCCAGGGCGATCTGGCAACGGCAGAGCTATGGTATCACGCTGCCGGGCAGGTGGCCGCCCATTCCGGCGAAGACGAACTGCCGTTCCAACTGCTGCTGCTGAATTTTTATGCGGAGCGGGGCTATCTGATCCCCGAGGCCGGCATACCGCTGGCCCAGGAAATCCTGGAAACAGACCCGAACAACGCGCGGGTTTACGATACGCTGGGCTGGATGCAATTTTTGTCCGGCGCTGCCGACAGCGGCGAGGAGGCGCTGCAAAAAGCCGTGGAACTTGATCCCGATCTCATCAACGCCCGGTATCATCTGGCGCGCTATCTGGAAGCAACCGGGCAGGCAGCCCTGGCCAAAGCGGAATATCAACGAGTGGTCGATGGGGATACAGCGGGCACATACCGCGATGCGGCGCTGAAGGGGTTGCTGCGGTTGAATGCGCCGCAGGACTAATCAATTGAATAGTGAATGAGACGATTGCCCCAACCAAACGTCTCACCCCTCTAAAGAAGATAAAATATGCTGCGCGGCCTCGTAGGGGGTTAGCTGTTTGGCCGCCAACGCCTCAATGGTTTGAGCCAGCATTTCCTGGGGAAGCTGCGCCAGCAGGCGGCGCATCACCTCGGTTTGAAGGACGGCGTAGAGTTCATCTTGCAAGCGGGCACGATTCCGGATTCTGATCTCGTGGCTTGTTTTGAGGTAGCGAAAATGATCCCCGATGGCTTCCACCACCGTGTCGATGCCATCTCCCTGGGAGGCTACAGTTTTGAGAAGCGGGATTTTCCAGCCGGACGTGTCAACCATATCCTCCACCGCTTCAACCTGCATCAACTTACCGTGGTGCATCACCCGCTCGCCGGAGGCTTGAGTCATCTCCAACATCTGGCGTAAGGCCACTACCGTACGCTCCACGTAGGGATGGTCGGCCTTGTTGACCACAAAAATATCGGCAATTTCCAAAATACCGGCTTTGATGGCCTGAATATCATCACCCAGGCCCGGCGCTTCGACCACCAGCACGGTATGGGCGGTTTTGACAATGTCCACCTCGCTCTGGCCCGCGCCCACCGTTTCAATCAAAATGATCTCAAAGCCGGCGGCGTCCAGCACTTTGAGAGCGTCGTCTACTGCCCAGGTGAGGCCGCCCGCCCCGCCCCGGCTGGCCATGCTGCGGATAAATACGCCGGAATCCTGCGCCGGGCCGCGCATGCGGATGCGGTCGCCCAGTAGCGCGCCGCCGGAAAAGGGACTGGAAGGATCAACCGCCAAAATAGCCACCTGTTTTTCGCGCTGCCGGAAGGTTTGGGCCAATTGGCTCACCAGGCTGGATTTGCCTGTTCCCGGCGCGCCGGTTATGCCGATCAAATGCGCCTGGCCGGTATGGGGATAGAGTTGGCTCAGAACTGCCTGGGCTTCGGGTTGTTTGTTTTCAATCCAGGTAATCAAACGCGCAATCGCCCGTTTATTACCGGCTAAGATTTGTTCGGCAAGATTTTCTATCATCAATCGGTGCTACTCTCCAAAGCGGGATTGAGTTTGTGCGGCAACCCTCACGGGGTTGCTTTTTGAGTCTTTCAACAGCCCGGCTCACCGTGATTGCCGCAGCAGTCGGACCCCGCGCGCATCTTAATCCAGTTATTGCGCAGGAACAACTTGATTTTGCGCCGCCAGGGCATCGGCTGGCGCAGATTTTCCAGAAACGCCTGAGGATCAGGCCGGTCGTGCTGGTGGTTGCTGCACATAGTTTACCTCCTGATGGTAAGGTAGCAGGGTGACAAGGTAGCAAGGTAGCAGGGTGACAAGGTAGCAAGGTAGCAGGGTGACAAAGACCTGCTACCTTGCTACTCTGATTGGCGAGGCGATACCTCATCCAAATTTCGGCCTTGTTGAAGCATCCGGGCAAACGCGTCGGGAAGGCTATTTTGCTGAAGGGCCTCGACTGCCTGGTTTATATCATATTCTAACCGGTAATGCTGCACCTGTAAATTATCCGGCCTGATCTCCAGCAGGGCGTAGGCCGCGCGAGGATCATCATCATCGGGCCGCCCCACGCTGCCGGTATTGATGAACCAGACATCGTCTACCTGCCGGGCAAAGGGCCGGTGAGAATGGCCGCAGATAATCACATCGACAGCAGCCAATTGGGCCAACTTGTGGAGGCGCGTTTCGGGCGTTTCTGCGGTAAGCCCTTCGCTGTTGGAAGCCGGGCTGCCGTGGGTTAGCAAAATACGCCACCTCTCAACCCGCAGGCGTCGCTCCTGCGGTAAGGCGCGTAAATAGGCTCGATTTTCTTTGGAGAGCGTTTTGTAGGCCCATTTGAAGGCCAGATATTTGTCAGGCCGTTTTTTGCGTTTCCACTTGCGCTTTTTCTTCTTGAATTTGAGAACTTTGAGATCGTAATTGCCCACAATGCTAACCGCGCCCTCGGCCCGCAATCGATCAATCACCTGGTTGGGAAAGGCGTTGTAGCCTACCCAATCGCCAATGTTCCAAATGGCATCAACATTCTGCCGGTGGATGTGAGCCAGCACAGTCTCCAAAGCGGGGAGGTTGGCGTGAACGTCGCCAATAAGCGCAATTTTCATCATTCAGCCCGCCTGCTAATTTTTGTCAAAACAAATGCCTCCTTCAGGGGAAAGCCGGTGACGTGAAACACGGAGTCCGGTGCTGCCCCGCAACGGTAAGGATGAACACCTTTAATTCTGGAGAGCATTTGTTACCTGCTGGATGGGGCTGGTTGAAAAAGGCTGGGGCAGCCTTGAGGATGCGAGACGATACTTCAGAGATTCTTTGTCACGGTATGGGCCGAAAGGAGCGAGGAAGCAGAAAAATGAATGGCTTACGCGTTTTTCTCTGAGTGAAGTCTTTATGTATGAACCAGACATGCGGGTAGAAACAAAAGAAATTGTTGAAGCAGTTATTGACGAACTGGTGAACCGCAAAAGGATGAAAGGACTGAAATTTTCAAGCATAGTTCTTTC